>JAEUJY010000119.1 GCA_016794525.1 Myxococcales bacterium
ACCGCCACGCCGGCGGCGAGCAGCCACGGCCAGCGCCGCGGCCCCCGCGGCACCGACGGCACCGACGCCACCGACGCCACGGCCGGCATCGACGCCGGCCCCGCGGGCGGCGGGCTCGCCGGCGCGACCGCCGCGCTCGCGCCGGTGCCCACGCCGCGCACCGCCGCCGGGGCCGGCGCGGCGCCGCGGATGGTCTGGGCCGGCGGGCGCCCACCGAGCACGCGCTCGACCAGCGCCGCCAGCCCGGCGTCGTCGGGCCGGTAGCCCAGGCCGCGCTCGACCAGCCGGGTCGCGAGGAACCGATCGCCCGCCGCGTGGGCCGCCTCCGCCGCCATCGCCAGCTCGACCGCGCGGCGCGCGGCGATGCCCGCCGCCACCTCGGCCGGCGCCGCGATCCACCGCGCGCGCTCGGCCGGCAGCGACGCCGGCGTCGTCCAGTCGACCAGCCGCTCGAGCTCGGCGGCCAGCGCCGCGCCGGTCGCCGGCCGTCGCGCCGGGTCCGCGTCGAGGCAGCGGGCGACCAGCGCCGTCAGCTCGTCGCTGGCCGCCGGCGCCAGCTCGGCCAGGCGCGGCGCGCGGCCGGCCAGGATCGCCGCGACCTCCTCGCTGCCGCGCCGCCGCTGGAACGGCCGCCGCCCGGCGATCGCCTCGAACAGCACCACCGCCAGCGCCCAGACGTCGGAGGCGGGCGACGGCAGCCGATCGTCGATCTGCTCGGGCGCCATGTACGGCACCGAGCCGGTCAGCGTGTCCTCGGCGGTGTGGCGGCTGTGCTCGGGGCCGAGCGCCAGGCCGAGGTCGATCACGATCACCGCGCCGTCGCGATCGATCACAAGGTTGTCGGGCTTGAGATCGCGGTGCACCAGCCCGGCGGCGTGGATCGCGCCGACCGCGTGGGCCGCGGCGATGATCAGCGCCAGCGCCACCTCGGGCACCAGCGGCCCGGCGGCCAGCGCGGTGCGCAGGGTCGGCCCCGCCACCACCGGCGTCACCAGGTACGGCGCGGCGCCGTCGACGCCGGCGTCGATCAAGCGCACCACGCCGGGGTGCTCGATGCGGCGCAGGCTGTCGACCTCGCGGTGGAACCGCGCCAGCGCGTCGGGGCCGAGATCGTCGCGCAGCCGCTTGAGCGCCCAGCGCTGCCCGGCGCCGTCGGCCACCTCGTAGACGGTCGACCATCCGCCGGCGCCGATGACGCGCTCGACGCGGTAGGGCCCGATGCGCGTGCCGGCCGGCGCGGTCGTCACGCTCCCACGCTACCCGAAGTCCGGACCGGCGGCCGATTCTGGCGGACAATCCTGTCACCGCCCCCGCCCCCCATCGGCAACTGCGCGAAGCTACGATGGTCTCGGGTCCGGCACGAGACTTGGATTACCGCCCGCCATGCACCGCCTCCGCCTCGCCAGCGCCCTGTGCGCGCTCGCCGCCTGCGACCAGGGCAGCAAGCCCGCCGCCGCGCCGCCGCCCCCGCCCGCCCTCGACGCCGCCCGCGCCCTCGCCCCCGCGCCCCCCGCCCCGGCCCCGCCCGCCGAGGCGATGCCCCCGGTCGCGTACCAGGGCGCGCCCGGCCCCGCCTACCTCGGCGTCGACGGCGCCGGCCTGTACCGCCTGGTCGACGGCACCGTCACCAAGCTGATCGGCCACAAGTACCCCATCAAGCAGATCGTCGTCGGCGCCGACGGCGCGGTGTTCGCGGTGGCGATCGGCGGCATGTGGAAGCTGGGCAAGGGCCCGCCCGAGCGCCTCGACAACAGCGGGCTGCGCTCGCTCGAGCGGATCGCGCTCGGCCCCGACGGCGTGCTGTGGGGCACCGATCGCCGCGGCGTCTTCCGCTGGGACGGCACCTGGACCGAGGAGCCGGCCAGCACGTTCGGCGGCGATCAGGAGCTCATCTACGACCTCGCGGTCGACCGCGACGGTCGGGTGTGGGTCATGCAGAGCGCCGCGCTGTGGCGGCTCGACGGCGATCACTGGAGCAAGCTCGACATCGGCTTCGCCGGCACCAGCCAGCCGTTCTTCTCGGCGCTGGCGATCCACCCCGACGGCACGGTCTACGTCGCCGGCACCCCCGGCACGTTCGCGTTCGCCAACGGGCGCTGGCGCAAGACCGGCCTGGCCGGCCGCTACGGCTCGCTCGACGAGCTCGCGGTCAGCCCCGCCGGCCACGTCGCCGGCTCCGGCGGGGTCGGCACGATCGCCGTGCAGGCGCCGGCCGGCGCGGTGCGCACGATCGAGCTCGACGACGGCCCGGCCCGCGCCCACCGCGGCGACGTGCTGGCGATCGACGGCGGCGGCCGCACCTGGATCACCACCGACAACGGCCTGGTCATCCTCGATCGCGACGGCGCGCTGGCGCAGCAGTGGCTGCCCGGCACGGTCGCCGGCGTCACCGGCAAGCTCACCGCCGCGGCCGTGGTCGGCGACGGCCCGGCGCTGCCCACGCTCACCGCCGCCGCCACCGGCACGATCGCCGGCAAGGTGCTGCGCGCCGGCAAGCCGGTGGGCGGCGCCGCGGTCGAGCTGTGCGACTCGCCGCTGACGATGTTCACCCGCACGCCGTGCGAGTCGTCGACCGCGTCGTTCCGCGCCACCACCGCCGCCGACGGCACCTTCGCGCTGCCCGGCGTGCCGGTCGGCACCTACGGCTTCGCGGTCAAGCCCGCCGCCCAGTGGATCATCCTGATCGGCGGCGACTGCTGCACCGCGCTGACCGCCGGCGGCACGTACGACGTCGGCGCGATCACCCTCGATTGAACCGACCCCCTGGGAGGGGTTGTCGACAAGCCCTCCCCCGGCGGGGTCGTGCCCCCGCCGGCCCCCGCCCGCTACGCGAAACCGGTGCGGGAATCGACACCGGCCTCGACGACCTCCACCGACCTGCGGCGTCCGCCGCCAGGCCACGCCTTTGCTCGTCTCGCTTCGTGAAAGGAACGCCCATGACCTCGACCGCGCTCACCACCACCGCCCCCGCCCCCATCGCCAAGAGCCACGGCGGCCTGATCGCCGGCAAGCTCAACGTCCGCTTCGGCAAGGTCGAGCTGACCGCCAGCGAGCTGCGGGTGCTGACGATCAGCCGCGCCTACCAGATGTTCGGCCTGATCGGCATGCTGCTCGGCCGCCGCGCCAAGGGCACGCTGGCGCTGACGATCGATCTGGGCCGGGTGCGCACCGTCGCCCGCGGCAAGTACGGCCTCAACAAGAAGATCCTCGATCTCACCGTCGAGGACGGCCAGACCCACCGGGTGATGGTCGAGGACTTCGATCGCTTCGGCGCCGCGCTGCGCGACCAGCTCGCGGCCCGCGGCACCGCCGCCTGGAACGTCGCCTGAGCCCTCGCAGGTCGCGTCGAACCGCCGGAGGCGGTCTCGAAGTCAACCTGCCCGTGCCCGTGCCCGTGCCCGATCCGGCCTCGCCTTCGTGTTCTTCCTCGAAGAAGAGCCGCAGCCCGCCGGGCACGGGCACGGGCACGGGCACGGGCACGGGCACGGGCACGGGGAGCCACGCTCAGCGCACGACGTACGGCCGCGCCTGGACGATGTACAGCTGGTCGCCGACGAACAGCCACTCGATGTCGAGCGGGCTGTCGGGCGAGAACAAGCCCCAGATGTCGCGCGCGGCGCGGCCCAGCACCTCGGCCCGGGCCTGGGTGATCACCGGCTGGCCCTTCTTGGGGTTGGGCACCTCGCGCACGCCGCCCTGGCCGTCGAACACCAGCATCGTGTCCTCGTCGGAGCGCGACAGGATGCGCAGGCCGCGGTTGTGGACGTCGTAGAGCAGGCTCTCGGGCACCTTCTTGCCCTCGACGACGCGCAGCCCGAGCCCGCTCTTGGCGTTGATCGTGTAGGTGGTCTTCTGCGCCGGATCGGTCGGGTGCGCGGTGACCAGCACGCCGGCCGCGGTGGCGTTGACGCCGACCTGCACCAGCACCGCGCCGTAGACCTTGGTGTGGTCGATGCCGAACAGCTGCCGCTCCTCGTAGCCGCGCAGCGTCCACACGCTGGCCCACACGTCCTTGACCGCCTGCGCCACCGCGTCGATGCCCTTGGCGTTGGGGATCGTGTCGTAGAGCCCGGCGCCCGAGAACCCGGGCAGGTCCTCGGCGTTGGTCGAGCTGCGCACGAACACGCCGACCTTGGCGTCGCCGCCGGTCAGCTCGCCGAGGCGCTTGGCCAGGAGCGCGACGAACGCCGGATCGAGCGGCGCCGCGCTGATCGCCGCGCGCAGCTCGGCCAGCGCCTGCTTGCGGTAGCCGGCGTCCTTGCGGAAGCGCGCGTCGGCGAGCAGCGCCGCGATCTTCGCGTGCAGCCCGGCGGCCTCGAGGTGCGCGTCGTAGTACGCGATCGGCACGCCGAAGCCCGGCGGCACCTGGAAACCGGCCAGCTTGCCGTGGACGATCTCGCCGAGGTTCGACGCCTTGGTGCCGTAGGCGCTGGCGTCGACGGCGCGCAGCGCGTCGAGGCCGCGCAGGTCCTTGGCGCTCAGGTCGGCCGGCGGGATCTTGACCGTGCGCGCGGTCTGCACCCGGGCCTGCCACGCGGCGATCTCGTCGGGCGTGGCCTCGCGCAGCGTGTGGCCGCCGCCGGTGGCCTCGAACACGACGGTCTTGCCGACCAAGCCGGCGTAGGTGGTGGCGGCGCCGCGCAGCCCCACGTTGGGGATGCCCCAGGCCCGCGCGCGCAGGCTGACGTGGGCCAGCGGTGTCGAGAACGTCTCGGAGATGATGCCCGCGACCGGCGTGATGTCGGGCAGGCTCTCCGGGAGGATCACGATCTCGTCGGGCGCGAAGGTGAGGTCCTCGTAGGCCACGCCGGCCGGCACCAGCCGCAGCGGGCCGATGGCCTTGCCGGTGTTGAACGCCTGGTAGCTGGCCGCCTTGTACAGCTTGTCGTTGGTGATCACCGGGACGTCGGTGAGCTGGGTGGCGATCTGCTCCTGGTAGTCGGAGTCGGGGCGGTACTTGACCTGATCGCCCAGGTAGAACGTCGCCTTCATCTTCTGGTAGGCGCGCCGCACGTGCGCCGCCGAGGCCTTGTCGCCCTCCCAGAACGCCAGCGTCCACACGTCGGCGGCGAGGTGGTGGACCAGGTAGCACATCATGTAGTCGGGCTTCTGGTAGCCGTAGTTGCGGTCGACCTGCCGGTTGAGCTGCTTGGTCTTGGGCGTCTTGAGCAGCTCGCCGAAGATGAAGTCCTTGTGCACCTTGTAGACGTCGACGTCGAAGTAGTAGATGGCGTCGGTCTTGGTATCGAGGATGAACTTGGTGAAGCGCTCACCGCCGATCTCGACCGAGTACGCCATCAGCGTCGCCTCGTCCGGGATGTGATCGGTCCACAGCCGGCGCGGCGCCGGCGCCACCGCGGGCGCGCCGGCGTCGATCGGCGGCGGGGCCGCGTCGACCACCGCGACCTGCGCCGCGTCGAGCGCGGGCGGCGGCGGCGGCGGCGGGGACGATGACTTGCTGGCGCAGGCCAGCCCGCACGACACGAGCACCAGGGTGGACCAGACGAACCGCGCCATCGGGTGAGGCTACACCGGGGGCGCGGCCGCCCGCCCCTCGGACCGCGGGATCCCGGCGGTGCACGGCGGCGCGATCCGGCCGAACCACCGAGAGCCCATCCCGGAGGATCTCGTGAATCCCAGGTCTCGTCGCACGCTCATCGCCCTCAGCGCGCTCGCCCTCGTGGCTGCCGCCGCGCCCGCGGCCCACGCCGCGGTCACCATCAACGCCACCGGCGGTACGTCGTCCAGCAACGGGCTACGCATCGTCGTCAACCCCAACACGACGTTCCAGATCTACCGCGAGGGCGCGCAGCAGCTCTACAAGGCCGAGGGCATCGGCATCGCGGTCGGCAGCGCCGTCACCTATGCCGGCGCCTACGTCCAGGGCTCGACGAACTGGACGGCGGTCGCGCAGCCGGCGGTGACCGGCACCGGCGTCGCCGGGTCGCCGTACCGCTCGACCACGACGGTCCGCAACGCCGCCGGGTTCGAGGTGGCGATGACGATCAGCTACGTCGTCCCCGACGTGTTCTTCGACCTCGAGGTCGTCGTGACCCCGCCGGCGGGCAACGCCGCGTCGGTCAAGCTCTACCACCTGACCGACACCTACCTGTCCGGCGGCGACAACGGCGCCGCGTTCTGGCAGCCGGAGACCGGCCAGCCGTCGGTGGTCGGCGTGACCAAGGCCGGCCAGTACGAGGTGTTCATCGCCGGCAACCGGCCGTTCTCCCGGTACTACTCCGCGTTCTACTACACGCAGTACCAGGAGGCCGCGAGCGGCGGTGACCTGTCGAACTCGCTCGACACCAACGTCGCCACCGACAACGGCGTCGGCGTGCAGTGGAACCTCGGGGCGATCGGCGCGGCCACCGCGACCCGCTACCGCCTGTCGTTCTCGTCGGTGAACACCCCGCCGGTCGCCGGCGACGGTTCGGTCACCGGCTTCGAGAGCTGCGACGACGCCAACGTCCAGTCGGGCGACGGCTGCAGCGACATCATGCAGATCGAGGACGGCTGGACCTGCGCCGGCGCGCCGTCGAGCTGCGCGCCGGCGGCGGTGTGCGGCAACGGCACGATCGAGAGCGGCGAGGCCTGCGACGACCACAACACCACCGCCGGCGACGGCTGCGCGACGGCGTGCACGGTCGAGAGCGGCTGGGTCTGCGGCGCCGGTGGCTGCGCGACGACGTGCGGCGACGGCGTCCGCGTCGGCGCCGAGGCGTGCGACGATCACAACACCACCGCCGGCGACGGCTGCTCGCCGACCTGCACGGCCGAGAGCGGCTGGACCTGCGGCGCTGGCGACTGCGCCACCACCTGCGGCGACGGCGTCCGCGCGGGCGCCGAGGCCTGCGACGACGGCGGCACCGCGGCCGGCGACGGCTGCTCGGCCGCCTGCACCGCCGAGAGCGGCTGGAGCTGCGGCGCCGGCGGCTGCGTGACCACCTGCGGCGACGGCGTCCGCGCCGGCACCGAGGTGTGCGACGACGGCGGCACCGCGGCCGGCGACGGCTGCTCGCCGATCTGCGCCGCCGAGACCGGCTGGACCTGCGGCGCCGCCGGCTGCGCCACCACCTGCGGTGACGCCATCCGCGCCGGCGCCGAGGCCTGCGACGACGGCGGCACCGCCGCCGGCGACGGCTGCTCGGCGAGCTGCGGCGTCGAGAGCGGCTGGAGCTGCGCCGGCAGCCCGAGCGCGTGCGGCGCGATCTGCGGCGACGGCCAGCGGGCCGGCGCCGAGGCGTGCGACGACGGCGACACCACCGGCGGCGACGGCTGCTCGGCGACCTGCGGCGCCGAGGCCGGGTGGAGCTGCGTCGGCGCGCCCTCGACCTGCGCGACCGCGTGCGGCGACGGCGTGATCGCCGGCGCCGAGGCGTGCGACGACGGCGGCATGCGCAGCGGCGACGGCTGCACCGCGACCTGCGGCCTCGAGATCGGCTGGAGCTGCGCCGGCAGCCCGACCACCTGCGCGGCGATCTGCGGCGACGGCCGGATCCTGGGCGCCGAGGCCTGCGACGACGGCGACGCCACCGGCGGCGACGGCTGCTCGGCGAGCTGCGCGATCGAGGATCAGTGGGTGTGCGCCGCCGCGCCGTCGAGCTGCCAGCGCGACGAGGATCGCGACGGCCAGCCCAACGGCGCCGACGTCTGTCCGTTCGTGGCCGACCCCGACCAAGGCGACGCCGACGGCGACGGCCTCGGCGACGCCTGCGATCCGCGCGACGACCTCGACCTCGACGGTGACGACGTCGGCAACGGCAGCGACAACTGCCCGCTGATGGCCAACCCGGGCCAGGCCGACGCCGACGGCGACGGCCTGGGCGACGCCTGCGACCACACCGACGGCCTCGACGTCGACGGCGACGGCGCCGCCAACGCCGCCGACAACTGCCCGTTCGCGGCCAACGCCGACCAGGCCGACGTCGACGGCGACGGCCTCGGCGACGCCTGCGACGCCACCGACGGCCGCGACGCCGATCACGACGGCGCCGCCAACGCCGCCGACAACTGCCCGTTCGTCGCCAACGGCGACCAGGCCGACGCCGACGGCGACGGCGTGGGCGACGCCTGCGACGCCACCGACGGCCTCGACGCCGACGGCGACGGCGTCGCCAACACCGCCGACGGCTGCCCGTTCGTCGCCGACGCCGATCAGGCCGACCGCGACGCCGACGGCCTCGGCGACGCCTGCGACCCGCTCGACGACACCGACCCCGACGGCGACGGCGCGGCCAACGCCGCCGACAACTGCCCGGCGATCGCCAACCCCGATCAGGCCGACGCCGACGGCGACGGCCTGGGCGACGCCTGCGATCTCCAGGACGGCCTCGACGCCGACGCCGACGGCGCCGCCAACACCGCCGACAACTGCCCGTTCGTCGCCAACGCCGATCAGGCCGACGCCGACGGCGACGGGCTGGGCGACGCGTGCGACGGCGCCGACGGCGACGACTTCGACGGCGACGGCGTCGCCAACGGCGCCGACAACTGCCCGTTCGCGGCCAACGCCGACCAGGCCGACGCCGACGCCGACGCGCTGGGCGACGCCTGCGATGGCGCCGACGGCCTCGACAGCGACGGCGACCACGTCGCCGACGCGGTCGACAACTGCGGCTTCCTCGCCAACGCCGACCAGGCCGACAGCGACGCCGACGGCGTCGGCGACGCCTGCGACGCCAAGGTCGTGGTCAACGGCGGCTGCGCCGCGGGCGGCGATCGCGGCGGGCTCGGCCTGCTCGCGCTCGGGCTGGCGCTGGCGCTGACGCTGCGGCGCCGCGGCCGGGGCGAGGCGTGATCATGCGCCCCGCCCTCCTCCTCGGCGGCGTCGCGGTCGCGCTCGCGGCCTCGGCGACCGCCGCCGCGGCGCAGGCCACGGTCATCTACGCCCCCGACTTCGATCCCGACCGGTTCCTGCTGACCTCGGACCCGCACGCGATCGGCCTGACCGAGAGCGCGCGCCCGCTGGCGGCCGGCACCTACGCCGCGGGCCTCGCGCTGCGCGCCGGCGGCGCCCCGCTGCGGGTCTGCGTCGAGGACCAGGGCACCGGCGCGTGCACGACCCAGGGCGACCTGGTGTCGAGCCGGGTCGGCGCCGATCTGGTCGCGGCGATCGGCTTCGGCCGGGTCGGCCTGCACCTGCAGCTGCCGATCGTGCTGCACCAGGGCAGCGACTTCGACGCCGCCGCCAACGGCAGCGACCTCGCGGCCGCGGCGATCGGCGACGTCCGCGTCGGCGGCAAGGCCCGGGTGTGGCAGGCCGGCGCGCTCGCCGTCGGCTGGGACCTGACCGCGTCGATCCCGACCGGCGGCGGCGACAACTTCGTCGGCGACGCCGGGACGGTGATCGAGAACCGCGCGCTGGCCGACTGGCGCCGCGGCCGCGTCGCGATCGGCGCCGGCCTCGGCTACGCGTGGCGCTCGAGCGCCGCCCGGCTCGGCGATCTGTACGTCGCCGACGAGGCGCTGTGGTCGCTGGCCGCCGCGTACCAGGTGACGCCGCAGGCGACCGCGGGCCTCGCCGTGTTCGGGCGGGTCGGCGTCGCCGCCGATCCGGCGCCGGTCATGGCCCCCGGCGCGCTCGGCTGGGAGGAGCGGCCGGCCGAGGTGCTGGCCTCGGGCACCTACCGGCTGTCGGCGCGGTTGGCCGTCGAGGCCGGCGCCGGCACCGCGCTCGATCGCGGCTACGGCGCCGCGCCGTACCGGGTCATGGCCGGCGTGCGCTGGAGCGGCCAGCCCGCCGCGCGCCCGCCGCGGATCGCCGCGGTGGTCGTGGCGGCGCCGCCGGTGGCGCCGCCGGTCGAGGTCGCGCCGGTCGAGCCGCCCGCGCCCGAGCCGCCGCCTGCGCCCGAGCCGCCGCCTGCGCCCGAGCCGCCGCCCGTGGTGGCGACGATCGTCGACGACCACATCGCGATCCCCGACCGCATCCACTTCGCGAGCGGGACCGCCGACCTCACCGCCGACAGCACGCCGGTGCTCGACGCGGTGGTCGCGGTGCTGGCGGCGCACCCGGCGCTGCGGATCCAGATCGCCGGCCACACCGACGCCCGCGCGTCGGCCGGGTGGAACCAGCGGCTCAGCCAGCGCCGCGCCGACGCCGTCCGCGCGTACCTGGTGGACCACGGCATCGACGGCGCGCGCCTCACCACGGTCGGCTTCGGCGAGGCGCAGCCGCTGTCGCCGGGCCGCGGCGCCGAGGCCGACGCGGCCAACCGGCGCGTCGAGTTCGTGATCGTGCCCTGATCACGGGTGGCCGTCGGCCCACGCGACGTGGGCCGCGAGCTCGGCCGGCGGCTCGCGCCAGCGCTCGCGGCGGCGGGCCCGCAGGGCCTCGACGATCGCCAGCAGCTGCGGGTCCTGCTTGCTGCGGGTGTCGTGGCGCTTGCCCTTGCCGCGGTTGCACGCGCCGCACGCCAGCGCGATGTTGGCGAGCGCGTTGTCGCCGCCGTGGCGCTGCGGCCACAGGTGCTCGATCGTCGCCGCCGAGATCGGGGTGCCGTCGCTGGCGATCGTCAGCGGGCTCTTGCAGTGGATGCACGCGCCGACCCACACCGCGGCGGTGCCGTGGCGGCTGGGCTCGAAGGTGCGATCGGTCGCGACGATCGCGAGCACCCGCCGCTGCTTGCCGGTCACGGGAAGAAGCAGCCCGGCGGCGTCGCGGTGGCGCCGGTGACCGCGTTGTCGGCCATCACCAGCTCGCGCTTCCAGAAGCACAGGTCGCTGGCGAACCGCAGGTAGCCGTACTGGTACAGGGTCGGGTTGCCGGTGTTCTCGATCAGCCGGCGATCGGGATCGTGGCGATCGCCGTGACGGCGCGCGACGACGGTCGCGGCCGCCGCCAGCGCGTCCTGGGCCTCGCCCAGCCGCAGCGCGCCGATCGAGCGATCGCCGTCGGCCGCCGCCACCGCCGCGGCGTAGATGTCGGCGATGAACGCCGCGCGCAGCCGCGTGATCACGACGCCGTCGATCACCTCGGCCGCCCAGCGGTCGTCGGCCGGCAGCCGCTGCGTGCGCTCGGCGATCTCGCCCAGCTTGGCGGCGTAGGCCTCGAGGTCGGCCAGCGTCCCGGCGGCGAACGCCCGCCGCGCGGTCGGCGTCAGCTGCGCCACCTGGTCGACGTCGATCCGATCGGGCTGCGAGACGATGCCGGCCTCGACGCCCTGGTCGATCAGCGCGTCGCGCCCGGCCTGGTACGCGGCCAGCCGCTGGCCGATCAGCGCGTCGTGCTGGGCCAGCGCCAGCTCGACGATGCGCGGCGGCAGCTCGGGGTGATCGGGCGCGTACACCTCGGCCAGCTGATCGAGCACCGACGTCGGCTTCTGGTAGCTGGCGCGCAGCGCGGCCAGGTCGTTCTGCCAGTAGCCCCACTCCCAGCCGGTCGAGAACAGCAGCTGCTCGTCGAGCTGCGCCCACCCGCCGGCGGTCGCGGCGGCGGCGATGCGATCGACGTCGAGCTGCCGCGACAGCATGTACAGCGGCAGGTACGCCGGCACCGAGTCGTCGAAGGTCACCCAGTACGCGGTCTCGGGCTTGTACTGCACGCGCAGCCGGGCCCGCAGCCGATCGAACAGGAACTGGCGGTGCTCGTCGAACTCGTCGTGGTGGTACGCCCCGCCCGCGTCCTCGAACAGGTTGTAGTATATGACCGTGTGGACCTGCGGCACGATCCGCGGGTCGCAGAACTTCACGAGGAAGTAGTAGATCAGGTTCTGGCCCATGTAGTCGACGCGCTGGTCGGGCGAGTCGCCGACGTGGATCACCGTCGTGACCTCGGCCTGGGGCGCCAGCGCGTGCAGCTGCGCGTAGGCGTCGTCGACGGTGGCGACGAACGTCGCCGGGTCGGCGCCGAAGAACTCGCCGAACGACAGCTCGTAGCCGTCGAACGGCAGGCCGTCGACCAGCCGCGGCAGCCGCTCGGCGATCTGGTCGTGGCTGGGCCGGGCGCCGTCGTCGATCAGGTCGTAGCCGTTCTGCAGGCTCGACGCGCCGAACAGCTGTAGCCCGAGGCCGGCCTTGAGGCCGCGGCGGTGGGCCGCCTCGAGCAGCGCCGCGGTCGACGCCTGCCAGGCCGCGCCCCGGGTCGGCTCGAGGATGTCGTCGAGCGCGACCCACTGCACGTAGTTGCCGCGGTTCTTGAGGATCCAGTCGAAGATCCGCCGGGCCTTGGCGCCGTCGTCGGTCGGCACCCACAGCGCGAACAGCGCCTCGGTCGGGTGCAGCGTGTGCAGGTGCAGGCCGCGGACGCGCATCTCGGGCGCGTGGACCACGCCCAGCCGCGCCACCGCCGCCGGGTCCGGCGTCGGGCGCGGCGGCACGTAGGTGTCGAACGGGTGGCGGAAGCGGTAGCCGAGCAGCTCGAAGACCTCGGCGACGCCGTACTGCGCGCCCAGCCGGTCGCTGGCGTGGACGGTCCAGCCGCGGCCGTCGGCCGCGCCGTCGACGCGGTAGCACTCGGCGCAGCCGCCGAGATCGGTCGCGACGACGATCCGGTACTGCGCCGCCGGGGCCGGCTCGCCGGTGGCGCCGACCGTCAGGCCGCGCCCCGGGATGAACGCGACGAACTCGTCGAACGTCGTCACCAGCTCCGGCGGCACCTCGAGCGCGATCGTCGCGTGGATGCCGTCGCCGCAGCCGGCCCACGCCAGCGCCGCCGCGACCGCGAGCGCCAGCCCCGGCGCGCCGCGCCTCACTGGACGTTGATCGGGTAGGTGAAGGTGAAGCTGGCCTTCTGCACCGCCGGGAACGTCACCGCCTTGGCCGCCTTGTCGATGCAGCGCCCGGTC
This sequence comes from Myxococcales bacterium, assembly GCA_016794525.1. Taxonomy (GTDB): domain Bacteria; phylum Myxococcota_A; class Polyangia; order Haliangiales; family Haliangiaceae; genus UBA2376. The sequence continues at coordinate 12,783 of JAEUJY010000119.1, forward strand.
GGCGTGTCGACGAAGTCGCCGGTCTGCTCGTACGCGGTGATCGTGCCGGCGCCCGACACGGTGTAGACCAGCTTGGCCTTGCCGGGCACGCCGTAGTCGTCGAAGCAGGCGCGCGCCGCGGCGGTCACCGGCTTGAGCACGGTCTTGAGATCGTCGGGCGACAGCGTCGCGGGCAGCGCGGCGCTCGGATCGGTCTCGGGCGCCACCTCGGCGACGAGCTGGCCGCAGGCCGCGGGCTCGGCGGGCAGCGCGTCGGCCTTGGGGCTGGCGCAGACGATCGCGCCGTCGCACGGCTGCCACACGCGGAAGCCGAGGATGTCGACGGCGAGCACCCGGTGACCGTCGGTGGCGGCCAGCCCGTCCTGCGCGGCCGCCAGCTTGATCACGAACTGGCCGCGGGCGGTGGCGGCCTGGGCCCGCCAGCGATCGGCCGCGCCCTGGTTGGGGAACGACCGCGCCGCCTGGTGCACGCCGACCGCGGTGGCGACGTCGCCGGTCCAGCTCGGCGGCGCCTTGGCGCTGACGATGTAGAGGCCGCCGACCGGCTTGGCGCACGCGACGCAGCCGGTCAGGTTGAGCAGCATCGCCTTGGCGTCGGGATCCCACGGGCTGATCGTGAACGCGCCCGGCTCGGCGTCGACCAGCCAGGTGCCGGCGCGCAGCGTGGTCAGGCGGTGGTCGCGCACGGTGCGGCACAGCCGCTGGCTCATGCCGTCGCCCTGATCGCAGGCCGCGCTCAGCGCCCAGGCCACGCCGGCGAGGTCGGCGCCGTCGAGCCGGCCGGCGCCGCGCGCCAGCTCATCGAAGCTGCCGTCGGCGTGGGCCGTCGGCGTCGACACGAACGCGACCGCGACGGTCGCCACAGCGAGAGCGCATCCCCGGATCCGCATAGGCCGGGGTGGTACCGCGGCGCGCCGGGGCTTGCAACTGCGCCCGGGGCGGGCGCCCACGCCGCGCCAGGAATCCGAGTCCCGAACACGATCGCGCGTTTCGGGTGGGGTACGTCCCCGTCGAGCGCGGGTGGCCAACCGGACGTCGCCGTCCCACCAGCCCCACCTGGGTCTTTTCGAAAGACCCTCTTTCAAGCCTTGAGCTTGTGCGAGAGATACGCCTTGAGCCGGACCTCGGCGTCGGCGGCGTCGGTGATCACCACCGGCACGGTCTTCTTGACCTCGTCGTCGACCTCGGCGAACAGCGCCTTGCGCGCCGCGGCGTCGGCGAGCACGTTGGCCGGGGTCCGGCCGCGCACCGCGGTCTCCGACAGCTTGGCGCAGTAGGTGCGCAGCTTGTCGTAGGCGGCGCTGCCCAGGAACTCGCTGATGCGCTCGGCCTCGTTGGCCATGCGCGACAGGTTGATCTCGTGGCCCTCGGAGACCGCCGCCAGGCCGTGGCCGGCGGCCAGCTGCGAACACACCCGCAGCACCATCACGTCGTCGAGGGCGCCGATGCCTCCCTCCCAGTCGGGCACCAGGTCCATGCGCGTCACCAGGTAGCCCAGGGCGCCTGCGGCGAGACGTCGCGCCTCGGTCTCGGCGTTCGACTCGATCAGCGCCTTCAGCGCCGCCACGTCGCTGACGATCGACTCCGACCACGACTTGAAGGTCTCGATGTGCTTGGTCACCCGCCGACGGTATCCCTTGGCCTCTGGCTTGCCAAGCCGGCACCGGCGGGGGTATGCACCGCCCACCATGATCAAGCGTCCCAAGATCGCCATCGTTGGCGCCGGCGGTAACGTCGGCGCGGCCGTCGCCCAGTGGGCAGTCCAGAAGGAGCTCGGTGACCTGGTGCTCATCGATCTCAAGGCGCAGGCCGCCGAGGGCCGCGCCCTCGACCTGACCCAGTGCGGCCCGTGGGAGGGCTTCAACAACACGTCGTTCGTCGCCAGCGCCGACCTCGCGGCGATGGCCGGCGCCGACGTCGTGGTCATGACCGCCGGCGTCCCGCGCAAGCCGGGGCAGTCGCGCGAGGAGCTGATCAACATCAACGCCGGCATCGTCCGCGACATCTGCAAGGGCGTGAAGGAGCACGCGCCGAACGCCGTGCTGATCGTCGTGTCGAACCCGCTCGACGCGATGGTGTTCGTCGCCAAGCAGGTCACCGGCTTCCCCCGCGAGCGCGTCATCGGCTCGGCCGGCGTGCTCGACAGCGCCCGCTTCCGCACCTACCTGGCGCTGGCCGCCGGCGTGTCGGTCGAGGACGTCCACGCGATCGTGCTCGGCGCCCACACCGACAAGGACATGGTCCCGGTGCTGTCGACCGCGACGATCGGCAACGTGCCGGTCGGCAAGTTCCTGTCGGCCGAGCAGCTGACCAAGGTCGTCGACGACACCAAGAAGGGCGGCGCGACGCTGACCGCCCTGATGGGCACGTCGGCGTGGCTGGCGCCGGGCGCTGGCACCTGCCTGATGGTCGAGGCGATCGTCCGCAACCAGGGCCGCATCCTGCCCTGCTCGGTCGAGCTCAACGGCGAGTTCGGCGTCACCGGCGCCTTCGTCGGCGTGCCGGTCAAGCTGTCGGCCAAGGGCGCCGAGGCGGTCTACGAGTTCGAGCTCTCCGCCGCCGAGAAGGACGCGTTCGCCAAGTCGGTCGCCGCCAACGTCGAGCTGATGGGCATCGCCAAGGGCTTCCTCTGATCGCCTGATCACCGGGCCGCCCCGGGCCCCATGCCCGTGCCCGTGCCCGTGCCCGTGCCCGATCCGGTCTCCGATCCGGATCCCGATCCGGATCCCGATCCCGATCCCGCTCCCAACGGCGCCCGCCCGCGCCGCCCGCTCACACCGCCAGGTCAGCCTCGCCGCCGTCGTTGACGCGCTGGCCGCGCAGCACCCGGCCGATCGCGTCGAGCAGCGCCGCCGGCGAGCACGGCTTGGCGATCAGGCCGTAGGCGCCCTCGGCCAGGAGCGCGTCGGCGTCGGCGGCCGAGGTGAAGCCCGAGATCAGCAGCACCCGCAGGTCGGGGTGCGCGGCGCGCGCCTTGCGGAACATCTCCGGGCCGGCCATCACCGGCATCGCCATGTCGAGCAGCACGACGTCGAAGCCGCCCGGCGTGGCGGCCAGCGCCTCGAGGCCCTCGCGGCCGTGGGCGGCGACCACGACCTCGTAGCCCTCGCGCTCGAGGTGGCGCTGGGTCATCGTCCGCAACAGCGGCTCGTCGTCGACGATCAGCACCCGGCCGCGGCTGGCGGTGGGCGGGGCGGTGACGCGGCTGGGCTCGCGGGCGGCGTCGACGACCGCGGCCGCCTTGTCGCTGATCGGCACCAGGATGCGGAACGTCGCGCCGGCGCCGGGCGCGCTCTCGACGTCGATCGCGCCGCGGTGGCGCTGCACCGTGGCGTAGACCATCGCCAGCCCCAGGCCGGTGCCGCGCCCCAGCGCCTTGGTGGTGAAGAACGGCTCGAAGACCCGCTGGCGGGTCGCCTCGTCCATGCCGGGGCCGGTGTCGGTCACCGTGAGCGCGAGGTAGTCACCCGGCGGCAGCGTCGGGTGGTCGCCGAGCGTCGTCACCTTCAGCGCGATCGTCACCCGGCCGCGGTCGCCCATCGCGTCGGCGGCGTTGAGGCACAGGTTGAGCAGCGCGTGGTAGAGCTGGCCGGCGTCGCCCTCGATCGCGCCCAGGGTCGGCGCGAACGACGTCTCGACCTTCAGCTGCGGCGGCAGCGTCCGCGCCAGCGTCGCGACCACCGAGGTCACCACCGACTCGGGCCGCAGCACCTCGAGCTGCGCCAGCGGGCCCTGCCGGGTGAAGCCGACCAGGTTGCGCGTCAGATCAGCGGCGCGGCGGGCGGCCAGCAGGATCGCCTCGGCGTCGGCGCGCAGCTCCTCGCTGGGCGCGTCGGCGGCGATGAACTCGGCGGTCGACATGATCGCCGCCAGCGCGTTGTTCATGTCGTGGGCGACGCCGCCGGCGAGCCGGCCGATCGCCTCCATCTTCTGCGCGTGCTGCAGCTGGGCCTGGCTGGCCTCGCGCTCGGCCCGGGCCTGCTCGCGCTCGCGCTCGTGCTCGACGCGGTCGGACACGTCGCGGGCGTTGAGCACCAGGCCGGCCACCGTCGGATCGGCCAGGCCGTTGGTGCCGATCACCTCGACGTCGATCCACCGGCCGTCGTCGTGGCGCTGCCGCCAGCCGGTGGTCGCCGGCGCCGCCGGGTCGGCCAGCAAGCGCGCGATCAGCGCGTCGACCGCGGCGGCGTCGTCGGCGTGGACCAGCTCGGCGAGGGCCCGGCCGACGCAGGCGCCCTCGGCGTCGCCGAACACCCGCGCCGCCGACGGGCTGACCCACCGCACCCGGCCGTCGCGATCGACGACGCTGATCACGTCGGCCGACTGCGCGACCAGCGCCCGGAACCGCGCCTCGCTGGCCCGGGTCGAGTTCTCGGCGGCGATCCGCGAGTTCTCGCGCCCGGCGACGATCTGCCGGGTCACGACCAGCGCCACCAGCAGCGCCGCCGCCCCCAGCACCAGCCGTTGCCCGACGGTCTGGGTGTGCCCGAACGAGGCCACCAGCACCGCGAACGTCGCGAGCAGCGCGGCGTGCGGCAGCCAGCTGCTCAGCCGCGGCCGGGGCGCGGCGGCGGTCGGCGCGGCGGTCGCGGCGGCGTCGCGTCGTTGCAGGTGGCCGGCCACCGCCATCACCGCGTAGCCCAGCGCCCAGAAGCTGTCGGTGATCCGGGTGCCGCGGTACTGCCCCGACAGCAGATCGTGGGCGTACGCGAGGTCGGCCACGAACAGCGCCGCGAACCCGCCGATCAGCGCGTGCAGCGAGCGCCGGGTGCCGGCCGGCAGCTGCCGCGCCAGCACCGCGATCACCGCGACGCCGAGCACCATGTCGGCCAGCGGGTACAGCGACAGCAGCGTCACCTCGAGCGCGGTGTGATCGCTGGCCACCGGCAGCAGGACGAACTGCAAGATCGCCGCGCCGCCGCCGACCATCATCGTCGACGCGTCGAGCGCGAAGGTCAGCCGCTCGGCCCGCGAGCCGAGCCGCTCGGGGAAGTGCAGCAGCCCCACCAGCGCGATCGGGAAGCACGCCGTGAAGAACGCGTCGCCCACCGACGGGAACGCGTCGCGGTGGGCGATCAGCGACAGGTAGTCGTAGGTGACGTTGGCGACGAGCCACGACCCGCACCCGAGCGCCAGCAGCCACCACCCCCGCCGGACCCGCGGCGACGCGACCGCGCGCGCGGCCCGCACCATCACCACCACCGCGGCGATCAGCACCGGGTAGTCGGCCAGCTCGCCGACCCACGTCGGCGCCCCCGTGGCGTTGACGTTGGCGGCGGTCCACCCGACGTAGGCGAGCGTGTAGAGCACCACGCCCGCGATCAGCCAGGCCTGCCAGCCACGGGCCTGCGTGAGGCGCCCCATCCTGACCAGGATCGCGCGAAACCCCGCGGCGGCGCAACCGCCGCCGACCGGCATTGGCCCGACCCGGACGGTCGAGCCCGGCGGCTGCTACCAGCTCGCCATCTCGGTCTTGAGGTTGGCGTCGAGCGTATCGAGGAAGTCCTGGGTGGTGAGCCAGGGGTGATCCTTCGAGATCAGGATCGCCAGGTCCTTGGTCATCTTGCCGCTCTCGACGGTCCGCACGCACACCTTCTCGAGGGCGTCGGCGAACTTCACGACGTCGGGCGTGCCGTCGAACTGGCCGCGGTACTTGAGGCCCTGGGTCCAGGCGAAGATCGACGCGATCGGGTTGGTCGAGGTCGGCCGGCCCTTCTGGTGCTCGCGGTAGTGGCGGGTCACGGTGCCGTGGGCGGCCTCGGCCTCGACGGTCTTGCCGTCCGGCGTCAGCAGCACCGACGTCATCAGGCCGAGCGAGCCGAAGCCCTGGGCCACCGAGTCCGACTGGACGTCGCCGTCGTAGTTCTTGCACGCCCAGACGAAGCCGCCGTCCCACTTCATCGCCGAGGCGACCATGTCGTCGATCAGGCGGTGCTCGTAGGTGGTGCCCGCGGCCTTGAACTTCTCGGCGAACTCCTCGTCGAAGACCTTCTGGAACAGGTCCTTGAACCGGCCGTCGTACTTCTTGAGGATCGTGTTCTTGGTCGACAGGTACAGCGGCCAGCCGCGGTTGAGCGCGTAGTTCATGCAGCTGCGCGCGAAGCCGAGGATCTGCTCGTCGAGGTTGTACATGCCCATCGCGACGCCGCCGCCCGGGAACTCGAACACCTTGTACTCGACCGGCTTGCCGCCGTCGGCGGGCGTGAACGTCATCGTCAGCGTGCCCTTGCCCGGCACGACGAAGTCGGTGGCCTTGTACTGATCGCCGAAGGCGTGGCGGCCGACGACGATCGGCCGGGTCCAGCCCGGCACCAGCCGCGGCACGTTCGAACAGATGATCGGCTCGCGGAAGATCGTGCCGCCGACGATGTTGCGGATCGTGCCGTTGGGCGACTTCCACATCTCCTTGAGGCCGAACTCCTTCACCCGGGCCTCGTCGGGGGTGATCGTCGCGCACTTGACCGCGACGCCGTACTGCTTGGTCGCGTTGGCGCTGTCGATCGTCACCTGATCGTTGGTCGCGTCGCGGTGCTCGATGCCGAGATCGAAGTACTTGAGGTCGATCTCCAGGTACGGGAGGATCAGCTTGTCCTTGATGAACTGCCAGATGATGCGGGTCATCTCGTCGCCGTCCATCTCGACGACGGGGTTCTTCACCTTGATCTTGGCCATCGGAGCGTTCCTTTGCGGGGCGGCCGCGAGGTGCGGCGCGCCGCGTTCTTAGCGCACGCCGACGGTCGTCGGCAACCGATGCGCCGGGGCGGTGTCGGACGGTGATACCGTCAAGCGCCGGAGGGCCCGATGCACCGTCACGCCACCTGGATCGCCGTCGTCGCCCTCGTCGCCGCCGGCTGCGGCAGCGACCGCCCGGCCGGACCACCGCGCCTGGGCCAGCGCGCCGACGTCGCGGCGCTGACCACCGCGCTGTGGGCGGCCGTCGCCGCGCCGGCCGATGCGCGCGCGGCGCACGTGGCCGCCGCGGTCGCGGCCCAGTGCGGGCCGGCGTGCGCCTGCCTGACCGGCGCCCCGGGCGCGCCGGCCTGCCCGGCGGCCAACGCCTCGGTGCCCGCGGGCTGGCCCGCCCTCGAGCTGGTCGGCCGCTACCTGCGCGAGCAGCTCGAGCTGGCCCACGGCCGGGACCGCGAGATCCTCGCCGAGCCGGTCGCCGGGCTGGTGGTGCCGGTGGCCCGCCTCGACGCCGGCGTCGCGCTGCCGACCGCGACCACCGTCCGGCCGCTTTCGCTCGCGCCGATCGTCCGGGTCGACGGCCAGGGGGCGACCACCGTCGCGCGCCACCCGGTCGTGACGTTCGGAGACGCCGGCGCCGCGGTGACCGATCCGCCGCCGGCCCGCCCGGTCGACGGCGGCGCGCTGCCCGGCGCGGTCGCCGCCGTGGCCGCCGAGCTCGACGCGCGGCCCGCGCCGGCGCCGCATCCCGACGCGGGTGTCGACGCCTTCGCCAGCGGGCTCGACGACGCCGACGCCATCGGCGGGCTGCTCGGCGACCCCGACGCCGGCGGCTTCGGTTTCGGCCGCACCGGCTTCGGCCCCGGCGGCGGCACCGGCTGGGGCACGATCGGCACCGGCCGCTACGGCACGATCGGCGGGGGCGAGCGCTTCGAGCTGTGGTCCATCCCCGCCGATCGCGAGGCGCTGGCCGCGGGCCAGGCGGTGTTCGCGTTCGCGCCCACGCTGGCCGTCGACACGCTCGATCTGCTGGCGACACCCGGCGGCGCGCTGGCGGTCCGGGCCGGCGACCGGGTCGCCGAGCTCCCGTGGACCTTCCGCCCCGGCGCCCGCATCGACAGCGTCGTCGGCGTGTCGCTGGCGCGGACGCCCGACGGGCTGGCGCTGGCCAACGACGGCGGGGCGCTGGTGAGCTGGCCGATGCCGCTCACGCCAGCCGACCGCGCGACCCTCGAGCAGCGCCTGGCCCAGCTGCCGCCCGCCGCGCGCGAGCGCCTCACCGTCGAGGTCTACGACGTGACCGTGGCCGACGCCGTCGCGACGCTCGAGCTGGCCGCCGCGCTGGCGCCGCGCATCACGCTGGTGCGGCGGCGGACGGTCGCCTGGGGCGGCGGGCTGTACAGCGGCTCGACGCCGACCGGCCCGCAGGTGCGCATCGGCATCCCGCAGGCGGTCGGCGACCTCGACAAGGCGATCATCCGCCGCTACATCAAGCGCAACATCCTCAAGATCAGCTACTGCTACGAGAAGGAGCTGCTGGTGACGCCGACGCTCAGCGGCACGGTGACCACCCAGTTCTTCATCAGCCCCACCGGCAGCGTCAGCACCGCCAACGCCTCCGGCGTGTCGCCCGAGGTCGCCAGCTGCGTCGCCGGCGTCATCAAGGCCATCGAGTTCCCCCAGCCGCGCGGCGGCGGCGGCGTCCAGGTCAACTACCCGTTCCGCTTCTCGCCCGCGCCGTGACGCCGCGGTGGTGGGCCCACACGATCGGGGTCGGCGCGGCGATGGCGACGCTGGCGTGCCACGGCGACCGCCCGCGCGACGCGCCGACGCCGGCGCCCGCCGACGCCCGGCCGGGCGAGTTCGGTCCGGTCGCCGACGCCGCCGAGCTGCGGCGCCGCCTCGAGGACGTGGCCGCCGCGCCGGCGGCGGTGCGGGCCGACGCGCTCGGCCGCGCGGTGCTGGCGATGTGCGGGACCGACTGCAAGTGCGTCGGCATGCTGGCGAGGGCGCCCAACTCGGGGTGCGTGCACACCGGGGACGTGGATGCGTTCACCTGGCCCGCGCTCGAGGAAGCCGGCCGGTACCTCGCGCAGCAGGTCGCCCACGCGGCCCCCGCCGATCGCCCGGCGCTCCTCGACGCGATCGCGGCGATCGCCATCGCCGTGCCGCGCCTCGACACCCGCGGGCTGCCGCCGGCCGCCCGCGTCGCGGCTGCGCCGGCGAGCGCCGGGTGGATCGGGCTCGACGGCGACGCCGCCTTGGTGGGCGCCTGGGACCAGGCGCGGTTCGGCCCGACCGGCGCGCGGCTCGACCGCGCGCCCGCCCCGCGCCGGGTCCCCGACGACCAGCTCGATGCGGCGATCGCCGCGTTGACGCCGCCGGCCGCCGCGCCCGCCGCGCCGGCCACGGCCGACGACGCGACGATCGTCCTGGCTGGCACCTTCGATGGGCCGCCGGCCGAGGGCCAGGTCGTGGTCGCCGCCCGCGCGCAGGTCGCGTTCGCGCGCGCGGCCCAGATCCTGGCGCGTCACGGCGGCACGATCGCGGTCGCCGCGCCCATGGGGCCCAACGTCCTGCGCTGGACCTTCGCCGCCGCCGCGGCGGCGCCGCCGCCGTCGCCAGGCCGGCTGGTGGTGACGGTCCGCCGCGGTCACGTCCAGATGATGCTCGGCCGCGCGCGCCTCGAAGCATGGACGGGACGGCCGCCGCCCGACACGCTGCCCGACACGCTGCGGCAGCTGGAGTACGGCCCCCTCGACGCCCCGATCGTGGTGGACGTCGGCCCCGCGGCCACCGGCGAGGTCGTCGCGGTGCTCGACGCGGTGTCCGGGATGCGACGGCCGGTCGTCGTCCTGGCCACGCCGCCCGCCGCCGGCGCGACTGCCGGGGTGCCCGGCGTCCCGCAGGTCGAGGTTGGCCCGTTCGCCGTCGTCGGCACGGTCTCGCCCGATCGGATCCAGCGCCACCTGGGCCAGCGGCGCGCGCCGCTGCTCGCCTGCTACCGGGAGCTGCTCGCGGAGGCCCCGACGGCGGCGCCGACGCTCGACGCCGCGTTCTTCATCGATCCGGACGGCCCGGTAACGACGGCAATGATCCAGGTCGGCGATCCGGCGCTCGCCGCGTGCGTCGAGGCCGCGCTCAAGCGGATGCGCTTCCCGGCGCCGCGGCCGGGCACCGGCGGGGTCCAGGTCCGCGGGCCGATCCGGTTCAGCCTCCGCTGACCCGCGCCGCGCGCGTCGACCGGGTACCGTCGCCGCCATGCACCTCGACGCCATCGGCATCGTCGTCACCGACCTCGCGGCCGCGGTCCGCTTCTACCGCCTGCTCGGCCTGCCCTTCGCCGACCCGGGCCCCGACGAGGATCACCTCGAGGCCACGACCACCGGCGGCGTGCGGGTGATGCTCGACAAGGAGGCGCTGATCAAGAGCTTCGCCCCCGACTGGGTCGAGCCGCGCGGCCAGCGGGTCGGCCTGGCGATCCGCTGCGCGTCGCCGGCCGAGGTCGACGCCACCTACGCCGCGATCGTCGCCGCCGGGTTCACCGGGGCCAAGCCGCCGTGGGACGCGTTCTGGGGCCAGCGCTACGCCCAGGTCGCCGATCCTGACGGCAGCAAGGTCGATCTGTTCGCGCCGCTGGCGTGACGCGGCCGCGCGCTCAGAACGGGCAGCTGATCACGACCTCGCGGTAGTCGGTCTCGTAGCAGGTCGCGCCGGTGGCGCGCATCACGCAGGCGCGCGTGCGGTTCTGCGGCGACACCGTCGCCTGCACGTTGCAGCCGGCGCGGGTCTGGAAGCCGCAGCTGGCGTCGCAGCGCTGGTACGCGGCGCCGCAGGTCGACCACGCGCTCCACGCGCCGCAGGTCTTGGTGCCGGTGCAGGTGACGTTGGGGCTGCAGGTCGCGACGACGGCGCTGGCGCTGGCGCCCAGCGCCGGCGCGGCCTCGTCGCCGGCGAGGTCGTCGCCGAGGTCGTCGGGCGGCGCGGCGTCGTCGCCGCCGGCGACGCAGCCGCCCGCGGCGAGGGCCAGGATCAGGGTGAACGTGACGGTGGCGATCTTCATGCGCGTCTCCTCGGGTACGGGTGCCCACGCACGGGCTCGTGCGCGTCGACGATCGGCCGCGATCGCGGCGATCCTCCGCTGCGTCCTACGAGCCAGCGGCCGCCGCGCCTCCCGCGTGTCCGCTTCTATGCATGCCGGCGCGCGCGACGATCCGTTCGCCGCGCCGCCGCGTACCACCGCCATGCTGTCGTTCCGCCGCGCCACCTGGGCGCCGGCGCTGGCCGCGGGGCGCGGGGCCTACTTCCTCTTGCACCCGGCGCTCCGCGTCTACGTCGTCGCCAGCCACGGGCTCACCCACGAGAAGCGGCTGTACGCCGGCACCACGCTCGCGCACGCGCCCGGCCGCCGCCAGCTCGCGCAGCTGGTGCTCGACGGCGCGCTCCGCCTCGGCGACGGCGCGGCGACGCGCTGGCTCGGGCCCGGCGAGCTGTCGCTGCAGCCGCGCAGCCTGCCCGACGAGCGCTGGCAGGGCGCGCGCTTCGCGGCGCTGGTCGTCGAGTGGACGCCGGCGCCCGGCGCGATCGTGCCGCGCTGGACCACCGGCGCGCTGGCGCCGGCGCTGGTGGCGTGGAGCCGCGCGTGGAGCGAGGCGCTGATCGCCGCGCCGCCGGCGACCGCCGACGCGGCGCGCGCGACCGCGGCGCTGCTCGATCGCTGGCGCGCGGCGGGCGTGCCGCTGCCGGCGCTCGACGCCGCCGCGCTCGCGCCGCCGGTGCCGCCGGCGATCCGCACGCTGGCGACCGCGCTGGGCGACGCGCTGTCGGATCTGGCCGCGCGGCCGATGCTGGTCGATCTCGAGGCGCGGTGCGCGCGCTCGGGGCGGCACCTGCGGCGGGAGCTGGCCGACTTCGATCGCTACTACGGGTTCCCCGGCGGCACGTCGTGGCACCGGGTGTCGCGCTGGTGGCGGCTGTCGATGGCGACCTGCCTGATGACCGCGCGCGGCGCGACCACCGAGGGCGTCGCCGCGGCGCTCGGCTACGGCTCGCCCCAGGCGTTCTGCCTGGCGATGGCCCACGCCGGCCTGCCGTCGCCGGGCCAGGTCGCCGCCGCGGCGGCGCGCCAGGCGTGACCGCCGCGACGATCGGCGCGCCCCGCCGGCTCAGCCCTGGTAGCGGTACAGCGAGCGCAGGCTGATGCCGAGCGCGGCGGCCGCCGCCTCGCGGTTGCCGCCGTGGCGCGCGATCACCGCGGCGACGTAGCGGCGGGCGAAGTCGTCGCGCGCGGCCTCGAGCGAGCGGCCGAGATCGCCGAGGTCGTCGACCGCCGGCGCGGGCGGCGGCGGCGCGCCCAGCCCCAGCGTCGCCGCCTCGATGGTCGCGCCGTCGGCCAGCACCGCCGCGCGGCGCATCGCCGCCTTGAGCTCGCGCACGTTGCCCGGCCACGGGTGCGCCCGCAGCGCGGCGATCGCCGCCGGCGCCAGCGCGTGGGCCCGCAGCCCGAGCTGCGCCTCGGCCTGCTGCAGGAACAGCCGCGCCAGCGTGATCACGTCGTCGCCGCGCGCCGCCAGCGGCGGCAGCGCCACCGTCACCTCGCGCAGGCGGTACAGCAGGTCGGCGCGGAACTGCCCCTCGGCGACCGCGCGGTCGAGGTCGCGGTGGGTGGCGGTGACGACGCGCACGTCGACCGGGCGCGGCTGGTTCTCGCCGAGCCGCACCACCTCGCGCTCCTGCAGCACGCGCAACAGGCTGGCCTGCATCGCCAGCGGCATGTCGCCGATCTCGTCGAGGAACAGCGTCGAGCCGTGCGCCGCCTCGACCTTGCCGACGCGATCGCCGGTGGCGCCGGTGAACGCGCCCTTCTTGTGCCCGAACAGCTCGGCCTCGAGCAGCCCCGCCGGCACCGCGGCGCAGTTGACCGCGATCATCGGCCGCTCGCGCCGCCCGCTCGCCGCGTGCAGCGCGCGCGCCGCGACCTCCTTGCCGGCGCCGGTCGGCCCGACGATCAGCACCGCCAGATCGGTCGGCGCGACCCGCGCGACGATCGCCGCGGCGGCGACCATCGCCGGCGCGTCGCCGACCAGCTCCGACGGCGACGCCGCGCGGCGGCCGCGCCGCAGCTGGGCCACGAACGGGATCGCCATCGACGCGATCACCTCGACGTCGTGGGCGCGGCGCGGGCCCAGCGGCCGCGCCGGATCGACCCGCCCCAGGTACAGCGCGCCGAGCACCCGGCCGCCGAGCACCATCGGCGCCGCGAACACCGAGCCCAGGCCCAGCGCGACCACCGAGGTCACGTGGTGGTAGCGGCTGTGGCGCGCCAGATCGGCGGCGGCGACCGCCTCGCCGCCGGCCAGCACGTCGGCGACGATCGTGTCCGACAGCAGCAGCTGCGCGTCGGCCAGCGGCTGGCCCCGGCGATCGCGCGCCACCGCCACCGTCCACGCGTCGCCGTCGCGCAGGATCACCGCGCCCGAGTCGGCGTCGGTCAGCGCCACGACCCGCTCGAGCAAGAGCGCCAGCGCCTCGTCGGCCGAGTCGACGCCGGCCAGCGCGTCGGCGATCTGCCCGACCGGGATCGGCGCGTCGTCGCCGCCGGGCGGCGTGAGCAAGAGCCGCACGCCGTCGATCACCGTCGCCTGGTTGAGCGCGAGGCGGTGCCGCGCCCCGCTCGCCATCACCACCACCGTCACGCCCTCGGCGTCGGCCTGCGCCACCAGCCAGTGCGGCGGCACCGTCGCCAGCTTGACGTCGGCGCCGGGCGCCGCGCCGATCGTCGTCAGCGCGCGCCGCAGCGGCACGCGCACCGGCGTGGTCGACGGCGGCTGGGTCAGCCACAGCTCGGGCGGGTCGGACGACATGGCGTCGGCGGCGGGGCCGAGCCCGAGTGTACACGCTGCCGCCATCACCACCGCGGCGCCGGTCAGTGCTCGGCCAGGAGCGCGCGCGCGTCGGCGATCGGCAGCTCCGACAGCATCTGCAGGTCGTCGGACATCGGCGCGGGGTCGGCCTTCTTGAGCTTGCCGACGATGCGGTAGCCGCCGTCGACGTAGACGAACGACCACAGCGAGTAGACCTTGGAGCCGTCGGGGCGCTGGAAGCGCATCGCGTACAGCGGCACCGGCGCGACCATCGTGCGCAGCGCCCGCGACTGGAAGCCGGTGCCGCGCTCGTCCTTGGCGTCGGCGATGCGGCGGGTCTCGACCTTGCTGCGACCTTCGTCCTGGACTAGGCGGCGCATGACCTTGGCCGCGTCGGTGGCGAACTGCGGCAGGCCGGTGTGGGTGTACTCGTCGGCGAGCCGCGCGCCGGCGTCGGCGCCGAAGGTGGCGGTGAACCAGCCCGCGGGGTCGGGCAACGTGGCCGACCGGGCCAGCGCGGTCACCATCGCGTCGTCGCCGCGCTTGGCGGCGGCCACGAGGTCGTCAGCGAAGGCCTGGAAGCCGGCCTCGCCTTCGTCGTAGTGCTTGACGTGGGGCGCGCTCTTGCCGCAGGCGGCGAGCAGGATCAGCGCGAGCGCGAGCGCGCGGAGGAGGCGGGGGCGGATGAGCGTCGATGCGTGTGCGTTCATGGCGGCGCCGATGAGCAGGCCCGGTGCCAGGCGCGGACGCTCGCGATTCCGGAGGGTTGCGCAGGAGATCGGGGTGCCACTGCCATCGGTGGCTGCCATCGATGACACGCGGGTAGCGGGCACGGGCACGGGCACGGGGCAGGTCGCCGCGAAGCGCCGCAGGCGCGTCGCGGCACCCTGCTAGAAGCTGTCGAGGTACAGCCGGCCGCCGGCGATCACCATCTTCATGGTCTCGGTGTGGCCGCCGTCGAACCGGAAGTCGACCTCGGCCCCGTCCCAGCCGCGCCGCACCGCGAGCACCTGCGCGTCGCGGAACATCTCGCGGAACGCCGGGAACCGCGGGCTGGTCTCGGTCAGCTCGCACAGCTCGCGGACGTCGCGATCGCCGCGCCCGGGCTGGCACAGATCGGCCAGCTCGCTGGCGTCGCCCGAGCGGGCGGCGTCGACCAAGGTCGCGATCAGCTGCGCCGGATCGGTGTACGAGCCGTGGCCGCGGCGGCGCACGACCTGCGAGCCGACGACCGCGCCGATCGCCAGGATCGCGACGCCGCCGCCCAGCCAGCTCCAGCGCAGGCCGCCGCGCGGCACCGGCGGCGGGGCCGGCAGCGCCACCACGGTGGCCGGCGTCGGGCCGACCGGCGGGGCCGCCGGCGCCGGCAGCGCGGTCGCCAGCGCCGCCGCCAGCCCGGGGTGATCGGGGCGGTACGCGAGGCCGCGATCGATCGCGCGCATCGCCGCGAACGCGTCGCCGCGCGCGCTGGCGTCGGCGGCCAGCGCCACCGCGCGATCGGCCTCGCGCGCCGCGACCTCGGCCTGCCACGCCGCGCGATCGCCGACGATCCGCCGCGCCACCGTCGCCGGCGGCGCGCCCGCGGTGGCCGCCTCGACCCACGGCGCCAGCGCCGCGACGACCGCCGCCGCGTCGGCCGGGCGCGCCGCGCGATCGCGCGCCAGCAGGCGATCGACCAGCGCCGCCAGCCCGGGCGCGACCCGGCGATCCAGCTCGTCGATGGGCGCCCGCGCGCCGGCGAGGATCGCCGCGACCTCCTCGGGCGCGCGCGCGCGACCGAACGGCCGCTGGCCGCAGGTCAGCTCGTACAGCATCACGCCCAGCGCCCAGACGTCGCTGGCCGGGCTCACCTCGCCCTCGATCTGCTCCGGCGCCAGGTACGGCACCGAGCCCGCGACCGCGCCCTCGTGGGTCTGGCGGGTCCACGCCGCGTCGAGCGCCAGCCCCAGATCGATCACCACCACCTGCCCGGTCGCGGTCAGGATCGCGTTGTCTGGCTTGAGGTCGCGGTGGACCAGCCCGACCGCGTGCAGCGCCGCCGCGCCCGCGGCGACGCCGGCGACCAGCACCACCGCCGCCTCGGGGCCGAGGCCGCCGTCGGCGAGCAGCGCCCGCAGGCTCACGCCCTCGAGCCGCGGCATCACGACGTAGGTCAGCTCGGCGGTGACGCCGCCGTCGACGATCCGCACGACGCTCGGGTGCTCGAGGCGGATCATCGCCGCCAGCTCGCGCTCGGCGCGGGCCCGCGCGGTCGGATCGCCGGCGTGCGGGATGACCTTGATCGCCAGCGCCTGGCCGCCAGCGCCGCGGGTCGCGTAGACCGCCCCGCCGCCGCCCGCGCCGAGCACGTCGCCCAGCACGTAGCCGGCGATCACCGAGCCGATCGGCGCGAGGGTCGGGAGCACGGCGCGCCTACACCACGGTCCCGAACCACGCGCCGATCGCCGCCGACGCCGCCATCGCGACCGCGCCCAGCGCGCCGACCCGCAGCGCGCCGCGGGCGACGCCGGCGCCGCCGACCCGCGCGGCCAGCGCGCCCAGCCCGACCAGCGCCGCCAGCGACGCGCCGGTGATCACCGCGACCGCCGCGCCCATCGGCACCAGCGCCGCCAGCGCCAGCGGCCACGCCGCCCCGAGCGCGAACGCCGCCGCCGACGACCCCGCCGCCTGCAGCGGCCGCGCCGCGCCGGTCTCGGTCAACCCCAGCTCGTCGCGGGCGTGGGCGCCGAGCGCGTCGTGGGCCATCAGCTGCGCCGCGACCTGATCGGCGAGCGCGCGGTCGAGGCCGCGCGCGACGTAGATGCCGGCCAGCTCCTCGTGCTCGTGCTCGGGGCTGGCGGCCAGCTCGCGGGTCTCGCGCGCGAGGTCGGCGCGCTCGGTGTCGGCCTGCGAGCTCACCGACACGTACTCGCCGGCGGCCATCGACAGCGCGCCGCCGACCAGCCCGGCGACCCCAGCCACCAGCACCGCGCCGCGGGTCGCGTCGGCCGCCGCCACGCCGGCCAGCAGGCTCGCGGTGGACAGGAGGCCGTCGTTGGCGCCGAGCACGGCGGCGCGCAGCCAGCCGGTGTGCTGGCTCTTGTGGATCTCGTGGTGGCGCGCCGGCATCGCGGCGGGACGGTACCGCGAATCGCGCGCGGCGACCGCCGCCGGGCCGCCGGCCGAGCGTTGCGCGCGCCGCGGCCGCGGCGAATACTCGGGCCATGCCCCTCGCGACGCTCGGGCGCGCCGGCCGCGCGCTGCCGCTGGCGCTCCTGTTGCTGGTCCTCGCGCCGCCCGCCGCGCGCGCGCAGCCCGCCGCCCCCGACCTCGCGCAGATCGACGACGCGTCGCCGGTGATCGAGCTGGTGACGATGGGCGTCGGCGCGCGGATCTGGGAGCGCCACGGCCACATCGCGCTGTGCGTGCGGCCGCGCGAGCCGGCCCGCGCGGTCTGTTACAACTACGGCCTCGGCGACTTCGCGCACCCGCTGGCGATGGGCTGGGGCTTCTTCCGCGCCGCCGGCAACTTCTGGGTCGGGCGGCAGTCGCCGCGGGTGCTGACGACGATCTACGAGGCGGCCGACCGCGACGTCTGGGTGCAGCCGCTGCCGCTGACCGCCGACGAGAAGCGCCGGCTGCTGGCGCGGCTCGAGCACGACGTCCAGGACGCCCACAAGCGCTACGCCTACGATCACCTGACCGACAACTGCTCGACCCGGGTCCGCGACGCGCTCGACGAGGCCACCGGCGGCAAGCTGCGCGCGCTGCGGGTGCCGTCCGACGGCCGCACCTACCGCGACCTGGCGCGGCGCGGCTTCTTCGGGATGCGCGTCGCGCTGCTGATCACCGACCTCGCGATGGGCCGCGCGGCCGATCGCGTGCCCACCTACTACGAGCGCATGTTCTTGCCCGAGTACCTGCGCGAGGCGGTACAGCGGCTGTGGGGCGTCGAGCCGGTGGCGGCCTACCGGCGCAAGGGGCCGCCGCCGCCGAGCGACGGCCCGAGCGGCCGCGTCCTGCTGGCGCTGATCGTCGTCGCGCTGGCGGCGCCGGCCGGGCTGGCGCGCTGGCGGCGGCGCTGGCAGCGCGCCGCGCTGTGGGTCGCGCTGGCCCCGCAGCTCGTGCTCGGCCTGACCTTCTGGGCGCTGGCGATCATCAGCCCCCTGCCCTACGTGCGCTGGAACGAGACCTGCCTGGTGTTGCTGCCGCTCGATCTGCTGCTGGTGATCGGCCCGGCGCGCTGGCGCGTCGGCTACGCCCGGGCCCGGGTCGCGATGATCGCCGCGCTCGCGCTCCTGCTGGCGGTCGGCGTGCTGCGCCAGCCGCTGTGGTCGATCCTGGCGTGGCCGCTGATCCCCGCCGCGGCGGTCGCGCTGCCGACCCGCGCCCGCGCGACGTCGGGCCCGAGCGGCGCCGCGATCGGCTGACGCGCGGGCGGCGCTACGGCGCCAGGTGCGGTCGCAGCCGCGCCGCGAACTCGGCCGGGTGCTCGCGGTGCATGAAGTGGCCGCCGGGCATCGCCTCGACCGCGTAGCCGCCGGTGAACATCCGGCCGGCGCGGCGCATGTCGTCGGGCGACACCATCGGATCGGTCGCGCCGGCGAACGCCACCGTCGGCACCGCGATCGGCGCCCGCAGCCAGGCCGGCACCCACAGCCGCAGCGCGCGGTAGTAGCCGAACGCGGCGTCGAGGCTGCCGGGCGCGGCGAAGGCGGCGCGCACCGCGGCGAACTCCGCGGGCGCCGGCGCCCAGGCCGGCGACCAGCGCCGGTAGATCGCGGTCAGCCCGGCGAAGTCGTCGCGGGCGAAGCGCGCCGCGGCGCCGCGCCGCTTGTAGGCGAGGAAGTGGCGCGCCCGCCAGGTCCGGATCGGCGTCGGCCGCAGGGTCGCCGGGTGCGGGATGGCGAGGGTGATCAGCCGACGGATCCGCGCCGGCTCGAGCTGCGCCGCGGCGTACGCCGCCAGCGCGCCCCAGTCATGGCCGACGACGATCGCCGACTCGGCGCCGAGCGCGGCGATCAGCGCGAGCACGTCGCGGCCCAGGGTCGCGGCGTCGGCGTCGCGGGCCGGCACGCCGGTCGGCGCGTAGCCGCGCATCCACGGGCTGACGGCGCGCACGCCGGCCGCCGCCGCCGCCGGCCGCGCGTCATCCCAGGTGCGCGCGGTGTCGGGGAAGCCGTGCAGCATCAGCACCAGCGGCCCGGCGCCGGCGGCGAGGTACGCGAAGCGCAGGCCGTTGGCCTCGACGTAGGCGATCGCGTCGGCGGTCACAGCGTCCGCACCACCGGCGCGCCGTCGACCGCGTCGAGGACGTGCAGCGAGCGCTCGGGCAGCTCGCGCCACGCCTCGTCGGTGAGCGGCTCGCTCGCGACCACCAGCGTCGCGGTGCGGCGATCGTCGTCGCCGCCGTGGCGCACCAGCGCGAACAGCGCGCGGCCCAGCCGGTGGGCGTAGATCCGCCGGCCGCAGGCCAAGAGGAAGTTGAGCGAGCCGAGATCGCCGCCGGCGTGCAGCGCGTCGACCGCCGCGCGCACGCCGCGCTCGACGTCGCCGGCGCGATCGATCTGGGTCGCGATGAACGCGAACAGCCGCTCGCTGTCGGTGTCACCGACGATCGCCGCGCGCCGCGCCGCCGAGGTCTGCGCGGTCAGCGCGGCGAGGTGCGCGACGGTGCCGTTGTGCGCGAACACCAGCGGGCCGCAACAGAACGGGTGGGTGTTGGCCAGCGCGGTGGCGCCGACGGTCTTCTGCCGCACGTGCGCCACCACCACCCGCGCGCGGGTCGCGGCCGCGACCGCCTCGAACGCCGCCGACCGCTGCGCGCACGCGGTGTCGCGGTGCACCGCCCAGCCGTCGCCGTCGTCGATCGCGACGCCCCAGCCGTCGGGGTGCTCGGCCGCCAGCGTCCACAGGCTGCGCGGCGCGTCGCGCAGGAGCGCGCGCGCGCTCACCGGCTGGGCCGCGAGCATGCCGAACATCCTGCACATCGTCCCCATTATCGACCGGCGCCGCCGCGCGTCGAGTTTCTGGCCGGGTAGCCGGCTACCGGCGGGCGCGGGACCGGCGCCGGCGCGCCACGACCGCCGCCACCAGCAGCCCGACGCCCCCGCCGGCCCCTCCCCCGCCCGCGCGGCAGCCGCCGTCGGGGCCGAAGCAGGCCTCGCCGTCGACCCGGGCCAGCTCGACGCGATCGAGGTCGACGGTCGCCACCACCACGCCGGCCGACGACAGCCGCCGCAGCACCAGCTTCGAGACGCCACCCTCGGGCGAGGCGGCGTCCTCGGCGGTCACCAGCCACAGCTCGTCGCCGGCCGGCACCGCGACCGCGTCCGCGACCCCGGGGACCTCCAGCAGCGGCGCCGCGGTCCCGTCGGCCGCGACCCGGGTCAGCGTGGCGACGCGGTCGCGCGGGAACTCGATGGGCCCGGTCGGCGACAGCGCGAGCTGCGCCGCGGCGCCCGACGCCATGCCGACGAGCGGCCGGCCCGCGGCCGCGCCGGTGGGGCCGCGCGCCACCACGACGCCGTCGGCGCCCAGGTCGAAGGCCTCGACGCCCCCCGCGCCCGACGTCGCGTAGACGCGCGGCCGGTCGCCGCCGTCGACCACCGCGAGCAGATCATGGACGCGGGCGATCTCCACCGGCGCCGCATCGAGCGGCTGCCCCGCCGCCGAGAACCGCCTGCCGAGGATCTGCGGCGCCGGGCCCTCGCTCCACACCAGCCACACGACCGGGCCGGCGATCGCCGGCACCGGCACCGCCGCGACCCCGGCCACCGGCCACACCGGCGCCGCGACCACCGCGCCGTCGGGCTGGACCAGCCGCAGGTGGATGCCCGCCGCGTCGCCGGCCTGGTACCAGGCGACCGCGACGAGGCCGTCGCGCGCGTCGGCCCGCGCCACGGTCGGCACGGCGGCCGCGGTCGCGAGCACGGCGGGCTCCCCGACGGCGCGCCCGGCCCCGTCCAGGCGCCGCAGCGTGAGCCGCCGCAGCTCGCTCTCGATCTCGACGAACCCATCGGCGGTGGGCAGGTAGGTCAGCGTGTCCGGCAGGGTGAGCTCGTCGCGCGCGCCGATCGTGGCGCCGGCGAGGTCGGACACCAGCAGGCGGTCGAAGCGCCGCACGATCACGCGATCGCCGCCAGCGGCCGCGCGCAGGGAGCGGATCGGCTGGCCCTCCCAGCGCGTGGTCGGCGTGCAATCGTCGCCGCGGGCGGCGGTCGCGAAGGTCGCGACGAGCGCGCAGGCCAGGAGTCCGGACGTGATGGGGCGCATGGCCCGACCAACGAGCAAGCGTCGGGCCAGGCGCCGATCGCGCCGCCCGGCTGGCGCGGCCACCGCGCTGTCCACCTTCGAACGCCCCGCACACCGATCCACCGCGCGGTGTCGGTTCGTGGACGCCTACCAGGACCGACGGGCGCGCGGGCGGCGCTGGCCGTACGCGGCGAACTGCCGGCGGGCGTCGTCGAGCTCGGCCTTGCCCAGCACGTGCGGCGGCCCCAGCTGCGCCGCGTGCCAGTACTGGCTGGCCAGGGTCTCGACCTCGGCCGCCAGCCGCAGCGCCGCCGGCAGGTCGGCGCCCAGCGCGACCATGCCGTGGTTGGCCATCAGGCACGCGTCGCCGCCGGCCAGCGCGGCGACGACGTTGACCGCCAGCTGCGCGCTGCCGAAGGTCGCGTAGTCGGCGCACGGGATCTCGTCGCCGCCGGCGCGCACCACCATGTAGTGGATCGCCGGGATCGGGCGGCGCAGGCAGCTGATCGACGTGCAGAACAGCGAGTGGGTGTGGACGATCGCGTGGACGTCGGGGCGCGCCGCCAGCAGATCGCGGTGCAGCTGCCACTCGCTGGTCGGCGTGCGCTGGCCGGGCGCGACCGCGCCGTCGGGCTTGACCTCGACGGCGTCGTCGCCGGTCAGCTCGCCGTAGGGCATGCCCGACGGCGTCACCAGCAGGCCGCCGGGGCTGCGCACGCTGACGTTGCCGGTCATCCCCGGCGACAACCCCAGCTCGCTCATCCGGCGCGCGGTGCGCACCAGCTCGTCGCGCAGCCGCATCGTCATGGCCGGGCGTGCTCCGGGAACAGCGCCGCCAGCCCCGCCGCGGTCGCCGGGGTCGTGCCGCGCTCGGTGATGAGGCCGGTGACCAGCCGCCGCGGCGTCACGTCGAACGCCGGGTTGGCGACCGCGCTGCCGGACGGCACCACCGCCACCCGCGCCGGGCGGTCGTCGCCGTCGCGCCCGGCGACCCAGCGCACCTCGTCGGCGGCGCGCTCCTCGATCGGGATCTCGGCCGGCTCGCCCACCGTCCAGTCGATGCTCGGCGACGGCGCGGCCACGTAGAACGGCACGCCGCAGTCGTGGGCGGCCAGCGCCTTCAGGTACGTCCCGATCTTGTTGCAGACGTCGCCGTTGCGCGTCGTGCGATCGGTGCCGACGATGCACAGGTCGACCTGGCCGTGCTGCATCAGGTGGCCGCCCGCGTTGTCGGCGATCACCGTGTGCGGGACGCCGTGCTGCGCCAGCTCCCACGCGGTCAGCATCCCCTGGTTGCGCGGCCGGGTCTCGTCGACCCACACCTCGACCGGCAGCCCGGCCTCGTGGGCCTTGTAGATCGGCGCCAGCGCGGTGCCCCAGTCGACGGTGGCCAGCCACCCGGCGTTGCAGTGGGTGAGCACGCGCACCGGCTGCCCCGGCCGGCGCGCGGCGGCGGCGCGCAGGAGCAGCTCGCCGTGGCGGCCGATCGCCTCGCACTGCGCGGCGTCCTCGTCGACGATGCGCGCCGCGGCGGCGAACGCAGCGGCGGCCCGGTCGCCCGGCGCCACCGCCGCCAGCTCCGCGCCCATGCGGTCGAGCGCCCAGCGCAGGTTGACCGCGGTCGGCCGGGTCGCGGCCAGGGTCGCGCGCGCCGCGGCCAGGCCGGCGTCGCTGGGGTCGACGCGCAACGCCAGCGCCACGCCGTAGGCCGCGGTGGCGCCGATCAGCGGCGCGCCGCGCACGTGCATGTCGCGGATCGCCCGCGCGGCCCCGGCGAGGTCGTCGATGCGCAGCCACGCGATCGCGTACGGCAGCCGGGTCTGATCGAGCACGACGACCGCGTCGCCGGCCTCGGCCAGCTCGATCGATCGCCGCCAGCGGCCCTCAACCTTCATCGTCGGTGAACCCGCACAGCGCGTGGACCGCCCCGCCGGCCTCGGCCAGCTTGGCCCGCCCGCCGAGGTCGGTGAGCTCGATGACGAACGCGCACTCGACCACGACCGCGCCGACCTGGGCCAGGAGCGCCAGCGCCGCGCCGGCGGTGCCGCCGGTGGCCAGCAGATCGTCGACCACCACCACCCGCTCGCCGGCGGCGACCCCGTCGACGTGGACCTCGACCCGGTTGGTGCCGTACTCGAGCGCGTAGTCGTGGCCGATCGCCGCGTGCGGCAGCTTGCCCGGCTTGCGCATCGGCACGAACCCGACGCCGAGCGCGGCGGCCAGCGGCGCGCCGAAGATGAAGCCGCGGGCGTCGATCGCGACGACCTTGTCGACCTTGCCGCGGTAGCGCTCGACCAGCGCCGCGGTGACCGTCGCCAGCCCGCGCGGGTCGGCCAGCAGCGGCGTGATGTCGCGGAAGCGGATGCCCGGCTTGGGGAAGTCGGGGACGGTGCGGATCAGCGGCTTGAGGTTCACGACGCCACCGCCGGCTGCAGCACGCGGCCGGCGACCACGTCGAGCCGCCGCACCAGCTCGGGGTCGCGGACCTCGGGCGCGGTCATCACCGCCGACTCGAGCGCGCGATCGCAGCCGTGCGGGCACGGGTCGGCGCCGGCGGCCAGCCGCGGGATCGCCCGCGCCAGCAGCGCGCGCGCGTGCCGCGCGTTGGACGTCATCACCGCGATCACGTCGGCGACCTGGACGTGGTCGTGGTCCGGGTGCCAGCAGTCGAAGTCGGTCACCATCGCGACCGTCGCGTAACACAGCTCGGCCTCCCGGGCGAGCTTGGCCTCGGGCATGTTGGTCATGCCGATCACGTCGGCGCCCAGCCCGATGTGCATGCGCGACTCGGCGAGGCTCGAGAACTGCGGGCCCTCCATGACGACGTAGGTGCCGCCGGCCTGGTGCGGCAGCGCCAGCTCGCCGGCGACCGCCGCCAGCCGGCCGCGCAGCCGCGCGCAGGTCGGGTGGGCCATCGACACGTGGGCCACCAGCCCGGTGCCGAAGAACGACTTGGGCCCGCGCAGCGTGCGGTCGATGAACTGATCGACCAGCACGAACGCCCCCGGCGGCAGCTCGGCGCGCAGCGAGCCGACCGCGCTGACCGAGATCACCGCGGTCGCGCCGGCGCGCTTGAGCGCGTCGATGTTGGCCCGGTAGTTGATCTCGTCGGGCGGGATGCGGTGGCCGCGGCCGTGGCGCGGCAGGAACACCACCCGCTGCTCGCCCAGCTTGCCGAACAACAGCTCGTCGGACGGCGCGCCGAACGGCGAGTCGATCCGGACCCAGCGTTGATCGGTCAGGCCGTCGAGGTCGTAGAGGCCCGTGCCACCCACGATGCCGATCGCGCCGGTGTCCGTCATGGTGACCTAGAGCTACCACGGAACCACGCGGCCTCGATCGCCGGCGCCGCGACGCCCGCGCGCCGTGCCAACGCTGGCGACGGTTCGCCACCAGACCATCCGCGCCGGCTCAGACATTCTCGGTTGACCGGCGCCGGGTGAAGCGGCGCGCCCGTCGACCGCGGCGGGGTGAACCCGCGCGTCGCGATCGCCAACTATTTTCGTCGACCCGAAAGCGAGGCGTGACGGCCACCTCGCTGCTCCTCGACGCGCGCGCACGTCATCGACCTCACGCTGCCGATCGCTGTAGGTCCAACGCGCTCTTGCGAGGCGCGTGCGCGCGCTGCGAGCTTGCGAACATGCGAACGGTCTCACCGCAGCTCGTGACGTTGGTCGCGACGATCGCCGCGGCCTGCTCGACCACCTTCACGCCGCAGCCGTGCGCGATCGACGGCGACTGCGGCGACGGCCGCGTGTGCGAGCTCGTCGATCAGGCGCCGGCGTGCGTCGCCGCGGAGGACGCGCCGATCACGATCGGCCAGAGCGCGCCGTTCACCGGCGGCAACCAGGCGCTCGGCGTCGGCATGCGCCAGGGCATCGCGCTCGCGCTCGACGAGGCCAACGCCGCGGGCGGCGTCCGTGGCCGGCCGATCCGGCTGGTGTTCAAGGACGACGGCTACGACCCGCTGCAGGCCGAGGCCAACGCGCGCACGCTGGTCGACGCCCGCCCCGGCCCGCCGACGCCGGCCTGCCCCAGCACCGCGACGCCGGTGTCCAACGGCGCGGTGCCGCCGGCGCTGGTGCCGGTGTCGACCACCGGGCTGGTGCGCGGCGACGACGCGGTGCTGGCGCTGGTCGGCAGCGTCGGCACGCCGACGATGGTGCGCGCCGCGCCGGTCGCGATCGAGACCGGCACGATCTACTTCGGCGCGTTCACCGGCGCGGCCTCGCTCTTGCGCGACGACAGCGCCGGGCCGTGCAAGCGCTTCGTCTTCAACGTCCGCGCCAGCTACGCGCAGGAGGCCCACGCCACCGTCGAGTACTTCCTCAACCGCGGCCTGACCGACTACCGCCGGCTGATCTCGTTCGACCAGAACGACACGTTCGGCAACGCCGGCTACACCGGCCTGGTGGCGGCGTGGCTCGACGAGCGCGGCGCGTTCCCGCCCGGGGCCGATCCGACGACGCCGATCGCGCGCTTCCGCTACGCGCGCAACGACGTCGACAGCGTGCCGGCGCAGGCGGTCGCGGCCGAGGCGTACCTGGCCGATCTGCTCACCGCGACGCCCACCGGCACGCTGCGGGTCGGCGTGATGCTGACCGCGACGTACGGCCCGGCCGCCGCGTTCATCGAGCACGTGCGGCGCTGGCAGTTCGACGGGCAGCAGGCCACGCTGGGCAAGGCCACCCGCCTCGAGCTGTACTTCTCGACGGTGTCGTTCGTCGGGCCCGACGCGCTGGCCGCCGCGCTGGTCGACGCCGGCACCGTCGCGACGCCGGGCGGCCCGATGCCGTTCACGCAGGGCGTCGCGGTCTCGCAGGTGGTGCCCAACTACCAGAGCGACCTCGGCGACGGCGTCGCCGCGTACCAGGCCGCGGTCGCGGCCGCCGGCGAGGCGCCCGGGTTCACCTCGCTCGAGGGCTACCTGGCGACCCGGGTGTTCGTCGCCGGGCTCTTGCACCACCAGGGCCCGTTCACGCCGACCGGCCTGATCGACGCCTTCGAGACCTTGCCCGACCTCGGGCTCGGGCTCGGCGCCAACGCCGGCTTCGCCCGCGATCGCCACCAGTACCTGCAGTCGGTGTGGGGCACCACGATCGGCGCCGACGGCCGGTTCGCCAACCTCTACTACTGGACGGTCGGCAGCCCGATCCAGTTCTTCCAGTGACCATGACCGCCCCAGCCCCCGCGGATCTCGCCGGCGTGCGCGTCGGCCGCTACCTCCTCCACCAGCCCATCGCCCAGGGCGGGATGGCGACGATCCACCTCGCGCGCCTGACCGGCGACGAGGGCTTCACCCGCATCGTCGCCGCCAAGCGCCTGCGTCCGGAGTACGCCCACGACGCCGAGTTCGTGACGATGTTCCTCGACGAGGCCCGGGTCGCGTCGAAGATCCACCACGCCAACGTCGTGCCGGTGCTCGACGTGATCAGCGCCGGCGGCGAGGTGATCCTGGTGCAGGAGTACGTCCACGGCGTCGCGCTCGACAAGCTGTGCCAGCTGGCGCGGGCGCGCGGCGTGACGGTGCCGGTGCCGATCGCGGTGACGATCGCGACCCACGTGCTGGCCGGCCTGGGCGCCGCCCACGCCACCACCGACGAGCTCGGCGCGCCGCTGGCGGTGATCCACCGCGACGTGTCGCCGCACAACATCATGATCGCCAGCGACGGCACGGCGCGACTCCTCGACTTCGGCATCGCCAAGGCCTCGGTCGCCGCCCACGTCACGCGCGAGAACTCGTTCAAGGGCAAGATCGCCTACTCGGCGCCCGAGCAGCTGCAGGGCGGCGCCACCCAGGCCAGCGACCTGTTCGCGTTCGGCGTCGTGCTGTGGGAGCTGCTCGCCGGCGTGCGCATGCACCAGGGCGCGTCCGGCGAGCGCGAGATCGTCGGGCGGATCATGTCGGGCACGCTGCCGCGGCTGGCGGTGGCGGTCGCCCAGGCCGACCCGTCGCGGCGCGCCGCGGTGCTGGCGGTGGCCTCGGTGGTCGAGCGCAGCCTCGCGGTCGAGCCCGCCGATCGCTGGCCCGACGCCGCGACGATGGCCCGGGCGCTGACCGATCGCGTGACGCCGGCCAGCACCACCGAGGTCGCGGCGTGGCTGCGCGAGCTCGGCCGCGAGCTGCTCGAGCAGCGCGAGCAGCGGCTGGCCGCCGACGAGGTGAGCTGGCGGCGCACGCTGACCCCGACCCGGGCGCGGCGGGTGTCGGAGCCCGACGTCGAGATCACCCGCGATCCCGGGCACGACACCCGCGTGCGCCGGACCCGCCGCGCGGCGCTGGCGGCGGCGGCGGTCGCGATCGCCTGCGGCGCCGCGATCGCGTGGCTGTGGCCGCGGCCCGCCGCGCCGACGACGCCCGCCCCGACGACGCCTGCCGCGATCGCCC
>JAEUJY010000128.1 GCA_016794525.1 Myxococcales bacterium
TGACGGTCACCCGCGGCTTGACCGCCGACCGCTCGATCGTCAGCTCGGTCGACGGCTCGCGATCGTGGAAGTCCTGGCCGATCAGGCCGCGCGGCGCCACCGGCAGCAGCGACGGGCCGAGGTCGAGGTCGAGCTCGAGCGGCCCCGGCACCCGGCCGGCGTAGCCGCCGAACGTGGCCTCGCCGGAGTCGTCGGCGGGGTCGAACGTCGGCGGGCGCGGCGGCGCCAGCGGCAGCGAGCGCGGCAGCGGCAGCGGCCGGCTGCCCTCGCTGCGGCCGAGGGTCAGGCTGGCGTAGTCGGTGGTCGCGTCGTCGTCACCGAACGTCGCGGCCACCGGGCCGTGGTCGGGCGGCTCGTCGGCGTCGAGCTCGATCGTCGGCGCCGCCAGCGTCGGCGGCGCCGGCAGCGCGCTGGCCTCCTCGGCGGCCAGCCACCAGCCGTCGTCGATCGCCGGCTCGGCCAGCCGCTCGCCGGGCGGCGGCTCGAGGCTGATCTCGACCTCGTAGTCGCCCGACGGGTCGCCGCCGGCCAGCCCGAACGGGATCAGGAGCTCGGCGAGCGGCGCCGGCGCGCCGCCGGTGAGCTGCTCGTAGTGCGCGCGCACGTAGTCGACGTAGCGCCCGGCGCGCATCTCCCGGGGGTACTCGGCGAGCACCTCCTCCCAGGCCGTGAGCGCGCCGTCGATGTCACCGCGCCGGTAGCGCGCGAGGCCATCGTCGATCAGCCGATCGATCTCGTGGGACTCCATGACGGCGTCAGCCGGCGGTCTTGTTCACCACGCCCCGGAACATGTTGAGCGTGCGCGACAGCGCCTCGGTGGCGTCGGTGAGGCCGGCCAGATCCTTGGCCGCGATCGACGCCCGGACCCGCTCGACGACGCTGCGCGCCTTCTTGATCGCGTCCTGGCCGAAATCGGAGCCGCTGATGATGTCCGACACCTTGGGGAACAGGCCCTCGACCTCGTCGAGCACCTTCTCGGCGGCGTGGCGCGCCTTGTCGAACTCCTGGCCCGAGCGGACCTCGACCATGTAGTCCTTGTTGGCGTCGACCATCTTGCGCAGCTCGTCCTCGGTGAGGCCGCTGGTCGCGGTCACCGTGATCGACTGCTCGAGCCCGGTCTCGAGGTCGCGGGCGGTCACCGAGACGATGCCGTCGGCCGAGATGTGGAACGTCACCTCGATCTCGACCTCGCCGCGCTGGGCCCGGCGCAGGCCGGTCAGCACGAACTCGCCGAGCAGCTCGTTCTCCTCGGCGCGGTCGCTCTCGCCCTGCAGCACCAGGATCTTCACCGAGGTCTGGTTGTCCTTGACCGTCGTGAAGACGTGCGACTTCGAGGTCGGCACGGTGGTGTTCTGCTCGATCAGCTTGTGGAAGTAGCCCCCCACGATCATGATCCCGAGCGAGTGCGGGGTGACGTCGAGGAGCAGGATGTCGTGCTTCTCGTCGGTCAGCGCCGCGGCCTGGATCGCCGCGCCCAGCGCGACCACCTCGTCGGGGTGGACGCCCTTCGACGGCTCGAGCCCGAAGAACTCGGCCACCCGCTGCTGGCACAGCGGCATGCGGGTCATGCCGCCGACCAGGATCACGTCCTCGAGGTCGCTCTTGGCGATCTCGGCGTCCTCGAGCGTGCGCGCGCAGATGTCGATCGTCCGCTCGATCAGGTCGGCGGTCAGCTCCTCGAGCTTGTCGCGGGTCAACGTCGCCTGCAGGTGCAGCGCCTCGTTGCGACCGGTCGAGATGATGAACGGCAGGTTGATCTCGGTCTCCTTGACGCTCGACAGCTCGCACTTGGCCTTCTCGGCCACGTCCTTCAGGCGCTGCAGCGCCATCTTGTCCTTGCGCAGGTCGATCTTGTGCTCGCGCTGGAAGCCGGCGACCAGCCAGTCGATGATCCGGCGGTCGAAGTCCTCGCCGCCGAGGAACGTGTCGCCGGCGGTCGAGATGACCTCGAACACGCCGTTGCCGATCTCGAGGATCGAGATGTCGAAGGTGCCGCCGCCGAGGTCGTAGACCGCGACCCGGCGCTCGAGGTTCTTGCCGAACCCGTAGGCCAGCGCCGCGGCGGTCGGCTCGTTGATGATGCGGATGACGTCGAGGCCGGCGACCCGGCCGGCGTCCTTGGTGGCCTGGCGCTGGGCGTCGTTGAAGTACGCCGGCACCGTCACCACCGCCTTGCCGACCTCCTCGCCGAGGTACTCCTCGGTGATGAGCTTCATCTCCTGCAGGATGTACGCGGAGATCTCGGGGACCGAGAACACCTGATCGCGCAGCATCACGCGGACGTCGTCGTGGGGGCCCTCGACGATCCGGTACGGGACCGTCTCGAGCGACTGCCGCACCGCCGCCGAGCCCCACTTGCGTCCGATCAGCCGCTTGGCCGCGTACACCGTGTTCTCGGCGTTGGTGATGGCCTGGCGCTTGGCGATGTGGCCGACCAGCCGCTTCCCGTTCTCCGCGATGGCGACCATCGACGGTGTCGTCTTGTACCCGCCGCGGTTGGGGATCACCGCGGGAGTGCCGTTCTCCACGATCGCCACGCAGGAGTTGGTGGTCCCCAGATCGATGCCGATGACCTTCTCGGTCGCCATGTCGGGTGATGTTCTCAGGGATCCGGGGGCTTCGCCACCTCTGGGAGGGGAATCGATGCCCGGCTATCCCGCCGGCCCCCCCAGGACTCGCGGCGCGCCAGCGCGGCCGCGCGCCGGGGCCCGCCTCCTAGCGCCGCTGGGCCGACCGCAGCGCGGCGCGCACCGCCGACAGGTCCCCGGCCAGCTCGGCGCCCAGCGTGTCGTTCTCGTTCTTCATCGCCAGCGCCATCACCAGCACCTCCTCGGCGTCGTCGAGCTTGTCGAGGGCGCGCAGCACCTTGGCCAGGGTCCGGGCGGTGGAGGGATCGGCCGGCTCGGCGGCGGCGGCCTTCTTGGCGTAGTCGAGCGCGGTGCGAGGCTCGCCGGCGGCCAGCGCGCAGCTGGCGGCGCGGCGCAGGTAGCGGGCGCTGCCGTCGAGCTTGGTGGCGGCGGCGAACAGCTTGCCGGCGCTGGCGAGATCGCCCGACACCTCGGCCTGGCAGGCCCGGTCGAACAGCTCGGCCGCGTACTCGACCGGGCTCTGGGGCGCGGTCGCGGCGGCCTCGGGCTGCTGGCTGGTCGGGCGTGGCCGACGCCCCTCGATCAGATCGGCGTGGGCCGCCGAGATGGCGTCGAACACCGCGTGGAGCCGCTGGGCCCACGGGCCGAGCTGACGCCCGTAGTACCGATCGGGGTGGAACAGCTTCGAGCGCTCGAAGAACGCTCGCTTGATGACCTTCTTGTCGCTGCCGCTGGGGACCCCGACCAGCGCCCACGGGTCGCCGGCGGCGACCAGCCGCAGCCCGACCAGGATCCGGGTCTTCTCGTCGAGCGACAGATCGATCGCGTCGGCGATCATCGCGCGCTCGGCGGCGGTCGCGTCGTCGAGGTGGGGCAGCGGCGTCGCGCCGCGCCGGTCGTCGGTGCGGGCCGGGGCCGTGCCGGCCGCCAGCGGCACGGCCGGCGGCGCCGGTGGCACCGTCGGGACCGCCGCCATCGACGCGGTGGTCCGGGCGCCGCTCGCGGTCGCCGCGGCCACCGACGGCATCGGCGCGGTCGTCCGGCCCGTGCTGGTCGGGGCGGCCGCGGCCGGCGTCGGGACCCGGCCGCTGGCGGTCGCCGGCGCCGCGGCCGCGAAGCTCGGGGGCTCGGTCTCGCCCGGGGCGAGGATGGCGCCGCGGCGGCGCAGCTCGCGGACGATCGCGACCGCGCGGTCGATGGCCAGGCCGGTCATCAGGATCAGGT
The DNA here is from genome assembly GCA_016794525.1 of Myxococcales bacterium. Classification (GTDB taxonomy): domain Bacteria; phylum Myxococcota_A; class Polyangia; order Haliangiales; family Haliangiaceae; genus UBA2376. The sequence goes on from JAEUJY010000128.1 coordinate 3,813, forward strand.
CCTTGACCGACGTCGCGCCGTCGAACCGCGACCAGACGAAGTACTCCTCGGTGCCGAACCCCGCCTTCATCGGGTCGAACCGCGGGTTCTGGCGCAGCCGCAGGCTGGTCGCCCCGACCTCGGGGATCTCGGTGGGCACCACGCTCATGACGACCCGCTCACGCTAGCACACCGAGGGGATCGAATGCCGGCGCGAGACGCGGCGCGAGGCGATCACGGCCCGCGACACGCGCCGGTCATCGCCAGCTCGAGGATGGCCTTGGCGGTGTGCAGCCGGTTCTCGGCCTGGTCCCACACCGCGGCGCCGCGCGGCCCGTCCAGCACCGCCGCGCTGATCTCCTCGCCGCGGTGGGCCGGCAGGCAGTGCAGGACGATCGCGTCGGGCGCCGCGCCCGCCAGCAGCGCGTCGTCGACGCAGTAGCCGGCGAACGCGCGGGCGCGCTGGGCCTGCTCGGCCTCCTGCCCCATCGACGCCCAGACGTCGGTCATGACCACGTCGGCGCCGGCCGCGGCCACCCGCGGATCGTCGGTGACGGTGACCGTCGCGCCCTCGTCCTGGGCGTTGCTGACGTCGTGGGGCGGCGGGCGGTAGCCCACCGGGCACGCCAGCCGCAGCTCGAGCCCGAGCGCGCCGGCGGCGTGCAGCCAGGACACCGCCATGTTGTTGCCGTCGCCGATCCACGCGACCTTGACGCCGTCGAGGCCGCCCCGCCGCTCGCGGATCGTCAGCAGGTCGGCGACGATCTGGCACGGGTGCTCGCGATCGGACAGCGCGTTGACCACCGGCACGCTGGCCGCGCCGACCATCCGCATCATCCGCTCGGCGCCGAACGTGCGGAACACGATCGCGTGGGCGAACCGCGACAGCACGCGGGCGGTGTCCTCGATCGGCTCGCCGCGCCCGAGCTGGGTGCCGTCGCTGGTGAGGATCGTCGCGTGGCCACCCAGCTCGCGCACCGCCACCTCGAAGCTGACCCGGGTGCGGGTCGAGGCCTTCTCCATGACGATCGCGACGTGGCGGCCGGCGAGCCACGCCGCCGGGCCGTGCGGGCGGGCCCGCTTCCACGCGGCGCTGGCGTCGATCAGCGCGGTCAGCTGGGCGCGGCCGCAGTCGGCCAGGGTGATGAAGTCGGTCACGACGCCGGCGCCTCGGCGAGCACGCCGCTGAGGATCGCGACCGCCTCGTCGAGCTCGGCGGTCGACACGAGGTACGACGGCGCGAAGCGGACGACGTTGGCGCCGGCCAAGGACGCCAGCAGGCCGCGCTCGCGGCACTTGCCGACGATCTGCGACGCGTTGCCGGCCACCGCGACGCCGCGCAGCAGGCCGCGGCCGCGCGCCTCGAGCGCCTTGTCGGGCTGCGCCGCCACCAGCGCGGCCAGCTTGCCCGCGAGGTGCTCGCCCTGCTTGGTCACCGCCGCCAGCAGATCGTGGCGGGTGATCAGCTCGAGCACCGCCGCGGCCGCCGCGGTCGCCAGCGGGTTGCCGCCGAACGTCGACGCGTGGGGCACCGCGCCGCCGGTCGGCGTGGTCAGGCCCGCCGCCGCGCGCTCGGTCACCGCGATCGCGCCGATCGGGACGCCGCCGCCGAGGCCCTTGGCCAGCGTCATCACGTCCGGCGTGACGCCGTCGTGCTCGTGGCCCCACCAGCGGCCGGTGCGGCCGGTGCCGGTCTGGACCTCGTCGAAGATCAGCAGCACGCCGGCGGCGTCGCACGCCTCACGCAGCCCGCGCAGGTAGCCGGCCGGCGGCACGATGATGCCGCCCTCGGCCTGGATCGGCTCGAGGATCATCGCGCACGCGCCCGGCTTGGCGATCTCGGCGCGCGCCGCCTCGAGGTCGCCGTACGGCACGAACGCGACCGGGCCGAACATCGGGCCGAAGCCCTCGCGGTACTTGGCCTGGCCGGTGATCGACACCGTCGCCATCGTCCGGCCGTGGAAGCTGCCGTTGGTCGAGATGATCGTCGTGCGCTCGGGCTGGCCGGCGACGACGTGCTGGTAGCGGCGCACCAGCTTGAGCGCGGCCTCGTTGGCCTCGCCGCCCGAGTTGCAGAAGTAGACGCGATCGGCGAACGACCGCGACGTGATCGCCTCGGCGGCGAGGATCTCCTGGTCGTTCCAGTACAGGTTGGAGACGTGGACCATGCGCCCGAGCTGCTCGGTGAGCCGCGCGGTCAGCTCGGGGTGGGCGTGGCCGAGGCAGCACACCGCGATGCCGGCGGTCATGTCGAGGTAGCGCTTGCCCTCGAGGTCCCACACCTCGCTGCCCTGGCCACGGGTGAGCACCATGGGCTGCTGGCGGTAGTTCTTGATGAAGGTGCGATCGGCGATCGCGAGCAGGTCGGCTTGGGTGTGGGCCATGACCGGCGGATAATGACACCGCCGGCCGCGAACGGAAGGGCCTGGCCGCGGTGCAGCGATTGACCGCACGGGGTCGGTTGGTAGACTGGCCGCCCGGACGAGTAGCCAAACTGGTAAAGGCAGCTGACTTAAAATCAGCGCTCCCTGTGGGTTCGAGTCCCGCCTCGTCCACCGCCCCGCGGCGGCCGCGCCCTCACCCCGGCAGCAGCTGGGTGCCGACGCCGTCGGCGGTGAAGATCTCGAGCAGCAGCGCGTGCTCGACCCGGCCGTCGATGATGTGGATCTTGGCGACGCCGGCGGCCAGCGCCGCCAGCGCGTTCTCGACCTTGGGGATCATGCCGCCGCGGATCACGCCGCGGGCGATCAGGTCCCGGGCCTCGGCGTCGGTCAACGACGGCAGCAGCGCGCCGGCGCCGTCGAGCACGCCGGCGATGTCGGTGAGCAAGACCAGCTTGACCGCGCCGATCGCCTGGGCCAGCCGCGCCGCGAACACGTCGGCGTTGACGTTGAGCGCCTTGCCGTCGGGGCCGGTGGCCAGCGGCGCGACCACCGGGATGAAGTCCGAGACCAGTCGATCGAGGACGGTGCGATCGACGGTGGTGACCTCGCCGACCAGGCCCAGCTCGGGGCGACGCACCTCGGCCTTGGCCAGGCCGCCGTCGCAGCCGGTCAACCCGACCGCGGCGCCGCCGAGGTGGTTGATGAGGCGCACCAGCTCGGAGTTGAGCTGGCCGCCCAGCACCATCTCGACCACCTCGAGCTGCGCGGCGTCGGTGACGCGCTGACCATCGACGAACGCCGCCTTGTGGCCCAGCCGATCAGCCAGCGCGGTGATCTGCTTGCCGCCGCCGTGGACCACGACGACGTGGATGCCGACCCAGTCGAGCAGGATCAGATCCTCGGCGAAGCGCTGGCGCAGCGTCGGATCGTCGAGCGCGACGCCGCCGATCTTGACCACGACGGTCTTGCCGCGGAACTCGGAGATGAACGGCAGGGCCTCGACGAGCACCCGGGCCTTGGCGATGACGGCTTCCACGGCGGCGCATCCTACCCGAACCGGGCGCGCGGGGCCCCGTGCTACCGTCGCGCGACGATGCGGGTCGCGCTCCTGGCCGTCGCCCTCGCCGCCGCCGCCTGCAACCCGGTGTTCGGCCTCGACCCGGTCAGCCGCGGCGACGGCGGCGCGCCGGCCGACGCCGCGACCACCGACGGCGCCGACGACGGCGCGGCCCCGCCCGACGCGCCGCCGGCTCCGGACGCCCGCGCCAGCGACGCCGCGGTCGACGCCCGCGCCCCGGTGTGCGGCGACGGCCTGATGGAGGGCGCCGAGGTGTGCGACGACGGCAACACCGCGACCGAGTTCGACTGCGCCTACGGCGTCCCGACCTGCCGGGCCTGCAACTTCAACTGCACCGCCGAGCAGGTCCTGACCGGCCCGTTCTGCGGCGACGGCACGGTCCAGACGCCGCCCGAGGAGTGCGACGAGCTGACGATCCCGAGCTGCTGCCTGCAGTGCATGATCATCCCCTGCTGACGGGCGCGCCGCGGACCGGCGCGGCGGTCTGGCGACAGGCCTTCCCAGGTCAGAGGATGAAGCGGGCCAGATCGTCGTCGGCCGCCAGCGCGCCGAGCCGCTCGACCACGTAGGCCTTGGTGATCGGGATGGTCTGGCGGCCGATGTCGGGCGCGTTGTAGAGCAGATCGTCGAGCAAGCGCTCGAGCACGGTGTGCAGGCGGCGGGCGCCGATGTTGGCGGTGCGGGTGTTGACGTCGACCGCGATCCGCGCGAGCTCGGCCACCGCCTCGGCGGTCCACTCGATCGTGACGCCGTCGGTCGCGAGCAGCGCCGCGTACTGCGCGGTCAGCGCGTTCTGCGGCTCGGTCAGGATGCGGACGAAGTCGTCGGCGGTCAGCGGCTCGAGCTCGACCCGGATCGGGAACCGGCCCTGCAGCTCGGGGATGAGGTCGCTCGGCTTGGCCATGTGGAAGGCGCCGGCGGCGATGAACAGCACGTGGTCGGTCTTGACCGGCCCGTACTTGGTGGTGACGGTCGAGCCCTCGACGATCGGCAGCAGGTCGCGCTGCACGCCCTGCCGCGAGATGTCGGCGCCGCCGCGCTCGTGGCTGGTCGCGATCTTGTCGATCTCGTCGAGGAAGACGATGCCGTGCTGCTCGGCGCGGGTGATCGCGTCGCGGGTGACCCGGTCGTGGTCGATCAGCTTGTCGACCTCCTCCTCGGTCAGCGCGTTCCACGCGTCGGGCACCTTGAGCTTGCGCCGGCGCTGCCGCTTGTTGAGCCCGCCCAGCAGATCCTTGAGCCCGCCCAGGCTCGACTCGTCGAGCCCGCTGCCCGGCGCCGAGAACATCTGCATCAGCGGGTGGCCGCCGCCCTCCTCGGTGATGTCGATCTCGACCTCGCGATCGTCGAGCCGGCCGTCGCGCAGCATCGCCCGAAACTTCTCGCGGGTCGGGTCGGTGACCGTCGGCGCGGCCTCGCCGGGCCGCTCGCCGAAGCGGTGGCCGCCGCTGGCCCGCGGCAACAGCACGTCGAGCACCCGCTCCTCGGCGGCGTCGCGCGCCCGCGGGCGCACCCGGGCCGCCTCCTCGTCACGCACCAGCTTGACCGCGACCTCGACCAGGTCGCGGACGATCGAGTCGACGTCGCGCCCGACGTAGCCGACCTCGGTGAACTTCGACGCCTCGACCTTGCAGAACGGCGCGCGCGCCAGCTTGGCCAGCCGGCGGGCGATCTCGGTCTTGCCGACGCCGGTGGGGCCGATCAGGATGATGTTCTTCGGCGCGATCTCGTCCTTGAGGTCGCCCTCGACCTGCTGGCGGCGCCACCGGTTGCGCAGCGCGACCGCGACGGCGCGCTTGGCCTCGCGCTGGCCGACGATGTAGCGATCCAGCTCGGCGACGATGGCGGCCGGCGTCAGCGCGGCGGCGGGCAGGCCCTTCACGACAGCTCCTCGACGGTGAGGTTGCGGTTGGTGTAGATGCAGATGTCGGCGGCGATGCCCATCGCGGCCTCGGCGATGGCGCGCGCCGCCAGCTCGGTGTGGGCCGCCAGCGCCCGGGCCGCGGCCAGCGCGTACGGCCCGCCCGAGCCGATCGCGGCGATGCCGTCGTCGGGCTCGATGATGTCGCCCTGCCCCGACAGCACGAACGTCACCTCGCGGTCGGCGACCAGGAGCATCGCCTCGAGCCGGCGCAGCGCCTTGTCCGAGCGCCAGTCCTTGGCCAGATCGACCGCGGCGCGGCGCAGGTTGCCGCGGTGCTCGCGCAGCTTGCCGTCGAGGCGCTCGAACAGCGCCAGCCCGTCGGCGGCCGACCCGGCGAACCCGGCGATCGCGCCGCCGCTGGCGGCCTCGCCGAGCCGGCGCACCTTCTTGGCGCCGCTCTTCATGACCGTGTTGCCGAACGACACCTGGCCGTCGCCGGCGACGACCACGGCGCCGCCCCGGCGGACGGTGAGGATGGTGGTGGATCGGATGCGGACGGGATCGCTCACGGTGCGGGAGTCGTAGCACGCCGGCGCCGGCGCTCGATGATCCAGGTGGCGAGCGGCACCAGCGGCAGCGCGGGCATGACGAAGTACGCCGGCGAGTCGGGCTGCGGCTTGCGCGGCCGGTAGACCTCGCCGAGCGCCACGCACAGCCCGCCGTAGATCGCGATCACCGCCAGCCCGCACATCGCCCACAGCCGGCGATCGATCGGCGGCGGCGCGGCCGGCGCCGGCGGCAGCGCGCGCTCGGTGATCAGGCCGGCCCAGCGCCGCAGGTCCCACGCCAGGAGCCCCGCCAGCCCCAGCGTCATCAGCGTCGTGACGATCACCGTCGGCGCCTTGGCGGTGCTCCAGGTGAACGCGGTGATCGCGGTGGCGATCGGCAGCGCCAGCGCGGCGCCCAGCGCGGCGAACCGCTGGGTCATCAGCAAGAGCGCGCTCACCAGCTGCATCGCGCCGACGAAGCGGTACAGCCCGCCGGTCGCCAGGAACGCGTGCAAGAAGTCGTGGAACGCGCCGGCGTTGCCGGGATCCGTGAACGGCTGGCCCAGCAGCTTCTTCAGCCCCGCCGGCACGAACGCGAAGCCGATGACGATCCGCAGGTTGGCCACCGCCAGGTGCGCCGGCCGCGCCGCGCGCAGCCCATCGAGCCAGACGATCACGCGATCGAGCATCGCCCGTACCCTATCCCACGCGGTCTACCGATACCGTGCCTCGTACTGCTCGATGCGCGACCGCAGCGACTCGATCGCTTCATCGGCCGCCTCCCCGAATTTCTCGGCCTTGGCGAGCTCCGCTGCCAGCAAGAGGTGCAAGCCTGTGTCGTCTTTCGTCGTCGGCTTGGCGTAATCCCGTCCGAGCGCCTCCACGCCCCGCAACGTCGTCTCGTAGGCCGTGCGGTCGTCGCCAACTGCGCGCTGGTGCTCCGCCTCGACTAACGCCGCCCGCGCGGCCGCGATCTGCGCGCGCGCCGTCTCCACAGGTGGCGGCGGCGACGCCGGGCGCGGATGAGGATGGCACGCGATCAACGCAAAGCTCGCGACCAGCGCCTTCACGGAACGTCCGTACCGGTGACGCGGGTCAGCGTCGCGCCCCGGCCCTCGTAGTACTCGAGGTGGAACTCCTGGCAGACGCGGCGTACCGCGACCTCAATCTTCTCCTTGTACGTCCCCTCGGTCGCCGCGAAGACGTTCTCGTAGCAGTCGTACATCGCCCGATAGAGACCGTTGGCGTTGTTGTCGGCCTCGTAACGCGCCACGATCTTGTCGAATTCTTTGGTCCGCGCGACGACGAACGTCATGTCGCCGGAGCGCAGGATGTTCAGCGTCTGGCTTTCCTCCTCTGCCGAGATCGACGCAAGATCCGATGAGCTGAAGCTCGCTCCGTCGTTGTCCCGATTCGTGTACGGGTGCGTGTGAACCACGCCGACGAGCGACTGCGACCAGCCGACGTCATTGTAGTCCGGCTCGAACTGTCGCGAGTTGTGCCCCTTCCCCCGACGAAACTCGTAAGAGCCGCCGTAGTTGCGGACCAGGTTGCCGCCTTGTTCCTGCACCGACCCGTCGGCGAGGTGTGAGTCTTTCCACAGAAGGTCGAGCGCGGCCACCGCGGCGGGGGGAAGCGTAAGCGTGTCCGGCGCCCCACCGCGCCCGTTCAATCCGTGTCGCCTCGACACCTGCTCGAAGGCTGGATCGTGCGCCAGCTTCGACTTCGCCTTGGCAATCGCAGCCTGCGCGCCGTGAACCGCCTCCTCGACTCGCAGGCCGGGCGTGCCCGGAACGCGCGGGGCGTGCTGCTCCGCTTCGCCACCGAGTGGCTCGGGTTGCTTCGCTGCGGTGGCTGCGGTCGCGGTCGCAAGAGGCGCCACCAGAGCGAATGCCTCGTTGACGAAGCCGTTGCCGAATCGCCGCGCCGCGGCGGCGATCAGGGGCTCGGGATCGTGCCTCTCGGATCGCAGACGCGCTGCAAGGTCGGCGGGAGACACGACGCCTTCGTCGAGGGCACCATCGATGGCCGCCGTGGATGAGACAGCCGCGGTCGTCGCCTCGATCGACGTCCCGTCACGCCGCTCCACACCGTGCCGATCCAACATCGTTTGGTACGATACGCAAGGCGGTGACGCGGAGCAAGTGCCCTCCGGCGCCGCGGTCGCCGCTGGGTTCGGGTCGCTCCCGCGTCGCAAATGCCCCTGTCCTCGCCCGTGCCGCACACTCGCGGCAAGCCGCTCGACGCGCCTCTCCAGCGGCGGTACACGTCCTGGATGCTCACGCTCGTCACCGGCGGCACCGGTCTGGTCGGCAACGGCATCGCGAAGCGGCTCGTCGCCGACGGCCACGCGGTGCGCGCGCTGGTCCGCGATCGCGATCGCGCCGCCCCGCTCCTCCCCGACGTCGAGCTCGTCGTCGGCGACGTCACCGCCCCCTCCTCCCTCGCCGCGGCGATGACCGGCGTCGGGCGCGTCTACCACGCCGCCGGGATGCCCGAGCAATGGCAACGCGACGACGGCGTGTTCGATCGCGTCAACCACCTGGGCACGGTCAACGTGCTGGCCGCGGCCAAGGCCGCCGGCGTGGCGCGGGTGGTCTACACGTCGACGATGGACGTCTTCGCGGCGCCGCGCGGCGGCACGCTGGTCGAGGCCAACCTCGATCCGGCCCCCAAGCACACCGCGTACGAGCGCTCCAAGCAGGCCGCCGATCGCGCGGTCGCAGCCGCAGTCGCCGACGGCCAGGACGTGGTGTCGGTCAACCCGGCGGCGGTCTACGGCCCGGGCCCGGTCCACGTCGCGCTCAACGGCTTCTTCATCCGCCTGCTCACCGGCAAGGTGCCGCTGCTGCCGCCCGGCGGCATGTCGGTGGCGTACATCGACGGCGTCGTCGCCGCCCACCTCGCGGCCGCCGAGCGCGGCGGCCGCGGCGAGCGCTACCTGGTCGCCGACGGCTACGCCACCAACCGCGAGCTGGCGACCGAGGCGGTGACCGCCGCCGGCCGCGGTAAGGTCCCGCGCGCCGCGCCGGCGTGGCTCCTGGGCGGCCTGGCCGGCGTGAGCGCGCCGCTGGCCCGGCTGTTCCGCTTCACGCCGCTGATCGCGCCGGGCCAGCTGACCTTCCTCCTGTGGCAGGCGCGGGTCGACAGCACGAAGGCACAGGCCGAGCTCGGCTTCGAGCCGACCCCGCTCGACACCGGCGTCGCGCTGACGATCAGGTTCCTGCACGAGCAGGGCCTGGTGCCGTAGCCGCCGGCGCCGGCTCGGCCTGGGCCCGCGGGTGGGCCGCGTCGTAGACCTTCATCAGGTGGTCGAGCGAGATCTTGGTGTAGATCTGCGTCGACGACAGGCTGGCGTGGCCGAGCAGCTCCTGGATCGAGCGCAGGTCGACGCCGCCGTCGAGCAGGTGGGTCGCGAACGAGTGGCGCAGCGCGTGGGGCGTGGCCGGCGCGGTGACGCCCGAGGCGATGGCCCAGGCGCGGGTCAGGCGCTGCGCCGAGCGCGCGGTCAGCCGGGTGCCGCTGGCGTTGACGAACAGCGCCGGCCCGGGCGCCCAGCCGCGCGCGGCCTGCCACGCCGCGATCGCCCGCGCCGCGGCGTCGCCCAGCGGCACGATGCGGCGCTTGCCGCCCTTGCCGCGCGCGACGGTGACGGTCCAGGTGCCGTAGCGATCGCGCTCGAGGTCGGTGGCGTCGAGCGCGCACGCCTCGGACACGCGCAGGCCGGCGCCGTATAGCACCTCGAACAGCGCGGCGTCGCGCAGCGCCAGCGCCTCGGCCCGCGCCGCCTCGGCCTGGCCGCGCCGCCGCACCGTCGGCCGGGGCCCGCCGGCCGGGGCCTCGACCAGCCGGAACGCGTCGTCGACGTCGAGCGCCCGCGGCAGCGCCTGCTTCTTCTTGGGGCCGCGGATCGCCGCCGCCGGGTTGCCGGCGATCGCGCCGCGCTTGTGCAGGAAGCGAAAGAACGTGCGCAGCGCGGAGAGCTTCTTGCCGATCGTCGCGGCGTCGTTGGCGTCGAACAGGCTGGCCAGGTGGCGGCGCACCTCGATCGCGTCGATCGCCGCCGGCGAGAGCGGCGGCCGCGGCGCGCGGCGCGCGGCGACGCCGGCGCGGAACGCCTCGACCTCGGCCAGGTACACCGCGCTGGTCCGCGGCGAGTAGCCGCGCTCGCTGGCGAGGTACGCGGTGAACGCCGCGATCGCAGCCGACCAGTCCATCGCGGGATCCTAGGCCCGCCCCGCCGCCGCAGCCAGTTCTCGGCGATCGCGCCCGGTCACGCCGGGCCCGGCCTCAGCCGCCGAAGCCCAGCCACGTCGTCGGGAACAGGCCCATCGCCAGCACCACCACCGCGCACAGCGCCATCGTGAACGTCAGCCCGGCCGAGCGGCTGGGCGTGAACTCGCCGGTCGCGTCCTTGAAGTACATCGCGGTCACCAGCTTCAGGTAGTAGAAGATGCTGACCGCCGAGTTCACGACGCCGATGATCGTGACCCACAAGAGCTGCTGATCCTGCGCGTCCATCGCGCTCTTGAAGACGTACCACTTGGCGAAGAAGCCACCGGTGGGCGGCATGCCGCCGAGCGACAGCAGGCACACCGTCATCGCCAGCGCCGCCGCCGGGTGCTTCGACGCCAGGCCGGCCCAGTCGTCGATGCCGAGGCGCTCGTTCTGCTTCGAGCCGACGTAGCTCACCACCGCGAACGCACCCATCGTCGTCAGCGCGTAGGCGATCAGGTAGTAGACCAGCGCGCTCTGGCCGCTCGGCGAGCCGAGCCCCATCGCGCACAGCCCGACCAGCAGCACGCCGCCGTGCGAGATCGACGAGTACGCCAGCATGCGCTTGACGTTGTCCTGGCGGATCGCCGCGATGTTTCCGACGGTGATCGTGATCGCCGCCAGCACCACCATCGGCGAGGCCCAGCCGAGCGTGCCGTAGGGCAGCTTCTCGCCGCCGAGGAACTGGCCGAAGACGCGGATCATCGCCGCCACCGCGGCGACCTTGACCGCCGCCGCCATGAACGCGGTGACCGGGGTCGGCGCGCCCTCGTAGGCGTCGGGCGCCCACATGTGGAACGGCACCGCCGCGACCTTGAACGCGAACGCCGCCACCATCAGGAACGTGCCGACGGTCAGGAGCGCCAGGTTGCCCGACGCCAGCCGCTCGCGCACCGCGACCAGGCTGGTGGTGCCGGTGGCGCCGTAGACCAGCGCCATGCCGTACAGCAAGAAGCCGGTCGCGAACGCGCCCATCAGGAAGTACTTCATCGCCGCCTCGTTGCCCCGCCGCGACCGGCGCCGCAGCGCGGTCATGACGTAGACGCCGATCGACATGGTCTCGACGCCGAGGAACACCGTCGCCAGGTGCGACGCGTGCGCCAGCATCAGCATGCCGGTGCCGGCCAGGAGCAAGATCCCGAAGTACTCGCCGATGGCCCAGTCGTGGGCGCGCATGTGCGCCGGCGCGACCAGCGCGGCCAGCGCGATGACCACCGACAGCAGCGCCGACAGCGCGTAGCCGGTCCGGTCGGCGACCAGCATCTCGCCGTACAGGTAGCGGTGCTGGCCCGGGTCCAGGTGGCGGTAGAGCGCGATCGACGCGACCGCCGCGGCGACCCCGCCGGCGACGGCCAGGCCGGCCAGCGCGGTGCGGTCCTTGCCGGTGTAGAACGCCTCGGCCAGGACCAGGAGCAAGCCGGCCAGGGCCAGGATCAAGATCGGCGCGATGTAGAGGGCATCCCCCGTCGCGAAGTTCACGGCTGACCTCCGGCGTTGCCGCCCAGGCGCGCCGCCGCGGCGTCGAGCTTCGCGGCGGCACCCTCGAGCTTGGCCTTGAGCGCGTCGGGCGAGCCCTCGGCGTTCATCATGCGGGCCGGCCCGTCAGGCTCGGCGAGCTTCTCGTGATAGTCGGCGATGAAGGCCTTCACCGACGGCTCCATCTTGGCCAGGAACGGCCGGGGGAAGAACCCGAGCACGAAGATCAGCACCACCAGCGGCAGGAACACCGCCTTCTCGCGGATGCTCAGGTCCGGCAGGTGGCCGTTCTTGGCCTTGTCGAGCGGGCCGAAGAACACCTTCTGGAACATGAACAGCAGGTAGATGGCGCCGAGGATGACGCCGGTGGTCGAGATCGCGGCCAACAGGCGCGGCGACGGCAGGTAGTGCGGCCAGTTGGTCGGGAAGGTGTCGCCGGCGTTGAACGTGCCGAACAGCGACAGGAACTCGCCGACGAAGCCCGACAGGCCCGGGAGGCCGGCCGAGCCCATCACGATGATCAGGTACAGGCCGCTGAACACCGGCATCTGCTTCCAGATGCCGCCGTACTCGGCCAGCCGGCGGGTGTGGCGGCGCTCGTAGAGCATGCCGATGCCGAGGAACAGGCCGCCGGTGGTGAGGCCGTGCGACAGCATCGCGTAGATCGAGCCCTCGATGCCCGACACCGTCAGCGAGAACAGGCCGATCGCGCAGAACCCGAGGTGCGACACCGACGAGTACGCCACCAGCTTCTTGACGTCGTCCTGGGCGAACGCGACGACCGCGCCGTAGACGATGCCGACGACCGCGAGGATGGCGATGTACGGGGCCAGCACCGCGGCGCCGTGCGGGAACAGCGGCATCGCCAGCCGGATGAAGCCGTAGATGCCGAGCTTGAGCAGCACGCCGGCCAGGATCACCGAGCCGGGGGTGGGCGCCTCGACGTGGGCGTCGGGCAACCACGTGTGCAGCGGGAACAGCGGGATCTTGATCGCGAACGCCAGCGCGAAGGCGGCGAAGCACCACACCTGCGCGTCGTGCGGCAGCACCAGGTGGGCCAGGCCCAGGGTCTGGCCGGTCTCGGTGATGTGGGTGAGCTCGGTGGTGTAGATGCCGGTCACCTGGCCGTGCTGGACGTACAGGTAGAAGATCGCGACCAGCATCAGCAGCGAGCCGACCATCGTGTACAGCACGAACTTGATCGACGCGTAGAGCCGGCGCTGCCCGCCCCAGATGCCGATCAGCAGGTACATCGGGATCAGCATCACCTCCCAGAACACGTAGAACACGAACAGGTCGAGCGAGACGAACGCGCCGAGCATGCCGGTCTCGAGGACCAGGAACGCGGCGACGAACTCGCGGACGTGCTTCTCGATCGACTTGGTCGCGGCCAGGAGGGTCAGCGGCGTCAGGAAGGTGGTCAGGAGCACCAGCCACAGCGAGATGCCGTCGATGCCCAGCTTCATGTGGATGCCGAGGCTCTTGACCCACACCGCGTCGGTGGTGAGCTGGTAGCCCGCGGCCTTGCCGTCGAAGTAGCGCAGCACGAGCAGCGACATCACGAAGGTCGCGGTCGACACGACCAGGCCGACGCCGCGGGCGATCGAGCCCTCGCCGCGCGGGGTCAACATCACGAACAGCGCGCCGAGCAGCGGCAGCGCCAGGATGACGGGCAGGACGAAGCCGCCGGTCGGGTTCATGGCTCACCTCCGGCCGAGCTCGCCGCCGGTGTGGCGGGCGCCTCGGTCGACGCAGCGGGCAGCTTCACCCGGCGGGTCACCCGCGCCAGGCTCTTGGGCTTGCCCTGCTTGTCGGTCTCGCCCCAGACCGGGTCGACGACGAACAAGGTCACGCGGCTGGCGACGTCGCCGGGCCGCTTGATCACGACCGGCGCGGTCTCGCCCGGATCGGGCTGGCCGTCGCCGTCGAAGTCCCAGCGCACCGCCGCGCCGCTGCGCAGGCCGTGGCCCGGCTCGGCGCGGAACTCGATGCCGCCCGGGACCGCCTTGTAGCTGAAGCTCGGGTGATCGTCGTGCGACGTCCACCAGAAGATCAGCGCCGCGCCGAAGACGACGCCGACCAGGTAGCGCTGGACCTGGCCGTTCTGGACCCAGCGCGACACCCGCGAGAACAGCGACATCACGAAGCCGGCGCCGTTGACCAGGACGGTGTCGATGATGAAGCGGTCGACGATCGCGAAGGTGCCGCGGGCCAGCGCCCGGAACGGCCGGACGAACGCGAAGTCGTAGCCCTCGTCGACCCACAGCTTGTTCTTCGACGCCTCGTACAGCCCCTTGCCGGGGCCGGCGGTGAACCGGTCGACCAGCTTCGACGGGCCCTTGCCGTAGAGCGCGTAGGCCAGGCCGATGCCGAGCAGGCCGACCACCGAGGCGGTGCCGAGCAGCGCGTAGGTGGTGCCGCTGGCCAGGTGCATCTCCATCGGCTTGGTCGACAGCCCGATCCACTCCGGCAGGAAGTGGCCGATGTCGCCCAGCGTGCCCGAGACGTGGATGACGTGGGGGATGCCGATGAAGCCGGCCACCAGCGCCAGGAACGCCAGCACCATCAGCGGGCCGGTCATGTTGATCGGCGACTCGTGCGGGTGCTCGACGTGCTCGGCGCCGCGGTACTTGCCCTCGAACACCAGGAAGTACAGCCGCCACATGTAGAACGCCGTGCCGAGCGCGGCGACCGTGAGCATCACCCACAGGAGCTTGCCCAGGAACACCGGCCAGCCGTCGTGGTTCGCGGCCCAGGCGCCGGCCAGGATCTCGTCCTTCGAGAAGAAGCCCGAGGTCAGCGGGAAGCCGGCGATCGCCAGGCAGTAGATCAAGAAGGTGATCCGCGTGATCGGCATGTACTTCTTGAGGCCGCCCATGATGCGGATGTCGCCCGAGCCCTCCATGCCGTGCATCACCGAGCCGGCGCCGAGGAACAGGCCGGCCTTGAAGAACGCGTGGGTCATCAGGTGGAACACGCCCGCGCTCCAGTTGCCGGTGCCGACGCCGACGAACATGAAGCCGAGCTGGCTGACCGTCGAGTAGGCCAGCACCTTCTTGAGGTCGGTCTGGGCGAACGCCATGAACGCCGCCGCCAGCGCGGTCAGCGCGCCGACGATCGACACCACCGCCATCGCCGTGGTCGACGACGCGAACAGGAACGACAGCCGGGCGACCATGTAGACGCCGGCGGTCACCATCGTCGCGGCGTGGATCAGCGCCGAGACCGGGGTCGGGCCGGCCATCGCGTCGGGCAGCCACACGTACAGCGGCAGCTGCGCGCTCTTGCCGGCGGCGCCGATGAACAGGAGGATGCCGGCGGCGGCGGCCAGCCGCTCGTCGAACCAGAACTTGTGCTCGTAGATGTCGGGGTGGGCGGTGGCGACGTCGCGCAGCATCACGAAGTCGAGGCTCTTGCCGCCGTCGACGCCGTGGGTCGCCCACCACAGGAGGAACATGCCGAGCAGGAACGCGAAGTCACCGATGCGGTTGACGACGAACGCCTTGCGGCCGGCGGTCGCGTAGGCCTCGTTCTCGTACCAGAAGCCGATCAGCAGGAACGAGCACAGGCCGACGCCCTCCCAGCCGATGAACATCACCGGCATGTTCGAGCCCAGCACCAGGATGAGCATCGCGCCGGTGAACAGGTTGAGGTAGCCGAAGTACGCGCCGTAGCGCGGCTCGTGCTCCATGTACCCGGTCGAGTAGATGTGGATCAGCGTCGAGCAGAACGTGACGATGAGGATCATCACGCTCGACAGCGGATCGAGCCGGAACGCCAGGTCGAGCTTGAGGTCGCCGGCCTGGATCCAGGTCCAGAGGTGCTCGTCGAGCCCGAACGCGCCCTGCCGGCCGTCGTGCTTCCACACGCCGTAGGCCTCGCGCAGCGGGCCGACCACCAGGTACAGAGCAGTGAAGAACGACGCGGCCACCGCGGCGACCGCGATGAAGTGGACGGTCTGGCGCGACAGCCGCTTGCCGAGGATGAGGTTGAGGAACGCGCCCGCCAGCGGCAGGAACGGGACGACCCAGAGGAACTTGACGGTATCCATGAGCTGGGCGGCCTAGTGCTTGAGGAGGTTCATGCGGTCGACGTCGACGTGGCGACGACCGCGGAAGATCGCGACGACGATGGCCAGCCCGACCGCGACCTCGGCGGCGGCGACGGCCATGACGATCATCGCGAACGAGTGGCCGCCCAGATCCCCGTGCATGCGCGCGAAGGTCAGGATGGTCAGGTTGCCGGCGTTGAGCATCAGCTCGATGCTCATCATGATGATCAGCGCGTTGCGGCGCAGCAGCACGCCGCCGACGCCGATCGCGAACAGGACGGCGCCGAGCACCAGGAAGTGCGCGTAGCCGACCTCGGAGAACACCGTCGACAGGTTCGGCATCAGTGGCCTCCCGTGGTGGCGGCCTCGGTGGCGGGCTCGTCATCCTTGAGCGGCCGGGCGATCGCGATCGCGCCGACCACCGCGATGAGCAGCGTCAGCGACACCGCCTCGAAGGGGAACAGGTAGTCGTTGAACAGGTTCATGCCGACCGCGGCGGTCGAGCCCCAGTCGTCGCCGGCCGCGGTCTTGGCCGGGGCGGCGTTCTGGGCGACGGTCACGTGCGACGGCACGTCGATCAGCACCGAGCCGATGCGGAATACCAGGTAGGCCATCGCCAGCCCGGCCAGGACCTTGCCGACCCGCCCGGACAGCGCGAACGGCTCGTCCTCGGGCTTGTTGAGGATCATGATGACGAAGACGAACAGCACCATGATCGCGCCGGCGTAGACCAGCATCTGGATGATCGCGAGGAAGTGCGCGTACAGCAGCATGTACAGCGCCGCCAGCGCGAAGAACGTCCCGACCATGCCCATCACCGCGGTGATCAGGTTGCGGCGGGTGATGACGAACAGCGAGCCGAGCACGGTCAGGGCGGCGAAGCCCCAGAACGCGAAGGCCATGCCGCCCTTGGTGCGCTTGGCGGCGGCGTTGGTCGGCGCGCCGGGCGCGGGCGACGCGACGCTGTCGCGCTTGCTGACGGTCTTGCCGGCGGTGGTCGCCGAGCGCGGCGGATCGAAGTCCGGCGCGGGGCCGACCTTGGCGTCGACCGGCGCCGGCGCGCCCTGGGCGTGGGCGGCCCCGGCGTCGAGCGCCAGCACGGCGAACAGGACCGCGAGGATCGCGGTCAGGACACGGGCGGTCATGCTGCGGCTCCCTTGTGCGCGACCTTCGCCTCGAAGTCGGCGCGGAACTTGGTGAGGAACCCGAGCATCGGCCAGGCCGCGGCGTCGCCCAGCGCGCAGATCGTGTTGCCGGCGATGCCGTGGGCGATCGAGGCGAGCAGGTCGATGTCGCCGGGCTTGCCCTGGCCGAACGCGACCCGGCGCGCGACCTTCTCGAGCCAGCCGGTGCCCTCGCGGCACGGCGTGCACTGCCCGCACGACTCGTGGGCGTAGAACTTCATGATCCGCCACACCGCCATCGGGATGTCGGTGGCGTCGTCCATGACGACGATGCCGCCCGAGCCGGCCATCGTGCGCAGCACGCGGCCGCCGCCGAGATCGAAGTTCTTGCCGGGGGCGACCTCGACCGGCTTGATCCGCTCGTCGGTCATCAGCGCGTCGAACTCGCTGGGCACGTCGAGCTCGTCCTCGGCCAGCGGCGGCATCGAGGTGCCGCCGGGGATGACGGCCTTGACCTTGCGGCCCTTCCACACGCCGCCGCAGACCTCGTCGATGATCTGCCGCATCGTGATCGTCATCGGCAGCTCGTAGACGCCGGGCTTGTTGACGTGGCCCGAGACGCACACGGTGCGGGTGCCGCCCGAGCGACCGGGGCCGAGCGCGGCGAACCACGCCCCGCCCTTGTCGACGATGAACGGCACGTTCATCAGCGTCTCGACGTTGTTGACGATGGTCGGCTCGTCGAACAGGCCCTTGATCGCCGGGAACGGCGGCTTGAGCCGGGGCTGGCCGCGCCGGCCCTCGAGCGAGTTGAGCAGCGCCGTCTCCTCGCCGCAGATGTACGCGCCGGCGCCGCGGTGCACCGTCAGGTGGCACTCGAAGCCCGAGCCGAGGATGTTCTTGCCGAGGTAGCCGCGGCCGTAGGCCTCCTCGACCGCCTTGGCGAGCACCGCGTACTCGCGCATCATCTCGCCGCGGATGTAGATGTAGTTGTGCGTGGCCTTGAGCGCGTAGGCCGCGATGACCATGCCCTCGATGAGCAGGTGCGGGTCCCAGTAGACCAGCTCGCGATCCTTGCAGGTGCCGGGCTCCGACTCGTCGCAGTTGCAGACGAGGTGGACCGCCTTGGCGTCCTTGGGCACGAAGCCCCACTTGACGCCGGTGGCGAAGCCGGCGCCGCCGCGGCCGCGCAGGTTGGAGGCCTTGACCTCGGCGGTGATGTCGTCCGGCTTCATGCCGAGCGCCTTGCGCAACACCTGGTAGCCGCCGAGCTTCTCGTAGCCGGCCAGGGTGCGGGCGTCCTCGTTGCCGAACTTGGCGGTGACCAGCTTGGTCACGTCCTTCCACTGGCTCATACGATCTCGCCTTCGGGCCGCGGCGTCTTGCGCAGCTCGTCGAGGATGGTGTCGACGTCCTTGGGCTCGACGTCGAGGAAGTAGCGGGTCCCGCACACGATCGCCGGCGCGTTGGCGCACGCGGCGATGCACTCCTCCTCGACGATCGTGAAGTCGCCGGCGGTGCCGCCCTTCTTCACGCCGAGCTTCTTCTCGAAGGCGGCCATGACGTCGTAGGCGCCCCGCAACATGCACGAGATGTTGGTGCAGATGCGCAGGATGTTCTTGGCCGCGGGCTCGCGGCGGAACATCGTGTAGAAGGTCGCCACGCCGTAGACGTGGGCGTAGGGCAGGTCCAGCGTCTCGGCGACGAGCTTGAGCGCGTCGTCGGACAGGAACCCATGCTCCTTCTGCGCGAGGTGGAGCGCTGCCAGCACCACCGGCTTGGAGCTGGGGTATTTCTGCAAGAGGTCGGAGATCTTCTTGCGGGCGTCGGCGGAGAATTCTAGTGACATCGGCCAGTTGCCCTCTGCCCAGGGGTCGAGCGGGCGCGAACATACGGACCTGCCCCCAGCCAGTCAAGAGAGGCTCCCCGCCAAGTCGGCACCGCGCCACGAGATCGCGCCGGTGGGCCGCCGCCGCCGCCCGCACCTATTACTGACGGCCGGACCGCCCGGCGCCTGGTCCGCCTTCGCGAGAGATCGCGGCACGGGTTGCCGGGGGCCCCGGCGGCTGTGGTACCTGACCGACCCATGGCCGAAGAGCCGTCGACTCCCTCCGGCGCGACCCCCGCCGACCTGACCCGCATCGAGAAGGTGGCGATCCGCCTGGCGGCGCTCACCAACGAGCACCCGATCGGCAAGGTCCTGCAGGACCACTTCTTGCGCGGGGTGACCTACCCCTGGGTGCGGCTGGGCATGGCCCACCGCTGCCTGTTCGAGGGCCTCGACGAGGTGGTCGCGCTGCAGCCCGACCGCGGCCTGTTGATCGCCTCCAACCACCGCAGCTTCTTCGATCAGTACTCGCTGCTGCTCGGGCTGTACCTGGCGCGCACGCCGTGGATCCGGTCGATCAACTTCCCGGTCCGCTCGAACTTCTTCTACGAGCAGCCGCTGGGCATGCTGGTCAACTGGGGGGTCGCCGCCGGCGCGATGTACCCGCCGGTGTTCCGGCAGCGCGAGCGCACCGCCGCCAACAAGGCCACGGTCGACAAGCTGGTCGAGATGCTGGCCAACCCCGGCGCGGTGATCGGCGTCCACCCCGAGGGCACCCGCAACAAGGGCAGCGATCCGTACGAGATGCTGCCGGCGATGCCGGGCATCGGCCAGATCGCGCTGCAGGCCAAGCCGATCGTGATCCCGGTGTGGATCGGCGGGCTCGAGAACGACTTCGTGAGCGAGTTCCGCACCAACTACGTGCGCGGCATCCGCCGCACCCGCCCGGTGATCGCGGTGTGGGGCAAGCCGGTCGACTACTCGCAGTACCTGGCGCAGAAGCCGCGGCCGGCGCTGTACAAGAAGTGCGCGGACCTGTTCCGCGACGAGATCCTGGCGCTGTCGGCGCGCGAGAAGGTGCTGCGCGCGCAGTGCGCGGCCGGCGAGATCGCCGACGACGATCCGCGGTGGATCGTCAACCGCGACCACGACCGGCTGTACGCCAAGCGGGCGTAGCCCGGCGGACCGGCCGCTACATCGTCGTGCCGACCGCGAACAGGACGTCGAGGTCGATGCCGGTGTACTCGAAGTCGAAGTCGTCGGGATCGGCGGGGTCGTCGTCGTCGAAGTGCAGCGCGATCGGTAGCGCCAGCTGGGCGCTGACGATGGCGCCGCCGAGCCGCACGCCGACGCCGCCGCCGACCTCGAGCGCCAGCCCGACGTCGGTCTCGCTGGTGTCGACCGACTGGCCGAGCAGCGTGCCGGTCACGGCGTAGCGCGCCAGGTCGACGCCGGCGCCGCCGCGGACGAAGCCGACGCCCTTGGCGCCGAGCGGCCACTGGCCGCGGGCGCCGACCAGCCCGCGGAACCGCCACGCCGAGGCCTCGAGGCCGAAGAACTGCGCGTTGTCGAGGCTGACCGGCGTGACGTCGAGGCCGAGGTCGACGCCGACGCCGCGCTCGCCGACCGACGCGGCGTGGACCGCGAACTTGGCGCTGTTGTCGACGGTGTCGGCGTAGTCGTCTTCGGCCAGCGGCAGGCCGCCGCCGACGGCCAGCTCGACCAGGCCGTCGGCCCGGGCGGTGGTGGTGGTGGCGGCGGTGGCGGCGGTCGCGGCGACGACGAGGGGCACGAGGATCGAGGCGCGCATGGCCCGACGCTACCCGAGATCGCCCGGCGAGGGTCGCTCAGCGGGTGACCCGGGCCGGCGGCAGCTCGGCCGCGACCGCGGTGGTGCGGGCGATCTCCCACAGCGCGCCGACCACGTCGGTGACCACCGCGCCGACGATCAGCGCGGTCGCGATCGCGACGTTGCCGGCGGCGAGGTGCCGCCAGCCGAGGATCTGCGCCGCGGCCAGCGTGATGCCGCGCTTCCACGCCCGGGCGCTCAGGTGCGCGGTGCCGTGCTGCAGCATCAGGCCGATCAGCGCGGCGCCGACCATGCGCTTGTTGCGCCCGACCCGGGCCAGCGTGTCGACCGGCGACCGCACCAGCGCGCCGTCGGGCGACACCTCGTCGGCCCGCTCGGCGGTGTCGTCGGCGGGGATCTCGTCGTCGGCCAGCGCCGCCGCCCCGCCCTCGCGCAGCTCGGCGATCAGCGCGGCGGCGTCCTCGGCGTCGTCGCGATCGACCCACACGTCGAGCGCGATCGCCGCGGCGCCCATGCCCACCATCGCCGCGTGGTGCTCACCGCTGATGTGGACGACGATGTCGTGGCCGGTGAGCACCGACCGGATCACCGCGGCCTCGGCGCTGTCGCGGCAGGTCGCGATCCGGACCCGGCGGTCCGCGGTCACGGCACCAGCTTGTAGCCGAGGCCGTAGACCGTCAGGATGTGGCGCGGGTTCTTCTGGTCCTCCTCGAGCTTGCGCCGCAGCTTGACGATGAAGTTGTCGACGGTGCGGTTGGTCGAGGCCGCGCTGACGCCCCACACCTTGTCGAGCAGCTCCTCGCGCGACACCGCCTCGTCGGCGCGCTCGCGCAGGAGCTTGAGCACCTCGAGCTCGTAGAACGTCAGGCGCTTGCTCTGCCGGCCGCGGGTGATGGTGTGCTTGCGCGCGTTGACGGTCCACGGCCCGATCGCGAACGTCTCGTCGGACGCGGCCATCCGGCTCTGGCGCCGGAAGATCGCGTTGATGCGCGCGATCAGCTCGGCCACCGAGAACGGCTTGGTGACGTAGTCGTCGGCGCCGGCGTCGAGGCCCCGCACCTTGTCGGCCTCCTGGGCCTTGGCGGTGAGGATGATGATCGGCACCGCCGGATCGCGGGCCCGCAGCGCCTCGCACACCCGGTAGCCGTTGTCGTCGGGCAGCATCAGATCGAGCAGCACCAGGTCGGGCTGCCAGTCGGCGGCCGCCGACAGCCCCTCGGCGCCGGTGCCGCGGGCCTCGACGGTGAAGCCCTCGAAGGTCAGGGCGTCCTTGAGGCCGCGCACGATGTCGGGCTCGTCCTCGACGATCAGGATGCGCTTGCTGCCTTCGCTGGCCACGGCGGGTGGATTCTTACCACGGCGTCACGCCGTCGGCGCGGCCGGGATCGTGATCGTGAAGGTCGCGCCGGCGCCCGGCTTCGAGGCCACCGCGACCCGCCCGCCGTGGGCCCGGGCGATGTGCTCGACCAGCGCCAGGCCGATGCCCGAGCCGCGGATCGGCCGCAGCCGCACCGCCTTGGCCCGGTAGAACCGCTCGAAGATGCGGGCGTGTTCGTCGGCCTCGATGCCGGGGCCGAAGTCGGTGACGGCGATCGTGACCGCCGGGCCGGTGGCGGCCACCTTGACCTCGATGCGCTTGCCGTCGGCGGCGTACTTGATCGCGTTGTCGATGAGGTTCAGCACCGCCAGCGTCAGCGCGTTGCCGTCGAGCCGCACCGACGGCAGCTCGGGCGCGACCTCGAGGCCGATCGTCATCTGGGCGTTGGCCAGGCGGTGGGTCGACAGCTCGACCGCGCGCGCCACCACCTCGCCGACGTCGCCGTCGGCGAACTCGTAGACGTCGACGCCGCGCTCGATCTTGGCGAAGTCGAGGACGTTGTCGATCAGCCGCGCCAGCCGCACGCTCTCGCGCCAGATCACGTCGGCGTACTCGGTGGCCTGCTCGGGGCCGCGCACCCGGCCCAGCGCCAGCATCTCGCCGAACATGCTGATGATCGACAGCGGCGTCTTGAGCTCGTGGGAGACGTTCGAGATGAACTCGCTCTTGAGCTCGTTGGCCTTGCGCTCGCGGCGCATCGCCAGCAAGAGCAGCACCAGGCCCGAGGTGATCACCGCCATCGCCAGGCCGATCAGCACGGCGTCGATGACCTTGCGCCGGCCGCGGGCGGCCTGGGTCGGCGCGTCGCGCTGGGTCACGCGCAGCCGCCAGCCCGACACGGTCTCGGCGAACGGCAGCTCGACCGCGGCGGTCATCGTCGGCGCGGCGCCCACGACCGCCGGCGGGTAGACCAGCTGGCCTTCGCCATCGACCACCTGGTACAGGCGCGGCGACCGCACGCCGAAGAACTGCGGGAACACCGACGCGACCAGGTGGCCGAGGTCGGTCTCGACCACGACGTAGTAGACCCGGCCGGCGGCGCGGCTGCGCACGAACGAGAACAGGTACGGCTGGCCGCCGATGACCGCGTGGACGTGGCCGCGCTGCCCCTCGGGCGTCGAGGTCAGCGGCAAGGTCGGCACCACCGTCTCCTCGAAGAACGCCAGGAACGACAGGCCCTCTTCGGCCGGCCGGCTCGAGACGTAACCGCTGGGAAGGACTTTGAGATCAGGCCCGAGCACGAACACCGAGGCCACCGGGGCCGCGAACATGCGGACGATCTTCTCGAGGTCGGGGAGCCGTTCGGGATCGATCGTCGCGAACAGCTTCTCGTCCGCCTCGACGATCGGGCTCTCGATCGCGATGATCTTCTCCTCGGCGAGCTCGCGGAGGGTGTCGGTCATGAGCGCGCGCTCGCGAGACGCGGCCTCGGAGGTGTAGCTGTAGCCGTAGTAGGCCAGCGCCAGCGCCGACGCCAACACCGCGAAGATCAAGGCGTTGATCGCGAGGATGCGGCGCACCGGCGGCGGGTTATAGCGCGGGTG
Source organism: Myxococcales bacterium (assembly GCA_016794525.1). Taxonomy (GTDB): domain Bacteria; phylum Myxococcota_A; class Polyangia; order Haliangiales; family Haliangiaceae; genus UBA2376. The sequence continues at coordinate 27,152 of JAEUJY010000128.1, forward strand.
GGATCTTTTGGGGCGATCTTCTAAGTGGGGATGGTTGCTAGCAATCGCGCATCGTGTTACGAGGCTAACTGAATCGACGCAGGCCATCCGGAGTGGGGCTCGGATGGCAGTATTCTCAGTAACTTAGAATTCGACTCGCTGACACGCAATCCGGATTTCGCCCCTCGCGACAAGCCAAGGAAGCCTGGGATGGACTCCATCTTCGACGAAGACGTGGACGAGGTCGGTGGCGAGATCGAGGCGTACTGTCCATCCCCGCGCTGTAAGGCCGACACGACGCACACCATCATCAGCATGTACGAGGACGAGGTTCGCCGCGTCCAGTGCGTGGTGTGCGGCGAGGTCCACGCGTACCGCAAGCCGCGCGGCGACGCGCCCGAGGAGGGCAGCGCCGAGCCGTCGGGCCGCAAGCCGACGTCGGGGCCGCGCATCTCGTGGAAGGACGCGGTCAGCCGCGCCAGCGAGGCCGACCTGGCGAACTGCCGCTCGTACTCGATCCGCGACACCTACGAGATCGGCGACGTGGTCATGCACCCGAAGTTCGACATCGGGTTCGTGATCGAGCTGCTGCCGGACAACAAGGTCGCGATGGTGTTCCGCAACGAGGCGGAGCCGCGCATCCTGGTGCACAACCGCGTCGACCTCGCGCAGCAGATGCCGGGCATCTCCGAGATCCCGGCGCCGCGCGACGCCAAGAAGAAGAAGCGTCCGAAGAAGAAGGACGAGGACGCCAAGCCGATCGCGATCCGCTCGGACGCCGACATCGAGACCGCGCTCGGCAAGGCGCGCACCGCCGCGGCGGCGCGCACCGAGGAAGGCCAGCGCGTGGTGTCGACGCGGCTCGCCGAGGAGAAGAAGAAGTCCAAGCCGGTGAAGGGCGCCAAGGCCGCGCCGCCTGCCAAGGCCGCGCCCGCCGCGAAGGCCGCGCCCGCCGCGAAGGCCGCGCCCGCCAAGGCCGGCAAGGCCGCGCCGCCTGCCAAGGCCGCGCCCGCCGCGAAGGCCGCGCCCGCGAAGGCCGCGCCCGCCAAGGCGGCCAAGCCGGCCAAGGCCGCGCCCGCGAAGAAGCCCGCGCCGGCGAAGAAGCCCGCGCCGGCCAAGAAGCCCGCGCCGGCCAAGAAGCCCGCGCCGGCCAAGAAGCCCGCGCCCGCGAAGAAGCCCGCGCCCGCCAAGAAGCCCGCGAAGAAGAAGTAGCGCGTTCGGCGCGCGGTCCAACGACGGATCAGTCGGGAAGGACACGGTTCCCCGAGCAGGATTCTCGCGTTTCGGGTGGGGGCCCCACGTCTTGTGGGGGAGGATCTTTTCGAAAGACCCTCTTCTTCCCAGCGCGTTCAGGTCGCGCGCGGCAGCAGCACGGTGAACTCGGTGAACACCGACTCCTCGGAGTCCACCGTGATCAGCCCGCCGTGGAGCTCGACCAGGCCGCGCGCGATGAACAGGCCGAGCCCGGCGGAGTCGGGCCCGGCCGAGGTGTGGTGCTTGGCCGGCTGGACGTCGGTGAAGGGCTCGAAGATGCGGTGGCGATGCGCGGCCGGGATGCCGATGCCGTTGTCGCGCACGCGGAGCCGGGCCCAGTCGCCGGCGAACACCGCGACCGGCGCGTCGTCGACGGTGACCGTGATCGTGCCGCCCTCGGGCGTGTAGCGGATCGCGTTCGACACCAGGTTGACGATGATCTGGTGGATCTTGTCGGAGTCGGCCGAGATCGGGCGGATCGTCGCCAGCTCGGTGATCAGCGCCTGCCGCTTGCGATCGGCGAGCGGCTTGAGCTCGGTGGTGGCGTCGGAGGCGACGTCGGCGAGGTTGACGGCGGCGCGGGTCAGGCGGGCGCGCCCGGCCTCGAGCCGCGAGAAGTCGAGCATCTCGTCGACCAGCCGCTTGAGCCGGTGGGCGTTGCGCTTGAGCGACGCCACCGGGCGCTCCTGGGCGTCGTCGAGCGGGCCGAACTTGCCCTCGACCAGCAGGTCGAGGTAGCCGACGATCGACACCAGCGGCGTGCGCAGCTCGTGGGCGACGATCGAGATGAACTCGGCCTTGAGCTGGCTCTGGCGCTCGAGCTCGGCGTTCTTGCGCAGCAGCTGGGCCTCGGACTCGGCCAGCGCGCGGGTGCGCTGGCGGACGATCTGATCGAGGTTGGAGGTCACGGCCTCGAGCTCGGAGCGCTTCTCTTCGAGCTCGCGGGTGCGGCGCTCGATCTGCTGCTCCATCCGCGCCGCGACCTCGAACAGCTCGGCCTGGGTCGGCTCGAGCGCGCGCCGCTCGGTGCGCGCGATCAGCACGTCGATCGTGCGCCGCGCGGCCTTGAGCTCGGCCTCCAGCACCTCGACCCGATCGGCGGGCGCGTCGGGCGGGTTGCTGGTGCTGCGGCGCCGGCCGCCGGTGCCGCGCTTCACGGGCGATCCCCCGCGCCGACCGCCAGCGCGACCAGCGTGTGGTTGACCAGCAGCGGGCCGAACTGCTCGCCGAAGCTGTCGAAGCCGATCACCGGCGCGGTGGCGTAGGTGCGATCGAGCGCGTCGCGGGTGCGCTTGCGCTCGGCCTCGAGGTTGCGCGCGGTGCACGAGAACGTCAGCAGCAGGTCGAGCTCGCCGACCCGGCGGCGGGCGTCGTCGAGGGCGGCCGCGGTGCGGGCCACCAGATCGCTCGGCCGCATGATCCGCAGCACCGCGCCTTGATCGACCGCGGCGGCGAGGCACAGCTCGTCGCCGTCGACGCTGCGGATCGACCGCACGTAGGGGCGGCCGTCGACGTACAGCGCCAGCGGGAACTCGGCGACCAGCTGCGCGTCGAGCGGGCCCTCGGCGCCCAGCTCGCGCACCAGCGCGCCGTAGCGCGCGGCCGCGGGGTAACCGTCGAGCTCGGAGATGCGGCGCCGCGACGGATCGGCGCCGGTCACGACCACCCGCGCCTGGGTCGGCACCATGTGCTCGCACAGCAGCACCGCGAACCGGCGATCGGTCTCGAGCAGCAGCACGAGCCCGGTGTCGGAGCGGGCCTCGCCGTCGATGAACAGCGGCGTCGCGGTCGCCTGGTCGCGCTCGCCCGAGCTGGCGCCGCCGACGATGCCGATCCGCGGCGCGGCGGCGGCGCTGCCCAGGCAGAAGCCCTCGGCCGCGGTCGACATGCCGTCGACCAGCGCGACCCCGACGTGGCGCGCGCTGTCGAGCTGCTCGAGGGTGAGCCCGAGGGCGGCGGCGGCGGCGGTCATCGCCCCCCGCCCCGCCCCCAGCGGCCCGGCGGCCAGCCGCTCGGCGATGCCGACGCCGACCCGCACGTGGGGCGGCCCGAGCACGACCGCGACCGCGGTGCCCTCGACGGTCGCGCCGGCCAGCTCGCGCACCGACGTGCAGCCGACGACGCGCGCCGGCGCCAGCGCGGCGGTGACCTCGGCGGCGACCTCGCCGGCGTCGAGCCGGCTGGTCACGAACACCAGCACGACCTCGCCGGCGACCGGCGCCAGCCGCGCGCGGAGCTCGGCCGCGACCTGCCCCGCCGACTCGGCGGGGACGACGACGCGGCGGATCGTGGGCGAGGCGGCCACCACCGCATCACACCACACCCGCCCGCCCCGCGTCTCGCGGGTCGGGCGGCCAGCCACCCCCGCGCCGCCCGGTCGCCGCCCGGCGCCGCGGCCAAAAAGTTGCCCCGCGGCGCCAGCGGTCGCTTCCATAAGGGCATGGAGAAGCTCTGCAGCGTCTGCGGCCAGTCGTTCCGGCCTTCGTTCGTCTACCAGGTCGCCGTCACCGGTGATGGCCAGCGCGGCTACTACTGCTCGCTCGACTGCCGCAAGGGCGGCCTCGGCGACGAGGCCTTCCGCGCCCGCCGCGCGCGCCGCATCGCGGTGCTCAACCAGAAGGGCGGCACCGGCAAGACGACGACGTCGGTCAACCTCGCGGCCGGCGTCGCCGAGCGCGGCCACAAGGTGCTCCTGGTCGACACCGACGCGCAGGGCAACGTCGGCGTGTCGCTGGGCGTGGCCGGCGAGAAGTCGCTCTACCACGTGCTGGTCGAGGGCATGGATCCGACCGAGGTCGCGGTGCCGGTGCGCCAGCACCTCGACGTGATCACCTCCGACGCGACGCTGGCCGCCGCCGAGATCTGGCTGGCCCGCCAGGATCCGGCGCAGCGGTCGCGGATCATGACCAAGCGCCTCAACCTGATGGCGGTGTCGCGCCGCTACGACTACGTCGTCATCGACTGCGGCCCGTCGCTCAACCTGCTCAACCAGAACGCGCTGTCGTACGCCGACGAGGTCGTCATTCCGGTGACCTGCGATTACCTGGCGCTGGTCGGCGTCAAGCAGGTGCTGCGGACGATCAAGGACGTCGAGCGCCACCTCGGCCACGCGGTCCGCGTGTCGGCGGTGCTGCCGACCTTCTACGACGGCCGCACCCGCCTCGCCCGCGAGGTGTTCGAGACGCTGCAGGGCCACTTCAAGCAGAAGTGCCTCGAGCCGATCCGCATGAACACCAAGCTCGCCGAGGCGCCCAGCCACCGCAAGAGCATCTTCGAGTACGCGCCGCAGTCGCACGGCGCGGCCGACTACAACCGCGTCGTCGACTGGCTCCTGGCCTCGTCGGCGACGCAGCACCAGACGACCGGCGACGCCACGGTCGCCGCGTGAGGTCGCCCATGAAGGAAGACAAGCTGCTCGCGCACGATCCGCTGGCCGAGGCCGAGCTGATCCTGCGCGAAGATTTCTACGGCCGCGGCGACGGCGGCGAGCCGAGCCGGCGCAAGAAGGCCGAGGCGGCGCCCCGCCCGACCCACTACAAGGTCATCTGCATCTCGATGTACACCCGCGACATCGAGGAGCTCGACGCCAAGGTGGCCGAGCTCAAGCGCCGGGGCTGGACCAAGGCCAACAAGAGCCAGCTGATCCGGCTGGCGCTGGCCCAGCTCGACCTCGACGACCTGCCCGTCCCGCGCCAGTAGCGCGCCGGTCGCACGGCCGGTCGCTAGACCGGCGACGGCAGCACCAGCTGGGCCGCGTGGTCGCGGATCAGCTTCACCACCAGATCGTTGACGGTGTCGCCGCGCTCGAGGCCGGCGAGGTAGTGGCCGGCCAGGTCGAGGTACTCGCGGTTGCGCGCGGCGAAGGCCTCGGGGTCGAGCTTCTGGATGAGGTGGCCCTGGTGCTTCACGAACGCGCCGACGTCGGCCTCGCCGATCGCCGTGGCGAAGCGGTCGAGGTACTCGGCGTAGTCGCGCTGGGCGTCGATCATGATCGGCGGAGGGTACTCTAGAACACCCGCCCGAGGCCGACCGTGAGGACGTGGTTCTTGTCGACGCGCTCGGAGGCCGCGGTGGCGCCGGTGCCGCGGAACGACGGCCCGGTCCACGCGGTCTTGGCGTAGCCGAAGCGGTAGCCGGCCTCGAGGTTCCAGTCGCGCTTCCACGCGTAGGCGCCGGTGACGCCGAGGGTCAGCGCCATCGCGCCGTCGAGCTGGCCGTCCTCGTTGCCCTGGGTCTGGGTGCGGGTGCCGGGGTAGAGCAGATCGACCGAGGCGGCGACCCCGATCGTCGGGGTCAGCTTCGGCATCGTCATCGCCGCGCCGATCGCCGGGCCGCGCAGCGTCTCCGACGGCAGGTTGGCCATGTTCATCAGGTCCGACATCGACGTGATGCCGACATGGTAGCCGAGGCGGGCCCAGATCACCGTGCCGCGGCGGTCGTGCAGGTCGTAGCCGCCGATCGCGCGCAGGTCGATGTCGTGGGTCTTGAAGCCGATGTCCTGGCCGGCGTAGCGGATGCCGGGCGTCGCGACGCAGCCGAGGTACTCGAGGCCGCCGCCGAGGTAGTAGTCCTTGCCGTAGGCGTAGGCCACCTCGGCGCCGAGGTTGAGGCTCACCGCGGTCGAGCCGAGCTGGTAGCGCGCCAGCGCGTTGGTGGCGGGCCCGTCGGAGGTGAACGTGCCGCCGAGGCTGGCGAAGCCCAGCCGCGCCTTGGTGAAGATCGCCCGCGGCGCCCGCGGCGGCCGGGCGTCGGCGTCGCCCACGGCGTCGGCGCGCACGAACCCGGCGTCGTCGCCGTACTCGACGCGCACCCACTCGTCGTCGCGCTCCAGCACGGTCAGCCGCGCGCCCCGCTTCAGCGTGCGGCTGGCCTTGGCCTTGCGCGAGGCGCGCGGGTACAGCTTGGTCTTGCCGGCGGTGACCACGACCATCTCGACCGCCGGCGCGGCCTCGGCGCGATCGTCGCCGCCGTCGTCGCCGTCGTCCCCATCGCCGCGATCGTCGTCCCCGTCGTCGCCGCCGCCGCGCCGACCGCGATCGCCGCCGTCGTCCCCGTCGTCGTCCCCGCCGCCACCGCCGGTGTCGACCGCGTCGACGCCGGTGCGATCGTCGGGCGCGCCGTCGCCCCAGCCGCGCCGGGTCGAGCGGCCGTCGACGAACGGCCGGCGGCGCGTGTTGCGCGGCAGATCGTCGTCGCCGTCGAGCGACGCGACGTTGGACCGGGTGATCCAGCCGGTGCGCCCGTTGACCCGGACCTTGAGCCAGCGGCCGTCGGTCTTGAGCACGGTCAGCGTGGTGCCTTCGGCGACCTTGGTGATGACGCCCGACTGCTCGCCGGTGTCGCGGTAGACCTTGACGGTATCGGTGGTGCGGACCCGCTCGGCGTCGGCGTGCCCGATCACCAGGAGGGTGGCCCCCACGAAGGCCGCGATCCCCAGGGGACGCGCGAGATCGACACGACGCATGGCCCTATTGTCCTACAACCTTCGTGCCGAGGCAGGTGCCATCCCCGATCGACTGCGTAACCGGGTGGAATCACGAGGGGCGCGGCCAGGATCTCGCCGCGCCCTGGGGGCTCGCCCCCCGGGCCTGGCGGCGCCAGTGGCCGACCACCGCCCGGAGGGGAGGATCGGCGCCCGACGTCCGTACTAAGAACGCGATACCATCGGCGCAGGAGACAGGTCCGCATGCCAGCATCCCCGGTTTCGAACAAGAGCTACGCGGTCTCGCGTTTCGGCGTGGTGATCGACGGCGTCGATCTGACGTCGTACGTGAAGAACGTCGAGGGCGGGCTGCACAAGGTCGAGTCGACCAAGGAGCAGGTCGGTTCGTACAACCACCCGACGAACCACCTGGCGACGCGCACGATCGAGCCGATCACGCTCGAGGTCGGCCTGTGCAAGGCCAACCCGATCATCGACATCGTCGAGAAGATCGTCAACAGCCGCCAGCACAAGCGGCTGAGCGGCGAGATCTTCCACGCCGACGCCAACTCCAAGTCCCGCTTCGAGCAGGACTTCAAGAACGCGATGATCACCGAGATCGGGTTCCCCGCGCTCGACGCCGCGGGCAAGGACCTGGCGATGATGAAGCTCAAGCTGCAGCCCGAGGAGGCGTCGTTCCGCGCCGGCGACGGCTCGTCGATCCCGATGGGCAGCGAGAAGCCGCAGAAGACCTGGCAGAACAACTCGTTCCGCCTCGAGATCGACCAGCAAGGCGCGGTCACGACCCACGTCACCAAGGTCGAGGCCCTGACCATCGGCGTCACCGCCAAGGCGATCCAGCGCGGCGGGTTCCTCTTGCCCGAATACATGCCGGGCCAGATCAAGATGCCCAAGCTGTCGATCCACGTGCCGTTGCACCACGCCGGCAGCTTGATCAAGTGGTTTGAGAAGGTGGCGGCCAAGCACAAGGCCTCCGCGGATGGCGCTGGCTACGAGTCGACCGGCGCGTTGACCTTCCTGGACACGACCACCAAGAAGGACCTCTACACGATCAAGTTCGAGGGCATCGCCCCCGAGCAGATGACGATCGTGAAGTCCGAGGGCGGCTCCGCCACGCTCAAGACCTGCAAGTTCGACTTCTACCTGACCAACCTGCAGCTCAACAAGTAGCGAGGCGAGGGCGCGTCGCGCCGGTCACGCGCCGGCGGCGGCGATCCAAAGGTCGTAGAGCACGTGGGCGTAGACGGCGTGGGCCAGCGAGCGGTGCCAGAACACCAGCGCGAAGCCGACGCCCGCGGCGGTGCGGAAGACGAAGGCCCGGGCCTCCCAGGGCGCGTCGAGGTGGTGGGCGGCGGCGAAGCCGAGCGACGACACCGCGACCGCGGCGATCAGCGCCGCGCGCGGTGACAGCCCGAGGCGGCGGCCGAGCGCGGCGCCGCCGGCGACGCCGACCAGCCGGAACAGCAGCTCCTCGTGGACGCCGGCGCCGAGCGCGCCGACCACCGCGTCGGCGCCGAGCCCTGGCAGCCGCGCCACCACCGCCCACACCACCGTCGCGAGCGTGAACGCGTAGACCGCGGCCTCGCCGACCACCGGCGCGACCACCGCGAGGCGCAGCGCCTCGGCGCGACGGTGGCGGCGCAGCCACGCCAGGAACCCGAGCGCGATCACCGCGTAAGCGACGAGGTAGCGCTGCCGCTGGCGATCGCAGGCCCACCACAGCGCGCGCGACGGCAGGTCGGCGACGTGGATCTGCATCGTGATCGCGGCGGCGACGCCGTAGGCCAGCATCAGCGGGAACACCAGCGCGATCGACGCCGCCAGATCGCCGTGGCCGGCCCAGCCGACCCGCCGGGCCCTCACCGGCCGCTCCGGCCGCGGCGCCGCCGCGGCGCGTGGCGCCGGCGCTGGACCGCGGGCGTCTCGTCGGGCGGCCGCACCGTCACCACCATCGCGCGCGCCGGCGGCAGCACCCGCGCCACCACCCGCGCCACCGCGGCGGCGTCGACCGGCGCGCGCGCGCCGAACAGCTCGGCCGCGGCGAGGGCGTCG
>JAEUJY010000148.1 GCA_016794525.1 Myxococcales bacterium
GTTCGCCCAGAAGCAGGCCTTCGACGGGCTGCCCGAGGGGTGCGTGCACGGCGGCAAGCTCGACACGAAGTTCAAGACGCTGGCCGGGCCGATGGACGTCGTCTCGGCGTACGCCACCAACGAGGACGGCAAGGGCCTGACCTACAAGGTCACGCTCGCGAACTACCAGGTCGATCCCGCCAAGCTGTGGGACCAGCCCCGCGGCGGCCAGCTGCAGCTGAACCTGCGCTTCGCGAAGGTCGATCTCAAGGCGCAGGCCAAGACGCCCAAGGAGATCGTCCCGGGCGTGTACTCGATGGACACCAAGCAGGACCAGCTGGTCTACCCGTCGGTCGCCGACCGGACGTTCACCAACATCATGCTCGGCAGCATCACGCTCGAGGGCATGAAGGCCGGCGAGGTCGAGCTGACCAAGCTCGGCGATGGCTGGGTGTGCGGCGAGGCGCGGATCGCCACCAAGGACTCGGCCTTCACCGGTACGTTCGCCGCGAAGATCGTGGCGGCGAAGTAGCGCGTCGCCGCGCACGCTCGCGTGCGTGCGCACGCATGGCCAGCGGTGCGGTGGCGCGTTCACCCGGGGCTATCCCGCGGCCCACCGCCAGCCACCGGCGTCGGGCCGGGGCTTGTGGGAGACTGCGCACGGGAGGATCCGATGACGTCTCGCGTGCTGCGCATGATCGCCGTGACCTGCTGGCTGGCGCTGGCCCTGGGTTGCCTGCCGAAGCCGGTGCCGTATTCGGTGCGGAAGGGTGACGACTACTTCCAGAAAGGCGACTACGAGAGCGCGCTCAAGCGGTACCAGGAGGCAGCGAAGTCGGGGTCGACGCCGCTGATCGAGGGGCGGATCGCCAAGGCGCGAGGCAAGCTGGTGGAGCTCGCCCTCGTCGACGCCGAGCAGGCGTTGACCGCGGGCAAGCTCGACGCGGCGATGGCGATGGTGGCGGCGATCCACGCCCGATTCCCGGCCCAGCCCGAGGTGCGGGCGTTCGCGACGCGACACCAGCAGCGCTGGCTCGACGAGGCCGACCGCCACCGCGGCGCGGGCCGGCCGGGCCGCGCCTTCGTGCTGGCCCGACGCGCGGCGGCGGTGCTGACCTCGGACGCGCTGGCCAAGGCCCAGGCGGGACACGGCGCCGCCTGGGCGGACGCGCTGGCCAAGGCGCTCGCCGGCGCGCCCGGGCCGGCGACCCAGGTGCTGCTGCAGGCCGCCCAGGCGGTGGCGACCCAGCGGCCGGCGCCGTGGCAGGAGGCGCGCCGCGCACGCGAGGCGCTGGTCGCCCAGCAGCGGCTGGCGGTGACGGTCGAGGGCAAGGGGGTCGCGGCGGCGGTCAAGGCCGCCGTCGACGGTGACCCCCGGTTCGCCAGCGGCGCCGGGGCCGGTCGCGAGAAGGTCGTCGCGCGCGTCACGATCGGCGCGCTGACGGGCAAGACCGACGTCACCCGCCGGACCGAGCGCCAGCAGGTCGAGCAAGGCACCCACCAGGTGCCCAACCCCAACCACGCCGCGATCCTCGACGAGATCGCCGCGATCGAGTCGGACATCGCGTTCCAGCAGGACAACATCGCGAGCAGCACCGACCCCGCCTACGTCGAGGCGACTCGCTACCAGATCAGCGGGATGCAGGACGATCTGGCCGACCGCCGCGCCGAGCTCGCCCAGACCCCGCCGACCCTCTCCGAGCCAGCCTACGTCGACGTCGACTACCAGGTCGAGACCCACCGGCTGATCGCGTCGCGCCCGGTGACCGTCGAGGTGCGGTTCGCCTCGGGCGGGGCGGCGATCACCCGGACCGAGACGATCCGGGTCGAGCGCACCGACGAAGCCCACGCGGCCAACCCGCGCCTCGGCCTGGCCGCCGACCGGGTCGAGCTGCCGGCGCCGCAGGCGCTCACCGGCGACCTCGATCAGGCGACCGCGCGGTGGTTCGCGACGGTACTCGACGAGGCGCACGCGGCGTATCGGCAGCGGTTGCTCGCGGGCGCCCGCGACCGACGCGAAGGGCTGGCGCTGTACCTGCTGCTGGCCCCGGCGCCGATCGAGGCCGCCCTCGACACCGAGCTGAGCGACGCCCTCGACATCCCCGAGCCCTCGCACCTGGCGGCCAAGCTGAGCGCCGGTCGGCCCGACGAGGTCTACGTGGTGGCAGCGACGGCCACGGCGACGCCGGGCACGCCCACCCCCGGCGCCGGCACCAAGCCCACCCCCGGCGCCGGCACCAAGCCCACCGCCGGCGCCGGCACCAGGCCCACCGCCGGCGCCGGCACCAGGCCCACCACCGGCGTCGGCACCAAGCCGCCGGCCGGCCCAGCGTCGCCGCCCGACCCCGACGCGGCGATGCGCAGCCATGGCGGCTACGCCCTCAAGCTGACCGCGTTCTCGTTCAGCAACGGCGGCAAGGAGCGCCTGCGGGTCGATCGCGACGGCAAGCTGTACAGCCGCGGGCGGCACGTCGGCACCTGGAATACCGATGGCACCTTCGTCGCGAGCGGCCGGATCGCCCTGGCGATCGACCGCCAGGGCCGGATCTGGTTCAACGAGCGAGCGCCGGTCGAGCGCGGCAAGCTCACCAAGAGCGACGTCACGTTCACCGCGGGCGCCACCATCGACTTCGACAGTACGGGCCACGTCGTCGCGATCGCCGGCGGCAAGCGCCGGACCTCGGCCGAGGTCATCGCGCCGGCCTCGGCCGCAGGTCAGCCGGTCGCGCTGCTGTCGGCGTATCTCGGGATGGGCGTGCTCACCTTGCGCTGAGCCGACGACCGGATGCGCGCCGCGGGCTATCCTCGGCTCATGGCCGACGTCATGTTGTGCCCGGGCGGTGCGTGCCCGCTGCGGCAGCGCTGCTACCGCTACCGGGCCGTGCCGGACGGACGGCAGGGCCGCTTCGGCGCGGTGCCGTTCGACGAGGAGGCCGGGGCGTGCGAGCTGCTCTGGGACGTGGCGCGGCTGACGCCGACCGAGGAGGCGATCCGCACGCGGGCCTACTACCTGTGGCTGGCGGCGGGTCGGCCCGACGGCGCGGCCGAGGCGCACTGGTACGCGGCGCGGGCCCAGCTCGTCGCCGCGGCGGCGGCGCTGCTGCGCGACGATCTGCCGTGACCGCTGGGCTACGCCGCCAGCGAACCGAGCGCGCGGTTGGTGATCTGGTGCTCGACCACGCGGCGGTCGACCGCGCAGTGCACGGCCGCGCGCTCCGCGTCATCGGGCTCCCACGCGCCGTCCGCCGGGACCGCGAGGTCGTCCCGCCATCATCCGCAACCGGCGGGCCGCCGGCCAGTCGAACGCCAGACGCCCGGCGGTCAGGCCGGGCGGTCGGTGCGTCACCGTGGCGGATGGCGCTCAGCGCGCGGTGGTGAAGTCCAGCTTGAAGCCGGCGATGCGGCCGGTGTCGGCGTCGGCGTTGTCGACGACCTTGAGCGTCCACTTGCCCTTGCCAGCGGTCGCGCCGCCGAGCTGCGCCGGGGCGAACGTGAAGGTCTGCACCAGGTCATCGGCCGAGCCACCGACGTTGGCCGAGAGCACGGCGAGCTCGGTGCCGTCCTTGAGCAGCGAGACGCGCAGGTCGCCGCGGTAGGTGTGCTTGATGTCGACCGACGCCGACAGCGAGGTGAAGGCGAAGGTGTCGGGGACGGTGATGTCGCTCGACGCGCCGGCCGCGGCGTTGTCCGGGATCTCGACGGCGGTGGTCGACTCGTAGGTCTTGACGTTGCCGGCGGGCGGCGGCTGCGAGGTGCTGATCGACAGGTTGATCAGCTGGCGGACCTTGGCGAGGTCGACGAACGGGTTGCGGCCGTAGCTCGAGGTCGACACGCCCTTCGGGGTCCACAGGAAGTCGGGGTGGTCGTCGACCGAGTCGGTGCAGTACTTGCCGCCGATGATCTTGCCGGTCGAGCCGAGCTCGAGGATGTAGTGGTAGGTGTCGTGGCTGGTGTAGCTGGCCATGCCGAGCGGCAGCTTCGACGCCGAGCCCTCGACCAGGTAGTCGGTGGTCAGCACGACCTCGTACAGGCTCTTGGCCGAGGTGTTGAACTTCCAGGTCGAGCCCGACGCGCCGACGCAGGCGTTGGCGGCGGTGGCGGTGACCTTCTCCTGCTTGGAGATCGAGTAGCCGACCAGCGGCTGGTTCCACACCTGATCCGACGCGGTGCGGTCCTCGATGACGGCCATGTCCTTGAGGCCGAGGAAGTTGGTCAGGACGACGTGCAGCGCGCCCGGGTTGACGTCCATGCACTCGGTGTTGGCGTCGGCGCCCTCGGCGTCGTGCTCGATCGTCTCGGCGTTGCAGCGGCCGCCGAGCATGAGCGCGTCGGTCTTGTCGTAGAGCGTGATGATCAGCGCCTTGATGTCGGCGACCTCGAAGGTCTGGCCGTTGAGCGTGACCGCGTGCTGGGGCTCGGGCTCGAGCAGCGACGCCGGGGTCCAGGCGTGGCACAGGCCCCACCAGCCCTGCGCGCCCTCGCGGTCGGACGAGTCGCACTCGTCCTTCTGGCCGTCGCCGTCGTTGTCGATGCCGTCGATCTGCTGGTACAGCGACTGGAACGACTTCATCTGCCACTTGGCCGCGGGGCCGGCGCAGGTGAAGTACTGATCCCAGTCGGCCTTGGCGGTGGCGCCGCACATCTTGGCGGGCTGGGTGGCGCAGCCGGCGGCGGCGTTGTACGCGGCGTCGTACTTCTCGAGCGGCGACTTGGTCTGCCGATCGATCCAGCGGTTGTTGGTCGAGCCCTCGTAGGTCGGCCAGTAGGTGTCGGCCCACGCGGCCGGCAGGTTGGCCGGCGCGGTCGGGTAGCGATCCTTCCACACCGGCTTGTCGAGCTTGCCCTGCTTGGGCAGGTCGGCGAGGCGGTAGTTCAGCGAGCGCGCGAGCTGCGCCGGATCGTTGTCGGCGTTCCAGGCGTCGCCCTTGCCACCCTCGCCCTGGGCGTCGGGGTTGTTGTCGATGTCGCCGGGCAGGTTGGCCTCGGCGTCGTCGGCGGCCTCGGTGCAGGCGCTGACGACGGGGAGCGACGCGAGCAGGCAGGCGGACAGGAGGCGCTTCATGCGGAGGCGTAAGAGCAGCCGGCGTGCCATCGGGCACACCCGCCGGAGCCTCGTGGTTTCGAGGTGTTAGATCACGGGACCGGCTAGTCGATCCGCCGGTGGCGCTGGGGTCGGTCGTTGCGGTCGCCGGCTGATCGAAAAGCCAGGGGGCCCCAGGTATCGTTGCAACCTGTGCGTTGCACCTGGCTGTCCGCGGTGACCCTCGGGACGATCGGAGCGCTCGGGTGCGCGGGGGCCCGCCACGCCGGGCCGACGCTGGTGACGCGGGCGGCGTGCGCGCCGACCGAGCGCTGGGACGACCGGGCCTGCGTCCCCCGCCGCGCCACCGCGGCGCTGGCGGAGAGCGAAGCGGCCATCAAGGCCGCCGACACCGCGGCGGCGCTGGCGGCGCTCGATCGCGCGGCGGCCGAGCCGCTGGCCTGGGACGATCACGTGCAGATGTGGGAAGGCCGCGGCCTGGCGCGCGCGTACGAGGCGGAGGACCAGCCCACGCCGGCCACCGAGGCGGCGGCCCGGGCCGCGTTCGACCAGCTGCTGGCGATCGATCCGACCCACCACATCTCGTGCGGCCAGAACGCCCAGGCGACCCGGCGCTTCGAGCGCACGCGCGCCGAGCTGGCCGACCGCGCGCCGCGCGCGCTGGAGATCACCTGGCCGCGCGACAGCACCGTCGGCGCCCCGGTGCCGATCGATCTGGAGGTGGTGGCGGACCCGGTGGGCGTGCTGACCAGCGCCACCGTCTACCTGCGGACGCGCGGCGAGTCGACCTGGCGCGCCGCCGACGTGCCGCTGCCAGCGCCGGGGCAACGCGCACGCATCCGGCTGCCGGCGATCGACGCCCGGGCCTCGACCGCGCTCGAGCTGTACGCGATCGCCCACGACCGCGCCGGCAACGACACGCTGGTCTGGGCCTCGGCCGCCCACCCGCGCGACGTCCCGCTGCGCTTCGATCCGCCGACGCCGTGGTACCGGACGTGGTGGGTGTGGGCGATCGCCGGCGGCGTCGCGGCGACCGGCGCGGCGGTCACCGCCTACGCGCTGACCTGGTCGCCGAGCGACAAGATCGGCGGCACCGTCGGGCGCGCCGTCGCGCCGTGACCCGCGCTACTCGTCGAGCAGCGCGCGCTCGTCGACGGTGTGGAACCGGCCGCGCTCGTCGCGGGCGACGGTGCCGATCGCGATCGTCGGATCGTGGGTGAAGAACAGCCGGCCGCCGCGGGCCGCCAGATCGGTCAGCAGCGCCTGCTTCTCCTCGATCAGCTGCTCCGGGTAGCGGTCGTAGCCCATCGTGATCGGCACGTGGACCCACGGCCGGCCGGGGATCAGATCGGCGGCGAAGACGATCGGGCCGCCGGGCGCGTCGAGCTCGGCCAGCAGCAGCCCGGGCGTGTGACCGTCGCTGTGGTGGAAGCGGTAGCCGTCGCCCAGCGCGTCGCTGCGCGCGCCGGCGACCTTCTCGAGCCGGCCGGTGGCCTCGAGCAGCGCCGGCAGCTCGGGGATGAACGACGCGCGATCGCGGGCGTGGGGCGCCACCGCGCGATCCCAGGCGCGGGCGCCGACCACCCACTGCGCGCGCGGGAACGCCAGCTGCGGCGGCTCGCCCTCGGCCCACGCGGTGAGCGCGCCGCCGGCGTGATCGAAGTGCAGGTGCGACAGCACGATCACGTCGACGTCCGCGGGTTGCACGCCCAGCCGCTTGAGGTGATCGAGCAGCACGTGCCAGCCCTCGACGACGCCGTAGCGCTCGCGCATCGTCGGCGCGAAGAACGCGCCGATGCCGGTCTCGAACAGGATCGTGCGGCCGCGGTCGCGCACCAGCAGGCAGCGACACGCCAGCGGGATGCGGTTGGCGGCGTCGGGGGCGATCCACTTCTCCCACATCGCGCGCGGCGCGTTGCCGAACATGGCGCCGCCGTCGAGTCGTTGCGAGTTGCCGAGCACCGCGTGGAGCTGCATGGGCCGCAGTCTGCCACGGCCGCGGTGATATACGTCGACCGTGGCGACGTTCCCTGCCGGCTTCACCCCTCCCCCGCCGTCGCTGGTCCACGCCGGCGCGCTGCAGCTCGGCCGCTGGACCGGGCCGCCGGCGCGCACCAACCTGATCGACGCGCGCTACCGCCACCTGCCGCGCCCGCTGCGCAACCTGCGGCTCAAGGAGTGGCAGGCGGTGCAGGTGACGTCGCCGACCCTGTTCGTCAACGTCGCGCTGGTCAACACCAAGCTGGTGGCGCTGGTGCAGGTCAAGGCGTTCGATCGCGTCGCCGGCGTCAAGCACCTGCACGAGCGCAAGCTGCCGCCGTGGGCGTTCGCGCCCAGCCAGACGATGCTCGACTCGACGGTGGCGTTCCGCGACCGCACCAGCGCGGTGGCGTTCACCAACCAGCTCGCGCGCGGCCAGGTCGCGGTCGACGTCGACGTCGCGGCGCACGGCCACGGGCCGGCGATGCGCGGGCGGATCGAGCTGGCCACCGACCAGGGCGCGGCGCAGGTCGTCAACCTGCCGTTCACCCACGGCAGCATCTACTCGCACAAGGGGCTGTTCCCGGTGCGCGGCGAGCTGCAGATCGGCGACACCGTCCACCCGCTCGACGGCGCGGTCGGCACGCTCGACGATCACAAGGCCTACTACCCGTACGTCATGAACTACGACTGGGTCACCGCGATGTGGCGCGGCGACGACGGCGTGGCCCGCGGCTTCAACCTGACCCGCAACCAGTGCGTCGAGCCCGAGCGGTGGAACGAGAACTGCGTCTGGGTCGGCGACCAGCTGTGGTCGCTGCCGGCGGTGACGTTCACGCGCCGCGACGTCCGCGGCCCCGCCGAGGCGTGGCAGATCCGTGACGCGCAGGGCGCGGTCGACCTGACGTTCGCGCCGACGGTGCCCGGCGACGTCGCGATGAACGTCGGCGTCGTCGAGAGCCGGTACCGCGGGCCGTTCGGCGTGTGCCGCGGGCGGCTGGCGCCGGCCGGCGGCCCGGTGGTCGAGGTGACCGATCGCTTCGGCATGGGCGAGGACTTCTGGCTGCGATGCTGAGGCCGACGGCGCTGCTGGTGGCCGCGATCGCGCTGGCCGGGTGTCCGCGACCGACGCCGCCGGCCGCGCCGCCCACGCCGGTGGCCCCGGCCGCGCCGGTGCGCCTGGCCGACGGCGACCTCGCGGTGTTCACCGCCGACGCCGACGCCGCGTACTGGTACGCCGACGGCCAGGTGTGGCGGCGGGCGTGGACCGGCGCCGCGACGGCGATCGCGCCGCTCGCCGAGCCGCCGCGAGCGCTGCACGCCTACGCGGGCCGGCTGTACGCGCTGGGCGAGGCCGCGCTGACCGAGATCGCCGATGGCGCGGCGCGCCCGATCGCCGCGGCGCTGCCGGCGTGGACCGTCGCGGCGCTCGACGCCGACGGCGCGTGGTTCGGCACCGCCAGCGGCGTCTACCGCGTGCCGCTGGGCGGCGGCGCCCCCGAGCAGCTGGCCAGCGGGCTGGGCGCGGTCGACGCGCTCGGCACCGACGGCGACGCGGTGTACGCGATCGCGCGCTCGGCCGCGGCCGACGCCGACACCTGGCGGCAGTTCCCGCAGCAGGTGATCGTGCGCGTCGGCAAGCGCGACGGCGCGGTGCGCACGCTGGCGGCGCGGCAGTACGGCGCGTTCGCCCCGCTGGTGCTGGACGGCCGCCTGTACTGGGGCAGCGCGACCTACCCGGCGGTGGCGTCGATCGAGCTGGCCACCGGGCGCCGCCGGGTCGAGCTGCGCGGCAGCGCGTCGGCCATGGTGACCGACGGCCAGCGGCTGCTGGTGGGCAGCGACGGCGAGGCGCTGGCCGAGCTCGACGGCGCGCGCCGGCTGGTGGCCGACGGCGTGCCCGGTCAGGTGCTCGACCTGCAGACCGCGCCGATGGCCGCGGCCGGCGACGGCGTGGTCGCGGTGCTGCGCGCGAGCGGCGACGGCGCGGCCGGGCTGTGGTGGCTGCCTCGCCCCGGCCGGACCGCGCACCCGGCGACCTTGATCGCGGCGGTCGATCACCCGGCGTCCCACGTCGCGGTCGACGGCGCGACGATCGCCGTCGCGTACCACACGCAGCGCGGCCGGGCGCGGCCGGGATCGCGCGCGACCCACGTCGTCCGGATCGACGCCGCTGGCCGCGAGCGCGAGCTGCTGCGCGGCGACACCGCCACCGCGCTGGCGCTGGCCGGCGCGCGGGTCGCGGTCGGCATCGATCGCGCGGTGTGGCTGATCGACGGGGCGGCGCCACCGCGCGTGGTGGCCCGCGACCTCGCCGCCGCCACCGGCGTCGCGCTGATCGGCGACGCGCTGTGGTGGGGCGACGGCAACGAGCTGTGGCACCAGCCCACCGCCGGCGGCGATCCGTCCCGGGCCTTCACCCCCGACGCGCGCGGCGCGTCGACGTCCTGGGACCGGGCGGCGATCGTGGCGGTCGACGACGCGGTGGCGTTCGGCACGCTCGGCGTCGGCGCCGACGCGATCCGCCGCTGGCGCGCGGGCCAGGTCGAGGCGCTGTACGCGCCCGACGATCCCGCGGCGCTCGGTGAGGCGCTGGTGCGCGTCGGCCCGGCGCTGGTCGCGACCACCAGCGACGGGGCGCTCGTGCGGATCCCGCTGGCTGGCGGCGCGGCCCGGCGGCTCGCGCTCGGCGACGAGGTCACGCCGCTGCGGCTGTTCGGCGGCCGCACGCTCGCGGTGATGGCGCAGGAGCCCGACGGCGTGCGGCTGCTCGACGTCGATCTGCGCACCGGCGAGCGGCGCCGGCGGTTCGGGCTGCCGGGCAACGACGGCCTCGACGCGTTCGCGGCCAGCAGCGACGACCGCGCGATCTACGCGTTCCTCGCCCGCGCCCACTGGCTGATCGCGATCCCGCGCTGAGTTGCGGGAGGCGCGTCGCCGAGCCCGCGGTCGCGGCTCACGGCTGCGGCAGGTCGGCCGCGCACGAGGTCTCGGCCCAGCGGCCGACGAACGCGCCGCCGATCGCCTCGCCCGCGCCGTCGCGGTACATGCCGTGGATCAGGCCGTGGTCGCCGGTGCCGACCAGCCAGCGGCCGCGGAACGCGCCGTCGGCGTAGCTGCCGATCATCAGGCCGCGGAACCGCCCCTCGCCGTCGATGTACTTGCCGAAGAACGCCTGGCCGCCGTCGGCGCGCTGGCCCCAGATGCCGCGCATCCGGCCGATCGGCGCGCCGTCGCTGTCGGTGGCGACCCCTAGGAAGCGGCCGAGGCCGGGCCGCAGCGCCTGCCAGCGGCCACGGACGAAGCCGCGGTCGCACGCGTCGTCGGCGCGCAGCGCCATCGCGGTCATGCGGTTGCCGTCGGTGCCGACGTCGCGGGTCTGGGGCCCCGCGACCAGCGCGGCCAGCGGCACCGCCGCCGAGACCGCGCCGTCGCGGCTGGTGTACGTGAGCGACACCGTCGACAGGTCGGTGGCGTCGGTCAGGACCTCGAGCACCAGCCCGTCGGCGAACGGCTGGGTCTGGGACTCGAACGCGACCGCGTCGCGCGCGGTGCGCGGCAGCACGCGATCGGTGGCGTCCTCGAAGCCGACCACCCGGCGCACCACCAGCGCGCCGCGCGAGATCGCGACGCGGCCGCTCCAGTCGTGCGGGGTGGTGGCGGCGCGGTCGGGCGGCAGCTGCCCCCACACCAGCGCGACGCGCAGGTGGGTCGCGGCGCGGTCGGCGCGCAGCGTCGCGACCGCGGCGTCGGTGTCCATGCCGTCGGGCACCGCGTGCTCCGGCTCGAGCGTGGCGGCGGCGAACGTGGCGCTGTCGCCGAAGTCGGGCGCCTCGTCGGTGGTGTCGAGCCCGCCGTTGGCGAGCTCGAGGTCGCTGGCGATCTGGTCTTCGAGGCTGACCGGGGCACAGCCGAGGGCGAGGGTGGTGAGGACGAGCGGGGTGAGCAGGCGAGCAGACATGGGAACCTCCGCCTCACCTCCACAGCAAGCCTCCGGCCAACGTCGAACCTCGCGAGATGCCACGGGCCAGGCGCCGCGGTGGCACGCCGAGGTCCCGGCCCGGAGCGCGCACCGGGACGCCCGCGACCCGGCGCGGTAGCATCGCGGCATGCGCCGCTGGTGGTGGATCCCGATGGTCGCGGCGGCCGTCGGCGTCACCGGCACGATCGTCGCGACGCGCGTGGTCCACGGCCGCGCACAGGCGGCGCAGGCCCGGCAGCTCGAGCGGATCACCGAGCGCGTCGAGTTCGCGATCACCGAGCGCGCCCGGTTGCCCGCCGAGGCGCTGCAGACGGTCGGTGCGTTCGTCGCCCACGCGCCGGTGATCGACCGCGGCACCTTCGACGCGGTCGCCGCGTCGGTGGTGAAGCGCACGCCGCGGATCTACGCGATCGAGTGGGCGCCGCTGGTCCCCGACGCCCGGCGGGCCGAGGTCGAGGCCAGCGCGCGCCTCGACGGTCACGCCGACTGGACGATCCGCGAGCCGACGGCGAGCGGCATGGTGCCGGCCGCCACCCGCCCGCGCTACCTGCCGATCCTCCACGCGTACCCCGACAACCCCGCCACCGGCTTCGACGTGCTGTCGCGCCCCGAGGCGGCGGCGGTGTTCGAGCAAGCCTGCAGCAGCGGCCAGGCCGTCTTCTCGCCGCGCTACCGGCTGATCGAGGACACCGCGGACATCGCGTCGGTGATCCTCTACGTCCCGGTGTGGCACGGCGGCCGCGTGCCCGAGGACCCGGGCGCGCGCTGCACCACCGTCGCCGGGTGCGCGATCCTGATCTTCCGCGTCGGCGACATGCTGGGCGAGGCTCTCGAGCGGATCGATCGCGGCGAGTACGAGATCGCGGTGTTCGACGGCGAGGGCGGCCCGCTGCTGTACGAGCGGCGCACCGGCGGCGCCCAGCGCGCCAGCCGCGCCCCCCACCGCGACGTCGCGTTGCTGCTGTACGGACGCACCTGGCAGGTCCGGGTCGGGATCGCGAGCGTCGCGCCGTGGCCGACGACGCCGCTGGCGGTCGGCGGGGGGCTCACGGTGATCGCGGTGATCGGCGCGGGTGCGGCGGCCTGGGTGTTGACGCACCGGCGTCGGCTGCGGGCGCTGACCCGGCTCGGGCAGTACCGCGTCGACGGCGAGATCGGCCGCGGCTCGATGGGCGTGGTCTACCGCGCGCAGCACCTGCTGCTGGGGCGGCCGGCCGCGCTCAAGCTCCTCGCCGGCGATCTGGTCGACGCCTCGTCGCGGGCGCGCTTCGAGCGCGAGGTGCGGCTGGCCGCCAAGCTGCAGCACCCGAGCATCGTCGCGGTCTACGATTTCGGGGTCACCGCCGAGGGCCTGTTCTTCTACGCGATGGAGCTGCTCGACGGCGTCACCGTGCGCGAGCTGGTGGCCGACGGCCCGATCCCGGTGGCGCGCGCCGCCGCCTTCGTGCGCCAGATCGCCGAGGCGCTGCGCGAGGCCCACGACAAGCAGATCGTCCACCGCGACCTGGCGCCGGCCAACCTGATGGTGACGGTGCGCGGCAACCAGCACGACGTCGTCAAGATCCTCGACTTTGGCCTGGTCAAGCGCATCCGCACCGTCACCGGCGACCCCGACGCCGAGGATCCGCAGTCCGAGACCGGCGTCATCATCGGCACGCCGGGCTTCATCGCGCCCGAGGTGCTGCGCGGGCGCGCCGCCGACGAGCGGGTCGACATCTACGCGCTGGGCTGCATCTGGTACGGGCTGCTCGCGGGCCAGTTCCCGTACCGCGGCGCCACCCCCGACGCGACGATCCGCGCGCAGCTGCAGGCGGCGCCGGTGCCGCTGCGCAAGCTGGCGTCCGACGTGCCGGTCGCGCTGGCCGAGCTGATCACCGAGTGCATGCAGCCCGACCCGCGGCTGCGCCTGCGCTCGATGCGCGAGGTGCTGCAGCGGCTCGACGCGCTGGGCCTGCCGGCGTGGAGCGCCGACGACGCCCGCCGGGCGTGGAAGGCCCTGCGCCCGGCCAGCGCTACCGCTGGATGATCAGCAGCGCCGACTGCTCCCAGCCCGGCTCGGTGTGCGCGCCGCCGTCGTAGGCGCAGCCGGTGCCGAGCGTGCAGCCGGCGCAGGTCGGCGCGTCCGGGCGGCAGGTGTTCTCGTAGGCGGCCACGTCGTAGCGCACGGTCAGCGGCCCCGGCGCCGGCGCGGCGTCGGTGATCCACGGCGTCACCATCGCGCCCGGGCACCAGCCGGCGCGCGGGTACTGCCACGTGCCTTGCTGGCCGGGCACCGCCGTGGTGGCGCAGTCGGCGCGCCAGATCCGCTGGGTGTCGACGACGTCGCCGACCGCCACCTGGTGATCGCGGGCGCAGAACTCGGCGCAGTTGTCGGCGTTGCCCTGGCCGTGGCCGGTGACCAGCGAGCGCACGCGGACCGTCGCGCCGGCGGGCACGTCGACGGTGGCAGCCACGTCGATCGGGTGCAGCGGATCGCCGTAGACCACGCGCTGCGGCGACCACAGCGGCACCACCGCGATCGGATCGGGCGTGGGCAGCCCGCCGACGAACTCGAAGCGCGCGTCGACCAGCCAGCCGGCGCCGTTGGCGTGGCCGGGGCCGACCCAGGTGTCGATGAACACCCGCAGCGTCTGCGGCCCCTCGAGCAGGCGCTGCAGATCGGTGACGTCGACGGTGAACTCGCCGCCGACCCGGTACGGCGTGATGAACCGCGCCAGCTCGAGCTCGCGCTCGGGCGCGGCGCCGGCGGCCGGGACCACCAGCGACAGCCGCCCGAGGCGATCCCACCAGTCGCAGCCACCGGTCGGGCAGCGCAGCCCGAGGTGCAGCGTCACCGCGCTGTAGCGCAGCCCCGGCGCCGGGAACGTGACGGCGGCGTCGACGGTGCGGCGGTTGGGATCGCCGAAGTAGACGTGCTCGCCGCTGAACCCGGTGACCGTGGTGTCGGTGCCGGCGACCACCGCGGGCGCGTCGACACCCGCCGACTGGCTGCCGCCGCACGCGAGCGCGCCGGCGAGGAGGAGGAGGAAGACCGACGAGGCGGCGCGGCGCATGCCCCACCCTACCGCAGCGCGCGCGCGGCGGGGTAGCCTGCGCGCGATGGCCACCGTCCGTCTCGATCAGCAGGAGCCCCAGGCCCGCGAGTTCACCGCCACCGTGATCGCCCACGCCGCGTACGCGACCAAGCCGGCGGTGGTGCTCGATCGCTCGGCGTTCTACCCCGAGGCCGGCGGCCAGCTGGGCGATCGCGGCGCGCTGAGTTGCAGGGGGCTCGTCGCCGAGCCCCCCTCGATCCCGGCGAAGCCGGGATCGAGCCTCCCCCCGCGACGCGAGACGATGCCAGAGAGCCTCGACGCGGTCGCGTACCCGGTGGTCGACGTGCAGATCGACGACGCCGGCGTGGTCCACCACCTCGTCGACGGCGCGCTGCCGCCGGTGGGCGCGGCGGTGGCCGGCGCGATCGATCGCGCGCGGCGGCGGGTGCACATGGCGCTGCACACCGGCCAGCACCTGCTGTCGCGGGCGCTGATCGAGGCGGCGGGCGCGCCGACGGTGTCGGCGCGGCTGGGCGAGCGCGACTGCACGATCGACGTGACCCGCGACGCGGTGCCCGAGCGCGAGCTGGCCGCGGCCGAGGCGCTGGCCAACGCGGTGATCGACGACGACGTCGCGATCCGCGCGTGGTGGCCGACGCCCGACGAGCTGGCCGCGCTGCCGCTGCGCCGCGAGCCCAAGGTCGACCGCGAGGTGCGGGTGATCGCGATCGGCGACTTCGACGTGTCGCCGTGCGGCGGCACCCACTGCACGCGGTCGGCGCAGATCGGCTCGATGCGCATCCTGGGCACCGAGCGCTACAAGGGCATGACCCGGATCTACTTCGCGGCCGGCGCCCGGGCCCGCGGCCTGCTCGCCGAGCACTCGGCGACGCTGACCGCGGTGGCGCGCGACTTCACCTGCGGCGCCGCCGACGTGCCGGCGCAGATCGACAAGCTGCGCCGCGCGCTGACCGACGCCCGCGGCGAGCTGACCGCGATGCGCGAGCGGCTGGCGGTGGCGATGGCGGCCAGCCTGGCGCCGACGCCAGGCCCGGGCGAGGTGATCGCGACCGTCGACGACGCCGCGCTGTTGCGCCCGCTGGCCGCGGCGCTGACCGCCGCCGGGCGCGACGCGCTCCTGGCCGCCACCGGCGCCGACGGCGCGCAGGTGCTGCTGGCCCGCGCCGAGGGCTCGCCGCTCGACTGCGGCGCGCTGCTCAAGCGCCTGGCCAGCGCCACCGGCGGCCGCGGCGGCGGCAAGCCGACCCACGCCGAGGGCCGCCTGCCGGCCGGCACCGACTGGCCCGCCGCGATCGCGCGCGCCCGCGACGCCGGCTAGGAGGCTAGAGCGGCCGCCGCCGGGCCGGCGGCGCGACCACCTCGACCCGGCGCGCGGCCCAGCGGGCGCCGAGCGGCTCGCCGATCCACGCCGACAGCTTGGTCAGCACCGCGCCGCGGTCGACCGGCGCGAGCGCGTCGATGCCGTCGACGTGGGTGCCCTGCGGCGTCTCGACCGACAGCGCGTCGGTGGCGCGGCCCAGGCGGAACTTGCCGCCGCTCCACGGATCGTACTGGCCGTAGAGGAACGCGACGTGCGCGCCCTCGGCCTGCAGCCACGCGTCGACGTCGGCCATGACCGCGGGGTCGTGGGTCGGCACCGGCACGCCCAGCGGCAGCGTCCCGACGTAGTCGGCCTCGCGGTACTGGGTCAGGGCCGCCAGGTGCGGCGGCAGCGAGTCGCCGCGCACCCGCGCGGTGCCGGGCGAGCCGAGCTCGCGGTAGGCCTGGAAGAAGTACGCCTCGAACGCCTCGGTGTCGGCGTCGGCGCTGAAGCTGACCGGCGAGACCTGGTCGAGGAACGACCACAGCGCGTCGTCGCTCGCCGTCGTCGGCGGTACCGCGGCGCACGCGTCGACGCCGCCGTACTGCCAGAACGCCCACTCGAGGTCGAGGATCGCCGACTCGACGGCGGGGCCCAGCGCGATCCGCGTGTACGGGCTGCCGCCGGCGTCGACCTCGGCCTGGGCCCGCGCGGTCATCGCCGCGCGGCGGTTGGTCAGCAGCTCGGTCGCGACCGCGCGCACCGCGTCGCGGCACGCGGTCGGCATGACGCCGTCGAGGAACGGGTCGTAGCGGTGATCGGGGATCGCGAACGACAGCGGCGCGACGTAGGCCAGCGTGCCGGCGACGTCGTCGGGGTAGAAGCGGCGGTGGTAGATCGCGGTCATGCCGCCCTTGGAGCCGCCGCTCGACACCCACGGGCCGCGGTAGACGCAGCGCAGGCCGGCGATGATCGCGTGCTGATCGGCGGCCTGCTGCGCGACGGTCAGGAAGTCCCACGCCGCGCCGGCCGGCCGCGACGCGCCGAAGAAGCGGTGCTCGATCGACGCCTGGTTGCCGTCGATGATCGCCGCCGGCTCCGACAGGTAGTCGCGCTGGTAGTCCTCGTAGCCGGTGGTGAACGCGACCGTCGGACGCGCGAGGTCGCGGTGCAGGAGCGACACCTGCTGGGTGAAGGTCGCGCCGTCGGGGTGCGCGTGGTCGACCGGCTGGGTCCACTGCAGCCGGAAGTAGCGGTAGCCCGGCGCGTGGGCGGCCGGCGCCTCGACCACGGTCACGCCGGGCAGCGCGGCGAGCTGGACCGCGACGTCGGCGTCCGACGGCGGGCCGCAGGTGACGACCGGGGCGGCGTCGACGGGATCACGCGCGACACCATCGTCGCCGCACGCGGCGACGAACGCGATCACGACCACGACCAGCGAGCGGTGCATGGCCGGACGGTAGCGCGGCGCCGGCGCGCCGCCGGGTCGATGTGACGCCGGCTACGCGCGCGCCAGGCGGCTCAGGCCGAGGCCTTCGCCTTGGGCTTGCCGTCGGCGCCGAACTGCGCCCGCACCTTCTGGATGTCGGCCATCATCGAGAAGATCAGCCGCGGGTCGGTGAAGACGTTGAGCTTGGGCGCCAGCGCCTTGGCGTAGCGGTCGAAGTACAGCAGCTGCTTGGTGATGAGGATGAACTCCTTGGGCATGCGCACGCGGTGCTTGGTCGCGGTGCGCTGGATGCCGGGCAAGAAGTCGGCGTAGTTGACCTCGGCGAACGACAGCTTGAGCAGCGGCGAGTAGGTCTCGCCGAGGTCCTTGATGAACGCGTCCATGTCGAGCTTCTGCTGCGACAGCGTGCCGCCCATCTCGACGATGACCTCGGCCAGCCGCTTGTAGTTGCCGCTCGAGAACGCGATCATGTAGTCGGTCACCAGGAAGCGCTGGCCGTCGTCGAAGCGGCCGACGATGCCGAAGTCGAGGAAGCCGATGTCGCCGTCGTCGAGCAGCATCAGGTTGCCGGCGTGGACGTCGCCGTGGAAGAAGCCGTAGAACACGACGCACTGGAACCAGGCGCGCAGCCCGGCCACCAGCTTCTCCTCGCCGTTGATGCCGCGGCGGGCGATCTCGTCGTACTGATCGACGCGGACGCCGCTGAAGCGGGTCATCACCAGCACCCGCTTGGTGACGAGGCCGTCGTGGGGCACCGGCGCGTGGATGTTGCCGTGGCCCAGCTCCTTCATGATCTCGTTGAAGCGCGACAGGTTCGCGGCCTCCTTGCGGAAGTCGAGCTCCTCCGACAGGGTCGCGGTGAAGTCGTCGATCACGCCCACCGGGTTGGCCAGCTCGGCGTCGCGCTTGAGCTTGGACAGGACCCGGGCCATGAACCGCATGATCT
This sequence comes from Myxococcales bacterium, assembly GCA_016794525.1. Lineage (GTDB taxonomy): Bacteria > Myxococcota_A > Polyangia > Haliangiales > Haliangiaceae > UBA2376. Next base: position 17,735 of record JAEUJY010000148.1, read on the forward strand.
TCATGTCGGCGGCGCAGCGCTTGTCGATGCCGGGCCGCTGGACCTTGAACACCACCTGGGTGCCGTCGTCGAGCTCGGCGGTGTGGACCTGGGCGATCGACGCCGAGGCCAGCGGCTTCTCGACGATCTTGGTCAGCCGCGCGGCGCGCTCGGGGCCGAGGTCCTCCTGCAGGATCTTCTGCACCTCGGGGAACGGGAACGGGCGGACCCGGTCGAGGACCTTGGCGAACTCCTTGACGTAGGCGTCGGGGAACAGGCCGGCGGACGACGCGATGATCTGCCCGAACTTGATGAACGTCGGCCCCATGTCCTCGCAGAACTTGCGGAGCAGGACCGGGCGCCCGAGCCGGCGGTACTTGTCACCCTTGCCGGTGAGCTTGAACCAGACGAGGCGGAGCCGGGTCACGTCCAGCAGCCATAGGCCGATGTACTTCCAGGTGAAGAGGGTGAACGCCCACACCCGCCGGGTCACCGGCAGGATCAACGACAGCAAGAATAGAGCGCCGACGACGGCGAGGACGTACCAGAGCATCGAGCCTCCAGCCGTCGCGGCCGACGGCGTCGGGCGATGGTAGCACCGGCCGTGCGCCGGCGGCGTGCCGGTTGACCGGACACCGCTATAATGAGCGCCCCACGATGTCCCGCCTCGTCCTGATCCCGGCCCTCCTCGCCGCCGCCTGCACCGACTTCGCGACCCCCAACCAGCTCGAGAAGCCGACGATCGTGGCGGTGGTGTCCGACCCGCCGATCGTCCCTCCAGGCGGGACCGCGGCGCTGAGCGTGGTGCTGGCCGACGCCAGCGGCGTGGTGATGGCCCCGCCGAGCGCCTGGGCGCTGGTCGAGGCCTACCCCGGCGTGGCGCCGCTGGGCACGATCGCCGGCGACGCCACCGGCGCGACCTACACAGCGCCCGCCACCTTGCCCGACCGCGGCGACATCCCGCCGGTCGACACCGCCTCGGTGACGGTCGAGACCGCGTCCGGGCCCCTGACCGCGATCAAGGCGATGGCGGTGATCGACGTGGCGGCCGCCAACCCGGCGCTGACCGCCCTCGACGTCGGCGGCGCGTCGGCCCTCGACGGCGCGACGGTCACGCGCGGCGCCACCGTCGCGCTGTCGGTCACGACCGATCCGGCCACCACCGACGACACCCGCTTCGCCTGGTACACGCCGGTCGGCGACATCAAGTACTACCAGTCGAACCCGTGCGAGCTGGCGGTCCCCACCGACGCGGTCGACGGGCCGCTGATCGTGGTGGTGCGCGACGGCAAGGGCGGCGTGGTCTGGAAGCAGATCGCGCTGACGGTCCAGTAGGGCCGTGCCGGTCCTCGCCGAGCTGCGCGCGGGCCCGTTCACGCTGCGCGGGATGTCGCTGGGCGGCGTCTACACGTCGATCCACGTGCCCGAGCTGGACTGCGTGTTCGACGTCGGCATCGCGCTGCGCTCGGCGTCGGCGGTCGGGACGCTGTTCCTGTCGCACGGCCACGCCGATCACGTCGGCGCGCTGACGACGTTCCTCGGCATCCGCGCGCTGCACGGCAAGAAGAGCCCGCTCAAGGTCGTGATGCCGGCCGAGATCGTCGACGATCTGCAGGCCGGGCTGACGGCGATGGCGTCGCTGCAGCGCTGGCCGCTGGCGATCGAGCCGATCGGCCTGCGGCCGGGCGACACCTACGCGCTGCGCAAGGATCTGATCGTGCGCGCGGTGAAGACCTTCCACCCGGTGCCGTCGCTGGGGTTCCTGCTGTGCCGGCAGGTCGACAAGCTCAAGCGCGACTTCCACGACCTGCCCGGGCCCGAGATCGCCCGCCGCCGCGCCGCGGGCGAGGATCTGTTCGATCGCGCCGAGCGCGCCGAGCTGGCGTACCTGACCGACACGCTGGTCTCGGTGATCGATCACAGCCCCGAGGTGCTGGGGGCGCGCACGCTGATCCTCGAGTCGACGTTTCTCGACGACCGCAAGTCGCGCGAGGCCGCGCGCGCCGGCTGCCACGTCCACCTCGACGAGATCGTCGAGCGCGCCGACGCGTTCGCGGCGACGCCGGCGCTGGCGTTGATGCACGTCTCGCAGCTGTACCAGCCCGGCGAGGTCGGCCCGATCCTGGACGCGCGGCTGCCGCCCGAGCTGCGGGCCAAGACGCACGTCTTCGCGCCGAGCGGGCCGTGGCCGGGGTGATCGGGCGGATCAGGCGGTGGTGGGCGGGGACGGGGGCGGAGACGGGGGCGGAGACGGGATCCGGATCGGGCACGGGCACGGGCACGGGCACGGGCACGGGCACGGAGACGGAGACGGAGACGGAGACGGAGACGGAGACGGAGACGGGCGCGGGGGACGAGGAGGTGGTGGCGGTGGCGGTAACGGACGAGCTCGATCTGCATCACTTCCAGCCGCGGGAGATCGGGTCGCTGGTGCCCGAGTACCTCGAGGCGGCGCAGGCGGCGGGGTTCGCGCGGGTGCGCATCGTCCATGGCAAGGGCACGGGCGTGCTGCGCGAGCGGGTGCACGCGATCCTGGGGCGCCACCCGGCGGTGGCGGCGTTCGCGCTGGCCGACGAGCGACGGGGAGGCTGGGGCGCGACGGTGGTCGAGCTGCGCCCGCGCGGATGAGCTGCGTCGGCGCGGATGATCAGCGCTGCAGGGCCTGCAGGCGGGCCTGGCAGCGCTCGCGCAGCGGCGCGCCGACGCCACCGGCCAGCACCTGCTGGTAGTGGGCGATGGCGCGGCTGCGCCGGTGCACGGCCTCGAGGCCGCGGGCGAACGCGTAGGTCCACCACGGCATGACCCACGGCGCAACCCGGCGTCGCACCGCGCGCAAGGTCGCCAGCAGCCGCATCGGCGCGCGCGTCGCGAGCCACTCGACGGCGTCATCCTCGAAGATCAGCTCGGGGCCGCCGGCGAGCAGCGCGTCGACGCAGCGCGCGCCGAGGCGATCGGTGACGCCGGCGCGCTCGGCCAGGCGCACCGCCTGCAGCAGCGTCGCGCGCGGCACGTCGTCGCTGGCCGCGAGCAGCGGCAGCAGCGGCTCGATCAGCGACGGGCGCTGCTGCACCTCGGGCAGCGGCAGCACCAGCGACAGCGCCAGCCCCGCCAGCGGCAGCGGCGCGAACGCGGCGCGCAGGTGCTCGAGCACAGCGTCGTGGGGGACCGTGGCCAGCCCGGCGCGGAACGGCGCGCCGTCGGCCAGGAAGGCGTAGGCGCCGGTGAGGTCGCGCGGGCCGTCGTCGTACCAGCGCCCGGTCGCGAGCGGCCGGATCTCGCCGCGCGGGACGACCACCGCGCCCATCTGGCGGGCCAGCTCGGCGACGAACGCCGCGACCTCTTCGGTCGTGCCGAGCCGGCCGTGGCTGTAGCAGTTGAACGTGACGATGCCGCCCGCGTCGGTCAGGCCGATCAGGCACCGCGCGAGCACGCGGCCGTCGTCGGTGCGACCGTAGATGACGCGCTTGTTCACGTCGGCGGCGTTGACCACGGTCGCGAAGTAGTTGATGTCCCCGGGTGACAGGCACGTGCCGTAGTGCTCGCCCATCCGCAGGACCTCGAGGGGATCGTCCTCGAGCGTGAGCGTCAGGCGGCCGACGCCGGTGCCGGCCGCGCGCGGCCCGATGCCGTCGAGCCACGGGCCGAGCTCGACGCGCGGCCCGACCCGCGCCAGCCAGCGGCGGTTCCACGGCCGATCGCGCAGATCCCAGGGCGGCGGCCCGCTGCGCGCGATCAGGAGGTCGCGCGCGAGCCGCCGGATGTCGCCGTCGAGTCCGACCAGACCGGCGAGCGCCTTGCGGTAGCGTGGATCGAACAACCACGGCGGCGCCGCGGTCGCGAGCTCGAAGCCGTCGGCGATCGCCGCGTCGACCGCGGCGGCCAGCGCCGCGGCCCAGCGATCGAAGCGGGTCGTCGCGATCGCCAGCTCGAGCCGCGCGATCAGGCGCGCGATGCGCGCCGGCGTCGGGGTCGGTGGCGTCGCCAACCGCGCCCGCAGGTTGGCCGCGCGCCGGGCCAGCCGCTCGCCGCCGTGGCCCGCGGCGAGCCGCGCGTCGATCGCCGCTAGCTCGCGGCGCGTGGCGTCGGGCGGCGGGAAGGTCTCGGCCAGGATCGCCGCCGCGGCGTCGCCCGCGTCGAGCGCGTCGAGCACGGCGAGCGCCGGCCGGAGCGGCGCCGGGTAGCGATCGTGCGCGGCGGTCGGCCGGGGACCTGGAAGCGGCGGCAACACCGGCACCGGCAGCCGCCAGGCCTTGGCCAGGGTCAGGCGCGCCGCGGCGCGCATCAGCCGCGCGCGGTCGTCGGCGATCACCAGCGCGCGCACGATCTCGATGCCACCTGCGCCGAGCACGGCGCACGACGCGGCGGCAGCGGCGACCAGATCTTCGTCGCCGCTGCGCGCGAGCGCGGTCGCCACCGCGGTGAAGGTGGGCAGCGTCGGCCCCAGCGCGAGCGCGACGCCCACGCCCTCCTCCCACGGCAGCCCGACCGCCGTCCGCAGCACCGCCAGCCGCGCCAGCGCGCCCTCGACGTCGTCGGTCGCGGCGATGACCTCGGCCTGGCGATCGACGGCGTCGAGATCCTCGCGCCCCTCGAGCAGCAGCCGCGCCATCACCTGCCCCAGCCGGACCGCTTGCGCACGCTGCGGGAGCCGCCGCGCCGGCGTGTGGAAGTACGACCGGGCCAGCGCCTCCCCCCACAACCGCGGCCAGCCGTCGACGCCGAGCACCTCGAGCGCGCCCTCGATCAGCGCCAGCAGCCACCGCGCTCGCGGCGCGTCGACCGCATCGGTGTGCAGGTCGATCATCGCCTCGGCCCGCAGCGTGACGTTGCCGCCGTCGGGCAACCGGGCGACCAGCGCGATCAGCCCGTCGTACAGCGGCCCGGCGAGCAGCGCCCCCAGCAGGTGCGGCGACAGCGCGCCGGGTGCGCCCGCGGCGACCCGGCTGACCCGCGCGCGCAGCGTCCGCACCTCGTCCCACGACAGCGGGCGCGCGCGCTCGAGCCGCTCGCGCACCGGCGCCAGGTCGGCCCAGGTCGCGGCCCACGCGGCGGCGCACGCGTCGAGCCGCAGCACCGCCAGCGCCCGCAGCGCGCGGCGGCGCTCGTCCTCGGGGCGCGCCGCCAGCGCGGCCGCCCACGCCAGCACGATCGGCCCGAGCCGCTCGCTCGGCAGCGCGATCGAGCGCGCCGCGTCGGTGCCGGCCAGCCGCGCGCCGCACGCGTTGAACACGTCGCGCGCCTCGGTCGGCACCTCGTGCACCGCCGCGGTGCCCAGCACCGCCACCAGCGGATCGACCAGGCGGTCGCCGTCGAGCTCGGCCAGCCGCCGCAGCGCCAGCGTCACCGCGATCGGATCGGCGACGTGGCGCGCCAGCTCGGCCAGCGCCGCGCGGTGGCGATCGAGCCAGCGCAGATCGATCGCCAGCGCCGCGGGCGCCGCGACCCGCACCCAGCCGAGCGCGCCGATCGTCGGTGCCAGCGCCGGCGCCGCCTCGGCCAGCGCGGCCGCGGGCCGCGCCAGCGCCGCCGGGTGGCTGGCCGGCCACCACGGCAACCCGCGCTCGCCGTCGTGGATCGCGCGCTTGGCCACCGCCAGCGCCGCCTCGACGCCGGCCTGCCACGCCGCGACGTCGCCGACGACCTCGGCCAGCGCCGCGCGGTGCTCGCCGAGCAGCCGCTTGAGCGCGCGCGTGCTGGAGGCCAGCGCCGCGCGATCGACGACGTGCTGCGTCCCGGTCGCCGGATCGCGGAAGGTGACGGCGGTCGCGCGCGCGGCGATCGGCTGCGCCCCGAGCCACGGCAGCCCGGCGGTGATCAGCAGGCGCGCGCGGCCGGCGCGGGCGCCGTGGCTCGACGCGCGCGGGCGGCGCGGTGGCGCGTCGGGCGCGGCGCGATCGCGCGGGCTCATCGCCGGCGATGGTAGCCTTAACCTCGGCCCGCTCGCCGGGTCGATCCGGCCATGACGCGCCTGACCTGGGGATCGCTGGTGTTCGCCGCGCTCGCCGCGTGCAGCGGCGGCGGCGGCCAGCCGCCCGACGCCGCGCCCGACGCGCCGGCCGTCCCCGACGCCAGCGTCGACGCCGCGCCGACGATCGTCGACACCGCGGCGGTCTACCTCGACGACTGCCAGGCCTTCAACCGGCGCTGCGAGGGCGCCGACGCCGCCGATCCGCGGTGCGGCGCGTGCCAGTACCGCGCACGCTACCGCGGCGATCAGTGCACCGCCGCGGCGCCGTGCGACGACCTGTTCCTGTACTGGTCGGCCTACGACTGCGACACGCCGGCGCTGATCGACGCGACCACCGCGCTGCTCGCGGCCTACCCCCGCACGATCATCCTGTGCGCCCAGCCGATCTACCCGGGGGAGATCCTGCCGACGTCGCTGGGCGCCCCCGAGCGCGACCAGCGCGTGGTCACCGCCGCGCTGACGCGGCTGCGCCCGGGCGGCGACCTCGGCGTGTGGTCCGGCGTCAACCTGCTGCTCGGCGGTTGCAGCATGGGCGCGACCCGCTACCCGGTGGTCGCCGCCCGCTACGCCGAGGACGCGGGCTGGCTGGGCACCGGCAAGAACGCCGCGTGCATGAGCGACGGCGTGATCGACGTCCGCGCCCAGGACGCGTTCGTCGGCGCCGGCACCAGCCCGAGCTGCGCCACCCGGCACCGGCGGGTCGCGCACGCGTACACCCGCGCGGCGCCGACCGCGGCCCACGCCTGCAGCGCCAGCGACGGCGGCCAGTGCGCCTGCGATCCGGCCCACGCCGCGCTCGCCTATCCCGGCGACTGCGGCGACGGCGACTGCGTCGAGTTCGACTCGATCGTCACCCGCGACGCCGCCGGGCCGCGCTTCGCCGCCGGCGTGAGCGCCGCCAGCTTCGCCGTGCCGCACTGGAAGCTGGTCACCGAGGGCGAGCGCTGGCAGGACGACCTGGCCAACCGCTGCGAGCGCGACGTCGTGCCGGCGGGCCCGTTCACCGACCTGTGCGCGCTGCTCGACGCCGACCCCGCCCACGACTGCGCGGTGGTCCACGCGCCCGACGCGCCGCACTGCGGCTACTACAACGCCAACCTCGGCCCGGTGTGCCTCGACTGGTTCGCCGCGCTGCCGTGATCCCCGGGCCGCGCCCGGGCCCGCCGCCGCTAGCCGACGAACGGCGAGCGGATCGCCGGCGCGACCGCCGCGAAGCCGACCGCGACCGCCAGCTCGACCGCCGCCGCCGCCACCGCCAGCGAGTCGGCGGCCAGCTCGCCCTCGCCCATCTCGAGCGCCAGGCCCAGCACGACCGCGATCACCGCGGCGACGCCCAGCACCGCGAGGCCGGCGCCGCCGCTGGCGGCGACCGCGAGCGCCGCGACCACCGCGCACGCGGCGACCAGCTCGACGGCCGACACGCCGCGCAGCACGAACGAGCGACCGCGCGGCGGCGGCGCGACGTCGCCCAGCCGCTGCAACGCCACCGCGGCCAGCCGGCCGGCGCCGGCGGGCACGATCACCGCGGCCCACCACGAGGCCGGCGCCGTCGACCACAGCGCGACCACCCGCAAGAGCAGCGTGCCGCCGGTGGCCAGCGGCGCCCAGCGCGTGCCGAGCCAGCGATCGAACGCGCCGGCCATGCCGCGCTCGATCACCGCCGCGCCGAACAGCACCGCGGCGACGATCGCGACGACGCCGGCGATCGCCGGGGCCACGCCGATCGCCAGCATGCCGCGGCCGCACAGCCAGGCCGCCACGCCGACGGCGACGCCGACGACCACGACGATCAGCCCCGGCCACGGCACCGGGCGCGGCTCGCTGCCCGGCCACGCCGACACCTGCGCCACCTGCGCTCGGACGCCGGCCAGGACCTCGCTCGCGGACACACCTTCGTATACCGCGATCGCGATCGGCGGTGGTGACCGCTCGCCGGGGTGTAGGATCGACGGATGCGGGTCGCCTTGGTTGGCGCGGTCGTCGCCATGCTGGTCCTCGCGCGCGGCGGCGCCGCCGACGAGGTCACCGCTGTCTGCCTCGAGCTGCACTGCTACTGCGACGGCCCCGGCGAACCCGACACCGTGGCCTCGTGCGACACCACCTGCGAGGCGGTGTGCAGCCCGAGCGCCAAGGTCGCGCGCCGGCTCCGCCTCGCGCGCTGGTCGCGGACCAGCCAGGTCGGCCCCAGCTACACCTCGAACGACGCCGGCGGCAGCGCCACCCCGGCCGGCGGCTCGCTCGGCGTCGCGCTCGAGGGCCGGTTCGGACGCCCGCTGGCCGGGATCCTGGTGCGGCTGGCGCTGACCTCGACGCCGATCGTCGGCGCCGCGGCCGGACTCGCGCAGGAGCGCGCGCTGGTGTTCGACTGGTTCGACGTCGGGCTCGAGCTGAGCCCGCAGGTAGCCCACGGCCGGCGGTGGTCAGTGCGCCCGACCGCGGCGGTGTGGGTGGCGTCGACCGCGCTGCTCGGCTGCGGCGGTTGCGACGACGTCGCGCGCCGGCTCGGCACCGACGACAGCTACACCGACTGGGGCTGGGCCGCGCGGCTCGGCGTCGACACGTACCTGGGCGCAAGCAAGCGGCTCGGTGTCGACGTCGCGATCGTCTACAGCGCGATGCAGGTCGGCGACCTCGACAAGTACACGGTGCTGGCCAACAACGCGACCGAGCACGTCGCGCCGACGTGGATGGTGCAGCTCGGCGTGACCGGCATGCCGGGCGGCCCGTAGCCCCGATCACGGCGCTGGTCGCCCCGCGGCGGCTCCGGTACGCTCGGCCGATGCACGCGCGCGCCCTCCTCGCGGTGGTGGCCTCGACGGCGCTGGCCTGTGGCAGCAGCGGCGGCGACGGCCCCGACGGCGGCCCTGGCGACGGCGACGCCGGCGTCGACGCCGCGGGCACCCCGGCCGGCGCGGCGGTGTTCGCGCCCGACGTGCTGCACGCGATCGAGCTGACCGTCGACGCGCAGCACCTCGGCACGCTCGACGACGACGGCTCGACCGTGCGGGTGCCGGCGACGATCACGTTCGACGGCGCGGTGATCGCGCAGGTCGGCCTGCGCAAGAAGGGCGCGTCGAGCCGGCGACCGCTGTCCGGCAAGTCCGGCTTCACGGTGAAGTTCAACGAGTTCGTACCCGGGCAGCGGCTCGACGGGCTGGAGAAGCTGACGATCGACAACGCGATCGAGGATCCGTCGCTGCTCACCGGCCACCTGTCGTACGAGGTGTACCGACGCGCCGGGTTGCCGGCGCCGCGCACCGCCCACGCGACGCTGCGCTTCAACGGCGTCGACAAGGGGTTGTTCGTGATCGAGGAGCCGACCAACGACGACTACCTCGCGGCGCACTTCGGCGACGGCAGCGGCAACGTCTACGAGGGCCCGTGGGACTTCCCCAAGGGCGCCGCCGCCGCCGAGCTGCGCGACGAGGTCGTCGATGGCCGATCGCGGGCCGACCTCGAGGCGCTGACCGCGGCGGTGATGGACACGCCCGACGCGCAGCTCGAGGCCACGCTCGCGCCGCTGCTCGATCTCGATCGCTTCCTCACCAACTACGCCGTCGAGATGGTCGCCGCGCTGTGGGACAATTACGCGATCGTCGCGTGGAACTTCTACCTGTACCACCCGCCGGGCGGGAAGTTCGTGTTGCTCACCCACGGCGTCAACTGGCCGTACTGGCACGCCGACATGGATCCGTTCGACATCCACACCGATCCGTGGGGCACCGGCGGCAGCGCGCCGCCCGGCTACCTGTGCGATCGCGTCGACCGCATCCCGGCCCTGGCGGCCCGCTTCCGCGCCGAGCTGGTGCGGGTGGCGCGCGACGCGTGGGACGTGCCGACCTTGCAGGCGCGCATCGATCGCGCGGTGGCGACGATGCACTCGCGCCCGCTCACCGGCGCGTCGCTCGAGAACCTCGGCCGGTTCGAGGCCGCGGTCGCCGAGGCCCGCGCGTTCGTCACCGATCGCAAGGCGTACCTGACGACGCGGCTCGGCCTGTAGGCCGGCGCCGGCGCGGCGTCACGGCGCGGGGATCAGCTCGACCGCGGGATCGGCCGCCAGCCCGCGCCACGTCGCGCCGGCGTCGGCGCACTGCAACGCCTCGTCGAGGAACGCGGTGGTCGCGGCCAGCAGCCGCGGGTTGGTCGCGGCCAGCGGCGCGGCGTCGCCGCCGCAGCCGTCGCGACCCAGCGTGTCGAGCACCGGCGGCACCGCGACGCCGTGGGCCTTGGCGATCGCCAGCGCGCCGCCGCGATCGGCGCCCAGCGCGCACAGATCGCTGAACGCCAGGTGGCCGGCGCCGCGCAGCCCGACGAAGCGCTTGCGCGGATCGGGCGCGTCGCGGGCCGCGTCGCGCTTCGCCGCGTACGGCACGACGCCGTCGCGGTCGCCGGCCACGACCAGGAGCGGCACCTCGGGCGCGGCGGCGCCAGCGCCGGCCAGCGACACCATCGCCGCGACGCCGGGCGCCTCGCTGGCGGTGCCCATCAGCATCGCGCCCAGCGAGTGCCCGACCAGCGCCACCCGCGGCGCCAGCTGCGGCCGCACGAACGCCAGCGGATCGCCCGGCCCCGCCGCGACCACCGCGCCCACCACCTCGGTGGCGACGCCGAGCGGGAACTCGACGCTGCCCCCGCCCAGCGTCTCGTACAGCCCGATGCCCGGCAGGTCGGGCGCGACGACGACGTAGCCGCGGCTGGCCCAGTGCGTGGTGAGCGTGACGCTCTGCGCGCGGAAGCTGGCCGCGCCGTGCAGGAACACGATCACCGGCAGCGGGCCGAGCGTGTCATCGACCGGGAGGTCGCGCGCGCAGGCGCACGGCAGCCACGCGTTGTCGGCGTCGGGGATCTTGGCCGCCTCGGCCGGCGGCATGCGCTCGCGCAGGTCGTACTGCACCGGGGCGACGCCGACCTCGCTGCCCGGCCGCGCCGGGTACCAGACCTCGAGCGTCAGGCCGTTCAGCGCGACGGTGCGCGCGCCGACCGGGCGATCGCCGCGCCGGTCGCGCGGCGCATCCGCGGCGCCCGGCCAGCGCGCGCCGTCGCAGCCGACGTGCGTGGTGGGCGCCGCGGCGCTGACCGCCGGCGTGGGCGCGCCGCCGGTCGGCGCGGGGCGCGGGTGCGCGCCGCACGCGCACAGCAAGAGGGCGACGGCGACGCGGGCGCGGGGCATCGCGTGGAGCGTACCCGCGAATCCGCCGCCGCACCGCCGCGTGTCGATTTCGGTGAACCGCCGCGCGCCCCCGGCCACGTGTCAGGGGAGCGGCGTCGACCGCTCGCCCAACACCGGAGCCACCGATGAAGCCCACGATCGCCCTCGCCCTCTCGCTGACCACCCTCGCCGCCGGCGCCTGCGCCGAGCTCGATCCCGCGACCGCCACGTCGACGGCCGACCTGGTCCCGGCCAAGTCGGCGTGCGTCGGTTGCACCGTCACCGGCCTCGAGGTCGACGCCGCCGCCTATCCGGCCGGCACCTTCCTCGACTTCGTGCCGACCGCGACCACCACCGGCTCGGCCCACGTGCTGCTGGCGCGCCAGGGCGACCCGCACGCCACCGCCAACGGCGACGGCGACGGCACCGTCATCTGGGACATCAAGGAGGTCGGGTTCGGCGGCGGGCTCGCCGCGTACGACGCCGCCGGCCGCCTGCGCTGCACGTTCGCCAGCGGCCAGCTCCGCGCCGCGACCGGCACGCTGATCTATACGGTGGCGAGTGGCGCGGTGATCCCGGCCCGGACCTCGACCGCGCGCTACCGCCAGGTCGGCGACGATCTGGTCGACGCGCGCGGCACCGTCGTCGCCACCGGCGCGCCCGGCCAGGGTGCGCTCGCCCCCGTCATGCTCGCCGAGCTGGCGGCGGTGCTCGACGGCGCCTGCGGGGCGACGCCGTAGCTGACGCTTCCTCACCGGCCGCCGCGGAGCGGTCGGGCGCCATTCTCCGAGGAAGATCGCGAACGCGTGCGCAGACCGGGCACGGGCACGGGCACGGGCACGGGCACGGGGCAGGTTGACTTCGGAACGCCTGCGGCGTTCCTCGGCAACCTGCTAGGCTGCGCGCGTGACCGCCTGGACTCCCGAATCGTGGCAAGCCAAGACCGTCGCGCAGTCGGTGCGCTATCCCGACCCCGCGGCGCTGGCGCGCGTGCTCACCGAGATGCGGCAGCTGCCGCCGCTGGTGACGTCGTGGGAGGTCGAGGGCCTGCGCACCCAGCTCGCCGCCGCGGCGCGCGGCGAGGCGTTCGTGCTGCAGGGCGGCGACTGCGCCGAGAGCTTCGACGACTGCCGGTCGGAGTCGATCTCGGCCAAGCTGAAGATCCTGATGCAGATGAGCCTGGTGCTGGTCCACGGCACCCGGCGCCCGGTGGTGCGCATCGGCCGGATCGCCGGCCAGTACGCCAAGCCGCGCTCGGCCGACCTCGAGACCAAGGACGGCGTCAGCCTGCCGTCGTACCGCGGCGACAGCGTCAACCGCGAGCCGTTCACCGAGGAGGATCGCACGCCGGATCCGACGCTCTTGCTGCGCGGCTACGAGCGCGCGGCGCTGACGCTCAACTTCGTGCGCGCGCTGGCCGACGGCGGCTTCGCCGACCTGCACCACCCCGAGTACTGGGACATCTCGTTCGCCCACGGCGCCCGCCACGTCGACGAGTACCACCGCATCGTCGATCAGATCCGCGAGGGCATCTCGTTCGTCACCGCGGTCACCGGCATCGACGCCACGCCGCTCAAGCGGGTCGACTTCTACACCAGCCACGAGGCGCTGGCGCTGCCCTACGACGCGGCGCAGACCCGCACCGTGCCGCGCCGCCCCGGCTGGTACAACCTGTCGACCCACATGCCGTGGATCGGCATGCGCACCGCCGCCGTCGACGGCGGCCACGTCGAGTACCACCGCGGCATCGAGAACCCGCTCGGCGTCAAGATCGGCCCGGCGATGACCCGCGAGTGGCTGACCGAGCTGCTCGCCGTGCTCGACCCCGCGCACAAGCCCGGCCGGATCACGCTGATCCACCGCATGGGCGCCGGCAAGGTCGAGACCTACCTGCCGGCGCTGGTCGAGGCGGTGCGCGCCACCGGCCGCACCGTGCTGTGGATGTGCGATCCGATGCACGGCAACACCGAGACCACGCCGCAGGGCGTGAAGACCCGCCGCTTCGACAAGATCCTCTCCGAGATCGAGGACAGCTTCCGGCTGCACCGCCAGCTCGGCGGCCACCTCGGCGGCGTCCACTTCGAGATGACCGGCGAGGACGTCACCGAGTGCATCGGCGGCGCCCGCGGCCTGGCCGAGATCGACCTCGAGCGCGCGTACAAGTCGCGGGTCGATCCGCGGCTCAACTACGAGCAGGCGCTGGAGCTGGCGCTCCTGGTCGCGCGCCACCTGCGGAGGCCGGCGTGACGCTGCCGCGCTGGATGCGCTACTACGGCGACGCGGTCGTCGTGCCGGTGGCGCTGGTGCTGGTCTACGTGACGTTCACCGTCACCTCCGACGCCACCGGCGCCGCGCGGGTGTTGGCGGCGCTGTTCATGTTCGTCGCGCTGGCGATGTGGCTGGGCTTCCGCCGGCTGCGGGTCCACGCCGCCGCCGCGCGCTACGCCGGCATCGGCGAGCCCGAGCCGCTGCTGGCGCTGGCCGACGAGGAGCTGGCGCGCCGCTGGCTGTCGACCGGCACCACCTCGCTGCAGATCTACCGCGCCATGGCGTTCAACCAGCTGGGTCGCCCCACCGACGCGCTGGCCGCGCTGAAGGCCGCCGGCGTCACGCCGGGCAAGCGCAAGTCGCGCAGCTGGCAGCTGCTGTGGGGCGCCGCCGACGTCGAGGCGCGGACCCGGCTCGGCGACGCCGTCGCCGCGCGCGCGACCTACGAGCAGGTGGTCAAGCCGTTCACGATGCTGCTGCCCGGCCGCGGCATCGAGCTGATCGCCGCCGAGTGCGAGGCCCGGGTGCTGCTCGCCGAGGGCGACGCCGCCGGCGCCAAGGCGCTGGTGACGCCGCGGCTCAAGGACATGCGGCTGGGGCCGGGCGCGCGCGCCCAGCTCTACGCGATCCTCGCGGCGTGCGAGGCCAAGCTCGGCGACGCCGACGCCGCCGACGCCGCCAAGACCAAGGCCCTCGAGCTGGCGCCGCAGTGCGCGCTCCTGCCATGAGCCGCACGATCGTCATCGGCGCCGGCTACACCGGCGCGCGGCTGGTCGCGGCGCTCACCGAGCGCGGCGACGAGGTGATCGCGACCCGCCGGCGCGCCGCGCTCGACGTGTGCGGCGTCGACCTGACGCTGCCGTCGACCCTGGCCGATCTGTTCATGGCCGGCGACCGGGTCATCGTGACCGCGCCGCCGATCGACGCGCGCGGCAGCGGCGAGCAGGCGCTGGTGGCCGCGGCCGATCGCGCCGGCGTCGCGCGGATCGTCTACGTCTCGACCACCGGCGTCTACGCGCCGGCGGCCGGCGCCTGGGTCGACGAGGACTTCGCGATCGCGCCGACCACCGCGGCCGGCCACGCCCGGGTCGCCGCCGAGGCCGCGATCGGCGCCGCCCGCGCGTCGACGGTCGTCGTGCGCGCGCCCGGCATCTACGGCCCCGGCCGCGGCGTGCTGGCCCGGCTGCGCGCCGGCACCTACCGCGTGATCGGCGACGGCACCACCGCGGTCAGCCGGATCCACGTCGACGATCTGGTGGCCGCGCTCCTGGCCTGCGCCGACGCCGCTGCGCCGGCCCGGGTCTACAACGTCGCCGACGACGACCCGTGCCCGTCGGGCGAGCTGGCCGACGCCGCCGCCGCCGCGCTGGCGTTGCCGCCACCCCCGCGGGTGCCGCTCGCCGAGGTCGATCCCGAGACAGCCGGCATGCTCACCGCCGATCGCCGCATCACCGCCGCGCGCCTCAAGCGCGACCTCGGATGGGCGCCGCGATACCCGAGCTGGCGCACCGCGCTGGCCGGCGGCCTGTCGTGGTGCTGAGCGGCCGCGCTCTGCATCCCACGTAGGAGATCGCCGCGACCGACGGCCTGCCCCGCGTTCCACGTGGGAGATCGCCGCGACCTCGGCGGGCCCCCGCGTCCCACGTGGGAGATCGCCGCGACCCGCGGCGCGCCCCGCGTCCCACGTGGGAGATCGCCGCGACCCGCGGCCCGCCCCGCGTCCACGTGGGAGACGCCACCGAGCGCCGCACGCGCACGACGACGGTGAGCGCCATCGGTGGGAACGCGGGCCGGGCCTGGGCTGCGGGTGGGTTTTCGCTGGCGATCGCCCCGGATTTCGACTACATCGGACGACGGTCATGACGATGATCATGTCGGAACGGTCCGCGTCGGCGCCAGGCTCGTCCCGGCCACCGACCTCGCCCAGCCCCGCCGCGGCTCGTCCGGAACCCGGACCGATCGAAGACGTCGACATCCGGCCGTACGTCCGGCGCGACCCGTGGCACCGCAAGCTGGCCCGCCGCGCGATCACGATGCCGCTGCTGCACGTGGCGGTGCTGCTGTGGTGGGGCGTCGCGCCGGTGGCGCTGCCGGTGCTGGCGATCGTCGACCTGCTGCGGCGCCGGCCGCTGCTGCTGGCGCGCTTCTACCTGTGCATCGGCACGATCATCTTCGGCCAGCTGTGGGGCGCGTGGCTGCTGTTCGTGATCTGGCTGGCCAGCGGCGGCGGGCTGGCGTGGCGGCGCTGCAACCGCTGGTCGCTCACCGCCGAGGCGTACTGGGCCGACTGGAACGCGCGGGTGATGGCCGCCATCTACGGCATCACCTACGACATCGAGGGCACCGAGGTGCTGCGCGACGGCCCGTCGATCCTGCTGATGCGCCACGCCTCGACCAACGACACGATCCTGCCGATCGGCCTGGCGAGCCACGGCCACGACGTGCGGCTGCGGATCGTGCTCAAGGCCGAGCTGCTGTGGGCGCCGATCGTCGACGCGATCGGCCACCGCATCCCGTTCGCGTTCATCCGCCGCGGCTCGGGCGACGCGACCAAGGAGCTCGAGGTGGTGCGCGCCGCGACCCCGGCCTTGCACCAGCGCGAGGCGATCATGATCTTCCCCGAGGGCACGCGGTTCTCGACCGAGCGGCGCGCGCAGATCATCGCGAAGCTGCGCGACAAGGATCCCGCGGCCGCCGCCGAGGCCGAGGCGCTGACCCACGTGCTGCCGTTCCGCACCGGCGGCACGCTGGCGCTGATGGAGGGCGCGCCCGACGCGGCGCTGGTGTTCTGCGCCCACACCGGCTACGAGGCCAGCGCGCGCCTCGACGACTTCGTCGCGGGCGGCCTGTACCGCGCGACGGTCAAGGTCAAGATGTGGCGGGTGGCGGCGGCCGACGTGCCGACCGACCCCGACGCGCGCGTCGCGTTCCTCCACGCCGAGTGGCGCAAGGTCAACGCCTGGGTCGCGCAGCACCAGGTCGTCGCCCAGCGCAACTGAGTTCCAGGAGGTGCGTCGCCGCACCTCCCTCGGCGGGGCCAGGTCTCGCCAAGCCTCCCACCAGGACGCGAGACTCCGGCGCGCCCGTTGCTCGTTCCTGCGAGGGCGTATCGCCACGCCCTCCCCGTCGGGTCGTGCCCCGACGGAGCTGCTCCCAAGACCTCCCAGGACGCGGGGCGCCCGGCGCGTGGATCGGGGTCGGCCACGCGGTCGGTCAGCGCACGGCGAGGCGCAGCACGCCCTGCTCGCGCGGGCTGTTGCCAACCATCGCGACCAGCAGCGCGTCACCCGCCGGCGACCAGGCGATCGACTCGGGGTAGCCCGCGGTGTCGAGCGACGCCGCGCGGGTGCCGTCGAGCGCGAACACGGCGACCTTGCGATCGTCGCGCAGCACGCGATCGGTGGCGCGGTAGTTGGTCCACGCGATCGCGACCTCGCGGCCGCCCGGTCGTACCCGCAGCGCGCGGACGTTGCCCGCCACCTGCCACGTCCACGCCGGCTGCCAGGCGGCGTCGCGATCGAGCACGACGACGTCGGTGCGATCCATGTCGACGAACTGGGTCGCGACCAGGTAGCGGTCGCCGGCCCAGGCCAGCGCCTGGACGTCCCGCAGGCCCAGCGCGACGGTCACCGGCGGCGCGTCGCCCGCGGCCGGCCACACCGACAGATCGCCGCCGTCGACCGCCGCCACCGCGGTCGCCGAGGCCGCGACCTGGAACCGCCGGCCGGCGTGCTCGATCAGCACGCGCTCGGTGGGCCGCTCGGAGTCGAACGTGAGCCGCACCAGCGCGCCGGCGCGGCTGCCGGCGGTGCCGCGCTCGCGATCGCACAGGCACGTGCTGGGCGAGTCGGCGCCGTCGATGATCGCGACGTGCCCGTCGGGGCTGATCGCCGAGGCCTTGGGGCTGCCGAACCGCCCGTAGCGGTGGGCCCAGCTCCACCCGTCGAACCGCGCGGTGCCGTCGGCGGCCAGCACCCGCGCGCCGGCGATCCAGCCGCCGTCGGGCAGCGCCGCCAGCGCGCTGTCGGTGCCGCCGACCATCACCGGCATCCGGCCGACCTCGCGCGCGCCGTCGTAGATGACCAGCTCGTGGTCGACCGCGCCGATCCACCGCTTGCCGTCGTGCGCGAACGCCACCGGGACCGCCAGGCGGTCGTAGCGGGCGACCTGCTTGAGGCCACGCACCGGACGCTGGCCCGAGCCTTCCTGCGGGGTTGCGCCAACCGACGGGGCGAGCCCGCCGTCACCGCACCCGACGACCAGCACCGCCAGCGCGATCCATGACGCCTTCATCGTCGTCGATCAACGCACCAGCCGGCGCGCGGGTTTACCGAGCCGCCGCAACTCGGGCGTTGACAGCGACCGATCGGATCCGTAGATGAGACGTTCGAGGTACGTCATGCCGCGCCGCTTCGCCATCAACGCCACGCCCCGCCCGCGCCACGCGGGTCCGGCCGCGTGCGCGCGCGAGCTGCCGCGGCTGGGCCTGCTGATCGCGGCCTGGGCGTTCACGCCCGCCGCTGGCTAGCCCGCGGCCGATCGTCCGTCGATCGCGTCCGCGGGAGATCGCCTACCACCGTCGCACCCGCCGGGTGCGCGCCGCCGTGCGTCCGCGCGACGCACGCCTCCTTCCCTCGGACCGCGCCCGCGGTCCGCCTCGGTATCGCCATGCCCAGAACTCCCCTCGACCGCATCCGCAACCTCGGCATCATCGCCCACGTCGATGCCGGCAAGACCACGCTCACCGAGCGCGTCCTGCTCTACACCGGCCGCATCCACGCCGCCGGCGAGGTCCACGACGGCACCGCCCACACCGACTCGCACCCGCTCGAGCAGGCCAAGGGCATCACCATCCTGGCCGCCGCCGTCACCTGCGACTGGCGCGACCACCGCGTCCACCTTATCGACACGCCCGGCCACGTCGACTTCACGATCGAGGTCGAGCGGTCGCTGCGCGTCCTCGACGGCGCGGTCGTCGTGCTCGACGGCGTCGCCGGCGTCGAGCCGCAGACCGAGACGGTGTGGCGGCAGGCCGATCGCCACCGCGTGCCGCGCCTGGTGTTCGTGAACAAGCTCGACCGCGCGGGCGCCGACCCGGCGCGCTGCCTGGCCGAGCTGCGCACGCGCCTGGGCGCCACCCCGGTGGCGATCACCTGGCCGACCTACGCCGGCGACGCGCTCACCGGCGTCGTCGATCTGATCGCGCTCACCCACCTGGCCTACGACGGCACCTCCACCCCGCCGGTGGTGACGCCGCTCGATCCGGCCACGCTCTCTGACAACCTGCGCAGCTACCGCGAGCGCCTGCTCGAGGTGGCCGCCGATCACGACGACGCCATCCTGGCCGCCGTGCTCGACGGTCGCCCGGTCGACGCCGCGGCGATCCGCGCCGCGCTGCGGGCGGCGACCCTGGCCGGTCACGCGGTCCCGGTCGCCTGCGGCTCGGCGTACCGCTACGTCGGGCTCGAGCCGCTGCTCGACGCCGTCGTCGATCTGCTGCCGGCGCCGAGCGATCGGCCGCCGGTGGTGGGCGAGGACGGCGCGACCCGCGCCGCCGATCGCGCCGCGCCCCTGGCGGCGCTGGCGTTCAAGGTCGCGTTCGACGATCACGGCCAGACCACGTTCGTGCGCGTGTACAGCGGCGTG
Organism: Myxococcales bacterium; assembly: GCA_016794525.1. Classification (GTDB taxonomy): domain Bacteria; phylum Myxococcota_A; class Polyangia; order Haliangiales; family Haliangiaceae; genus UBA2376. The sequence continues at coordinate 36,745 of JAEUJY010000148.1, forward strand.
CTCGCCAAGGGCATGGCCGTGCGCACCGCGCGCGCGGGCCGCACCGTGCGCGTCGGCCGGCTGGTCCAGCTGGTCGCCGAGCGGCGGATCGAGGTCGATCGCCTCGAGGCCGGCGAGATCGGCGCGGTGCTGGCGACGCCGCTGACCGGCGGCGACACGCTCAGCGATCCGGCGCGGCCGATCACGCTCGAGGCGATCACCGCCCCAGCGCCGATCGTCCACGTCGCGATCGAGCCGTCGACCCGCGACGATCGCGAGCGGCTGCCGCTCGCGCTCCAGCGGATGATCGCGGCCGATCCGTCGCTGCGGGTCACGACCGACGCCGACACCGGGCAGACCTTGCTGGCCGGCATGGGCCAGCTCCACCTCGACATCGCGGTGGAGCGCCTGGCCGGCGAGCACGGCGTCCACGTCGCCAGCGGCCGCCCGCGGGTCGCGTACCGGTCGACGCTCGCCGGCGCGGCGACGCACACCCACCGCCACGTCAAGCGGAGCGGCGGCCCCGGGCAGTTCGCGGTCGTGACGATCGCGATCGAGCCGGCGCCGCGCGACGCGGGCCTGGTCTTCACCGATCGGACCCGCGGCGGCGTCGTGCCGCGGCCGTTCGCGGCGGCGGTCGAGCGCGGCGTGCGCGACGCGATGGCCGACGGCCTGTGCGGCGGTCACCCGGTGGTCGACGTCGCGGTCGCGCTGCTCGACGGCGAGACCCACGCCGTCGACTCGAGCGAGCTCGCGTTCCAGGTGGCCGGGCGCGCGGCGTTCCACGCCGCCGCCGCCGCCGCGCAGCCGATCATGCTCGAGCCGGTCATGCGGCTCGAGGTCACCTGCGCCGACGGCGACGTCGGCGCGGTGGTCGGCGACGTCGGCCGGCGCCGCGGCACCGTGCTCGGGCTCGACGTGCGCGGCGACGCGCGCGTCGTGCGCGCCGAGCTGCCGCTGGCCGAGTCGTTCGGCTACGCCGGCGCGCTGTCGGCGCTGACCCACGGCCGCGGGCGGTTCGTGCTCGAGCCCGCCGGCTACGCGCCGGTGCCGCCGGGCGCGCGGCTCCACGCCGCGTAGCTGCCTTCGTCCTTCCGGGCGCACGTCCACATGGCGTGCGCCCGGCGCATTTTCGGCGACCGCCGCGCGCAGCGAACGCGGTCACGCTCACCGAAACGGCGCCGCGCCGCGGCGGGGCGCGGGGCGCTCGGCGTCGAGTCGGCCCGGCCGCGTCACCAGCTGCACCAGCCGCCGCACCGCCCCCGCCACGTGGGCTGGCTCGACGGTCCGGGCGCGCTGGACGATCACCGCGCGCCCGCGCGCCACCTGCATCGCGAACAGCGGCACGGGGCTCGACGGCGCGCGGTCGGCGATCAGATCCGCGCAGAAGCCGCGCCGGTGGCCCTCGTCCACCGGCCACGGCGGCTCGGCGAGCAGCCGCGCGGCCTGGTACGGATCGCTGGTGGTCAGCTGCCAGGTGGCGTCGGCGACCGGGGCCGCGCCGGGCTGCTCGCCGGCCAGGAGCGTCGACGCGCCGAGGCTGGCCTCGAGCCGCAGCCGCCCCAGCGTCGGCACCTCGGCGGTGAAGCGCCAGGCTGGCCGCGCGGTCGCGGCGACCACGACGTCGACGCCGTCGCGGGTCACGATCAGCGCGTCACCCTGCACCCGTGCGCCGAGCATCTCGGCCAGCTGCGCCATCGCGACCACGCCCTACGATAACCGCCGTCGCGCGCCGGGCAACCCCGGCGGGCCCGCGCGTCGCCGGTACCCCAGCGCGCCCCGTCGGCCGCGAGCGCGGTCGGGCGCGCCGCCGGGCGGCCATGCGAAGATCGCCCGCGATGATCAAACACGTGGCCAGCCTCGCGCTGGCGTTGGCAGTGGTGGCGGCGGCGGGCTGCGGCGGTTCGCAGAAGTCGGGGGGCGGCAGCTCCTCCAAGCAGTCGTGCGCGACGGCCGCGGCCAACGCCGGTGCGCAGGTGCGCGCGATCGCGGCGGGCTCGCCCGATCCCGGCGACGCCGCCAAGCTCGAGCCGAACGCGGTGATCATGGAGCGCGTCATGGCCGAGCGCTGCGAGGCCGACGCGTGGTCCGCGGCCGCGATCGACTGCATCGCGACAGCCACCGCCGAGACCATGCAGTCGTGCGAGCAGTCGCTGACCCAGGAGCAGCGCGACGCCGTCGGCCAGCAGATGGAGCGCGAGATCGGCGGCGGCGGTGAGACCGAGTCCGCGCCGCCTCCGCCGCCCGACGATCCGTGCGGCGGCGGCGAGTAGCGCCACCAGCCTGCGACGATCTGTCCTCCGCGTTGTCGCGCTGACCGCACGCGCTCGTCGACGATCCGGCAGACGCTTCGCGGTGGCGTACGGTCCTTGCGCATCGGCGGGCGACGACCACCGCCACGCATCGAGAATCACGCGCTCGACGCGCGGCGTCGACGGGCTCGGGACTTGCAGCCGGCCAGGGCGGCTCCATGGCTCAGCCGTCGCGACGCGTCTTGCCGTACATCCTGGGGCTGCTGGTGTGCCTGGCAGCGGTGGCGATGGCGCGCCGCGGGTGGAGCTTCTACGGGCTGTCGCTCGAGGACCGCGTCGAGCACCCCGACTTCCGCAAGCTGCGGCCGAGCGGGATCATCGGCATGGGCTACGGCTTCGTCGCTGCCGGCCTGGTGATCCTCAACCTGTCGTACCTGGTGCGGCGGCTGATCGCCAGCAGCAACCGCCTCGGCTCGATGCGGGTGTGGCTCGACCTGCACGTCTTCACCGGCCTGATGGCGGCGGTGCTGGTGGTGTTCCACTCGGCGCTGCAGCTGCGCACGCCGATCGCCAAGACCAGCGCGGCCAGCCTCGCGGTGGTCGTGCTGACCGGGCTGATCGGCCGCTTCCTCTACGCGCTGACGCCGCCTGACGCCAGCCGGCTGCGGCTCGCGCTCGACGGCCTCGAGGCCGCGGCGCCCGGCGCACGGCTGCAGGCCACGGCGATCCTCGACGGGCTGCCCGCGCCGCGCCTGCCCGCCAACGCGTCGTTGCTCCGCAGCCTGATCACGATCCCGCGCTGGCGCCGGGTCGCGTCCCAGCGGACCAGCGCGCTGCGCGTGCTCGAGCCGCCCCGCGCCGAGGCCACGCCCGACGTGCGCGCGGCGTGGCGCGAGCTGCACAAGGCGTCGAAGGCCGAGGCCCGCGCCAGCGGCATGGCCGCGCTCCTGCGCAGCTGGCGCGGCCTGCACCGGTTCTTCGCGCTGTTGATGTTGATCGCCGTCGGCGTCCACGCCGGCATCGCCTGGCACTACGGCTACCGCTGGATCTTCTGATGCCTCGCCTGCTGTTCGCTCTCGTCGTGTGCGCGCTGGTCGCGATGACCGCCGGCCGCGCCGACGCGCAGCTCCTGTCGCCGGGGCCGCTGTCGGCGGCCCACGCCAGCATCGACGGCGACGATCACTGCGGCGAGTGCCACCAGTCGGGCAAGCAGGTGGTCGCCAGCCGCTGCCTGGCCTGCCACCAGGATCTGCGCGCGCGGCTCGACGCCGGCGCCGGCCTCCACGGCCGGCAGTACAAGGGGCAGGCCTGCGAGAACTGTCGAGCACATCGGCCGCAAGGCCAAGCTGGTGCGGTGGCCGGGCGGGTCGCCCGACAAGCTCGATCACGATCTCACCGGCTGGCCGCTCGCCGGCAAGCACCAGCCGGTGGGCTGCGCCAAGTGCCACACCAAGCAGAGCCCGCTCGGCAAGACCCAGTACGTCGGCACCAAGGCGACCTGCGCGAGCTGCCACAAGGACCCGCACGCCAACCGGTTCGGCGGCGACTGCAAGAAGTGCCACGACGAGCGCGCCTGGGGCGACTTCGCCAAGGACAAGTTCGACCACGCGCAGGCCCGCTACCCGCTGACCGGCAAGCACGTGCCGGTGCCGTGCGAGAAGTGCCACGGCACGCCGGCCACGTGGACCGGCATCGCGTTCGGCGCGTGCGACGAGTGCCACGACGATCCGCACGCCGGCGAGTTCAAGCCCAAGGCCTGCGCCGCTTGCCACCAGACCTCGGGATGGGAGAGCGCGTCGGACCTGATGCGCGATCAGCACCCGTGGCTGTCCTTGCGCAACGGCCACGCCCGGGTCGGCTGCAAGAAGTGCCACGACCGCGGCAACGACAAGGCGCCGAGCAAGGGCAACAGCTGCGTCGACTGCCACAAGGCGGTCCACGAGGCGCCGTTCGGCAACCGCTGCGACGGCTGTCACAAGACGATCAAGTGGCTGGGGCTGCCGGAGCAGATCGGTCGCGACGCCCACCCCAAGACCGCCTACCCGCTCGAGGGCAAGCACCAGCGGGTGAGCTGCGCGAGCTGCCACCCCAAGGACAAGCCGGCCGCGGCGCGCTACCGCCAGCTCACGTTCGATCGCTGCGGCGCGTGCCACACCGACCGCCACGCCGGCGAGTTCGCGGCGCGCGCCGCCGGCGAGTGCGCGGCCTGCCACACCGTCGGTGGGTTCGCCCCGACGACGTTCGGCCCGCCCCAGCACGCCACCACCGCGTTCGTCCTCGACGGGCGCCACGCCGCGACGCCGTGCACCGGCTGCCACACCGCGCCGCGGCCGCGGCTCGACTGGCGCCAGCCCAAGCGCGCGTGCGCCGAGTGCCACGCCAACCCGCACGGCGATCAGTTCGCCAAGGAGCTGGCGGCCGGCGGCTGCGCGAGCTGCCACGCCACCGACGACTGGCGCCAGCCGCGCATCGATCACTCGACGTGGCCGCTCACCGGCAAGCACGCGACCACCGCGTGCGCGCGCTGCCACGGCGAGACCCAGGGCGCCGAGGCCGCGGCGTTCCGCGGCGTGCCCCGCACCTGCGACGGCTGCCACGACGACGTCCACGGCGGGCAGTTCCGGCTGAGCGCGCCGGTGCGGCGGTGCGAGGACTGCCACACCACCGCGCAGTTCACGCTGCCCGGCTTCGACCACGCGGCGATGACGACCTACCGCCTCGAGGGCAAGCACGCCGCGGTGGCGTGCGCGAAGTGCCACCAGCCCAGCGAGCTGCGCAACGGCGTGACCGCGACCCGCTACCGCCTCGGCTACCGCGCGTGCAAGGACTGCCACGCCAACCCGCACCGCGAGGACGCGCGATGATGGCGCGGCTCACCATCGTGCTGGCGCTGGCGATCGCGACCGCGATCGCCGTGGCCGCACCGCCGGCCGCGACGCCGCCGACGCCGCCGACGCCGCCGCCCCCCGCACCCGCACCCACCGCACCCGCGCCCGCCGCGTCCGCCCACGGCGGCCTGGTCGACGACCTCGACTGCTCGGCGTGCCACACGCCCGACGGCTGGGCGATGAGCGCCGGCGCCGGCCGGGGCTTCGATCACGATCGCACCGGCTTCCCGCTGCGCGGCGCCCACGCCCAGCGGCCGTGCTCGAGCTGCCACCAGGGCCAGGGCACGCCGCCGTCGACCTGCGAGGGCTGCCACCGCGATCCGCACCAGCGCCGCGTCGCCGGCGCGTGCGTCGAGTGCCACACCGCGACGGCGTGGAGCGACACCGACGCGCTGGCCCGCCACCGCCGCACCCGCATGCCGCTGACCGGGCGCCACGCGGTCATCGACTGCGTCGCGTGCCACACCCGCGGCGAGCGGTCGTGGAGCGGCGTGCCGACCGACTGCTACGCGTGCCACGCCGCCGACTACCGCGACCCCGCCACGCACCCCGATCACGACGGCGACCCCGCCGATCCGACGATCGCGCGCCTGCCGCGCACGTGCGGCCAGTGCCACCGCACCAGCGGCTGGAAGCCGGCGGTGTTCGATCCGACGATGCTGCCGTCGTCGATCGCGGCCCGCGCGGCGCAGCGCCACGACGCGGTCTTCGCGCTGTCGACCGGCCCGCACCAGGGCAGCGAGTGCGCGAGCTGCCACGTCGATCGCCTGCGGCCGCGGCGCGTGCGCTGCGACGGCTGCCACGCCACCGACACGCTGCGCGCGCAGCACCCGACCGCCGCGATCACCAGCCGGCGCGCCGCCGCGTGCCTGGCGTGCCACCCGCGCGGGAGGGCGCGGTGAGGACGGCCCCGCTGATCGCCGCGCTCGCGGTGACCGCGGCGCCCGCCGTCGCGCGGGCCGCGCCGATCGCCGTCACCGTGGTCGACACCGCCGGCGACGTCGCCTACGTGACGCCCGGCCGCGACGCCGGCCTCGCGCCCGGCGTGACCGTGCGCTTCGGCGATCGCGCGCTGGTCGTGGTCGACGTCACCGCCGGCACCGCGGTGCTCGCGCTGGCCGGCGCGCCGCTGCCGATCGGGGCGAGCGGCACCGCCGACGTGACGCCCGGCGCCAGCGCCGCCGCGGTGGCGCGCATGCCGACGCCGCGGCCGCTCGACGGCTGGCGCGCGCAGTGGCCCGACGCCACCCGCCCCGCCGACGCGCAGCACCCGGCGGCGGTGCCGCTGGGCAGCGGCGGCCCGGTCGGTCGGCTGCACGCCGCGCTGACCTTGCACGGCGCCGCGGCGGTCGACGGCGCGCCGACCGCCAGCGCCGATCTGCGCGCGCGGGTGTCGTACCAGCTCCGCACCGATCGCCCGCTCAGCGTCGACGTCGACCTCAGCGGCCGCGGCTCGCTCGACGGCCACACCGGCGCCCGCACGCCGGTGTGGGTCCACCGCGCGCAGCTGCGCTACGGCGACGCCTACGATCCGCGGCTGGCGGTGGGCCGGCTGGCGTGGGCGGCGTCGGGCGTCGGCATGCTCGACGGCGTGCGCGGCATGGCCCGCGTCGGCGCGGTCGAGCTGGCCGGCTTCGGCGGCCTGGTGCCCGATCCGCTCGACGGCCGCCCCGACACCGGCGCGACCCGCTTCGGCGCCGAGGCGAGCTACGACGCGCCGGCCGCACCGTGGCAGCCGCGCCTCGTGCTCACGCTCGCGGGCTCGACCTGGAGCGGCCAGCTCGACGAGCGGCGCGCGGCGATCACCGCCGAGGCCAGCCGCGGCGCGGTCACCGCCTCGGCGTGGGCCGACGCGCAGGCGTTCGCCGCCGCCAACCCGTGGGGCGCCGCCGCGATCGAGCTCACCGGCGCCGGCGCCGCGATCGACTGGCAGCGCCGCGGCCAGCGCGCCTCTCTCGACGTGGCGATGGCGCGCCCCGAGCGCAGCCTGCGCCTCGAGGCCGCGCTGCCCGCCGGCTGGCTGTGCTGGCGGCGCGAGGGCGACGTCGCCGCCGATCCGGCCGCCGAGCCGTGCGCCGGCGACGACGCCACGATCGGCGCCGCGGCTTCGGCCGGGCTCACCCGCGGCTCGTGGCGCGTCGACGCCAGCGTGCGCGCCAGCCGCACCACCACCGCGACCCGCTTCGACGACCTCGCCGCGGTCGCGCTCGGCGAGTACCAGCTGCGCCCCGGCCTGCGGCTCCTGGCCGGCGCCAGCGGCGGCCGCGCGGCGTTCCTCGACTGGTACGCGGTCGAGGGCGGCGTCGGCCTCGATCGCGGCCGGCGCTGGGACGCCACCGTCCGCTACCGCCCCGAGCTGATCGCCTACGTCGGCGCGCTCGATCGCTTCGTCAGCCACGCGCTGGCGCTCGACGGTCGCTACCACGTCAACCGCGCGCTCGACGTCGCGGTCGCCGCCTCGGCCACCACCGGCGAGGATCGCGACGCGCTGGCCGTGCTCACCACCGTCGCCTGGAGGCCGCGGCCATGACGCTCACCCGCGCGCTCGCCGTGCTCGCGTCGCTGGCGCTCGCCGCCGGCTGCCTGCGCGATCACGATCCGGCGCTGATCCAGACCGGCAGCAACGACTGCTACACCTGCCACCACAGCAACTACGTCGCGACCACCGCGCCGGCGCACACCAGCGAGCCGACGCGCTACCACCGCGCGTGCGGCGACTGCCACAAGACCAGCGCCTGGCAGCCCGCGCTCGAGGGCCCGCACGCCGGCCGCTTCCCGCGCGGCGGCGCCCACAGCGACGTCGCGTGCCTCGAGTGCCACGACCCCGAGCGCGGCCCGAGCGCCGACGGCGCCAACACGATCTGCGCGCTGTGCCACACCAGCGCCCACCACCGCGATCCCGCGAACCCCAGCGGGTGCCTGCAGTGCCACCGCGACGGAGGTGATTGACGTGCGCACCCTCGTCCTCGTCCTCGTCGCCGCGCTGACGGCCGCCTGCGGCCTCGAGCGCCACGCCAACACCGACGGCATCGCCGACAACGACTGCTACGCGTGCCACCGGGCCAACTACGAGCAGGCCAGCGATCCGGTCCACGTCGGCGTCATGCCCACCACCTGCCGCGACTGCCACTCGCAGATCGCGTGGCGACCGGCCGGCCCGCACCCCGACGCCGCCTTCCCGATCCGCAGCGGGCCGCACGCCGCGGTCGACTGCGGCGCCTGCCACAAGGCCGCGCTCGGCCCGCCGACCGACGGCGCCAACACCGACTGCCTGACCTGCCACACCCAGGCCACGACCGCGCCGGCCCACGTCGGCGAGCCCGGGTACAGCTGGGATCCGGCGTTCCCGCACTCGTGCCTGACGTGCCACCCGCAGGGCCTCGCCAACAAGCACCCCGAGGATCGCTTCCCGATCGCGTCGGGCCCGCACCAGATGCCGTGCGCGGACTGCCACATCCGCGCGACCGGGCCCAACACCGGCGGCATGAACACGACCTGCATCGGCTGCCACACCGGCGAGCACGCGCTCACCCGCGCCGACCGCCAGCACGACGAGGTCGGCGACTACGGCCAGCACCGCGATCCGACCAAGCCGCACTTCTGCCTCGACTGCCACCCCAACGGGCGCCACTGATGAGCGGCTTCATCGTCATCGTCGCGCTGGTCGCCGCCGCCGGGGTGCCGTACCTCGCGTGGACGTGGATCGATCGCCGACGCCACGGCCGCGCCGCGCAGATCCACGACGACATCGCCGCGCTCGGCGAGGACGCGCTGCCCAGCTCGCTGCACCCGGTGATCGATCTCGACGACTGCATCGGCTCGGGCGCCTGCGTCCGCGCCTGCCCCGAGCAAGAGATCCTGGGCATCACCGACGGCCGCGCCCGGCTGATCAACCCGCTGGCGTGCGTCGGCCACGGCGCGTGCCTGGCGGCGTGCCCGGTCGGCGCGATCAAGCTGGTGTTCGGCACCGCCACCCGCGGCGTCGAGCTGCCCAAGGTCAACGCCAGCTTCGAGACCAGCCACGCCGGGGTCTACGTCGTCGGCGAGCTCGGCGGGATGGGGCTGATCAAGAACGCGATCGCCCAGGCCCGGCAGGCCGGCGACGACATCGCCCGCGCGGGGCGCCGCGGTCGCGCCGGCGAGCTCGACGCGATCGTCGTCGGCGCGGGCCCGGCGGGCCTCGGCAGCGCGCTGGCGCTGATGGCCCACGGCCTGCGGGTGCTGGTGCTCGAGCAGTCGGCGTTCGGCGGCACGATCACCCACTACCCGCGCGCCAAGGTGGTGATGACCGGCAACCTCGAGCTGCCCGGCTACGGCACCGTGCGCCGCAAGACCATGTCCAAGGAGGACCTGCTGGCGCTGTGGGACGACATCCGCGAGCGCACCCAGCTGCCGATCCGCGAGGGCGTGCGCGTCGACGGCCTGATCGAGGAAGGCGGCCGCTGGCGGGTCATCGGCGACGGCCTCGACGAGCCGGCCGCCAACGTCGTGCTGGCGCTGGGCCGCCGCGGCGCGCCGCGCCAGCTCGGCGTCCCCGGCGAGGATCTGCCCAAGGTCAGCTACCGCATGATCGAGCCCGCCGCGTTCGCCGGCCGCCGGGTGCTGGTCGTCGGCGGCGGCAACGCCGCGGCCGACTGCGCGCTGGGGCTGGTCGGCGTCGCCGCGTCGGTCGGCCTGTCGTACCGCCGCGCCGAGCTGGCCCGCCTGCGCGCCTCGGTGCGCGCCCGCATCGAGGCCGCGTTCGCCAGCGGCGCCATCACGCCGCACCTCGGCACCGACGTCGTGCGCATCACCGAGCACCACGTCGAGCTGCGCCGCGACCACCACGTCGAGTCGCTCGCCAACGACGACGTGATCGTCCAGATCGGCGGCACCCCGCCCAACCAGCTGCTCAAGGCCATCGGCATCGAGCTGGTCGAGAAGCGCGGCGAGGCCTGACGCCCCCGCCCCGGTGAGGCCACGTAAGCCGGCGCGGCTTGCCAGCGCCCCTCGACGGGCGTATCCCGGTCGTGGAGGCTCCCATGGCGCAGACCCGACAGCTCCGGACCATCGACACGGTCGAGAACGAGGCGCAACGCGTCTTCAAGCTGCAGCGCGAGGCGTACCTGCGCCAGCCGTACCCGAGCTACGAGGAGCGGCTGCACCACCTGCGGACGATCGACCGGGTGCTGGTCGACAACCGCAAGGAGATCGCCGCGGCGATCAGCGCCGACTTCGGCCACCGCGCGGCCGAGGAGTCGATGATCGCCGAGCTGTTCACGTCGGTCGACGGGCTGCGCGACGCGGCCAAGCACCTGAAGAAGTGGATGGCGCCCGAGCGCCGCCACGTCTCGGCGCTGTTCGCCACCGGCCACAACCGCGTCGTGCCGATGCCCAAGGGCGTCGTCGGCATCGTCTCGCCGTGGAACTACCCGCTGTTCCTGACGATCAGCCCGCTGACCAGCGCGCTGGCCGCCGGCAACCGCGCGATGATCAAGATGGCGGCCAACTCGCAGCACCTGTGCCGGCTGCTCGCCGAGAAGCTGCGGGCCGAGCTGCCCGAGGAGGTGGTCGCGGTGCTGCCCGGCGTGCGCGGCCAGGACTTCTCGGCCCTGCCCTACGACCACCTGATCTTCACCGGCTCGGCCGACGCCGGCCGCACGGTCATGCGCGCCGCCGCCGAGAACCTGACGCCGGTCACGCTCGAGCTGGGCGGCAAGTCGCCGACGATCATCGCCGAGGACTTCGACGTCGACGAGGCCGCCGCGCGCATCCTCTACGCCAAGTTCTTGAACGCCGGCCAGACCTGCCTCGCGCCCGACTACCTGTTCGTCCCCGAGCACAAGCGCGACCAGTTCGTCGCCGCGGCGCGCCGGATCGTCCCGCAGCGCATCCCCGACGTCGCGTCGAGCCAGTACACGTCGGTGATCGACGCCAAGGCCTACCGCCGGCTGCGGGCCACGCTCGACGACGCCGCCGCCAAGGGCGCCGAGCTGGTGTCGCTGGTGCCGGGCGCGCAGTTCGACGACGGCCTGCGCAAGATCCCGCCGCACCTGGTGCTGGGCGTCACCGACGAGATGCTGATCATGCAGGAGGAGATCTTCGGGCCGCTCCTGCCGATCAAGACCTACCGCTCGCTCGACGAGGTGATCGGCTACGTCAACGCGCGCGATCGCCCGCTCGGCCTGTACCTGTTCACCCACGACGCGGCCACCGAGGAGCGCGTGCTGCAGCAGACGATCTCCGGCGGCGTGACGATCAACCACTGCATGCTGCACGTCGCCCAGCACGACCTGCCGTTCGGCGGCGTCGGCGCCAGCGGCATGGGCCAGTACCACGGCCGCGAGGGCTTCCTCGAGGTGTCCAAGCTGCGGCCGGTGTTCACCGCGCCCAAGCTGCCGATCCTCGACCTGTTCTACCCGCCGTACACCAAGCGCCACCGCGCCATCCTCGACTTCCTGATCCGCTGGAAGCGCTGAGGCCCCGCGGCGCCGCCGTCAGCGCGGGCGCCGCACCAGCGTCGCGGTGCGGCGGGTCCCGCGGGCGACCAACGTCGCACGCCCGTCGACGAGCTCGCCGCCGAGTTCGTCGCGGCCGATCGTCAGCGTCAGGTAGTCGAACCCGCCCGCTTCCACCCGGTAGGCGCCGACCCCGGCGACCGGCGCAACACCGTCGGTCACCTCGACGACCAGCGGCATCGTCCACGCGTCGATGCAGGCCGCCGCCGACGCGATGACCGTGTGTTCGCTGCATGCCGCCGCCGGGGCGACCCAGCTCGCGTGCGCCGTCGCCGGCCGCGACCGCGCCGGCGTGATCACCACGGTGCGCGCGGCCGGCTCCCCTTCGAACCGCAGCTCCCACGTGCCGCTCACCGCCGCGGCCATGTCGCGCGCCGACGGGCCAGCAACGCCACCGTCGCCGAGCCCGAGCAGGTCGAGCCCGACCATCGGGTTCAACAGGAACGCCGCCGTCAACACCACCCCACCGATCACGAATGGCGCCTTCCGCATGCCCAACCGTAGCAACCGGCCGGCGCGGCTGCCACCGGCGCGGCCGCGGGCGTACGATCATGTGATGGACCCAACGGTCGCCGAGCGCGCGCGCTACTGGGCGCGCGAGTACGTCGCGCTGGTCGCGCGCTTCGACCTGTGCCCGTGGGCGGCGGCGACCGTCGCCAAGGACGAGCTGTGGGTCGCGGCCTGCGACGAGGCCGACGTCGCCGACGCGCTGGCGCAGTTCGCCGCGTCGCCGACCGCGGTGATCGGGCTGTGCGTGCTGCCGGCGTTCGCCGGCGATCTGACCGCGCTGCGCCGGCTGCGCGGCCGGCTCAACGAGGCGCCGATCGGGCGCACGCTGGCGCTGGCCGAGTTCCACCCCGACGCGCCGCTCGATCAGACCGACGGCCAGCGGCTGATCCCGTACCTGCGCCGGACGCCGGACCCGACGATCCAGGCGGTGCGCCACGCGACCCTGGCCGGCGTCCGCAAGAACACCAGCGTCATGGATCCGGCGGCCCAGGCCGCGGTGCTGGCCGGCCAGGTCGTGCCGCCGGTGCGCGACATCGGCGACCGCATCACCGACGCCAACTTCGCGCGCATGCAGCAGAGCGGCGCCGCGCTGGCCGCCGCCCTCGACGCGCTGATCGCCGCCCGCCGCGCCGACCCAGCAGCTCACCCCGCGCCCGCGCGGTGACTACTCGTACAGATCGGCCAGCGTGTGCCAGCGCACCGCGGCGCCCGCCGCGGTCGGGCGCACCGCCGACCGGACGAACCCGCGGCGGACCAGCGTCGCATCGCTGTCGTTGGGAAACCGCGCGACCTTCGCGTCGAGCTCCTTGACCACGACGCCGGCCGTGGTCGCCCCCCACTTGCACTCGCCGAGATCGACGACGCTGTCGTCGCGCACCGCCACGACGTCGATCTGGACGTCGCGGTCCCAGTACTCGCCGATCTCGAACGCGGCATCGACGCCCTCACGCGCGTACAGCGTGGGCAGCGCCTCGCGGCACAGCCGCTCGAAGCAGCTCCCGAAGTACGCGTCGAGCGCGGGCCGGATCCGTCGCGTGAACGTGGCCTGGGCCCCCGGCACCGTCAACCGCGACTGGTTGGGCCCGACGAAGCGAAACCAGAACCGCAGCAGCGGATCGTCGATGACGTAGCGGACCGCGCGCTTCGGCGCGCGTCGCGTCGACATCGGCTGGCGGCGCGCGACGTAGCCGAGCTGCGTGAGCTGCTGGAGGTGGTACTGCACGTTGTGGCCGAGCCCGACCGCGGCGCCGATCTCGGTCAGGGTCAGCGGGCGCTCCGCGAGCGCCAGCAGGATCGCGTGGTAGTTCGCGACGTCGCGCAGCTCCTCGCGGAGCAAGAAGTCGGCCTCGCGGTGCAGCGGGGCGTACTCGTCGAGCAGCCCCGCGACCAGGTTCTGCTCGACCGAGCGCGCCGGGTCGAACGTCCGCAGGTACAGCGGCACGCCGCCGCAGACGAAGTACGTGCGCGCGCGGTCGGTCAACGAGTAGCCGGGGTGGAAGCGCGCGGCGTCACGGTAGCCGAGCGGCTTGAGCAGCATCTGCGCCGTGCGCCGTCCGAACAGCGGCGCCTTCTTGCCCAGCACCTCGCGCTCCATGAAGCCGACGAAGGAGCCGCAGAGGATCAGCATCACCCGGCCCGAGTCGCGCCACCGCTGGTCCCACAGCGCCTGCAGCACCGCCGGCAGCTCGGGGGAGGTCTCGACCATCCACTGGAACTCGTCGAGGGCGAGCACCAGCTTGGTCGGCCCGGTCCACGCAGCCTCGATCGCGAGCAGCGCGTCGCGCCAGCTCCCGGGCTGGAGCTGCGCGAGCAGCGGCACGCCCAGGGCTTCCGCGGCGACCCGGAGCAGCTCCGCGAGCATCACGTTGCCAGGCACCCGCTGGCCGGCCACGTAGATCGCCGCGGGGCGGCGTGCGAGGAACTTGCGGATCAGCTCGGTCTTGCCAACGCGGCGGCGGCCGTAGATCGGGATGAACGCCCCGCCCGGCGCCGCGTGCGCCCGCTCGAGCAGCTCGAGCTCCTTGGTCCGTCCGACGAAGCCGTCCATGGCCAAGAGTTTATCGTTACGACAATTATTGTCGCAACAATAAAACATGGCCGCCCTCGACGCGCTGGTCACCGCGCGGCGCGCCGACCCAGCAGCCCACCCAGCTCGAACGACGTGAGGCCGTGCAGCGCGAAGGCGATCGCGATCGGGATCCACAGCGGCTGCTTGAACAGGCCGACCGCGCACAACAGCGACGCGACGATGACCATGCCCAGCCGCACCCGCGCGTACTTCGCGCGGCGGGCGGCGCCGAGGAACGGCAGCGCCAGGTCGAGCGGCAGGTACAGGAACAGCGCCTCGTTCCAGCGGAGCGTCGGGATGGTCGAGATGATCGCCACCGTCCACAGCACCAGGCCCAGCAGGCCGGCCGGGATCGCCGCGATCGCCAGCGCCGCGCGCTCGAAGCGGCCGGTCAGGCGCGACGCCAGGAGCGGCAGCATCAGCACCAGGCCGATCAGGATCGCGTAGGGGCGATCGGTGGGGCCGTCCTCGGGGATCGGCGGGCCGCGCCGCTCGTACAAGAGCTCGGGCTTGGCGCCGAACGCCGCCTCGACCTCGTCGCGCAGCACGAACGGGTGGAACATCGCCTGCCACACCGTCGGCCGCTGATCGAGGTAGCGACCGAGCGCGAAGTCGGCGAACGCGATCAGCGGCGGCAGCTCGGCCAGGCCGCGCCGGCCCATCTGCCGCAAGGTCAGCGGGAACCGGCGATCGGAGTCGACCTTGAGCTTGCCGCCCGACGCCGTGTCGATGATGTCGCGCAGCCGCGTCGTGCAGTTGTCGACGAAGTGATCGTAGATGTACGAGCCCTTCTTGGGATCGAGGTCGCCCAGGAGCTTGGCCTCGGCGGCGCGCGCCTGCTCGGCCGTCAGCGGCAGCGACTGCCGCCAGATCGTCCGGTCCTCGCGCTTGTAGAACGCCATCATCCCCGAGAGCGGGATCGGCTCGACGAAGAACACCTGCTTGCCGCGGATGAACCGCCACGTCAGCGTCGCGCCCGGGATCGTGAAGTCGGTGACCCCGTAGTTGAAGCAGACGGTCTCGCGCTCGGGCTCGTTGTAGTCGAGGCACAGCGCGGTGTGGCCGAACTTCTCGAAGATCAGCGCGCCGCGCCCGAACGTGTAGAGCTGCACCACCGGCGGGGTGTCGCCGGGGCGGGCCTCGACCAGGCCCATCCGGCCGTGCTGGGCCGCGGCCGGGTGCGCGCCGACCGCCAGCGCCGCGACGATCACGCCGAGGATCGCCAGCGCGCGCATCACGGGGCCGGCTTCGCGAAGGCGTCGGCCGGGACGACCGGGTCGATCTCGACCTGCTCGACCCTGAGGTCCGACTGCTCGTTGCCGCCGGTCGAGACGCGGTGGTGGGCCACCTGCAGGCCGTCGACGGTGCGGTAGTCGCTGAACGTCTCGCGGGTCTCGTTGGCGCCGTTGAGGTAGCGGGTCTGGCGCAAGAGGTGGGTCTGCTGATCGATCAGCAAGAACACCTCGAGGTCGCCGGCCGCCATCACGTGGATGACGTCGCACAGGTCGCCGTCGACCTTGTCGACGCCCACCAGCGCCGCGGCGACGCCCTTCTCGCGGGCGTGGACCAGCACCAGCTCGGGGTCGACGAAGCGCTGCTGCTCGAGCGCCGGCAGCTGCGACGCCGGGATGTCGTCGAGGCCGCCCGGCCCGAGCTGCCAGCCCTTGTCGCCGACCACCGCGATCGCGACCTCGAACTGCTTGGCCAGGTTGATGTCCATGCGCATCTTGTCGGGCAGCACCAGCGTGCGCTTGAAGACGACGTCGATGGTCTGGCCCTGGGCCTGCAGCGTGCCGGCCGCGGTCATCCGCAGCGCCTTGATCGACGTGATCCGCGCGCCCTTGGCGGCGATCGCGGCGTCGAGCACCTTGGCCGCGGCCGCGACCTTGGCGCCGTCGAAGGCCGGCTTGTCGCCGCCGGGCTGCGGCCCGATCGGCGCGTCGAACGCCACCCGCTGGAACGCGACGCCGGCCGCGGTGAGCTGCGGCGCGATCTTGGCGCCGTCGCCGACTAGCACCACCACGAGCTTGCTCGGGGTCAGCACGTCGGCGGCGGCCTCGGCGGCCTCGGCGCGGGTCACCTTGCCGACCAGCACCGGGTACTCGGTGACGAAGGCCTCGGACAGGCCGTGCATGTCGGCGGTCACCAGCGCCGCGGCCAGCTCGTCGGCGCCGGTCATGTGCAGCGTGTAGCTGCCGGCGACGTGGGCGATCGCCGCGGCGACCTCGTCGTCGGTCGGCCCGTCGGCCGCCATCTTGGCGAACTCGCCCAGCACCAGCTTGAGCGTCGCGACCGTCTCCTCGGTGCGGGTGAACGTCGTCGCGACCAGCGCGCCGCGCTCGGCGTTGCGGTCGAACGCCGACGACGCGCCGTAGGTCTTGCCGCCGGCGACCCGCACCACCTTCATCAGCCGCGACGCGAACCCGCCGGCGCCCAGCGCGTCGTTCCACACCAGGCTGGCGAAGAACCGCGGGTCGTCGTGCGCGAGGCCCAGCTGGGCGACGCGGATCTGGGTCTGGGTCAGGCCGGGCTTGTCGACCAGCCGCACCATCGCGATCGGCGCCGGCTCCTGGTAGCGCGGCCGCGGCGGGGTCTTGGCCTTCTTCCACCCGCCGAACGCGCGCGCCAGGTCGGCCTTGAGCTTGGGCAGATCGAAGTCGCCGGTGATCGCCAGCACCGCGTTGTTGGGCGCGAACCACGCCTTGTGCCAGCTGGCCAGGTCGGCCGGCTGCAGCTGGTTGACGTACGCGGCCGAGGTCACCCAGCCGCGGACGTGGCCGTCGCCCCACAGGAGGTTCTGGACGTGGGCCGCCGCGAGCGCGGCGGTGTCGTCGAGGCGGCGGCTGATGTCGGTCAGCATGAGCTGCTTGGCCTTGGCGACCTCGTCGGGCGCGAACCGCGGCGCGATGACGATCTCGGGCAGGAGCGCGAGGCAGGTCTTGGCGTCCTTGGCCAGGCTGGCGCACGTCACCCACGTCGACTCGAGCGACGCGTCGGCGGTGATCGAGCCGCCGACGAAGTCGATGGCCTTGGCGATCTGCAGCGCGGTCTTGGTCTTGGTGCCCTTGGGCAGCACGTTGGCGGTGAGCTCGGCGACGCCGATCCGCGCCAGCGGCTCCTCGGCGCGGCCGGCCTTGATCGCCAGGCGCATCGACAAGGTCGGCAGCCGGGTGTCCTTGATCGCGACGATCTGCAGGCCGTTGGGCAGCGTCCAGCGCTCGACCGGCGGCAGCTTGATCGCCGTCGGCGTCGCGGCCGGCGGCGCGGCGATCAGATCGGTGCGCGCCGACCACGGGTCCTTGGCCGCGGGGCGCGGCGGCTCGTCGGTCGGCGGGGCCTCGACGTTGGCGGTGCCGTCGCCGGGCAGGCGCGGGATGACCTCGCGCACCGGCGCGGGGCGGCAGGCGGCGAGCAGGAGCGAGACGGCGAGCAGGCGACGGATCATGGCGCGCTCCGCGGGGGCACCACGACGACGGTGGCGCGCTCGGGCGTGAGGTAGGTCTTGGCGACGCGGGCCAGGTCGGCGGCGGTGACGCGCTCGATGGCGTCGACGTCGCGCAAGAACTGGCCGGGGTCGCCGGTGAGGATCCACGACTGGCCGATCTGCTCGGCCAGGCCCAGCGGGCTGTCGAGGCCGAACACGAACGCGCTCAGCACCTGGTTCTTGGCCTTGCGCAGCTCGTCGGCGGCGGGCGGCTTGGCGATCAGCTTGGCCAGCTCGTCGTTGATCGCGGCCTCGATCGGCGCGGCGCCGGTGGGATCGCGGTAGACGCCGATCGCCAGGAACAGCCCGGGATCCTCGCGCACCAGGATCGGCGACGCGGCCTCGACGCCGAGCGGCTGCTTGGTCTTGGGATCGGCGGCCTTGATGCGCTGGCGCAGCCGCGCCGAGTCGCCGGCGCCCATCACCAGCGACAGCACCTGCAGCGCGTAGATGTCGTCGTGCTTGGCCGGCGGGATCTTCCAGCCGGCGAAGACGATGCCGATCTGGCCGGCGGCGACGGTGTCCTTGCGCGCGGCGGTCTGCGCCGGCTCGGGCGCGGCGGCCGCGGGGCGCGGCGGCGGCGGCGCGCCGGGGATCCCGCCGAAGCGCTTCTCGACGAGCGCCTTGACCTGGGCCAGCTCGACGGCGCCGACCACGACGACCAGCGCGTTCGACGGCTGGTAGTACGTGTCGTAGAACGTCTTGAGATCGGCGGCGGTGGTGCGGTCGAGGTCGGCGATCGCGCCGCCAGCGGTCCACGCGTACGGGTGCGTCGTGTACGCGATCTGCAGGAAGCGGAGCAGGCCCTGGGTGATCGGGTCGTTCTCCTGCTGCCGGATCTCTTCCTTCACGACCTCGCGCTCGGTCGCGATCATGTCGTCGCGGAACAGCAGGTGGCGCATGCGCTCGGCCTCGAGCTCGAGCACGAAGTCGAGCTGCGCCGCCGGCACCATCTGCAGGTACGCGGTCGCGTCCTCGGTGGTGTGGGCGTTGACGTCACCGCCGAGCCCGCTGATGAACTCGCCGTGGGCCTCGGGGCGAACCCGCTCGGTGCCCTTGAACATCATGTGCTCGAACATGTGGGCCGAGCCGCGACGATCGCGCGGCTCGTCCTTGCTGCCGACGTGGTACCAGACCTCGACCGCCACCACCGGCGCCGCGTCGTGGCGCATGTACGCCACCTCGAGGCCGTTCTCGAGCTTGAAGCGCTCGACGGTCGGCAGCTTGAGCGCGCCGGGCTTGGGTGGGGTCGCGGCGGGCGGCGCCGGCTTGCCGGCGGCCGGTGGCGCGGGGCGCGTGGCAGGTGGACGCGCGGGCTGCGCGATGGCGGTCGCCGGCAGCAGCAGCGCCAGCGCGGCGGCGGCGAGTCGAGTCGAGTGTCGTGCCATGAAGGTCCTCAGCGGGGGAAGCTAGCCCGAATGATCGACCGCTGCCATCGCCGCCGGGTTGCATCTGGCCGGAACGACTGCGCTCGATGCCTTTGCCCAGGCCGCGACGCGCCGTATGGTGGAGGCCATGTCGGCCGATCGCGACGCCACCGAACGCGCCCGCCTGCTGGGGTACATCGCGGGCAGCAAGCGCACCCAGCGGCAGCTGGCGATCGGCCTCGCGGTGGCGACGGTGGCGGTCGTCGTCGCGCTGGTCGTCGCGCCCCTGGTGGGCAAGCTGGCGCTGCTCGGCGTGGCGGTCGTCGGGGTCTGCGGCTTCTGGGTGACGGCCGCTCATATCTCGGACTGGCGGATGCAGATCGCCCGCCTGGATAGCCGCTCCCGCGGTCGGGCCGCCGGGTCGACGGCGGACCGCGCCCGCCCACCCGTCCAGTAGGACCCGCAGGTCCTTGTCAGCACGGGTGGAAGTCCTCGGACCACTGCAGTCCGGGGCTGGAATTCCGTTGTCAGCGGAACGGGTGCACGACGTTTTTCTTCAATCATCCTGCTACGAAAGCTACTGACAGCCACCAACAATACTGTATAAATATGTCTTGACTGAAACTTTGAGGGCGGGCATTCTTTCGTTGCAAAGCCAACGTATCTTTCACAGCGCGGGGAGGAGCCCCGCAGGAAACGAGGTCGACGTGGCCAGAGCTTCCGCCCAAGCAGCAACGAACGATGAAGGAGCACGCGTGCTGGACGTAACTGGAGTGAAGGTTTTCTCTGCGACCAAGGCCAAGGAGCGCGAGCTCCTCGGCGAGGTCATCACCGACTGGATGCGCACGAACCAGGATCGCGTCGACATCGTCGACAAGATCGTCACGCAGTCCTCCGACTCGGAGTTCCACTGCCTGACCATCACGCTGTTCTACAAGCACAAGGCGTGAGGCCTCGACGCGGCGGCCCTCGCGAGAGGCGCGGCCGCGACGCTCACGTGCTCCTTGGCAGCCGCGGCCGGAAATCTGGCGGCCCCGACCTGACGCCCTCGCACCGTGCGGGGGCGTCGGCGTTTTCGGCCCGGGCCGTCGCGGCGACGCGATTTCGGGCCCCGATCCGAGCCCGCGGCCGGGATCCAGCTTGCTTTCGGACCCTCGATCGGATACCCCATCGCACCTCTATGGAAAGCTCCTTCGGTAAGCCGGTCGAAGTCGAGGTTCGCGACAGCCTCGAGAAGGCCATGAAGATCCTCAAGCAGAAGATGTCGAAGGAAGGCATCCTGCAGGAGCTGAAGCGCCGCCGCTTCTACGAGAAGCCCTCGGTGAAGAAGAAGCGGAAGACCCGCGAGGCCCGCAAGCGGCTGCGTCGCGAGATGAAGCGCAAGCTGGGCTTCGGCACGACCGGCCCCGGCCGCATGTAAAGAGAGGGGCTTTCGCAAAGCCCCTCCCCCACAAGACGTGGGGCCCCCACCCGAAACGCGAGAGCGTGGCGCGTGGGGTTCGCTGTTTTTGCCCACGGTGATGTGGGCCCCCACCGAGACGCGAGAGCGTGACGCGTGGGGTTCGCTGATTCACCCACGGCAGACGTGGGGCGCGAGACTCCGATCCGCTCTGCCCAATCGAACGCGAGGCGATCGTGAAAGACTGGGTCGAGATCATCGTTCCGGCGGCGGCGAGTGACGTCGACGAGGTTGCGGCGTTGCTGGCGGACGCGTGCGAGCCGGCCAAGGAAGGCACGGAGGTCCGTGGCGACGAGGTGGTGATCTGGGCGCCGCTGGCGGACCAGGAGGCCATCGTGGCCGAGGTCCGGGCGGCGGTCGCGGCGTTCGCCGAGGCCGGCCTGGGCGTCGATCCGTCGACGGTCCGGGCCCAGCCGGCGCTGCCCGAGGCCGAGTGGCGCGACGCCTGGAAGCGCTACTTCCACGTCACCCGCATCAGCCCGCGCATCGTCGTGGTCCCGAGCTGGGAGACCTACGAGCCGACCGCGACCGACGTCGTGATCGCGCTCGACCCGGGCATGGCGTTCGGCACCGGCACCCACGCGTCGACGCGGCTGGTCCTCGAGGAGCTGGACCGGCTGGCGGCCGCGGGGCCGGCCCCGGCGCGGGTGCTCGACGTCGGCGCCGGCTCGGGCATCCTGGCGATCGCCGCGGTCAAGCTGTGGCCGGCGGCGACGGTGGTCGCGGTCGACAACGACCCGATCGCGGTGGCCGCGTGCGCCGAGAACGCCGGCGTCAACGCGGTCGGCGACCGCATCGCCTCGGCGGCGACGCCGGTCGGCGAGGTCGACGGCGAGTTCGACCTGGTGCTGGCCAACATCCAGGCCCACGTGCTGCGCGAGCTGCTGCCGGGCATCGCCCCGCGGGTGGCGCCGGGCGGCACGCTGGTGATGTCGGGGCTGCTGTCGCCCCAGGCCGAGGCGGTGGCCGAGGCCTACGCCGCGGTCGGGTTCACGGTCGAGGCGATCCGGCCCAGCGCGGCCGACCCGGCCTGGTCCAGCGCGGTCCTGCGCCGGCCGTCGTGACCGCGCGGCTGCTGGTGGCGCCGGCGCGGCTGGCGACCGGCGAGCTCACCGTCGACGGCGACGACTACGCCTACCTGTTCCGGGTGCGGCGGCTGGCGGTCGGCGACCCGGTGGCGCTGTTCGACGGCGCGGGCCGCGAGGCCGACGCGGTGGCGGCGGCGATCGGGCCGGCCAGCGCGCGGCTGACCGTCGGCGCGGTGCGCGCCGTGGCCCGGCCGCGGCCCCGGCTGACCGTCCTGCAGGCGCTCATCAAGGGCGAGCGGATGGACTGGTGCCTCGAGAAGCTGGTCGAGGTCGGCGTCGATGCGATCGTGCCCTGCGCCTGCGCGCGCTCGGTGGTCCGCCTCGACGACGCCCGCCGGGCCAGCCGCCACCAGCGGCACCAGGCCCTGGCGGTGGCCGCGGCGCGCCAGTGCGGCCGCGCCGACGTGCCGACCATCGCCCCGGTCACCGACCTGGCGACGGCGCTGGCCGGCCTGGCCGCCGGGCGACGGCTGGTCGCCCACCCCGGCGGCGCGCCCCTGGGCGCCGGCCACGCCGCCGGCGATCACGTCGCGATCCTGGTCGGCCCGGAGGGCGGCCTGGCCCCCGAGGAGCTCGAGGCGGCCGACCGGGCCGGCTTCGAGCCGGTGTCGCTGGGGCCGACCATCCTGCGGGCCGAGACCGCGGGCCTCCTGGCGGCCGCCGCGATCCGGCTATTTGCCCCGCCCCCGGTGGGCGCCGTATAAGCAGTCATGCCCGAACCGGAGCCCACCGTGCTCGGTCGCGACGACGTCGCCGCGCCGACGCCCGCGCCCGCCGCCGAGCGCCCGCGCCCCCGGCCCCGGCCGGCCGCGCGCACCGTCACGGTGTGCGGCTTCTGGCGGCGCCTGGCCGCCGGCCTGATCGACGCCGCGATCATCGTGCCGGTGTCGATCGTGCTGATCGCGCTCGCCAGCGCGGTGGCCGGCATCCACCTGCCGCCCAGCCGCGTGCGCGGCCTCGACTTCTGGCTCGACCTGCTGCTGATCAGCGACCCGGCGATGCTGACCGGCATCGTGATCATGCTCGCGGTGACGCTGCTGTACCTGTACGTGTTCCAGGCCACGCTCGGGCAGACGATCGGCATGCGCGTGCTGAAGCTGCGGGTGATCGACGTCTACGGCGAGCCGCCGTCGATCGCGCGGGCCGGCCTGCGGACCGCCGGCTACCTGGCCGGGTTGGCGACGTTGACCCTCGGGTTCTTGTGGATCGGCTTTGACGCCGAGAAGCGCGGCCTTCACGATTGGATCGCCGGGACGTACGTGATCCGCGTGTGACCGGTGTGACCATGCCCTCTCGCCTGAGCTCTCTGCTGGTCCGCGACGGGCTCGTCGGCGTGAAGCGCATGGAGAAGGCGTTCCAGCGCCAGGTGATCTACGGCGGCAGCCTCGACACCACGCTGCTCGAGATGGGGCTGGTGCCGGAGGACCGGCTGACGCAGTACCTGGCGCTGACCTCGGGCCTGCCGCCGGCCAACCGCGCCGAGTGCAACGTCTTCGACGCCGCGGCGGTGCAGCGCTGCCCGCTCGACGCCGCGACCCAGTACCACGTCGTCCCGCTGACGTTCGAGAACGGCTCGCTGCGGGTGCTGGTCCACGATCCGGTCGACATGGCCGCGCTCGAGGAGCTGGCCGACGATCTCGACTGCGCGGTGCAGCCGCTGATCGTCCCCGAGTACCGCTGGCACATGGTCTTCGTCCGCACCTTCGGCGGCCAGGCCAGCGCGCGGTTCTCGACGCTGGCCCGCCAGGCCGAGGCCGCGCCGGCGGTGGCGCCGGTCGGCCGCGCGCGCACGGTGATCGTCGACGCCGCCGACGAGCGGGCCGCCGACGCCGCGCCGCCGCTGAAGCCGGTCGGGCCCGAGGCGGTGACGATGCGGCTGCAGGCGCTCACCGACGAGCAGGCCGCGGCGGTGCCGGTGCCCAGCCCGCCGCGCGAGCGCAGCGATCGCAGCGAGCGCCGGGTCACGCAGGTCGGCGTCGTGATGCCGCCGCCGGCGCCGGTGACGATCACCGCCGAGGAGCCCGGCGCCGACGAGCCGACGCCGCCGCCGATCGTCGCCCGCCGCAAGACCGCCGAGATGGGCACGCCGACGTTGCAGGCGCACCTCGCCGAGACCGAGGCCCGCCGCCAGGAGGCCAGCGGCCGGCACTCGCCGTCGCAGTCGCCGCCGTCGCGCGGGACGCCGTCCGACGGCGTGCCGACCCGCGCGGTCGATCCGCCGAGCGTGCCGCCGGCCGCCAGCGACGACGGCCCCGTGCCGGCGGTGCGCGCGCGCGAGCTGATGGCGAACGCCACCGAGCGCGATCAGGTGTTCCACGCGCTGCTGCGCGCGCTGCGCAGCAAGGCGCGCTGGGCGGGCCTCTTGACCGTGCAGGGCGGCGCGGCGATCGGGCGCGTCGCGATGGCCGAGCCCGGCCTCGACACGGCGACGATGGCGTCGGTGCTGATCCCGCTCGACGTCGCGTCGCCGTTCCGCGCGACGATCACCGCGTGCCACCCGTACGTCGGGCCGCTGTCGATCGGCAACGCCGACCTCGACGTGATGCTGGCGCGGATGGGCGGCGTCGTGCCGCCGGCCGGCCTGCTGCTGCCGGTCGTGCTGCGCGGCCGCACCGTCGCGCTGGCGGTGGCGCACCGCGGGCCGGGCACGATGGCGCTGGCCGAGGTGACCGAGCTGTTGCCGCTGGCCGCGGCGACCGCCGACGCGCTGCAGCGGCTGATCGCGCGGACCAAGGCGGTCGGCTACCGCGCGCCCACCGCCGATCCGGCGGCGCCCGCCGCCACCGCGCCGGTCGACATCGCGACCGTGCCCAACAAGAAAGATCCGCGGCGCACCGTCGGCTGGGCGGTGCCCACCGCCGACGCCCCCGCCGCCGCCCTCGCGCCGGATCCCGTCGAGCCGCCGCCCCCGGCCCCGCCGCCGCCGCGCCCGATCACCGCGGTGATCGCCGCGGTCGAGGGCGACGACGAGGCCGCCGCCGCCGCCGCGCTGATCGAGGCGGTCAACCGCGCCGACGAGGCGCTGCCGCTGGTCGCGGTGCGCTTCCCCGGCCGGCTGCGGGTCGATCGCTACCGGGTCAGCGGCCGCGCGCTGCGCCCCGGTCAGTACGGCGGCTTGCTCGAGCTGGCGGTGCAGCTGGGCGTGCCCGCCGGCGAGCTGCTGCTCGAGCGGCTGGCCGATCCGCACCGCGACGTGCGGTTCTACGCCGCGGTGTGCCTGGCCCACCTGCGGCTGCGCAGCGCGGTGTACCCGCTGGTCGAGCGGCTGTTCGACTCCGACTACGGCGTGCGGGCGTGCGCGATCGAGGCGCTGGCCACCTACCCCGCCCGCGATCTCGACCTGGCGATGGTGCGCGCGCGCCACGCGCTGCACAGCGAGGACCTCGAGCGCGTCGAGGCCGCGACCACCGCGATCGCCGAGCTGGGCGACCGCGCGGCGATCCCCGATCTGATCGACATCGTCGGCCGCGACGCGCGGCGCGGCGAGCACGCGCGGCGCGCGCTGGTGGCGCTGACCCGCGTCGATCACGCGACGTCAGAGCGGCGCTGGCGCAAGTGGTGGGACGAGCACCGCGAGCGCCACCGCGTCGAGTGGCTGATCGACGCGCTCGGCGGCAAGGACGCGACGCTGCGGGTGGCGGCGTTCGACGACCTGCGCCGCATCACCGGCGAGTCGCTGGGCGCGATCGACGATCTGGCCAAGCGCGATCGCTCCGAGACCCGCGAGCGCTGGGAGCGGTGGTGGCACGACTACGGCCGCCGGCGGTTCGTCCGCGACGACGACGAGCGCTTGCGCCCGACGGCGACGCTGCCGACGCGGCGCGAGTAGCGTCGCCTCGCGTCTCGGAGGGGAGGCTCGGCGGGGACCGCGCGAGTCGCGTCGGCGAGTCGCCGAGCGCAGGGCGTGCGGCCGCTACCGCGGCTCGACGACGGCGCACACCGGCAGCCACGAGGCGCCGCCGCGCTCGTCGCGCTGGATCACCCACAGGTCGACCAGCCGCGACGGCTCGCCGACGTCGACGGTGGGCGCCGACCACGTGCTCGAGATGACCGGCGGGTTGCCGGCGGGGTCGCGCGGGCCGCCGGTCTCGGCGCGGCTCCACGAGCCGGCGGTGGCGATCCACTGGTAGCGCAGGTTCTCGGTGAACGTGCGCGAGCCGCCCTCGAACGTCGGCACGACGTAGGTCTCGGCGGTGCCATCGAGCGGCCGCGGCGCGAACTTGACCTTGGCGCCGCTGGGCACCTTCAGCCCGAACTCCGGGGTCGTGCACGCGCCCGACGGCACCACCGCCGGCTCCTCGATGCCGTTGCCGCGATCGATCTGCGCCGCGACCTCGGTCAGGACCGGGTTGGTGTTGGCGACGCGCTCGGCCGGCAGCCGCGGCGAGAACCGCACCGCCTTGCCGAGGTCGACCACCTCGGCGCCGTCGGCGGTCGCCGCCCGCACCGCGACGTTGATGTCGACGCCGCCGAACCCGCCGAGCGAGTCGTTCTCGATCGTCGACCGGACGATCGCGATCAGCTCGGGGCCGGCGGGGATGGTCGCGCACGCCACCTGCCCGACCGCCTGCGCCGCGGTCACCACCACCTCGGGCGAGAGCACCAGGAACGGGCGGGTCAGGTCGTCGCAGCGCAGATCGCGCTTCGGCGGGCACACCACCATCGACCACGTCAGGTCGCGCCGCTGCGGATCGGCCGCCAGCGCGCACACCCGCACGTCGTCGAACTCGACCGCCAGCGGGTTGGCGGGGTCGACGTCGACCACCTGCTCCGGCGGCTCGGCCATCGCCGCCAGCGGCCGCAGATCGATCACGATCGCCGGATCCTCGAACGACCCGCAGGCCGTCGCGGCCAGCGCGCCGAGCAGCGCCAGCTTCAGGTCCCCGCGGCGGCTCACCACGCACCTCGCACGCCGAGGGTCGGCAGGATCGGCACGCCGGACACCGGCGCCGACTCGCGATAGCGGTAGTCCCACTGCGTGGCCTCCGGGTTGGTGGCGTTGGTGACGTTCTGCACGTCGAGGTAGACGCCCAGGCTCCACAGCTTGAACAGCCAGGTCTTCTCGGCGCGCACGTCGAGCTGCTGGAAGTACGCGCGGCGCGCGGCGCGGAAGCCGCCGCTGACCGGCACGTAGCCGCCGCCGTCGGCGTCGAGGGTGGCGCCGACGTACGGCGTCTCGGGGCGCCCGGTCGACAGCCGCAGCCGGCCGCCGAGCTCCCAGCCGCCGCCCGGCTTCCAGCTCACGACCGCGTTGAGGTTGTGGGCCTGATCGAACGCGGTGGGCACGGTGTCGCTGTCGACGAACCGCCGCTGCACGCTGTGCGAGTACGTGTACGACAGCCAGCCGTAGACGGTGTCGCTGATCTCGCGCTTGATCAGCGCCTCGAGGCCGTACGTGCTGCTGACGCCGGAGTTGACGACGCGCTCGGGCGTGACGACCCCGCCGTCGACCTCGGCGTCGTTGGTGAAGTGCACGAGGTCGGCGCGATCGATGTAGTAGACCTCGCCGTCGACCAGCCAGCGCCGGGTCGGGCGCCACTCGCCGCCCAGGCCGAAGTGCAGGCCGCGCTCGCTGCGCACGTCGGGGTTGCCGAACCGCGCGTCGACCGCCTCGGGCTGCGGCGGCTGGTGGAACACGCCGGCGTAGGCCTTGAGCAGCTTGGTCGGGGTCAGCTGGTAGCGCGCGGTCAGGCGCGGATCGACCGTCAGCATCGGCTGGGCCTGGATGACGTAGCCGTCGACGCGCAGCCCGGGCAACAGCCGCAGCTTCGACGTGGCCTGCCACGCCAGGTCGGCGTGCAGCGCGACGCCCAGCGTCTCGACCGAGCGGCTGATCGGCGACGGATCGATGTCGATGTCGTCGCCGCCGCGGATGTTGAGGTCGTCGGGCAGCGTCGCCTGGTAGGTCGTGATGCGCGAGTCGAAGTCGGCGCCGACGTCGAGCAAGAGCCGCTTGCTCAGCGGGCCCTTGGCGCGGATGCGGTGGCTGAACGTGTACGCGACGACCTCGGCGCCCGAGAACGGCCCGGCGGCGTCGGTCTGGCCGGCGGCGAAGTAGACCGAGTCGCGGCCGACCGCCGGCGACATCGTCAGCGTCCAGTCGTGGCCGATCGGTCGCTGGTAGCGCCCGATCAGCCGGCCGAACCGGATCGCGCTGTTGAGCTGCAGGCTGCGCTCGGCGCCGGCCTCGGCCTGGACGACGTCGAGCGTGTCGCTCGAGAAGATGCCGAACAGCGCGACCTTGCCGTCGGCGCCGCCGTCCCAGTCGGCGCGGATCGTCGTGTCCCAGTAGACCGGCACGACGATCTGGGTCGCGCCCGGCTCCGGCTCGGGGACCACCAGGCCGAGGAAGAAGTCGAGGTACGAGCGGCGGCCGGCCACCGCGATCGCCCAGTTCTTGCTGAGCGGCGCCCGGATGTAGCCGCCGGCGTCGAGCAGGTCGACGTCGGCCGAGCCGTGGACGCCGTCGGTCACCGCGGCCCGGGTCTCGAGCGCGACGACGCCGCCGTGGGAGCGGCCGAAGCGCGCCGGGTAGCCGCCCGGGTACAGCTCGATCTCCTCGAGCATCTCCGGGTTGAGCACGCTGGGCCCGCCGAGGAAGTGGAACAGCAGCGGCACCTTGTGGCCGTCGATGTAGACCGCGCTGTCGTCGGGGTTCGAGCCGCGGATGAGCAAGAAGCCCAGCCCGAACGGCGTGCGCGCGACGCCCGGCAGGGTCTGGATGACGCGCACCGGATCGCCGAACGTGCCCGGCACGCTGGTCAGCTGCTGGCGCTGGATCGTGCGGCGCGTGACCTCGAGGTTGTCGCGCTCGCCCTCGATGACGGTGGCGTAGATCGACCCGCCGCGCGGGCGCATCCACAGCCGCACCTCGACCCGCTCGTCGGCGGCGATCGCCACCGCGCGCTCGAGCCGGTCGAAGCGATCGGCGACCACTAGCACGGTGTACGGGCCGGGCGCGACGCCGTGGAACGCGAACCGGCCGCCCTCGTCGGTGATCGCGTCGAGCCCGAGCTCCTTGATGCTGACGATCGCGCCGGCCACGACCGAGCGCGTGCCGCGCTCGACGACCTGGCCCTCGAGCGCGATCGGCTGGCGGTAATCGCCGCCGTGGCTGGGCGGCCCCTCGGCGGCGGGATCGACGGTGCCCGTGGGATCGGGCGGCGGCGGCGGCGGCGGCGGCGCCTCGTCGATCACGAAGTGGATGACGGTCTCGACGGTGATCGGCCCGGGCTTGCCGTCGAACTCGGCGGGCTCGAACAGGTACTGCTTGGCCGCCGCGATCGCCGCGGCGTCGAAGCCGTCGCCGACCGGCGCGACCACGGTGACGTCGGTGACCAGGCCGTCGGCGTCGATCGCGATGCGCACCGTGACGTCGGCGGTCTTGCCGGCGGCCAGCGCGGCCGGCGGGTAGTCGGGCGCGACCGACTGGATCAGCACCGGCGGCTTGGTCAGCACCGGCGCGGCGGCGGGCGGCGGCGGCGCGTCGCGGCGCGCGTCCTGGGCGCGCGCGGTGGTGGCGTGCACGAGCGCGAGACACAGCGCCAGGATCGCCACGCGAGACATCGATGGTCCAAAGCTAGCCGCGATCGGCACCGTCGGCACGCACCGGGCGCACCGCTTCCCTGGAATTCAACTCAATCCGCGCGGGTCACGGCCGCCGGGCTGGTGACACCGGCGGAGATCATCGGCGCGCGCAGCACGATGCGCCCGGCCGCGCCGCCGCCGCCGCCGCCGTCGCTGGCGCCGCTGGCCGTGCCCGGGGCCGCCGGTGCCGCGGCGCCGCCGCTGCCGCCGGTGGTGATGGTGCCGGTCAGGCCGCCGGTGGCGCTGGTCGTCCCGGCGCCGCCGTCGGCGCCCGCGGTCCCGGCGGCGTTGCCGGCGGCCCCACCGCCGCCGCCGCCGTTGGCCGCGACGACGCCGAGGTTGGTGATGCTCGCGGCCTGCAGGTAGATCGCGCCGCCGCTGCCGCCGCCGCGGCCGCTGTCCTCGAAGACCAGGCAGTACGCGCCGCCGCCGCCGCCGCCGCCGCCGGCGAGGACGCGGCCGGTCGTCCCGATCGTGATCGCCTGGGTGGTCGAGAGCTGCAGCGCGCCGCCGCCAGCGCCGGCGCCAGGGTTGCTGGTGCAGTGGGCCGAGCCGTCGCCGCCACCGCTGCCGCCGGCCAGCACGTCGAGCGACGCCGCGCCGGTGGCGCCGCCGGGATCGCCCCCGGCCGCC
>JAEUJY010000031.1 GCA_016794525.1 Myxococcales bacterium
GTGAACTTGCCCAGCACGGCCGCCGGCACCAGCAGCCGCAGCTCGTGCAGCCGCGCGGCGGGGTCCGGCGGGTCATCCGGCCCGTCGCCGCGCCGCCGCCCGCTCACCATGTCCTCGATCTCCCGCACGGTGTGGTCCGCCGCCGCCGCCAGCCACGCCTCCTCGGTGTCGACGGTCGCGACCCGGGTCAGCTCGCGCGCGGCGCTGTACGCGACGTCGCCGGCGCTCATGGCCGCGCGCAGCTTTGGCAGGGCCATCAGCGCGTCGGCGACCCGCAGCCGCTCCCGCGCCGCCCCCGGCGCGTAGCCCAGCACGCGCTCGACGTACTCGAAGAACGACCCGTAGCCCAGCTGGCGGTGGACGCCGACCGCCCGCGCGCGCCGCAGCCACTCGGCCTCCTCGACGTCGAGCGCCGCCCGCCGCCGCGCCAGCCCGCGCAGCGTCCGATCGACCTCGCGCCAGTCGTCGCCGCCCGCCGCCTTCCCCGCCGCGCCTGCCGCGCCCCCCGCCTTCTTCCCGCCCTCACCACCGTCCAGCATGCCCAAACCCACAGCAAGCCGCGCGCCAGCCGCAACCCCGCGTTCCCTGGCGCCGCCTGTCCGAATCTCGGACGAAATGGCCGGATTCCGGCCGGGTTCGTCCGGCTTCCGGCCGTCCACCGGACAGCCGCGACTGTCCGGCGCCGGACACCGCCAGCCGCGCGCCAGACACCGCCAGCCGCACGACCGGCGTGGCGCCGCGAGCTACTCCGCGTACATCGTGACGTCGGTCGCGACCATGTTCGCGAGCGTCACGGCGGTGCGCCAGTCGGGGTGGCGCAGCAGGATGTAACCGTCGGAGACCAGCGTGTGCTTCCAGTTGCGGCGCTGGGCGCCGACCGGCAGCAGCTTGGACTCGACGACGTGCTCGCCGTGGGCGCGCAGGAACTCGCGCAGCCCGGTGATCTTGGAGATCCGGCCCTGGCCGATCGCCCGCTTGAAGATGATCGCGACGTTGTACTTGCGGGTGGTCGGCGCCTCGAAGGTGCCCCAGCACGCCACCCGCGCCCACTCGCGGAACAGGTCGATGTCGCAGGTGTAGTTCATCTGATCGACGAGGTGCGCGCCGCCGGGGCGGCAGCCGATCTCGCCGAAGACGACCTCGCCCGATGGCTTGCTGAACCACTCCATGTGGGTGAAGCCGTCGCCCATGCCGAGCGCGGTGAGCACGCGCTTGCCCAGCGCGACGCCGCCGGCCAGGGCCGGCTGATCGAGGTTGCGCACGGTGACGATGACCGGGCTGATCCACTCGTTGGTGCGGGCGATCAGCGGCTTGGGCAGGTACTGCGCGACGTTCATGAACGCCGGCTTGCCGTCGATGCAGACGGTGTCGAACGTGAACTCGTCGCCGTCGATGAACTCCTCGAGGCTGCACTCCGGCACGTGCTGCGTCGCGGCCAGCGCCCGCTCGAGGTCGGCGTCGCTGTCGACCTGGAAGGTGTCGGCGCTGCCGGCGCCGGCGATCGGCTTGAGCACGAGCGGGTAGCCGAGCTGCGCGGCCCCGGCCCGGGCCTCGGCGGCGCTGCGCACGCGGATCGCGCGCGGCACCCGCAGGCCGGCGGCGGCGACCCGCTCCTTCATCAGCTGCTTGTCGCGGAAGCCGCGGACGGCGTCGTAGCTCATGCCGGGCACGCCGAGCCGCTCGCGCAGCCGCGCGGCGGTCAGCACCATGACCTCCCAGTTGGCCAGCACCCGGTCGACGCCGCGGCCGCGCACCCACTGGTAGACGCGCTCGGTGACGTCGGCCTCGTCGAGCAGCCGCGGCACCTGCAGGTAGTCGGTCAGGTGCTGCTTGAGCGAACGCGGCAGCGACGCGACCGGCGCGTCGCCGACGCCGTACACGCTGGCGCCGACCTCGGCCAGGCCGCGCGTGTACTGCTGCATCTCGGGGGGATAGGCGGGCGCGAGGAAGACGACCTTCACGGGGGCGCGGGCTCCTTCGGCGAGCCCGCGGGCCCGCCACCTCGCATGGTACAACGCGGCGATGCGCAACGTGGTGTTCGCCGCGCCGTTCCCGCTCGAGACCACGCTCCGCTTCGCGCGCGCCGCGGCCCGCCTCGACGGCGTCCGCCTGCTGGGCCTGGCGCAGGAGCCGCCGCGCGGCGACGACGCCAAGCTGTTCGCCGACGTCGTGACGGTGGCCGACGGGCTCGACACCGACCAGCTGATCGCCGGCGCGCGCGCGCTCGAGCGTCGCCACGGCCCGATCCACCGCGTCCTCGGCATCCTCGAGCCGCTGCAGGTGCAGCTGGCCGAGGTGCGGCAGGCGCTGGGCGTGCCCGGCACGACGCCGACCACCGCCGAGCTGTTCCGCGACAAGGCGCGGATGAAGGACGAGCTGCGCCGCCACGGCCTGCCGTGCGCGCGCCACAAGCTGATCCGCGCCTGGGGCGACGCCGAGGCGTTCGTGGCCGAGGTGGGGCTGCCGCTGGTGCTCAAGCCGCCGGCCGGGATGGGCTGCAAGTCGACGTGGCGGATCGGCACGCTCGACGAGCTGCGCGCGGCGCTGCGGGCGCTGCACGCCAGCCCCGAGCGGCCGGCGCTGGCCGAGGAGTTCCTGCGCGGCCGCGAGTACAGCTTCGAGACGATCACGATCGGCGGCGCGGTGCGGTTCCAGTCGTGCTCGCGCTATTACCCGACGCCGCTCGAGGTGATGGAGACGCCGTGGATCCAGTGGGTGGTCGTGCTGCCGCGCGACATCGACGGCCCGGAGTTCGCCGACGCCCGCGCGCTGGGCGTCAAGGCGATCGCCGCGCTCGGCCTCGAGACCGGCTTCACCCACATGGAGTGGTTCCGCCGCGACGACGGCTCGCTGGCGATCGGCGAGATCGCCGCGCGCCCGCCCGGCGCCCACATCGTCCTGGCCAACGGCTACGCCCACGACGCCGACCTGTACCGGGCCTGGGCCCGGGCGGTGATCGACGACGCCTTCGACGGCCCGTGGCAGCGCAAGTACGCGGTCGGCGTGGCCTACCTGCGCGGCGTCGGCCGCGGCCGGGTCGTCGCGGTGCGCGGCGTCGACAAGGCCAACGCGCTGGTCGGCCACATGGCGGTCGAGTCGCGGCTGCCCAAGGTCGGCGCGCCGCGCTCCGACAGCTACGAGGGCGACGGCTACGTCGTCGTCCGCGATCCCGACGTCGAGCAGGTCAAGCGGGCGATGACGACGATCATCGAGACGATCCAGATCGAGTACGCGTAGCGGCGGGCGCCGCGCCGCGCCGCGGGTCGCGCGGCAGCCGGCGGTGGGTGCGCGCGGCCTCGGCGCGCAGCCAGGCGAGCAGCGCGACCGCGCGGGGATCCTCGGCGAGCGGCTGGCGGGTCAGCAGGTGGTAGCCGAGCTCGCCGCGGACGAAGCCCCACGGCGCCACCAGGTAGCCGGCGGCGAGCTGATCGTGGACCAGCGGGTACGGCCCGATCGCGACGCCCAGCCCGGCGGCGGCGGCGCTCAGGCTGGTCGCGAAGTGATCGAACGTGCGGCGCGGCCCGCGCGGCATCGCCTGGCCGGTGGCGAGGCGCCAGCTCGCCCACGCGTCGGCGCGCGAGCGGGTGTGCAGCGTCGGCGCCGTGCCGCGCCGCGCCCGCGCCGCCAGCCGCGGCGCGCAAACCGGGCCCAGCCACTCGTCCATGACGGGCGCCGCGTGGTAGCCGCGCAGGTCGACGTCGCCGCGCCGCAGGGCCACGTCGACGCCGGCCCGGGCGAGATCGATCGCGCCGCCGCCCTGCACGACGTGGACCTCGAGCGGCGGCCGGCGCGGCAGCCGCGGCAGGCGCGGGATCAGCCACGCCAGCGTCAGCGTCGGCTCGCACGACAGCACGAGCGGCCCGCCGGCCAGGCCGCGCGCGGCGGCGACGCCGTCGGCGATCGCGCTCAGCCCGCGCGCCACCGCGGCCGCCACCAGCTCGCCGGCCCGCGTCGGCGTGAGCGCACGCGGGCCGCGCACGAACAGCGCGACGCCGAGATGATCCTCGACCTGCCGCACCTGCCGGCTGATCGCGCCGTGGGTCAGCCCGAGCGCGGCCGCCGCCTTGGCCATGGTGCCGGCGCGGGCGGCCGCCTCGACGCAGCGCAGCGCGTGCAGCGGGGGCAGCGGCGGCGCCATCTGCCGTGAGTATCACGCACGGCTCCCGTGCCGCGAATTCGATCGACGCCGGCCGCGGCCGCGGCCAGGATGACGACCATGATCGACCTGCGCAGCGACACCGTGACGATGCCGACCGCGGCGATGCGGGCCGCCGTCCTCGACGCCGAGCTCGGCGACGACGTCTACGGCGAGGATCCGACCGTGGCCGCGCTCGAGGCCCGGGCCGCGGCGCTGGTCGGGCTCGAGGCGGGGTTGTTCGTGGCCAGCGGCACCATGGGCAACCTGTGCGCGCTGCTCACGCATGCGGCGCGCGGCCAGCGGGTCGTGTGCGGTCGCGACAGCCACGTCTACTGCTACGAGGCCGGCGGCGCGTCGGCGCTGGGCGGGCTGGTGCTCGATCCGGTGCCCAACCTCGCCGACGGCGGGCTCGCGCTCGACGCGCTGGACGCGGCGCTGCCCAGCCCCGACGATCCGCACGTCGCGCCGACCGGCGTGGTGACGATCGAGAACAGCCACAGCCGGTGCGGCGGCGCCGCGGTCACGGCCGCCGTCACCCGGGCGATCGTCGCGCGCGCCCACGCCGCGGGGGTGCCGGTGCACGTCGACGGCGCGCGGCTGATCAACGCCGCGGTGGCGCTGGGCGTGCCGCCGGCGGCGCTGGGCGCGGGCGCCGACAGCGTCCAGCTGTGCCTGTCGAAGGGCCTCGGCGCGCCGGCCGGCTCGGTGCTGCTGGGCGCGGCCGGCTTCGTCGCGCGGGCGCGGCGCGGGCGCAAGATGCTCGGCGGCGGCATGCGCCAGGCCGGCGTGCTGGCGGCGATGGGGCTGGTCGCGCTCGAGACGATGCCGGCGCGGCTGCACCTCGACCACGCCCGCGCGCGCCGC
This sequence comes from Myxococcales bacterium, assembly GCA_016794525.1. Classification (GTDB taxonomy): domain Bacteria; phylum Myxococcota_A; class Polyangia; order Haliangiales; family Haliangiaceae; genus UBA2376. The sequence continues at coordinate 5,003 of JAEUJY010000031.1, forward strand.
CTGGCCGACGCGGTCCGCGCGCGGTGCGGCGCGCGGCTCGACGTGGCGCCGCCGGCCACCAACGTCGTCCTGCTGCGGCCCCGCCCGGGCGGCCCGAGCGCCGACGCGCTGGTCGCGGCGGTCCGCGCCCACGGCGTCCTGCTCAGCACGCTGGGCGCCGATCGCGCCCGCGCCGTGACCCACCTCGGGATCGATGACGCCGGCATCGATCGCGCGATCGCGGCGATCGCCGCCTGCGCCTGACCGCCGCGCCCCGCGCGCTCGCCAGCGGGCCAGCGCCGGCGCACAATGCGCGCATGCCGATCGACACCTCGCGCCCGTTCCACCCCGCCAACGTCGGCGTGCTGACCGTGTCCGACACCCGGACCGAGGCCACCGACGGCAGCGGCGGGCTGATCGTCGAGCTGCTGACCGCCGCCGGCCACCGCATCGCGGGGCGGGCGATCGTCAAGGACAACCGCGACGCCATCGGCGCCGCGCTCAAGGCGTGGATCGCCGACCCCGGCGTCGACGTGATCATCGCCACCGGCGGCACCGGCGTGACGCCGCGCGACGTGACGCCCGAGGCGATGGCGCCGCTGGTGACCAAGCCGATCCCCGGCTTCGGCGAGCTGTTCCGCTACCTGTCGTTCGCCGAGATCGGCACCTCGACCATCCAGAGCCGCGCCGAGGCGGCGCTGTGCGACCAGACCTACGTCTTCCTGCTGCCGGGCTCGACCGGTGGCGTCCGCCTGGGCATGGAGCAGATCTTGATCCCCCAGCTCGACAGCCGGCACCGCCCCTGCAACTTCGTGACGCTCCTGCCGCGCATCCGGACCGAGCGCGAGGACGCGCGCTAGCGCCCGCCGAACCCCGGCGACGGCGATAGCCGCGGCGGCGGTCGGCGTGGCATCCTGATCGCCAGGCCCGCCCGCGGCCCCGGGGACCCATGAGCCATCCGCTCGAGAGCGCGCTCAATCGCGCCTTGTCGATCCGCCTCAACCTGCAGATCACGCTGTCCAACCTGCCGGTGGTCGAGGAGTGGATGGACATCCACCTCGACCGCTTCCTCGAGCACCTGCCGACGCCGCCGGAGATGCCGCCGGGCACGATGGTCAGCTACCTGGCGATGCTGGGCAGCGACCTGCGCCGGCTGTGGTGGGGCGCGTGGGGCGACCCGGCGGGCATGGTGCCCAAGCTCGCCGACTACCTGAAGCTGTGCAACGTCGCGGCCAGCGACGCCGCGGTGCTCGACACGATCGGCGAGAAGCTCGAGCCGCGGCTGGTCGGGCCGTGGATCGGCGTGTGGGGCGGCAAGGTCACGACCGGCTGGCACTTCGTCGACCCGCAGCCGTGGGCCAAGATCGAGCCGCTGTTCGGCACCCACGAGGCCAAGTTCAAGCTCAAGCAGTGGGTGGCCGAGCACAAGGTCGACCACATCGAGCGGTTCGCGCAGGCGATCGGCGAGCGCGCCTACTCGGAGTTCGAGTTCGCGATCCCGGGCGACAGCGTCGACGCCCAGGTCGACGCGCTCGAGGCGTCGTTCATCCACTTCGCCGGGGCGCCGCTGCCGTCGGAGACCGTCGAGCTGTTCCGCGGCGCGCCGCACCCCGGCTTCGCGATCACCGTGCGGGTGCGCGGCGGCGCGGTCGTGCGCACGTCGGCGATCGCGCCCGGCATGCCGCTCGACCTGGTCGATCGGCTGTGCCTGACGATGAAGACCGATCGCGAGGAGCGCCTCGAGCGGCTGCTCAACGCGCTGACCAGCGAGGGCATCGCCAAGGTCGAGGTCGGCCGCGCCGGCGATCGCGGCGGCGTCGACGTCTACGTCGAGCCGGGCGAGGCGCGCCAGGGCACGCGCGGCGGCGGCCCCGCGCCCGCCGAGCCGCCCAAGAGCCAGAGCAATTGACCAGCCCCGCGCCGGGCGTCCGCGACGCCGCGATCGCGGCGTCCGACGACGAGCTCCTGCGGCAGTGCGAGGTCGACCGCTACCGGGCCAGCGGCCCGGGCGGCCAGCACCGCAACAAGACCGAGAGCGCGGTGCGGCTGCGCCACCGTCTGACCGGCGTCATCACCCACGCCGACGACAGCCGCTCGCAGCACGAGAACCGCGCCCGCGCGGTCAAGCGGCTGCGCGCGCACCTGGCGCTCGAGGTGCGCGAGCCGATCGACCTGGAGGCCTGGGCCCCGAGCCCGCGGCTGGCCGCGTTCCTCGCCGGTGGCACCGCGCGGCTCGGCGAGAAGACCCGCCAGACCGCCGAGTTCTGGCTGGCGATCGCCGAGCTGCTCGACGTGACGCTGGCGTGCGGCGCCGAGGTCGCGACCACCGCGGCGCGGGTCGGCCTCGGCAGCGCGGCGCTGGCGAAGTTCCTGACCGTCGACCCGCAGATCGTGCGCACGATCAACCACGCGCGCGCGCAGCGCGGCCTCAAGGCCTTGCGCTGATTCGCCGCGGCGCCCCGCGCGCCCGCGCGCCGCGTTGACAGCCTCCGGATCGCGTGGGAAGCAGTCCGCATGCTGCATCGCCTCGGGTTCGCGCTCCTCCTCGTCGTCGCCGCGTGCGGCGGCAAGCCCAAGACCGGCTCGGCCGAGCACGTCGACACGATGGCCCACGCCGATCACGAGGCGCACGGGTCCCAGGAGGGCGACCACCCGGCGATGCCGCCCGCGCTGCACGAGTTCCACGAGCACCTGTCGCCGCTGTGGCACATGGCGACCGGGCCCGATCGCGCCACCGCGACGTGCAACGAGGTCGAGCCGATGGGCCAGATGCTCGACGACGTCGCCGCCGCCGGCGCGCCCGAGGGTGCCGACCCCGCGACCTGGATGGCGCGGCTGGGCGAGCTGCAGGCGCGGTGGGTGGCGTTGACCGAGGACTGCGCGCAGCACGACGCCGAGAACTTCGACGCGACGTTCGCGCCGGCCCACGACGCGTTCCACGCGCTGATCGAACTCCTGCCGATGGCCGACAAGTGAGCGAGCGCTACTGGCACCACGGCGATCAGTACGCGGGCGACCACCTCGATCCGGCCGGCTGCCCCGACGATCCGCTGCCGCTGTTCCGCGACTGGTTCGCCGCCGCCACCGCCGCCGCGCCCGACAAGGTCAACGCGATGACGCTGGCCACCGTCGACGCCGACGGTCGACCCGCGGCGCGGGTCGTGCTGCTCAAGGAGCTCGACGCGCGCGGCTTCGTGTTCTTCACCAACTACGACAGCAAGAAGGGCCGCGATCTGGCGGCCCGGCCCCACGCCGCGCTGGTGTTCTACTGGCCGGCGCTCGATCGCCAGGTGCGGATCGAGGGCGACGTCGAGCAGGTCACGGCCGCCGAGTCCGACGCGTACTTCGCGGTGCGCCCGCGCGGCAGCCAGGTGGCCGCGGTGGCGTCGCCGCAGTCGCGGCCGCTGCCGTCGCGCGACGAGCTGGTGGCCCGGCTCGACGCGGTCGAGGCCACGCTCGACGGCGCCGCGCCGCCGCGCCCCGCCCACTGGGGCGGCTACCGCGTCGTGCCGCACACGATCGAGTTCTGGCAGGGCCAGCCGTCCCGCCTGCACGACCGCGTCCAGTACCACCGCGCGGACGACGGCTGGACCCGCACCCGGCTGGCGCCGTGATCGCGTAACCGCGCCGGCATCCGCGGTACCATCGCGGCGTGCCGAGTTCGGACGAGGACGCGCTCGAGGCCACGCTGCCCGCGTCGTCGGACAGCGGCGGCACGCCGACGTCCGCGCCCGCCGCGCCCGCGCCGGGGCTGCCCGACCGCATCGGCCGCTACGAGATCAAGGGGACGCTCGGCGCCGGCGGCATGGGCACGGTGTTGCTCGCGACCGATCCGGTGCTGGGTCGCCGGGTCGCGCTGAAGGTGCTGCACCCCGACGGCCGCAACGACAACGACGCGACGCGCCGGCGGCTGCTGCGCGAGGCCCAGGGCATCGCCCAGCTGGTGCACGAGAACGTCGTCGTCGTGCACGAGATCGGCACGCACGACGATCGCGTCTTCCTGGCGATGGAGCACGTCGCCGGGCGCACGCTCGGCTCGTGGCAGGTGGGCCGGCCGTGGGCCGAGCTCGTCGCGACCTACGTGAAGGCCGGGCGCGGGCTGGCCGCCGCCCACGAGGCCGGGCTGGTGCACCGCGACTTCAAGCCGGAGAACGTGCTGATCGGCGACGACGGCCGGGTGCGGGTCACCGACTTCGGCCTGGTGGCGACCGTCGAGGACGCGACGACGCCGCTGTCGCAGACCGCGACCGCGCTGCGCGCGGAGTCCGAGCTGGCGAAGTCGCTGACGCGGACCGGCGCCGTCGTCGGCACGCCGCGCTACATGGCCCCCGAGCAGCACCTCGGCCAGCCGATCGACGCGCGCGCCGATCAGTTCGCGTTCGCGGTGTCGCTGTACGAGGCGCTGTTCGGCCAGCCGCCGTTCGTCGGCACGACCTACGCCGAGCTGGTGCAGCACGTCGTCGCCGGCACGCCGCTGGCGATCCCGCGCGACACGGCGGTGCCGCCGGCGATCCAGCGCGCGGTGCTGCGCGGGCTGGCGCGCCAGCCCGCCGACCGGTTTCCGTCGATGCGCGAGCTGCTGGCGATCCTCGAGGCGCCGCCGTCGCCGCCCCGCCGCCGCTGGCTGTGGCTGGCGGCGACGGCGTGCGTCGCGGTGATCGCGGTGCTGGTCGTGTGGATCCTGCGCAGCCGCGACGACGCCGCCCAGGCGCGCGCGGCCGCCGCCCAGGCGCGCGCGGAGGCGCTCGCGCTCAAGACCGACATGGCCCAGGCCAAGGCCGACGCGCGGCTGCACTTCGACCTCGCGCAGGCCGCCTATGCCGGCAGGGACTACCCCGACGCGGCCCGCGAGTTCTTGCTGGCCTACGCGATCACCCCGATGCCCGAGCTGCTCTTCGACGCCGCGGCGGCGTGGCACATGCGGGCCAAGATCGAGCGCGACCGCGACGCCGCGCACGCCGCCATCGATCTCTACCGCCGGTACCTGAAGGCCAACCCGGCGGCCGCCGACCGTGTCACCGTCGAGCAAACGATCGACGTGCTCGAGCGGTTCGCGGAGAGCATCGGCGCGCCGCCGCCGCGGTGAGGCGCCGCGGTCAACGCACCGGCGGTCGCCCGCGGACGCGCAGGATCGCGCCGCGGCGATCGATCGAGAACTGCATCCGCGCGCCGACGCCGGCGTCGCCGCCGAGGGTCAGGCCCCCGAACCGGGCCTGGGCGAGCGCGGCCTGATCGAAGTCGACGATCAGCGCCGCGGGGTGGCCGCCGCTGGCGAGCAAGGCGTCGAGGCGCGTCGCGTCGGGCCATCCCACGCTGAGCCCGATCTCGCGGGTGGTGGCGCGGGCGAGCAGCGTCATCCCCGGCATCAGCGGCACCGCCTGCACCTCGCCGGGCCGCGGGAACGCGCCGAGCGGCAACAGGCGCTGCAGCCAGCCCCACAGCGCGCCGACGTCGAGGGCCTCGAGGCTGACCACGACCGCGGCGGCGCCATCGACGACCTCGGCCGCGACGGTGCCGCCGCGCAGCTGCCGCAGCGGCGTCGAGGCGAGGCTCGCGAGCGGGTCGTCGGCGGGCTCCCCGCACGCGCGCAACGCCGCGCGGACCGGCGCGGCGATCGCGGCGACCCCGGCCACCAGCTCGTCGGCCGGCACCCGCCACCCGAGCTGGACGCCCGGGCGCGCGTCGGCGAGCCAGTGCGCCACGGCGCGGCCCTCGCCGAACAGCGGCTCCCACACCGTCGGCAGCGGCACCGCGTAGCTCGCGACGATGTCGTCGCCCGCGCGCCAGTACATCGCGCTCAGGTTCGGCAGCGCGACCGCCGCGTCGGCCATCGCGGCGCGGCACGTCGGCGGCTTCACCAGGCCGAGGTACGCGAGATCGAGGCCGTCGCGCAGCCGGGGCGCGGCGGCGCTCGGGTTGAGCCAGAGGTACGGCCAGGCGTCGGCCGGACGCTCGGGGTCGAGGTGCGCGCGCTGCCAGCGCGGCATGATCGGATCGGCGGCGGGCGCCTCGTCGATCAGGTGATCGAGCACCGCGTCCGGGCGCATCGCCAGGGTCGCCACCACCTGGCGCGGCAGGAACGCGACGACGATGGTCTGCGTCCGCTTGCCGCTCGGCGGGATCTGGATGTACGGGACACCCCGCCAGCTCGACTCCGGCAGCGTGAACCCGGAGCGCGTGCTGACGCGTCGCCACGCCGCCAGCGCCGCGCGGCCATCGGCGCGCACCCGCAGGATCGGCAGCAAGCCGTGGCCGTAGACGACCAGCTCGCTCTCGCCGGGCAGCCAGCCGATCCGGCGCAGCGCGGCGTCGTCGAACGGCAGGAGCTCGCGCGCCACCTCGTTGCCGAGGCGGTCCTCGACCGACGCGGTGACCGCCGCCGCCGGGCTGAGGGTCGCCGCGCGCAGCCCGGCTTCGATCGCGCTCCGCGCCGCCACCATCTCGAACGTCGTCGCCGACAGCATGGTCTGGTCCATCGCCATCACGTACGGCGTGTCGCTCGGCACCTGATCGACGACGCGCGCGGCGATCGCGGCCGGCTTCGGCGGCGGGGCGGCGGGTGGCGGCGCGCCTCCGCAGGCCAGCGCCGCGGCGGCGACGATCAGGACGACGACGCGCAGCGCGCGCACGGGACGACTCGCGAACTCGAGCGGCATGACGACTCCCGCGACGCCCGCACGCGCCGCCGCGCCGATGGTAGCGCGCGCCGCCGCGCCGACCTAGCGCGGGCCGCGGATCCGCACCGCGTCGATGCGCACCTCGCCACAGCAGTGGAGCCCGCCCTCGGCGTGGACCTGCAGCACCCGCGGCGCGGACGACGGCGGCACCACCAGCGTCAGCGTGCCGGCGAACGGCGTCGGATCGGACGCGCCGCCGGCCCACAGCGTCGGCTCGACGCCGCGCACCGACACCGCGAGGCCGCGGTGACAGGGCGCCACGGCGTCCACCTCGATCGTGCCGCCCGCGGGCAGGTCGAGCGCCCGCGACGCCTCGAGCCAGCCGGTGCAGCACACCTGCGCGGTGAGCGCGCCCGCCGCCGACCACGCCGCGCCGCCCTCGAGCGCCCACGCGGCGGGATCGAGGCCGGCCGCCGGCGTGGCGACCGCCACGGCGCCTGCCACCGTCGGCACCGGCACGGGTCGGGCCGGCGTCGCCAGCGCCAGGGGCGCCATCACCCGCGGCGGCGATGGCCGCTCGGCGGCGCACGCCGCCAGCAGGCCGACCACGATCATCGCGCGCATCACCGGGGACGACACGACCGCGCCGCCGCGGTTGCGGCGCGATCCCGCCCCGCGCGCGCCGATCGCCGCGCGTGTACGCTGCACCGACCGTGTCGATCATCCGCGCCAAGCGCACCGTGTCCGCTCCTCTGCGCGCGACCCGCCCGGCCGCCGCCACCCGCGCGGCGACGCCAGCGGCGCGCACCGCGCCGTCGCTGCACGTGCTCGACGTGCCGTTCGCGATGCGCGCGGTGGCCGCCGCCGCCGGCGCGCGCTGGGACGCCGACCACGGCGTGCACGTGTGGGAGGGCGCCGCGCTGCCCGCCGCGCTGGCGCCGTTCGCCGCCGCGCCGTACTCGTGGGAGCGCCACGTCGAGCGCGCGCTGACCGGCGCCGCGCTGCCGCCGCCGTCGACGCCGACCGGCGCGATCGCGCTGCGGGCGCACCAGACCGAGGCGGTCGCCGCGATCGCCGCCGCCCGCGCCGCCGGCCGCCCGGGGTTCTTGCTCGCCGACGACGTCGGCCTGGGCAAGACGATCACGGCGTGGGCCGCGATCCTCGGCGCGCGGGCCGCGGCGCGCGTGCTGATCGTCTGCCCGCTCGCGGTGATCGCGCACTGGCGCCGCACGATCGAGGCGATGGGCGACGGCGGCAAGGACGTCGTCGTCATCAACTACGATCGCCTGGGCAAGCTGTTCGAGGTCAGCGCCGCCGCGCGCAAGAAGGTCCGCACCAAGAAGGGCCTGGCCCGCGTCGGCACCGCGCCGGAGTTCGACGTGGTCGTGCTCGACGAGAGCCACCGCTGCAAGAACCCCACAGCGGCGCGCTCGAAGCTGGCCGCCAAGCTGGTCGCCGAGGCCGGCTTCTGCCTGTGGCTGTCGGCGACCGCCGGGCAGAACCCGCTCGAGCTGTCGTACCTGGCGCCGCTCCTGGCCGCGACCACCGGCGCCCGCGCCGCCGACCTCAAGGACTTCGAGCAGTGGTGCCTCGATCAGGGCCTCGGCATCACCCGCGGCACCTACGGCAAGTGGCTGTGGCGTGGCGATCGCAACGACTGCGAGCGCGTGCGCGCGATGCTGTTCGAGCCGGCCCGCGGCCACGGCCCGGCCGGCCTGCGCCGCCGCCCCGAGGACATCGTCGGGTGGCCGGCGATCAACCGCATCCTCACGCCGATCGAGCTCGACGGCTCGGCGCGCGAGCTGTACCAGCAGGCGTGGACCGCGTTCCGCCGCGAGCTCGAGCTGGCGCCGCGCGGGCGCGATCCCAAGTCGGCGCTGGCCGCGGCGCTGCGGCTGCGACAGAAGAGCTCGCTCCTGCGCGCGCCGGGCACCGTCGAGCTGGTGCGCGAGCTGCTCGACAACGGCCACCAGGTGGCGGTGTCGGTGGCGTTCGTCGAGACCCTCGAGGCGATCAAGGGCGAGCTGGGCAGCGGCCTGGGCGCGGTGCCGTGCGCGGTGATCCACGGCGGGCTGGGCGCGGCCGCGCGCGAGGCCGAGCGGCTGCGGTTCCAGCGCGGCGACGCCAAGGTCGTGCTGTTCACCGTCGAGGAGGGCATCTCGCTGCACCAGGGCGAGCACAACGACGTGCCGCGCTCCGAGGTGATCCACGATCTGCGCTGGTCGGCGATCCAGATGGCGCAGATCGAGGGCCGCTGCCACCGCGACGGCCGCTTCGCGCAGGTCTACTGGGCCTACGCCGACGGCACGATCGAAGACAAGCTGGCGCGCGTCGTCGCCGGCCGGCTGCAGGCGATGAAGGAGATGATCGGCGACGACGCCGAGACGCTGCGCGAGATCGAGCGCTTGCTGCTAGCCTGAGCGCGATGCGCCGCGTCGTCATCCTCGGGGCCACCGGCGCGCTCGGCAGGCACGTCGGCGCCGCCGCGCTGCGCGCCGGCCACCAGGTGACGGTGATCGTGCGCACCCCGGCGCGGCTGCCGGTCGGCTGGTGCGACCGGGTCGAGGTCCACGCCGCCGATCTGACGGCGATCGAGCCGGCGGCGCTGGCGGCCCTGGTGCGCGGCCACGACCTCGCGATCAACACCGCGGGCAAGCTCGGCGACGGCGACCGCTTCGTCGCGCTGGTCGATCGGGTCGTGACGGCGCTGGAGGCGCTGCCGCCCGACGCGCGCCCGGCGGCGTGGTTCACCGCCGGCGCCAGCCTGCTCGATCTCGGCGACAGCGGCCGCACCGGCATGGACCTGCCCGGCGTGCGCGCGCTGTTCTGGCCGCACGGCGCCAACCTGCGCCGGCTGCAGGCGTCGTCGCTCGACTGGCGGCTGCTGTGCCCGGGGCCGATGCTCGAGGGGCCCGCGCTCGGGCCGACGCGCACGCGGCTGGCGATCGATCGCCTGCCGATGCCGGGGCCGCCGCTGCCGGTGGCGCTGCAGCTGCCGCGCTTCCTGGCGCAGCTCGGCGCGATGACGGTGCCCTACGCCGACGCCGCGGCGGCGATGCTCGCCGACGACGTGCCGCGCGGCAGCCGGGTCGGCGTGTTGCGCGCGTCAGCCGCGCCGTAGCTGCGCGCCTCAACCGCGCCGTAGCTGCGCCGGCAACAGCCCATGGAACGGGTCGCCGGCGGCGCGGAAGATCCAGCCGAGGTGCACGCCGCAGCCGCCGCACGCGGCGATCTGCCAGCGGAAGCCGGGGAACCACGAGAACGCCGACTGCGGATCGCCGACGTAGGCCAGGCCGGTGGCCAGCGCGAAGCAGCCGACGACGTGGACGAAGCCGCCGGGGTTGACGAACGTGTGCTCGTGCGCGCCGTTGACCGCGATGCGGTGGTCGTCGTGGCTGATGCGCCGCCCGCAGGTCGCGCACACCAGGTCGCCGGCGGGCGCGGCGGCGTCCTCGTCGTCGGGCGCGCGCGCGACCGGCGGGGCCACGCGCGGCGGCGGCGCGGTCTCGCAGCGCAGCGGGGTGACGATCACACGTCGAGGCTACCGCGACCATCCGGCGACGCACGCGCCGTGAACGCGCGGTCATGACGGCACGCCAGGCGGGCCCGCCGCGCGGTCGCGACCGCTGGCCCGCGGGTTGCTCATGTCGCGGCCATGCCCGCCTCCCCGCTCCGCCTCGCCGCGCTCCTCCCCCTCAGCCTCGCGCTCGCCGGCGCCTGCACCGATGACGACGGCGCCGGCGAGAAGCAGATCCAGGTCGACAACCAGGCCGACGTCGCGCTGCGGGTCGAGGTCGGCGCGACCGACTTCGGCAACGTCCCCGCGGCCACGCTCACCGCGCCCCGGGACGTCGCCAACGGCGCGCTGGAGGTGCGCGTCGACGGCGCGCTGTTCCACACCTTCGAGCTCGGCAGCGACAACGTCTCGGGCCTGTGGACGCTGACGCTCGATCGGATCGAGGTGCAGCCCGGCCAGTTCCAGGTGTTCGGTGGCATCACCGCGGAGTGATCGCGCGTGTGGTACCTGATCGCGCATGCGTCGCCGCACCCTCGCGCTCGCCACGCTCGTCGTCATCGGCTGCGGCGGTGACGCGCCCGCGGGCCCGCCGCCCGGCGCGGTGCGCATCACGGTCACGTGGCCGGGCGCGTCGCCCGAGGCCGTCGAGCGCGAGCTGCTGACGCCGCTCGAGGACGCCACCGCCGGCCTGCCCGGCGTGGTGCGCGTCGATGGTCGCGCGGTCGAGAACGTCGCCGTCGTCGAGCTGGCGGCGCGCTCGCCGGCGGCCGTCGAGCGGCTGGCCGCCGCGGCCCGCGACGCGATCACCGCCGCCCTGCCCCGCCTCCCCGCCGACGCCGCGCCGCCGATGATCACCCGCGCGTGGCGCACGCCGACGGTGCTGGCGATCGTCCCGCTGCCCTCGACCGACGACCCGCGCCGCGCCGGCGCGCGCGGGCGCGAGCTGCAGCGGCGCACCGAGGTGCTGAGTGGGGTCACGGCCGTCGACGTGTGCGGCCTCGTCGACGACCAGCTGCTGGTGCGGCTCGACCCACCGCGGCTGGCCGCGTATGGGCTGACCGCCACCGACCTGCTGGCAGCGCTGCGCGCCAACACCGCGCTGCCGGCGGGGCGCATCGACACCACCGGCGTCGCCACGACGATCCGCACCACCGGCGCCGGGCTCGCCGACCTCGAGGGGCTGCCGCTGCGCGACGGCGTGCGGCTGCGCGACGTCGCGACCATCGAGCGCGCCGCCGTGGCGCCCTGCGTCGGTCACACGCCGGCCGGCCCCGCGCTGATCGTCGCGATCGAGGTCGCGTCGCCGGCGGCGGCCCGGGCGGTGGCGACCGCGCTGCGCGGCGACGGCGCCGACGTGTTGCCGGCCCAGGCCGTGGTCGGGCACGTCGCGCTGCCCGACGTCGCCGCCGACGGCGACGCGATCGCGGGCGAGCTGCTGCGGGCCGGCGCCACCGCCGTGCGCGTGCGCCGCGAGCCGCCCGCGCTCGAGGTGCTGGTCGCGGCCGGCGTCGACGAGCGGGCGCTGGCCGCGATCGACGGCGCCGTCGCCCGTCGCGGCTTCGGCGCGGTCCGCTGGGCCGGGCGCGGCGTGGTCGCGCTCGAGGCGCTGCTCCCCGCCGCCGACCTCGACGTCGCGCTGACCACCGGCGAGCGCGCCGTCGCCGCGCTCAGCGCCGTCGGCTACCCGCCGCGCGTCGATCCGCGCCGCGCCGCCAGCCGCGAGATCACGATCGATCGCGCCCGCGCCGCCGACCTCGGCGTCCCGGTGGTCGCGATCGCCGACGCGCTGCGGGTGGCGCTCGGCGACGCGACGCTCAGCCACGTCGTCGATGGCCCCGACGAGCTCGCGGTCCGGGTGGCGTGGCCGCCCGGCGACGCGCCGCGCCTCGACCTGACCGTCGCCTCGCCGCGCCTCGGCGCGGTGCCGCTGCGCGACCTCGTCACGGTCACCGAGCACAGCGGGCCCAGCGCGATCGTCCACCGCGATCGCCGCCGCGTCGTCGCGGTCTGGGTGCGTGTCCCCGCTGGCCGCCGCGGCGCGCTCGGCCGCGCCATCCACGACGCCCTGCCGACCGCGACCGTCAGCGACGCCTGGTAGCGCCGCGATCGCTGCCCTACCGCCGCCAGCTCACGCCCACCGACGCGGCGCGCTCGCCCAGCGCGGCGACGTCGATCATGACGGACCAGGCGTCGCCGATCGACAGCGTCGCGCCGGCGCCGAGCTGCACGTGGTAGGCGTCGGTGCCGGTCACGCCGGCGCCGTCGATCGTCCACAGCACCGGCCCGCCGAACGCGCGGGCCAGCACGTACGGCATGACCGGGCCCAGCTGGCGGCCGGCGGTCGCGCCGATCCGCGCGTCGATCGCCACCAGGCCCTCGGTCGGCGCGCCGTCCACCCGCTCGGTGGTCGTGACCCGCGACGCGCCCAGCGACGCCGTGCCGTGCACGAACCACGGCCCCCGCGTCCACGGCCGCGCCACGGCGATCGCGCCGACGACGCCGGGATCGAGCTCGTAGCGGCGGCCCTCGCCGGCCAGCGCGCCGTCGAGCACGACGCCCAGCGACCCGCGCACGCTCCACCGCGACGGCCGCACCTGGCCGACGCTCACCGAGATCGCCTGCTGATCGAGATCGACGTCGCGATCGCCGTCGAACACCAGCCGGGTCGACGCCGCCGCGGCCGCGACGCTCACGAAGTACGTGGTCGTCGGCGGCGCGTGGCCTTCACAGCCCGTCGGACCGACGGGCGCGCCGATGCCTCAAGCCTCGGCCAGCCGCGGGGCGGCGGGGAGCATGATCAGCGCGGCGGCGACCGCGACCCGGATGCGCATCGCCGCAGCTTGGCCGATCGCGTGGCGCGCGCAACCGCGTGGGCCAAGGGCCTGGGAATGGGGAAGCCGGTCGATGATCGTGGTCGAGGCGCCCCGATGGCAAGGCGCCGGCGAGGACCGGAACCGAGCGTCCTCGTTGGACGTGACGTGAGGACCGGCGCCGGCAACGCCGCCAGCGGGGATGCATCGGCCGCGAGCACGATCGACTTCCCGGTTCCCAGGCCCTAAGGTGCGGCGATGCGCCTGGTGCTGCCGTCGTCTCTCCTCGCCGCCGCGTGCGCCAGCGCCCCGCCGCCGCCGACCGCGGTGCCCGCCGAGCAGGCGGCCCCGCTGCCCGCGCTGAGCTACCCGCTGCGCGGCGGCGGCACCTGGGCCAGCGACGCGCAGCCCGGCAAGGTCGTCGTGATCGACGTGTGGGCCAGCTACTGCCTGCCCTGCAAGCACTCGTTCCCGCACCTCAACGACCTCGCCGCCGATCCCTCCGTCGCGGTGCTCGGGCTGTCGGTCGACGAGGACGACGCCGCGGTCGACGCGTTCCTCGCCGAGGTCCCCGCCCGCTTCCCGATCGGCCGCGATCGCACCCAGACCGTCGAGGGCCCGCCGCTCGGCATCCACAAGCTGCCGACCGTGCTGATCGTCGACGCCGCCGGCCGGGTCCGGCTCCGACTCGACGAGCCGCGCGCCGCCGACTACGCCGCCCTGCCCGCGGTCATCGCCGCGATCCGCTAGGGCCGATCACACTCCGATCGAGCGCCATCGGCGCTCAACGGTGGCGAGGTCGGCCCGGCGCCACCACCCGGGCCCGTCTGCGGTCCCAACCCTATACGATCACAGCGGAAACACCGCCCGCCGGGAACCTTGCCTCGCGGCGCTCGGGCGTGCTAGATCGCGCGCTCCCACAACTCCCACGGTTGCCGAGGACCTCGTCCGTGCCCGCCTAGCGGGTGTCAGGGGTCCGACGACGCGCCGGAGGCCCAACGGAAGAAAGCGAGAACGACCATGGAAACGATGCAGGACGCCACTTCGTCCACCCCGATCGCGATGCGCCAGCTGCTCGAGGCCGGCGTGCACTTCGGCCACAACACCGGCCGCTGGAACCCGAAGATGAAGCAGTACATCTTCGGCGCGCGCAACGGGATCCACATCATCGACCTGACCCACACGGTCAAGCTGTTCAAGGCCGCGTTCAACGCGGTGGTCGACGCCACCTCGCGCGGCGAGCTGGTGCTGTTCGTCGGCACCAAGAAGCAGGCGCAGGACGTGATCGTCGAGGAGGCCACCCGCTCGGGCCAGCTCTACGTCACCCAGCGCTGGCTCGGCGGCACGCTGACCAACTTCAAGACGGTCAAGGGCTCGCTCGAGCGCCTCAAGACCCTCGAGAAGATGGAAGAGGACGGCACGATGCTGGCGCTCACCAAGCGCGAGCAGATCGAGGTCCGCCGCGATCGCGAGAAGCTCCTGAAGTCGCTCGGCGGCATCAAGGGCATGACCAAGCTGCCCGGCATGGTGTTCGTGATCGACCCGGCCAAGGAGCACATCGCCGTCGACGAGGCGCGCAAGCTCGAGATCCCGGTCGTCGGCATCACCGACACCAACTGCAACCCGGACATGATCGACTACGTCATCCCGGGCAACGACGACGCGATCCGCGCGATCAAGCTGTTCACCTCGCGCATCGCCGACGCGTGCGTCATCGGCTCGAAGGTCCACAAGGAGCGCGCCCACACCCGCGGCGCCCGCGAGGACCACGGCGACGAGCGCGTCATCCACGTGTCGTCGGGCGGCGACGGCCCGAAGGTCGAGATGGCCTCGGGCGGTCGGATGTACGGCGACAGCGAGGCCTCGGCCTCGCCGGATGCCCCGACGACCTGATCTAGAGAGGGTCTTTCGCAAAGACCCCCCCCGGCATGCGCCGGGGCCCCCACCCAAAACGGCCCGGAGCGTGCACTCACCTCCGTGCCGCAGCCGCCTCTTCCCAAGCGCCGCGGCCAGGTCCGCGGCTTTCTCGCATCGAGCATCAGGAGACTCCCATGGCTGAAGTGACCGCCACGATGATCAAGGATCTGCGCGAGCGCACCGGCGCCGGCATGGCCGACTGCAAGAAGGCGCTGG
Organism: Myxococcales bacterium; assembly: GCA_016794525.1. Taxonomy (GTDB): domain Bacteria; phylum Myxococcota_A; class Polyangia; order Haliangiales; family Haliangiaceae; genus UBA2376. The sequence continues at coordinate 20,059 of JAEUJY010000031.1, forward strand.
TCGAGTGCGACGGCGACATGGAGAAGTCGATCGACTTCCTCCGCGCCAAGGGCCTCGCCAAGGCCGCCAAGAAGGCCGGCCGCGAGGCCACCGAGGGCGCCGTCGTCTCGTACATCCACGGCGGCGGCCGCATCGGCGTCCTCGTCGAGATCAACTGCGAGACCGACTTCGTCGCCCGCAACGAGGACTTCGTCGGCTTCACCAAGGACGTCGCGATGCAGATCGCCGCGATGGGCCCGCAGTTCGTCCGCCGCGAGGAGGTCGCCGAGGACGTCGTCGCCCGCGAGCGCGCCGTGCTGGTGGCCAAGGCCGTCGAGAGCGGCAAGCCCGAGGCGATCGCGCAGAAGATGGTCGAGGGCCAGCTCAGCAAGTGGCTCAAGGACATCTGCCTGCTCGACCAGCCGTTCGTGAAGAACCCCGACAAGACGATCGAGCAGCTCCAGCAGGAGCTGATCGCGAAGATCGGCGAGAACATCAAGATCCGCCGCTTCGCGCGCTTCGAGCTGGGCGAGGGCCTCGAGAAGAAGAAGGACGACTTCGCGACCGAGGTGGCGAAGGCCGCCGGCATGGCGTGACCCCACGCCACGTCGCGTGACCACGGGCTCGCCGCGCGGCGGGCCCGTCGTCGTTTCGGCCGCTACTCCGGCGGCAGGCACACCAGGTCGGCGCGCAGCGCGGCGGCGTAGGCGGCGTCCTCGACGGCGATCCGATCGGTCACCGTGGCCGCCGCGGCGCAGTGGTGCTGCGCCGCCAGGCGCCGCGCCTGGAGCGCCAGCCGCCGCACCTCACCGGCCGCGGGCAGCGCGGGCAGCGTGCCGCCGGGCGTGGTCAGCGTCGGCGGCGCGAGGGTCGTGGTCGGCGCGACGAACGCGGGGGGCGGCGTGATCGCGGGCGGCGGGGCCGGCTCGTCGGCGGCGGCGCCGGCGATCAGCGTGACGACGCCGGCGATCAGCAACACGCCACCGATCAGGTGCGCCCGCTCTTCGTCGTCCAGGCCGATGTCGACGTCGTAGGACTCGTAGCCAGGGTCGGGCTTGGGCCCCTCGGCGCCGTCACCGGCGCGGAGCACGACCACGCCGCCGACCGCGATCATGCCGATGCCGGCGGCGACGGTCGCGGTGCGCCCGTTCTTCGACATCGTGCCGCAGCCCGATGTCGTCGTGAGGATCGCGATCAGGCAGGTGGCGAGCGTCCGCGGCATGCCCTCCGACGTTGCAGTCGCCATGCCGCGACCGCGATCATGCGGCGACGCATGGTTGGACCACCGCGGCTGTCAGCTCGTCAGCAGAAGCTGACACCGTCGGCTAGCGACGCGGACGGCGGCGCAGCGCCACCAGGCCCAGCGCGATCAGCGCCAGCGTCCCGGCGCCGGCGGGGCCGCCCGCCTGGCAGCCGTCGTTCGGCTCGTAGGGACCGTCGCAGAACTGCGTGGTGGTGAGCGTGAGCGGCGCCGCGACGAGCGTCGTCCCGACGGTGACCGGCGTGAACGTCCCGCCGCGGAACCGCCGGAGGGTCAGGCGCTCCTCGCCGGTGGCCCCGGCGACGGTCTCCTCGACGGCGAGCAGCAGGTAGTCGCGGCCGTCGGTGGTGACCTGCCACGCCTCGCCGGCCAGCGTCAGGCTCGGCGCCGCGGCGACCACGCCGGTCCGGCTGATCGGGCGCGCGGCGACCTCGTCCTCGGCGCGGATCGGCGTGCCGGTGGACACGGGGTGCGTGGTCCACGCCGTGAAGCCGTCGCCGCCCGGGGCCGGCAGCAGCTCGAGCAGGAACTCCTCGTAGGCGAGCGCCAGGTGGCCGCCCGGCGTGACGACGCCGTCGCGATCGATCGTCGCCGTGTCGAAGCCGCCGTCCGCAGCCATCACCAGCACCAGCGCGGTGTCGCCGTTGGCGGCCAGCGCGGCGCCGCGCCCGCCCGGGACCAGCACCACCGGCGTGGCGTCGAGCAGCCGGCCGTCGTCGGCGATGCGGACGCCGACCAGATCGGGGTCCGTGCCGCTGACGAACTCGGCGTCCGACGACGTGAACGTCGACCACGTCACCCACGTGACGCCGCCGATCCGCGCCGACGCGGCCCACGGCTTGTACGCGAACGCCGGGCCCAGCACGAGCGGCGTGGCGTCGAGCTGGACGCCGTCGCGATCGAAGCGCACCGCCTTGAGCACGCTGGCCTCTTGCGGACCGGCGACCCAGGTCACGACGAAGTGCGTGCCGTCGAAGCGCGCGCGCACGACGCTGTCGCCGTAGCTGCGGTAGTCGTCGAGGTGGATCGCGGCGCGCTCTGCGCCGTCGGGCTCGCGCAGCATCACGCCGACGCCCCCGACGCCCCACGTGTGCATCGCGGTGGTGCCGCTGCTGGTCATCGGCGGGGTCCCGACGATCGCATCGTGGCCGAGGAACGGGACGCGGATCGACGACGTCGATCCGTCCGCGGCCACCCGGCTCATCGTGAACTCGCGCGGCACCTCACCGTTGGGCCCCTCGGGCGCCCAGCCCACCAGCGCCTCACCCGCGCCGGCGGCCAGCGCGAGGTGGTAGTGCTGTCGGCCGCTGTACTCGGTCACCTCGACCAGCTCGCCCCCGGCATCGCACGGCTGTGCGGTCGCCGTGGAGGTGCCGACCGCGACCACGAACCCAGCGATCACCAGGAGGCGCTTCATGCCCGCCGGTACAGCAAGGGCGGGGCCACCATGTCCTGGCCCCGCACGGCTCCCAGGCGCGGTCTCCGTCCTCAACTTGACGGATCTGCTGGTCGACCACTGTTCGATCCTGGACGGATCTCGCCACCAACCCTAACCATCTCGACGCCCTGCGCACTGGACCGACCGTTGCACCAGTGGCAGCCATGGAACGTCTGGCGCCGCTCGGGATCCTCGCGCTGCTGGCCGGCGTCGCAAACGCCCAGCCCGCCGATCTCGCGGTCGGCGCCGCGCAGCTCGACCTGGCGCCGCGGCGCGACCTGCTGTCGGACGAGGCCACCGGACCGTACTGGCACGGCGCGGCCTTCGCCCAGGTCACCGCCGGAACGGCGAGCGGCCCCGACGTCGGCGTCGGCGCGGCGGCGGCGGTGTCGGGCCTCGGCTGCGACATCGTCAGCGGCGCGGTGCAAGGTCGGCTGCGGCCGCTGGCGGCGCAGCGCGCGGTCGGCAGCGCGCAGTGGGGCTTCTGCCTGTCGCGGGTCGGGCTGACGTTCGAGATCACCGGCGTCCACGAGCTCGGCGTCGCGCCGGCGCTCGACGGGCGGCGCTCGCTGTGGCGGCGGCGCTACGACGGCTCGACCGAGCGCATGACGGTCGGCGGCGGCGAGCTGTGGGAGGGCGACAGCCCGCACCGCCACGCGTTCATGATGATCACCGTCGGCCACGGCGTGGTCACCCAGCGCGACGACGCCGGCGACGGCCGCAGCGCGCAGCTCGAGATCGACATGTCGACGTACTGGTATCACTACGCCGGCCGCGCCACCGACGCGAAGCTCGAGGCGCTGGTGATCGAGGGCGCCGGGCTCAAGGTCGGCGACGACGACCGCGGCGGCACGGCGTTCACGCTGCTGCCGGCGCGCGCGCGGATCGATCGCGACGGCTGGTACGCCGCGGCGCACGGCGGCTGGGCGTTCACCGGCGGCCAGATGACCGCGTCGAGCCAGACCACCGTCGACGGCCAGGTCGTCGACGAGTGGACCGAGACCATCGACGGCGAGGGCCTGCCCGAGCTGACGATCCCCGTCGGCGGGCTGGCGGTGGGCGCGCGCAGCGGCGAGCTGTGGACCAGCGCCGCGGTCGCGCGCAGCGTCTTCCCGACGTTCGACGGCAACGTCGCCGCCGAGGATCGCGTGAGCGCGCGCTTCGACGGCACGCTCGGCCGCGGCACGTTCGCGCTGGCGCCGTTCGCGACCCGCACCCGCACCTGGACGCGCGACGCTGGCAGCTACGTCGACCGCGCGCTCGGCGTGTCGGCGTCGCTCGGTCGCCCGCTGTCGGACGTCGTGCGCGCCGACGTCTACGGCGAGTTCGGGCTGTCGCCGTACGCGCGGCTCGACGGCGAGCGCACCCCGCGGGCCGCGGTCGGCGGCCAGGTGCTGGTGGCGGTGACCGCGCGGGTCGCACGCTGACGGCGCGTCACGTCGCCGCCGGTCCACCGCGGCGCGACGGCTAGCGCGGGGCGTCGAGACAATCGACGCGGCGCGGCTGGTCCTCGCCGACGCCCTTCTGGTGGAAGTCGACGCACGGGCCACCCGCGCGCGAGGTGGGCGGCGGCGGCGGCGCGACCGCGGGGGCGGGCGGGGCGACTGGCGCGACCGGCGCGACCGGCGCGACCGGCGTGCGCTCGACCGCTGGGGCTACCCGATGCGGCGCCGGCGGCGCGGCGCGCGGACCGCGGACCAGGGCCATCGCCGCGGCGCCCGCCAGCGCCGAGGTCACGACGATCGCGATCAGCAAGACCGGGCGCCGGGCGTCGGCGCGCGGCCGCTCGACCTCGCGTCGGATCTGGGGATCGACGATCGTGTCGCGGGGGTCCTGCATCCGGACCAGCGTACCACCGGGCGCCCGGCGAGCCCTAGCCAAGCGGCCGGCGCGCCTGTACGTTCCCGCGCACATGACCGCCGCACCGCGACCTGCCTACAAACGGGTGCTCCTCAAGCTGTCGGGCGAAGCGCTGATGGGCAACCAGGGCTACGGGATCTCGCCCGAGACCATCCGCACGATCGCGACCGAGGTGGCGGAGACCGCGAAGCTCGGCGTCGAGCTGGCCGTCGTGGTCGGCGGCGGCAACATCTTCCGCGGGCTCACCGAGTCGAGCAAGGGCATGGACCGGGCCTCGGCCGACTACGTCGGCATGCTGGCGACGGTGATGAACGCGGTGTCCTTGCAGGACGCGATCGAGCGCGCCGGCGTCACCACCCGCGTGCAGTCGGCGATCCCGATGTCGCAGCTGGCCGAGCCGTACATCCGCCGCCGCGCGATGCGCCACCTCGAGAAGGGCCGCGTCGTGATCTTCGGCGCCGGCACCGGCAACCCGTTCTTCACGACCGACACCGCCGCGGCGCTGCGGGCGATGGAGATCGGCGCCGAGATCTTGCTCAAGGCGACCAAGGTCGACGGCGTCTACGACAAGGACCCGCGCAAGCACGCCGACGCGCGGCGCTACGCGCAGGTGACGTTCACCGACGCGCTCAAGCAGGACCTCGGCGTCATGGACGCCACCGCGTTCGCGCTGTGCCGCGACAACGAGCTGCCGATGAACGTGTTCGACATGACCAAGCCGGGGAACATCCAGCGGGTCGTGTGCGGCGAGGACGTGGGCACCCGCATCGTCAAGGACAACGAAGGCTCGCGTTTCGCGTAGAGTCCAAGAGGAACCATGCTGAACGACATCACGACCGAAGCGGAAGACGGGATGAAGAAGGCCGTCGAGGCCTTCAAGCGCGAGCTGGCCAAGGTGCGCACCGGGCGCGCGTCGCCGGCGATGCTCGACGGCGTGCGCGTCGACTACTACGGCACGCCGACGCCGGTGAACCAGGTGTCGACGGTGACCGTCGTCGACGCCCGCATGCTGTCGGTGAAGCCGTGGGAGAAGTCGATGGTGCCGGCGATCGACAAGGCGATCCGCGCCGCCGACCTGGGCCTCAACCCGGTGGCCGACAACGACCTCGTGCGCGTGCCGATCCCGCCGCTCACCGCCGAGCGCCGCCGCGATCTGGTCAAGGGCATCAAGAAGACGTCCGAGGACGCCAAGGTCGCCGTGCGCGCCGCGCGCCGCGACGCGATGGACATGCTCAAGGACGCCGAGAAGGACAAGGCGATCACCGAGGACGAGAAGAAGACCGGCGAGAAGAAGGTCCAGGACCTGACCGATCGCTACGTCGCCTCGATCGACGACCTCGAGAAGGGCAAGGAGAAGGAGATCACCGAGCTGTGATCGCCCGCGCCGCGCTGGCCGCCCTCGCGCTGGCCGCCTGCGGCGCCCCGCCTCCCGCCGATCGGCCGACCCCGCCGGCCCCCGTCGACGCCGCCGTCGACGCGCCGCCGCCGCCCGATCCCGCCACCGCCGCCCTCCTCGCCGCCCTCGCCGAGCAGCGCGACGTGGCCTGCGCCTGCGCCGACGCCGCGTGCGCCGACGAGGCCGCCGCCCTCGCCGTCCAGTGGGGCCTCGATCATCCCGACGTCGTCCGCGCCGCCACGCCCACCCCCGCCGAACAGGCCGAGGCCCAGGCGCTGATCGAGGCCGCCGAGCACTGCCTCGACCGCTGGCTGGGGACAGGATCCCCCCATCCAGCTCACTGATATCTAAGCGGTTTTTCGGGCTCGTGTGTCGCAAAAGGGGACACGTTCCTGGATCGTAAGCCGTTAGAATCGCTCGTGGAATCGCCTCGCTGACGACATTTGAGACGCTGTCGGGTTTCGCCTCAAGTCGAGCTCCCATGATTTCCTCGGCGATTTCAAGTATTTGCCGCGCGAGAGGTGTCCCTTCTTGCGACGCAAGAGGGCTGGAAATTCCTTCAATATCAACGACGTAGATGGGTAGATCCTGTCCCCGTGTGAAGTGGGGTTGACGGTTGCGAACGGGGGTTGGCGATCGGGCATGGAACGCGGGTTGCGATGGGGTGGGTCATGCGCAACATCCAGCTCTCGGCGGTCCTGGTCCTGGCTCTCCCCCTGCTCGGCGGCGCGAAGGGCGACGGCTGCGCGGCGAACTCGAAGTCGCCGGCGCCGGACGTGAACGGCTGGTGGGACGTGACGTACGACGACACGATCGGGGTGGAGGTGAAGATCGGCGGCGCGGTGTACACGCGCGAGCTGGGCGCGCAGGGCGGCGTCATCGACATCACCCACGAGGGCCGGCCGTTCCGCTTCAACCTCGACTGCAGCCGCCCCGAGGTGCTGTGCCCGAGCGAGGCGTGGCCGGCGTCGGTGCTGGCCGAGCAGCGCGACGCGGGCTTCGAGCACCGCATGTACGTGACGCTGCCGACCCAGCGCTGCACCGGCGCGCTCGAGCGCCCGGCCGCCGGCACCTGCGGCGCGGGCACCAACAACCCCGACTGCCAGGACGTGTGCACCGGCGACGTCGTCACCGAGAACCGCGAGACGTTCGGCGTGATCGGCGAGTCGGGTGAGACCTTCCGGCTCTACCTCGGCGCCGGCATCGCGACCAACGGCTTCAACTGCGCCGTGCTCGGCTGGTCGGTGGCCGACGCGTCGCTGCGCACCGAGGGCTCCGCCGACGCCGGCGACTGGAGCGCGGTCGCGATGGACGCCGGCCTGGTGACGATCGGCTACGCCGGCGGCTGCCTGTGGGCCGGCGACCCGAACATGGACGGCCAGCTCGAGGCGCTGGTCGCGAGCGCCAGCGTCAAGTTCACGACCGGCTTCACCGCCGATCGCCGCTAGGCGCGCGTGGCGCGCGCGCTCACGGGGTCGCCTCGGTGACCTCGATCGTCGCCGAGCGCGCCGAGACGCGGCCGTGGCGATCGACCCACGCCAGCTGGAGCTGCTGACCGGCGCTGGGCACGTCGAGGCCGGGCGGGTTGGGCCGACAGCGGCCGGGCGTCGACGCGAGGCCGACCTCGCGCGACCCGCCGACCCGCGCCCACGCCAGCGCGTTGCCGCGGGCGTCGTACGCGATCACCGCGACCGCGCCGCCCGGCACCGCCGCGAAGCGCGCGACCGCCGACGCGCTGCTGCCGCCGCGAGGCCCGCCGTTGAACCGCCGGGTCTCGACCGTCGCGACCGGGGCCGGCAGCGGCCGCGGCGCCTTGCGCACGATCGTGACCGCCACCTGCTTCTTGCCGTGATCGTCGCGCAGCGTCAGCCGCCGCGCGCCCGTCGATGCTGGGCGGATGACGGTCAGCCCCGGCGCGAGCACCTCGGCCTTGGCCGCCACCGACGGGGTGCCGGCGGTGAAGCCCCAGCGGCCGACCGCGTCGAGCGCGGGTGCGTCGTCGTCACCGTCGTTGCTCCACCCGATCAGCACGCCGCCGCCGGGGACGACGGTCGCCTTGGTCGACAGCGGCGACGCGCTGATCGTCAACGTGCGGCAGCCGCCAGCGACCGCCGGCCGGGGCGCACCGAGGAGAACGACCGCGACCGCGACCAAGGCGACCCGCATGGGTCGATCCTACCGTCATTCGGCCCGCCGCGGCGATCGGCCACCGTTGCGCACCGGCACGGCGGAGCGTGCGACCGCGCGCGCGGACCGCCCGCGTTACTCCGACGCGGCGACGTCGTGGCGGCGGCGCTCCTCGCGGCGCTTGCGGCCGAGCTCATCGACGCGGCGGCGCGCGACCTGGAAGGCGTCGGCGAGCGCGACGTAGACGTCGTCGTGCGCCTGCGGACCGCGCCCGGGATCGCGATCGACGATGATGTCGTCGCCGGGCACCATCAGGTGGATCCGGACGTGGAACGGCTGGCCGTGGCTGTGGTGCCCGGGCGGGGTCTCGATCACGACGCGGCAACCGATGCTCTCGGACGCGACGGCCAGGAGCTGCTCCGCGGACTCGCGGGCGCGGGCAGCGACGAACTCGGAAGGCTCCATTCCACGGAACGTGACCTCGATGGGCATGCCTCAAACGTGGGGTCGTGCCATCGCACCCGCAAGGCCGAACATCGCGATACCGCACGGTGATCATGCCGTCGCAGCCTCGGGCCGAGGCGTGTCAAAGCGGCGCGGTCCGTGCCAGATCGGCACGAGCGCGCGCGCCCGCCTTGCCTCGCGGCCGCGCGCCGTCGAAGCTCGCGCCATGCGCATGTGGACGTGCCTCGCCCTCGCGACGATCGCCGCCGCGTGCGGCAAGGGCGGCGACGCCCCGAAGCCGCCGCCGACGCTTGCCTCCGACGCCGCGAGCGCACCCGCCGCGCCTCTCGACGCGCCAGCGCCGCCGCACGCGGCCACCGACGCCGCGATGGCCGCGGTGCCGCCGGTCGACACCACGACCGGCGCGTCGCCGGCGTGGCAGGCCGGGCCGCCGGTGGTCGTCGGCGACACCGTCGACGGCGCGGCGCTGCGCAAGGCCAACCGCGCGCGGCTGGCCGCCGATCGCACGCCGGTGACGATCCTGCAGGGCGGCACCGCGCGCGAGCTCGGCGAGCGCCTGTGCGAGGCCGTCGTGCCGAAGCGCCCAGCCGCGACGCCGATCTTGCTCAAGCCCAACATGAGCGGCTTCGACTGGTTCAAGAACCCGAAGACCAACGGCGGCGACAACGGCGTCGCCGGCCGCACCACCGATCCCGAGTTCGTGCGCGGCGTGATCCGCTGCCTCAAGGCCCGCGGCCACACCGCGATCACCGTCGCCGACGGCTTCGGCGGCCAGCCCAAGGACTGGGACCGGCTGGTCGACGTCTCGGGCTACGCGACGATGTGCGCCGAGGAGGGCGTGCCGCTGGTGGCGCTCGACGACGACGGCAGGTTCGACGTCGAGGGCACGCAGCCCGGCAAGCCGCTGGGGCTGTCGGGGATGGCCGACACCCACGTGCCGACGTTGCTGATCCCCAAGATCGTCGCCGAGCACCTCGACCACGGCCTGTTCATCTCGCTGCCCAAGCTCAAGGCGCACCGGTTCGCGGTGTTCTCGATCGCGATCAAGTCGCTGCAAGGCGCGGCGATGTACAGCGACGCCGCGCCGGCCTACCGCCAGAAGTGGCGCACCCACAAGGAGGTCGGCGCCGCGATCGACCTGGTGAAGAAGGGCGACCCGCGCGCGCGCAAGGTCTACGTCGCGGCGCTCGAGAAGTTCGCGGAGCGGATGGTCGACGTGTTCGAGGTCGAGACCCCGCACGTGATCCTGGCCGAGGGCGCGCCGGCGATGAGCGGCGACGGCTTCCAGGTGCTGTTCCCGTCGGCCGAGGCGATGGCCGTCGGCGGCACCAACCCGGTGCTGGTCGATCGCGTCGGCGCGCAGCTGCTCGGGCTGTGGGATCACGCCGGCCTCGCCGCCGAGCTGGGCGGCCACCGCACCTCGCCGCTGCTCGAGGTCGCGGCCGCGCGGTTCGGGATCGACCTCGCCGACCCGCCGGTCACCGGCGACGGCGCCGCGCTGCTGGCGCAGCGGCGGCCGGCGCGGCTGTACGCGATGGGCGACTTCGTCGTCGACGACGTCGCCGCGGCCGACGATCGCGACGTCCACGCCGCCCGCGTCGACGACGCCGAGGTCCCGGCGATGGACGGCGCGATCGAGCCGATCTGGGATCGCGCGCCGGCCCACCGCTTCGACACCGACTGGATGGGCGCCAAGACGCCGCACGCGTCGACGGTCCGCTTCCTGTGGTCGAGCCGCGGCCTGCACGTGCTGTGGCAGGTCGAGGGCACCGGCCTCAAGGTCGACACCAGCCGCCCGACCGACGTCGAGCGCGTCGGCCTGTACCAGGAGGACTGCGTCGAGGTGTTCGTCGCGCCCGATCCCAAGGTGCCGCGGCGCTACTTCGAGATCGAGGTCGGCCCGTTCGGCCACTGGTTCGACATCGCGGTCGATCGCAGCGGCCGCCCCGGCGTCAAGAAGGAGGACACCGCGTGGTCGGGCGCGCTGACGATCGGCACGACGCGCGACGCCGCCGCCGGCACCGCGACGATCGAGTTCACGATCGCCGCCCCCGAGCTGGTCGCGGCGCTGACCGCCGGCGCGGTGCTGCCGCTCGGCCTCGATCGCATGGAGGGCGGCAAGCCGCGCCGCTACTTGATGGCGTTCCCGGCGCGCACCGCCAAGCCCAACTTCCACGCGCCCAGCGGGTTCGGCACGCTCACGCTCGATCCCTGACGATTCCGTGCGCCGGTCGCCGCCGGCCGCCGTTCCCCGGGTGACTCACCAAGGAGACCCCCGTGAACGGCACGATCAAGAAGCTCTACAACGTCCTGGTCATCGGCGGCACGCTGGCGGCCGCCGCCTGCGATCGCCCGGCGCAGCGGCCGACGACGACGCCCAG
>JAEUJY010000108.1 GCA_016794525.1 Myxococcales bacterium
TCGCCGCCGCCCAGGTCGCCGCGCCGATCGTCCCGTCGACGCGCCCCACCGCGACCACGCTCGAGATGCCGCTGCTGGTGACCACCGGCGGCGCGCCGCCGGTGCCGCCCGCCGAGCCGGTCGCCGACGACGGCGCCGGCAAGACGCTCGTGATGACCGCCGTCGCCGCGCCCGACGAGGCGACCGACGGCGGTGGGGCGCCGGTGGTCGATCTCGGCCCGCCCCCCGCCGAGGCGATCCCCGAGGAGCTGGCCGACGACGGCCGCCGCACCACCGTGATGGCCGCGGTCGACATCGAGGCCATCGTCGCCGCCAGCGCCGACGCGACGCCGGCCGACGGCGGCGACGACGAGGCCGCGCCGGCCAGCGGCGGCGGCGACAAGAAGAAGCCGGCGCGCGGCAAGCGCAAGCGCGGCCGCTGATGCGCGGCGTGCGCCCGGCGTCGATCGACTGGATCGTGCCGCCGGCGGTGCGGGCGGGCGACGTCGTCGGCGTGTGCGCGCCGTCCGGGCCGATCCGCCCCGCGCGCTTCGACCGCGGGCTGGCGCTCCTGGCGCCGCACCTGCGGCTGACGATGGGCGACGACGTGCGCGCCGACGCCGGCTACCTGGCCGGCGACGATCGCCGCCGCGCCGACGAGCTGACCCGGCTGCTCCGCGATCCCGACGTGCGGGCGATCCTGGTGGCCCGCGGCGGCTACGGCATCACCCGCATGCTGGGCGACGTCGACCCGGCGTGGCTGCGCGCCGATCCCAAGCCGATCGTCGCGTTCTCCGACGGCACCGCGCTCCTGGCGTGGGCGGCGCTGGCCGGCGTGCGCGCCATCCACGGCCCCGTGGTCAGCCAGCTCGGCGACCTGCCCGAGGACGACGTGCGGGCGCTGGTGCGCGCCGTCACCGATCCGCGGCCGGCCGGCACCGTCGCGCAGCTGGCGCCGCTGGTCGACGCCGCGCCGATCGCCGGCGCGCTGGTGCCGGCCAACCTCAAGATGCTGGCCCACCAGATCGCCACGCCGTGGCAGATCGATCCCGCCGACGCGGTGCTGCTGCTCGAGGAGGTCGGCGAGAAGCCGTACGCGATCGATCGCGATCTCACGCAGCTGGCGCTGGCCGGCCTGCTGACGCCGCGCGCGGTGGTGCTCGGCGATCTCACCCGCTGCACCGAGCCGGCCTCCGCGCCGGGCATGGTCGACGATGCGGGGCCGGCCCGGGCGGTGGTGGCCGAGCGGCTGGCCGCGTACCGGGTGCCGGCGTGGCGGGGCGCGCCGGTGGGGCACGGCGCGCGCAACCTCGCGTTGCCGATGGGCGCGCGGGTCGAGATCGACGCCACCGGCCGCTTCGCGGTGCTCGACGCCGCGGTGCGCTGACCGCGGCCGACGCCGCGGCCGACACCGCGCGGCGCGAAAGTTTGGATCGGCTGCGGCGTTGGTGCGTACGAAGCCACCAACCGCCGCCACCGGGAGCCTCCGCATGTCCGCACGTCGCCTCGCCCTCCTCGCCGTCCTCGCGACCACCGCCGTCGCGCCGCGCATCGCCGCCGCCGACTGCTACGACGAGACCTGCCGCGAGGCGCGCGATCGCGAGTGGTCGCGGCCGCGCTTCGAGGGCGGCTTCGGCCTGCTCGCCGGCAGCTACACGGTGTCGTCGGTCCACGGCGGCGGCGTCGGCCTCCACGTCGACGGCGGGGTGCGCATGGGGCGGCTCGCGCTGCTCGGCGAGTACGACTTCCTCTCGATCGGCCAGGACGCGTACACCTACGACGACCCCATCCGCGGCGTGCTCCACCGCGTCGGCGCCAACGCGCGCTACTCGGTGGCGGCGTTCGGCGGCCGCGCCGTGCCGATCCGCGGCGACATCTGGGTCGAAGGCGGCATCGGCAGCCAGCTCGTGCAGTGGAACGGCGGCGGCGAGCTGTCGCGCCGCGATCTCGCGTTCGGCGTCGGCGGTCAGATGACCGTGCGGATCGCCGGCGGCAAGCGCCCCAACTACCTCGGCTTCTACTACGCGTTCCGCGGCCTGCTCGCGCGCGACCCGTTCCCCAACAAGGACATGCCGACCTGCGCCGGTCCGTGCGACACGCCCACCGGCCCCTCCGCCTGGGACACCGGCGCCTTCTTCAACTTCGGCGTCGTCTTCTCGCGCTGACGAGTTGCCCGGAGCCCGGAGCCGGAGCCGGCGTCGGAGCCGGAGTCGAAGCCGGAGTCGGAGCCGGTGACGGTGACGGAGTCGGAACCGGAGCCGGAGCCGGAGCCGGAGCCGGAGCCGGAGCCGGTGACGGAGTCGGAGCCGGTGACGGTGACGGTGCCGGAGCCGGTGACGGTGACGGTGCCGGAGCCGGTGACGGGATCGGGATCGGGATCGGGATCGGGATCGGGATCGGGATCGGGATCGGGATCGGGATCGGGATCGCGATCCGGATCCGACTCCCCGTCGGTCCCCGCCTCCGTGTTCCCCACACCACCGCCACCACCGCCACCACCGACATCCGCCGTGTCGCGCCCATGTCGGACTCCCGTCCGACTGTCGGCGCGCCGTCCGACACTCCCGTCAACCCTGACGGCGCCGCGTCAGCGCGCGCCCGTCAGACGGCAAAAAAAAGCGCTGCACCGGGGGGACGGTGCAGCGCAGGCGCAGATCACGACACGCTACTGGTTGCCTCAAGTGGGAGGGGGATGCCGACAGGGATGAGGGGAGGGACCAAGCCGGCGCCACCGAGTCGAAATTTTCGCGTGTCGTGTCGCGCGTGTTGAAGTGGGGTTCCTCGTGGTGAGGGTTCGTGGCAGTAACCGGAGCGGGGCGGCGAGAATTTCAGCTCATCGTCCGCTTCGTGCTTCTCATCTAGAGCAACAGCCGTTCCAACTCCAAAGCCGTGCGGCGTCGACCAGGCTTCGCGCCCTTAGCGCCGGTTCTGTGTCACACCGTCACCATCTGGTGACGAAGTGGCTAGGGGAGGCGCCACACCCCTGATGACTTGGCACCGCAGGGGGATGGCAACTCGACTCGCCACTGATCGACTTTCACCGGCCGGAGTTACCGCCGAGCTGTACTCCCGACCGCGCCGGTCGTGCTACTCAGCCGCCGTGCGCGCCCTCGGACTCGATGTCGGCTCCAAGACGATCGGCGTGGCGATCTCGGACGAGCTGGGCCTGGCCGCACACCCCGACCACGTGATCGCGCGCAAGGGCACGGCGGCCGACGTCAGCGCCATCGTGGCACTGTGCCAGGCCCGCGCGGTCGAGGCGGTCGTGGTCGGCATGCCGTTCGAGCTGTCGGGCGCGGTCGGGCTGCGCGGCCGCCGCGTGCAGGTGCTGATCGACGCGCTGCGCGCCGCGCTGCCGCCGGCGCTGCCGATCCACGAGGTCGACGAGCGCTTCACCACCGCGCTGGCCGAGCGCGTGCTCCTGGCCGGCGACGTCTCGCGCGCGCGCCGCAAGGACGTGATCGACAAGCAGGCCGCCGCGGTCATCCTGCAGGGCTGGCTCGATGGCCAGCGCCGCCGCGAATAACCACCCGGCGTCACGCCGTTGCTCGATGTAGAGTCCGCCCCGATGGCCCGTAAGCCGTTCCGCATCGCCCTCATCGTGGTCGCGTCCACGGTGGCCCTGGCCCTCGCCATCGCCGGGTTCTTCGCGTACCGCGTCTACCACTACCCCGACACCCGCCACGGCGGCCGCGGCGAGGACGTCGCGATCACGATCAAGCGCGGCATGACGTTCCCGCAGATCACCAAGCTGCTGGCCGCCAACCACGTCATCGATCACCCGCTGTACTTCCGCATCTACGGCATGCGCCGGGGCGCCACCACCGCGGTCAAGCCGGGCGACTACGTGCTGCGCGACAACCTCACGCCGCGCGAGGTGCTCGACGCGCTGGTCGCCGGCGTCCGCGAGCGCTCGGTCGCGGTGACGTTGCCCGAGGGCAAGCACATGCTGGAGTTCTTCCAGCTGCTGGAAGAGGCCGGGGTCGCCAAGGCCGCCGAGCTCGAGGTCCTGGCCCGCGATCCCAAGTTCCTCACCGCCCACGCGATCGCCGGCGACACCGTCGACGGCTACCTGTTCCCCGACACCTACCAGTTCGTCGTCCCGACCCCGCCGGCCAAGGTGCTCGAGCGGCTGATCAACGCCCACCGCAAGGCGTGGAACGCCGCGGCGCGCGAGCACGGCAAGGCGCTGGCCCGGCTCAAGGATCGGCTCAAGTGGAGCGATCGCGACGTGCTGATCCTGGCGTCGATCGTCGAGAAGGAGGCGGTCGAGGCCGACGAGCGGCCGCGCATCGCGCAGGTGTTCATCAACCGCCTGACCTCGCCGTCGTTCAAGCCCAAGAAGCTCGAGACCGATCCGACGATCCGCTACGGCTGCCTGGTGCCGGTGATCAAGAGCCAGGCGTGCAAGGACTGGCTGGCGATGTGCCCGCCCGACAAGCCCGGCTGCGAGCGGCTGCACCGCGCCCAGCTGGTCGACGCCGACAACCCGTACAACAGCTACCAGCACGAGGGCCTGCCGCCGGGGCCGATCTGCAACCCCGGCAAGTCGTCGATCGCCGCCGCGTTCGATCCCGACGGCTCGGACTACTTCTTCTTCGTCGCCCGCGACGCCCGCCACCACGCGTTCTCCAAGACCGTCGCCGAGCACGAGCGCGCGGTCGAGCAGTACAAGCAGTGGCGCGCCAGCGGCGACCCGTGAGCTGGACTCCTTGGAAGGGGCTCTCGCAAAGCCCCTCAGGGCGCGTGAGCGCCGTGCGCCGGCTGTGCCGGTCGACGCCGGCCGATCTGTCGCTGGCGTGCGCCGGCCGCCGCGGCACGCTCGCCCCATGCTGACCGCCGAAGCCGCCGCCGCGTTCGTCGCCGAGTGGATCGCCGCGTGGAACGCCCACGACCTCGAGCGTATCCTCGCCCACTGGGCCGACGACGCGACCTTCACCTCGCCGATCGCCGCGCGGCTGCTGGGCACCGACGGCA
Source organism: Myxococcales bacterium (assembly GCA_016794525.1). Lineage (GTDB taxonomy): Bacteria > Myxococcota_A > Polyangia > Haliangiales > Haliangiaceae > UBA2376. Next base: position 4,957 of record JAEUJY010000108.1, read on the forward strand.
CCGTCGTCGGCAAGCCGGCGCTGCGCGCCTACTGGCAGCGCGGCCTGGCCGCCAACCCCGACCTGCGGTTCGAGCTCGACCGCGTGCTGGTCGGCACCGACAGCCTGGTGATCGCCTACCGCAACCACCGCGGCCAGGCCTGCGGCGAGTGGCTGCGCCTCGACGCCGCCGGCCGCGCGATCGCCGGCGCCGCCCACTACGCCTGAGCGCGCCGCGGCGTCCCGCGAGCGGCGCTACGGCGTCGGCGGATCGCAGGTGAACGCGGCGGTGACGGTGAGCTGGCGATCGGGCTTGCTCGGCCACTGCAGCACGATCGTCGCGGTCGCCGCCGAGCCGTCGTACTCGATGAACAGCTTGTCGCCGTCGCCGATCGGATCGCGCTGGTTGTACGTGCCGACGCCGGGCCGCGTGTACTCGAGCAGCGGGCCGGTCTTCTTGTAGTTCTCGTACGTGAACGTCGGGTCGACGTGGCCGGTCAGCGCGACGTCGCTCGAGATCGCGAAGCTCGAGCCGTCGGGCAGGCACGCGCGGTAGAGCGTGCCGTCGCCGACCGCGAACCGCTTGGTCGCGACGGTGTGCAGCGCGCCGCACACCGCCGGGCCGGCGGTCATCGCCTGGTCGACGCCGTCGCCGGCGATCGTGACGGTGGCCTTGCCCGGGCGCTGGTGCGGCGCGGCCGGGATGCAGCTGGCGGCGGTGGCGCCCGCGGCCATGCCGGTGCCGGGATCGACCGCGGCCGCCGGCGGGGTCGGCGTCGGGGCGGCGCCGCGGCCGACCGCGGCCCGGGGCTTGTCGTCGGACTTGCACGCCACCAGCGCCAGCGCGCAGGTCAGGCCGATCGCGGTGCGCATCGCCTGCGACGATACGTCGCCCGCGGCGGTGGTCACAAGGTCGGCCGTCGCCCGCCGATCGCGCGGCGCCCGGCCTGCCACCGCCGGTCGCCGTGGTAGCCTCGGACCATGAGCTTGGTCGGCCAGATCGCGTCGTTGCAGAACTACGCCACCTACAAGGAGCTGGCGTGGGAGGGTTCGTTCGAGGACTACCTGGACCTGGTGCGCAAGCGCCCGCAGGTCACGCGCAACGCCTACCAGCGCCTCTACGACATGGTGCTGTCGCACGGCGTCGAGGAGTACATCGACAACAAGAAGAAGCTGGTGCGCTACCGCTTTTTCAAGGACGAGCAGCACGGCGGCAAGGACGCGATCTTCGGCCTCGACGTGCCGCTGATGCGCCTGATGAACGTGCTCAAGAGCGCGGCCCAGGGCTACGGCACCGAGCGCCGCATCATCCTCTTGCACGGCCCGGTCGGCTCGGCCAAGTCGACGATCGCCCGCCTGCTCAAGAAGGGCGTCGAGGAGTACTCGCGCACCCCCGAGGGCGCGCTCTACACGTACTACTGGAACCTCCCCGGCCCGCTGGCCGAGCTGGCCGGCGGCCAGGAGGTCTTCCACTGCCCGATGCACGACGAGCCGCTGCGGCTGATCCCGCACGAGTGGCGCGCCGAGACGATCAAGCGCCTCACGCTGGGCAGCTCCGATCACAAGGTGAAGATCGACGGCGAGGTGAACCCCGCCTGCCGGATGATCTTCAAGGAGCTGATGCGCCACCACCAGGGCGACTTCGAGAAGGTCATGGGCCACGTCCGGGTGCGCCGGCTGCTGCTGTCCGAGCAGGACCGCGTCGGCATCGGCACGTTCCAGCCCAAGGACGAGAAGAACCAGGACTCGACCGAGCTGACCGGCGACATCAACTACCGCAAGATCGCCGTGTTCGGCGCCGACTCGGATCCGCGCGCGTTCAACTTCGACGGCGAGTTCAACGTCGCCAACCGCGGCATCATCGAGTTCGTCGAGATCTTGAAGCTCGACGTCGCGTTCCTCTACGACCTGCTCGGCGCCACCCAGGAGCGCCGGATCAAGCCCAAGAAGTTCGCCCAGACCGACATCGACGAGGTCATCCTCGGCCACACCAACGAGGCCGAGTACAAGAAGCTGCTCTCCAACGAGTTCATGGAGGCGCTCCGCGACCGCACCGTCAAGGTCGACATCCCGTACATCACGCGGGTGTCGGAAGAGGTGAAGATCTACACCAAGGACTACACCTCGGATCGCGTCGGCAAGCACATCGCCCCGCACACGCTCTACGTCGCGTCGCTGTGGGCGGTGCTGACCCGCCTCGAGGATCCCAAGAAGGGCAACCTCAGCCCGCTGCAGAAGGCCAAGCTCTACGACGGCAAGACCTTGCCCGGGTTCACCCAGGACAACATCAAGGAGCTGCGCAAGGAGGCCGCGCGCGAGGGCATGGAGGGCATCTCGCCGCGCTACATCCAGGACAAGATCTCCAACGCGCTGGTCAGCGAGAAGGGCGAGGGCTCGGTCAACCCGTTCATGGTGTTGAACGAGCTCGAGAGCGGGCTGCGCCACCACTCGCTGATCTCGAGCGACGACGTCCGCAAGCGCTTCAGCGACCTGCTGCAGGTGGTCAAGCAGGAGTACGACGACATCGTCAAGAACGAGGTCCAGCGCGCGATCAGCGCCGACGAGGACCTGATCCAGAAGCTGTGCGCCAACTACATCGACAACATCAAGGCGTACACCCAGCGGGAGAAGGTCAAGAACCCGTACACCGGCCAGGACGAGGAGCCCGACGAGCGGATGATGCGGTCGATCGAGGAGAAGATCGACATCGCCGAGAGCCGCAAGGACGACTTCCGCCGCGAGATCATGAACTACATCGGCTACCTCGCGGTCGAGGGCCGGACCTTCGACTACAAGACCAACGAGCGGCTGCACAAGGCGCTCGAGGCCAAGCTGTTCGAGGACCAGAAGGACTCGATCAAGCTGACGTCGCTGGTGTCGAGCGTCGTCGACCGCGAGACCCAGGCCAAGATCGACATCGTCAAGCAGCGCCTGATCAAGAACTTCGGCTACGACGAGGTGTCGGCCACCGACGTGCTCAACTACGTCGCGTCGATCTTCGCCCGCGGAGACGTCAAGAGCTGATGAGCGATCCGCGCGGCGTGACGAGCCGAGGGTCTTTCGAAAAGACCCTCCCCCGGCATCCGCCGGGGCCCCCACCCGAAACGGCCCTGATCTCCTAAGCTACCATGGACCCCCGAGGCAAACCCCCGGTCGCGATCGAGCTCAACGCCACGCTGGCGGAGCTGCTGGCCCGGATCTGCGCCGGCCAGGAGACCGAGGACTACCTCGGCGTGCTGTCGAAGGCGCTGGGGCTGTACGACCTGGCGCTGGCGGCGCGGCGGCGCGGCGACGCGGTGTGTTTCGTCAACAGCCGCGGCGAGGCGGCGGAGGTCGTCATCTAGATGTCCCAGCGCATCGACCTCGACCACGGCCGCTTCCGGCAGATCATCCGGGGCAAGATCAAGCAGAACCTGCGCAAGTACATCTCGCAGGGCGAGATGATCGCCAAGAAGGGCGGCGACAAGGTCTCGATCCCGCTGCCGCAGGTCGACCTGCCGCGGTTCAAGTGGGGCGACAAGCAGCAGGGCGGCGTCGGCCAGGGCGACGGCGACGTCGGCGACGCGCTCGGCGGCCAGCCGGGGCAGGGGCCGCCGGGGCAGGGCCCGGCCGGCGATCGGCCCGGCGAGCACATGGCCGAGCTCGAGGTGTCGCTGGCCGAGCTGGCCGAGATCATGGGCGAGGAGCTGTCCTTGCCGCGGATCCAGCCCAAGGGCACCGAGAAGATCGTCAGCTGGAAGGACAAGTACACCGGCATCCGCACCACCGGGCCGGAGTCGCTGCGCCACTTCCGCCGCACCTACAAGCAGGCGCTGCGTCGGCAGATCGCGTTCGGCACGTACAACCCCAAGGACCCGGTCATCGTCCCGATCCGCGACGACCGCCGCTACCGCTCGTGGAAGAGCGAGCCGCTGCCGCAGTCCAACGCCGTCATCATCTACATGATGGACGTCTCGGGCTCGATGGGCGACGAGCAGAAGGAGATCGTCCGCATCGAGAGCTTCTGGATCGACACCTGGCTGCGCTCGCAGTACCACGGCATCGAGAGCCGCTACATCATCCACGACGCGATGGCCAAGGAGGTCGATCGCGACACGTTCTTCCGCACCCGCGAGTCGGGCGGCACGATGATCAGCTCGGCGTACAAGCTGTGCGCCAAGATCATCGAGGACGAGTACCCGCCCGAGCTGTGGAACATCTACCCGTTCCACTTCTCCGACGGCGACAACTGGTCGATCGACGACACCCACACCTGCGTCGAGCTGATGAAGTCGAAGATCCTGCCGGCGGTCAACCTGTTCGCCTACGGCCAGGTCGAGTCGCCCTACGGCTCGGGGCAGTTCATCAAGGACCTGACCGAGCACTTCGGCGACGACGAGCGCGTCGTCACCAGCGACATCAAGGGCAAGGACGCCATCATGGACTCGATCAAGGAGTTCCTGGGGAAGGGCAAGTAGGGTGGCCGGGCCGCGCCGCTTCCCCGACTACCTGCGCGAGATGCAGGAGACGATCGAAGGCCACGCCCGCGGGTTCGGCCTCGACTTCTTCCCGATCATCTACGAGGTCCTCGACTACAAGACCATGAACGAGGTCGCCGCGTACGGCGGCTTCCCGACCCGCTACCCGCACTGGCGGTTCGGCATGGACTACGAGCAGCTCGCCAAGGGCTACGAGTGGGGCCTGCAGAAGATCTACGAGATGGTGATCAACACCAACCCGGCGTACGCCTACCTGCTCGAGGGCAACTCGCTCGTCGATCAGAAGATCGTGATGGCGCACGTCTGCGCGCACGTCGACTTCTTCAAGCACAACTACTACTTCAGCAAGACCAACCGCAAGATGATCGACGGCATGGCCAACCATGCCGCGCTGGTGCGCCGGCACATGGAGCGCCAGGGCCAGGACGTCGTCGAGGACTTCATCGACACCTGCCTGTCGCTGGAGAACCTGATCGATCCGATGTCGCCGTACATCCAGCGGCAGCGCGAGGCCAAGCCCGACGACGAGCCCGACGACGACGTGCCGCGGCTGCGCGCCAAGCAGTACATGGACAAGTTCATCAACCCGCCCGAGTACCTCGAGGCGCAGCGCAAGAAGAAGGAGGCCGAGCGCAAGAAGGCGGCGCGGCGCTTCCCCGAGGAGCCGCAGCGCGACGTGCTGGCGTTCCTCTTGGCCCACGCGCCGCTGCAGCCGTGGCAGCGCGACGTGCTCGAGGTCGTGCGCAACGAGGCGTACTACTTCGCCCCCCAGGCCATGACCAAGATCATGAACGAGGGCTGGGCCACGTACTGGCACTCGAAGATCATGACCGAGCGGGCGCTGACCGCCGCCGAGATCATCGACTACGCCGACGCCTGCTCGGGCGTGCTGGCCACCGCGCCGGGGCGGCTCAACCCGTACAAGCTGGGCGTCGAGCTGTACCGCCACATCGAGCAGCGCTGGAACAAGGGCCAGTTCGGCAAGGAGTGGGACGAGTGCGACCGGCTCGACGTCAAGCGCGACTGGGATCGCCGGCTGGGCCTGGGCCAGCGCAAGATCTTCGAGGTCCGCCGGCTGCACAACGACATCACGTTCCTCGACGAGTTCTTCACCTTCGACTTCTGCGTCGAGCAGAAGTTCTACAGCGTCGGCTGGAACGACAAGGCGTCGACCTACGAGATCCAGTCGCGCGAGTTCGCCAAGGTCAAGGAGCAGCTCCTGCGCTCGCTGACCAACCGCGGCCAGCCGTTCATCTACGTCGAGGACGGCAACTTCGACAACAAGGCCGAGCTGTACCTGCGCCACCGCCACGACGGCGTCGATCTCGACCTCGGCCAGGCCAAGGACACGCTCAAGGCGCTGGCCAAGGTGTGGACCCGGCCGGTCAACCTGCTGACCAAGTTCGACGGCAAGGGCAAGCTGATCCGCTGTGACGGCGAGGCGTTGTCGGAGAAGGCGGCGGAGTACACGAGCTAGCGATGCGCCTCCTGGCCTGGGCCAAGACCGACACCGGCAAGAAGCGGGACCACAACGAAGACAGCTTCCTGGTCGCCGAGGACATCGGCCTGTTCGCCGTGGCCGACGGCATGGGCGGCCACCAGGGCGGCGAGCACGCGTCGAAGCTGGCGCTGCAGGTGCTCTACCAGAAGGTGGCCGAGGCCCGCGGCGACCTGGTCGCGGCGGCCAAGGCCATCGAGCAGGAGCGGCGCGAGCAGATCGTCGAGCGGCTCAGCGCCGGCGGCGACGGCGACACCTGGGGCGGCAACACGCCGACCAGCCCGCTGATCGACATGGTCGTGCCGCCGGCGGTGTCGGTGATCCGCGAGGCGGCGCGCAAGGCCAGCTGGGCGGTGTTCGACACGGCGCTGGGCAGCCCGCACCTGCGCGGCATGGGCACGACGCTGACCGCGATGCTGTTCGTCGACGACCGCATGCACCTGTGCCACGCCGGCGACTCGCGCTGCTACCTCTTGCGCGACGGCACCGTGCGGCAGCTGACCGACGACCACACCTGGATCGCCGAGCAGGTCAAGAGCGGCACGATGACCGAGGCCGAGGCCAAGCAGTCGCGCTACCGCCACGTCATCACCCGCTCGGTCGGCTTCGAGCGCGACGTCGAGACCGACACCCGCACGATCGCGGTCGAGGCCGGCGACTGCTACCTGTTGTGCTCCGACGGGCTGTCCAACCACCTCGGCAGCGGCGAGCTCGAGCGGATCCTCGGCGCGACCTGGTTCCGCCGGGCGCCGCAGCGGCTGGTCGACCTGGCCAACCAGCGCGGCGGCGACGACAACTGCACCGTGATCGTCGTGCTGGCCGCCAACGAGGCGCCGTGACCCGGCGGGCGTGGGCGGCGGGGATGGCGACCGCGCTGGCGGGGATGGCGGCGCTCGCGGCGTGCGGCCGCGACGCCAAGCGCGAGGTCGCGCCCGAGCGCGTGGTGACCGCGCCCGGCCCGGTGGCGGCGACGATCGACGCGGGGCGCGCGGCGGTGGCCGCGGATCAGGCCGCGGGCGCCGCGGCGGCGTGCGATCCGGCGCCGCAGCCGTGGCGGTTCCCGGCGGTGGCGCGGGTGATCGCGGTCGGCGACGTCCACGGCGATCTGGGCGCGGTCCAGCACGTGCTGCGGGCGGCCGGCGTCGTCGACGCGGCGGGCGCGTGGACCGGCGGCGCGACCTGGGTGGTGCAGACCGGCGACGTGCTCGATCGCGGCGACGACGAGCAGGCGATCCTCGACTGGTTCGAGCGGCTCGAGCGCGACGCGGCCGCCGCGGGCGGGCGGTTCGTGTGGCTGCTCGGCAACCACGAGCTGATGAACGCCGCCGGCGATCTGCGCTACGTGACGCCGGGCGGCTTCAAGGACTTCGACGACGTGCCCGGCCTGCCGCTGGCCAGGTTCGCCGACGTGCCGGCCCAGGCCCGGGCGCGGGTCGCGGCGCTGGCCCCGGGCGGGCCGTACGCCAAGATCATGGCCGGGCAGAACTACGCCGCGGTCGTCGGCGACACGGTCTACGTCCACGGCGGCATCCGGCCCGGCTACGCCGACGGCATCCCGGCCGATCAGCCGGCGGCGCGCTGCTGGCTCGACGGCGCGGGCACGCCGCCACCCCAGGCCCTGACCGACAGCGAGGGCCCGCTGTGGGATCGGTCGTACGCCCTGGCCGAGGCCGACTGTCCGGCGCTCGAGCGCGCGCTGGCCGAGCTCGGCGTCGCGCGCATGGTCATCGGCCACACGGTGCAGCCCAGCGGCATCTCCAGCGCCTGCGACGGCAAGGTGTGGCGGATCGACGTCGGCCTGGCCAAGCTCTACGGCGGCCCGCACCAGGCCCTCGAGCTGACCGCCGCGGGCCCGACGATCATCGCGGCGCCGTGACGAAGATTGCCACCGACCGCGGGCGCCACGCGGTGTCCAAGGCTGCGATGCCTCCCCGCGGACCGCTCCTGCTCCTGCTCCTCGTCGCCGCGTGCGGCGCCCCGGCCCGGTTGCCGGCCGCGCCGATCATCGCGCAGGCCCGCGCGCTGCCGCCGCCGCCGCCGGTCGCCGCGCGGCTGGTGGTCAGCGCCGGCGTGCTGCGCGGCCAGCTCGCCGCCGGCCCGGTCACGCTGGCGGTGCCGCCCGGCGTGGCGACGACGACCGCCGCGTTGCTGTGCGTCGATCCCGACGGGATGACGGCGCTGCGCGCGGTCGAGGTCGGCCGCGACGCGGCGTTCGCCGACGCCGTGCGCGCCGGGCTGGCCGGCCTGGCGTTCACGCCGTGGGCCGAGGACGGCCAGGCGGTCGAGGTGTGCGCGCTGGTGGCGGTGACCCGCGCGGCCGGGGCGCGCGAGGTCGAGCTGTTGCCGGCGGCCGAGCGGCTGTTGCCGCCGCCGGTGGTGGCGCTCGGCGAGGTCACGCTGGCCGACGTCGCCCAGCCCTCGACGCCGGGCGTCGCGGTGGTCGAGCGCTGCGTCGACGCGGCCGGCGGCGCGCCCACCGCGACGTTGCTCCAGACCAGCGGCGACGCCGCCGTCGACGCGGGGCTCCTGTACGCGCGGATCAGCCGGCCGCCCGCGCCGCGGCCGGGCGACGCGGCGTGCGGGCTGGTGACGGCGGTCGTCGGCGCGGCCCCGCTGGTCGCGCAGCCGGCGCTGGTCGCGCCGACCGTCGCCGATCCGCAGCGGGTCGCGGGCCGGGTCACCGTGTTCCCGGCGGTCGGCGTGCGCGATCAGATCGCGCTGCGGCGCGGCCCGCACGCGACCGAGTTGACGATCGGCGTGCGCCTGTGCGCCGCCGCCAGCGGCCGGGTCGAGCGCGTCGAGCTGCTGTCGTCGAGCGGGTTCCGCGGCTACGACCTCGATCTGATCAACGCGGTGGCCGCGTGGCGCTACCGCGCCGCGGCCGACGGCGGCCTGGCGCCGCTGTGCACGGTCGTGCAGTTCGGCTACCGCCAGCGCGACTGACCGTCACCCCACCACCAGGCGCGTCCGCTGCGCGGCGGCGGCGATCGTGACCCGTGCGCCGGACGGGAAGCGCAGCGCGTCGGCCTCGACGCCGTCGGAGAAGATCACGCCGTCGTCGGGCATGTGCGACTCGATCGCGAGGCTGGCGCCGGCCGCCAGCAGGCCGGCGACGACGGTGGCCTGCGAGGTCTTGCTGACGAACGGCTCGCGCACGACGTAGGCCAGGCGGGGATCGTCGAGCGCGAGCGGCGGCGGGGCGCCGACGCTGCCGCCGGCGAACGCGGCCAGGCCGCGCGCCATCGCGAACATCGACGACAGCCAGCCGGTCGAGCCGGCGCCGGTGGCGATCAGGACGCCGCTCGACGACTGCACCTCGGGCCGCCCGCCGACGGCGATCGCGTAGCGCGCCGAGACGTGGGAGCGCGCGCCGACGAACAGGTCGTTGAACGCCAGCAGCCGCTGGCCGTCGTTGAGCCGGGCCTCGGCCAGCGTGACGTCGCGGGTGTGGGCGCGGCCCGCCAGCACCCGGCCGACCGCGCCGCGGGCCTGCTCGACCGCGAACGGCAAGAGCACGCCGTCGAAGCGCGCCGGGTCGGGGTTGATCGCCACCACCGGCTGCGCGCCGACGTACTTGGCGACGTTGGCGACCAGCCCGTCCTGGCCGACCGTGACGATCAGATCGTGCGGCGCGAACAGGTAGCTCGGCACCACCGCGCGGTCGAGGTGCTGCTGCTTGAGCCCGAGGTCGTCGAGGCCGCGGTCGACGGTCGCCAGCGCGCGCCGGTAGGTGTCGTCCTCGCGCTGGTAGTCGGCGAAGTCGCCGCCCTGGCGCTCGATCGCGTAGCGGGCCTGGCCGCGGCTGCCCCAGCGCTCCAGGAGCTGGGCCAGCCGGGTCTTGCGGGTGACGACGACCAGCTTCTCGAACACGGCTACTTCGCCAGCAGCGTGCGCAGCAGGTCGGGGCTCATGTTGAGCTCGCCGATCTTCTGCGCGTTCTCGGCCAGCTCGCGGAAGGCCAGGGCGATCGAGCTGCGGGCGTCGCCGCCGCCGGCCGACAGCGCCGTCAGCGTCTTCCAGTCGACCTCGCGGATCGGCGTGAGCATCGCGTCGATCGCGTAGGCCTTGCTGTCGGCGTCCTGCTTGTCGTTGGCGACCTTCTTGGCGATCAGCGCGGTGCGCGCCTCCTCGATCGCGATGTCGGCGGCCACCGCCCGCTCGCGCAGCTCGCGCTGCTTGGCCGCGACCGCCAGCTCGGTCTCGAGCTCGCTCTCCTTGATGATGCGCTCCTGCTCGACGGCGGCGTTGCGCCGGGCGTAGATCGACTCGTCGGCCTCGCGCTGCAGCTGCTCGCGGGTCGCCGCCTCGAGCGCGCGGGCCAGGTCGGGGGTGGGGCGCGCGCCCAGCACCGCCAGCGACAGCACCTCGACGCCGAGCATCGCCACCGCGGGCGCGGTCCGCAGCCCCGCCGTCACCTCGGTCACCAGCGCCTCGGTGGCGGCCAGCGCGGCGCGCAGGCTCAGCCGCCCGATCACCGCGCGGCCCAGCACCTGCGCCGCTTGCACCAGGCGCTCCTCGAGCTTGTCGGGATCGTCGGAGCGGTGCTTGCCGCGGTCGTCGACCGAGTAGTCGAGCAGGGCCGCCAGCTTGCCCGGCTCGCGCACGCGGTAGGTGAGCTGGCCCTGGATCGTGATCTCCTGGAAGTCGGCCGTGGTCTCGGTCCACACGAACGGCACGTCGGCGCTGCCCGCCGGCACCAGCACCACCGTCGACGTCGGCCGGTAGTACAGGAACGACAGCCCCGCGCCCTCGCGCTTCACGCGGCCGCGCTTGTAGTGGAGGACGTAGGTCGTGGGTGGCGCCTTGAGGTACGCGATGCCGAACATGGGCTCATGATAGTGTCTGATTTACACAATACAAGCCGTTTGTTCGGCGTGAAGGCGCACGGCCGGGTATGCGCCGGCTCCGGCGCCATACCCGACTCCGGCTCCGGCTCCGACTCCGGTTCCGGTTCCGACTCCGGCTCCGGTTCCGACTCCGGCTCCGGCTCCGGCTCCGGCTCCGGTTCCGACTCCGGCTCCGGCACCGGCACCGGTTCCGGCTCCGACTCCGGTTCCGGCTCCGACTCCGACTCCGGCTCCGGCTCCGGCTCCCGTCCCCGATCCCGTCTCCGTCCCCGATCCCGATCCCGTCCCCGTCCCCGATCCCGTCTCCGTCCCTACTACTGCAGCTTGAACTCGACGCGGCGGTTCTTGGCCCGCGCGGCCTTCAGCTTGCTGCGCTTGAGCCCGTCGATCTTCACGGTCGGCAGCGTCTCGCCGTAGCCCTTGGCGACGACGCGGTCGCCGCCGACGCCCTTGGCGATCAGGTACGCGCGCACCGACTCGGCGCGCGCCTGCGACAGCGCCAGGTTCGAGCTGTCGTCGCCCTCGTCGTCGGTGTGGCCCTGCACCTCGACCTTGAGGTCGGGGAAGCTGAGCAACGCGCTGGCGCTCTTGTCGAGGATCTTGAACGACTTCTTCTCGATCTCGGCCGAGCCCTTCTTGAAGTTGATGCCCTTCACGACGCCGCTGAACTGCTTGAGCGGCGCCGGCACGCTGTCGGGGCAGCCGTCGTCGTCCTGGTAGCCGTTCTTGGTCTCCATGTCGTCCGGGCACTTGTCGCTGGCGTCGACGATGTCGTCGCCGTCGGCGTCGGGCGGCGGGGGCGGGGGCTGATCGGCGACCGGCATCGGCGCCCCGGCGCCGCCGTCGAGCGAGTCGGCCATGCCGGGGTTGCTCGGCGCGGTCGCGACGATCGCCGGCGCGCCGCCGCTGGCGCTGCCGGGGGCGCGGACGCGGGGCTGCACCTCGGTGCCGGCCGGGCACACCAGCGCGGCCGGGGTCTCGCTGCGCTCGCTGGCCAGCATGCCGTAGGTCGGCGAGCCGGCGTCGGTGAGCAGCGAGATCGAGTCGGCCGACACGCCGCGCATCACGACGCGGTCGCGGATCGCCGCCGCGTGGCGGTCGGCCTCGGCCTTGGTCTTGGCCACCACCGCCAGCGTCCACTTGGTGACGTCCTTGCGCTGCAGCATCATCAGCGCCAGCTGATCGACGATCAGGTTGCCGCCGCGATCGAGGCCGCGGCGATCGAAGGTCGGGTTGCGCAGGAAGCCGATGCGGTCGTCGTTGGCCTCGAGCAGGAGCGCGCCGCCGTCGTCGTTGCAGCCATCGAAGTCATCGAAGCCGTTGATCGACTCCATCTCGTTGGGGCACTGGTCGGTGGCGTCGAGGATGCCGTCGGCGTCGTTGTCGAGCTCGGGGCAGCCGTCGGCGTCGTTGAAGCCGTCCTTGTCCTCGGCGCACAGCGCGCACTGGTCGTCCTCGTCGGCGACGCCGTCGCCGTCCTGATCCGGATCCGGGCAGCCGTCCTCGTCCTCGAAGCCGTCCTTGTCCTCGGTGTCGGCCGGGCACTGGTCGACGGTGTCGACCATGCCGTCCTGGTCGGCGTCGTTCTTGTCGGCCGGGCAGCCGTCCTTGCTGAACGGCTCGACCTTGTCCTCGGGATCCATCGGGCACTTGTCGTCGAAGTCGATGATGCCGTCGCCGTCGTTGTCGGTCTCCGGGCACCCGTCGTCGTCATCGAAGCCGTCGAAGTCCTCGCTCTTGTCGGGGCACTTGTCGTGGGCGTCGTCGCGGCGGTCGCCGTCGTTGTCGTCGTCGGGGCAGCCGTCGCCGTCCTCCCAGCCGTCCTTGTCCTCGGCCGCGCCGGCGCACTTGTCGCGGTTGTTGGCGACGCCGTCGCCGTCGGTGTCGCGGGTGTCGGGGGCGTAGCCGACCGAGACGAACAGGCGCAGGTCGGGCGAGCCGATGCCGCGCACGACGCCGGCGCCGCCACCCACCACCACCGCGACCGCCTGGGTGGCGTTGATGCGCGTGCCGCCCTCGACCTCCATCGGGCTCTGATCGAGGTCGAGGCCCTCGAGGCCGGTGCGGCCGAACGTCTCGGCGATCAGCGCGAAGCGGTCGACCGGGCGGTAGCTGAGCGCCGCGCCCCAGGTCAGCTGCTGGCCCACCGTCGACGCGTAGATCGTCCGCGGCTTGCGGAAGATCAGGCCGAGGTTGGCGCCGGCCGACAGCTTGCCGTCCGGCGAGGTCCACTGCAGGATGCCGCGCCCGCGCAGCGTCGGCAGGTCGTCGCCGATGAACTTCGAGCCGCCGCTACCGAAGCTGGTCGGCAGCGTCGTGCCCACCGCCAGCGCCGCGCCCAGCGCGCCGCTCTGGTAGGCCTTCATCTTCAGCTCGGCGCGCAAATCGCCGGTGCCGCTGATCTTGAGGCCGGACGGATCCGGCGCCGCGGTGGTCGGCATCAGGCCGTCGCCCGACATCTGGAACGTCATCGGCAGGCTGACGCCGAGCTGGAACCGATCGTTGAGGCCGTAGGCCGCCGACAGGTCGCCGGCCAGGATCCGCTCGACGACCGCCGTGCGCTCGCCGGTGATCGTGTCGTCGTTGTCGTCGACGTTGTAGACCGTGAACGGGTTCGACAGGAACGTGATCAGGAAGTCGAAGGTGATCTGCTTCGGCGCCATGATCCGCGCGTCCGAGACCTCGAAGAAGGTCTTGGGACCGAGCGCGTAGTCGAACAGCTGGACGTCGATCGCGGGATCGAAGGGTGGCGTGGCCTGCGCGCGGGCCGCCCCGGCCAGCCCACCGACCCCGAAAACGAACGCGCAGACGACAGAGATCCCCCGGAGGCTCATCGTCGAATATTGTATCCCCGCGGGCGTCGGCGCCGGAAGGCCCCGCCTCGGGTGCGGACCGGGTAGCGAGACCCCCGGGATCGAGCGTCACGGTGGGAGCGTGAAGGTGAACTCCCACACGACGATCGACGACACCGGGCGGTCGGCGTCGTCCTTGGCCGGGGTGAAGGTCAACGCCCGCGCCCGCTTGAGGGCCAGCTCGTCGAGGCCGTGGCCGAGCTTCTTGATCAGCGTGACCTTGGCGACCTTGCCCTCGGCGTCGACGACCAGCTTGGCCTTGATGACGCCCTCGACGCCGAGCGCCCGGGCCTCGGCCGGGTACTCCTTGCCGGCGTCGAAGTAGTCGAAGTCGCCGGTCGGCTTGGCCGGGGTCTTGATCGCGGCCACCGAGACCGGGCGCGGCTCGACCCCGCTGCCCACGCCGCTGCCCGACCCGCCGCCGCTGCCGCCGCCGCTGCCGCCGCCGCCGGTGCGGCCGGAGGTGGTGGGCCCGGGCGGCACCGCGGCGCCGCGGCCGGGCGCCCCGACGTCCATGCGGAAGATCGGCGCGTCGCCGCCGCCGGTGGCGGGCGGCGTGTCCGCGGGGGGCGGCTCGGTCGTGGGCGGCTGCGGCGCGGTCGCGACCCGGCGCGGCGGGGCGGCCCGGGCACGGGTCGGCGGCGTGGGCGTCGCCAGCGCCGGCGGGGGCGGGGTGGTCGGCACCGGCTCGCTGGGCGGCGGCGGTGGCGGCGGCGGCGGGCGGAGCTGCGAGACGTCGATGTCCACCAGCGACACCCGCGGCGGCGGCGGCCGCGGCGGCGACTTCGACACCACGCCGACCGCGTCGACCACGACCGCGAGGGTCAGGTGGACCGCGAGCGTCGCGGCGAGCGTGAGGTGGAGGGTCGACGCCATCTACTTGGGCGTGGTCCCCGGGGCGACGGCGGTCGGGGCCGCCGCCGGGTCGTTGGCCAGCGAGATCGACTCGATGCCGGCGGTCTTGGCCAGCTCGATCGCGCCGTAGATCGCGCCGTACGACGCGCTGGTGTCGCCGACGACGATCGCCTTGGCGTTGGGGTCGGCCTTGGCCAGCTCGGTCAGCTTCTGCTTGGCGACGACGCGGTCGGGGAACGCCTCGCCCTTGATGTACATCGCGCCGGCCTTGTCGATCGTGATCACGACCGTGCCCGGCGAGTCCTGGCCGACCGACGACTTGGGCTTCTCGACCTCGATGCCGCGCTGGACGATCAGCCGCGCGGTGACCATGAAGATCACCAGCAGCACCAGCGCGACGTCGACGAACGGCGTGACGTTGATGTCGGTGATGGCCGCGCCGTCGTCGTCCTGGTAGAGGCTGCCGCCGGCCATCTACGCCGGCTCCTTGGCCCGCGCGTGGGCCGCGGCCAGCACCGCGTGGGCCATCTCGTCGGCCCCACCCATGACCACCTTGAGCCGCCGCGAGAAGTAGTTGTAGGCGACGACCGCGGGGATCGCGACCAGCAGGCCGATCGCGGTGGCGGTGAGCGCCTCGGCGATGCCGGCCATGACCGCGGTCTCGCTGCCGGTGGTGGCCTGCTTGAGATCGTCGAACGCCTTGATGACGCCGAGCACCGTGCCGAACAGCCCGACGAACGGGACGTTGTTGCCCAGCGTGCCGAGGACGATCAGGTTCTTGTCGGCGTCGCGCCGCCAGCGGGCGCGCTCGCCGTGCATGGCCTCGGCGGCGGCCGCCGGGCCGCCGTCGAACGCCTCGAGACCGGTGGCCGCGACGTGCAGCGGGATCGCCGGTGAGCCGCGCCAGCGCTTGGCCAGCGCGGCCCGGGCGGCGGCGTCGCCGGCCTTGGCCAGCTCGGCGCGGGCGGCGGCGGTGTCGCCGTCGCGGCCGCGGAACCACAGCGCGCGGTCGACCATGATCGCGATCGAGACGACCGACAGCACGATCAACAGCCACATCACCCACTCGGCGCCCAGCAGGGCGAAGTCGACGAACGATTGCGTCAGGTTCATGAAGGACTACTCGCGTGAGGTTCGGGGTCGGGTGCGTCGGCGTCGCCGGCGTCGCCGGGTTCGTCGCTCGCGGGTGGGTGATCGTGGCCGAAGCCGTCGGCAGACTTTTGCACCTCGCGCAGGATCGCGGTGGCGTAGGCGCCGGCGGGTAACGAAAACGTGACGCGGATCGCGTCGGGCGCAACCTCCTCGACCGCGGTGTCGGTCAAGCGCAGCGCGGCGGTGCGGCGGGTGCCGCTGGCCAGGTTGCCCAGCCGGGCGAAGTCGGCGACGCCGAGCTCGACGGCGGCCAGCAGCCGCGCCTCGCGGGCGTGGGCGGCGCTGTCGACGGTCGGCGCCTTCATGACCGCGCCGAACATCGGGCCGGTCAGCGCCAGCTCGCCGGCGTCGAGCCGCGCCTGATCCACCGCCGGCTCGGTCGACACGAACAGCCCGCCGCTGGTCGTCTTCTCGAGGACGTCGCCGGCGAGCACGGTGGTCACGAGGCCGTCGTCGAGCCGCTCGGCCAGCCAGCGGTTGAACAGGTACGACTGCAGCGCCGACACCAGGAACCGCTTCCGCTTGGGCGGCCCGCCGCCCTTGCCGCCGGCGCGGATGATCGCCAGCCCGGCGCCGGCGTTGTCGCCGCGGGCGCCGAACCGCTGCTCGCCGTACCAGTTGGGGGCGCCGTCGGCGAGCGCGGCCAGGATCGCGCGGGCCCGGGCGGCGGCGTCGGCGGCCGGCCCGACGTCGCGCACCACCAGCGCGAAGCGGTTGCCGCGCAGGTGGCCGGTGCGCAGCTTGTGGCGGTGGCGGACCGCGGCCAGCACGGTGAGCCCGTCGGCGCTCACGCCGAGCAGCGGCTCGGGGCGGGCCGGCGGCGGCAGCGACAGCCACTGCCGGGTCACCGCGTGGCGATCCTTCATGCCGGCCCAGCCGACGTCGCGCGCCGGCACGCCGGCCAGCGCCGCCAGCCGCTGCGCCGCCTCGGGCGTGGTCAGCCCGCGCTTCTCGACGTGGACGAAGACGTGATCGCCGGCGCCGTCGGCGGGGTACGCCGGGATCTCGTCGACCGCGAAGTCGTCGTCGACCGACCGCAGCCGCCCGCCGATGCCCGGCAGCGACGGGGTGCGGTACGGCATCGACAGCGGCGGCAGGGACGGCGCGGGCACCGGCGTACTCTGGCACGGCGAGGGCGGTGATAGAGTCGCGGTCGTGCGCTACTCGCTCCCGGCGTTGCTCCTGGTCGTCGCCTGCGGCGGCGCGCCTCACCCCAGCGCGGTGCCGACCAACCACGGCGCCGAGGTCGGCGTGCGCGCGGCCGGGCTGCCGTTCGCGATCGTCGACGGCCACACCGGCCGGGCCGTCGCGACCGAGGCGTTCTGGGCCGCGCTGGCTTCCGCCCAGGCGGTGTGCGTCGGCGAGGAGCACCCCAACCCGCACCACCACTGGGCGCAGCTGCAGGTGGTCGAGCACCTCGCCTCCGCCCCCGGCCAGCGGGCGCTGGGCCTGGAGATGATCCAGACGCCGATCCAGGGCGTCGTCGACGACTACGTCGCCGGCACGATCGACGAGCCGACGTTCGTCACCCGCTCGGGCTGGGCCGACCGCTGGGGCTACCCGTGGGCGCTGTACCAGCCGATGCTCGCCGCCGCGCGCGGCCAGGGCTGGGCGGTGCGCGCGCTCAACGCGCCGGCCGAGCTGGTCAAGCGGGTCGGCAAGGTCGGCGTCGCCGGGCTCGAGCCGGCGGAGCGCGCGCAGCTGCCCGAGCTGGTGCTCGACGACGCCAAGCACCGGGCGTGGTTCGACGCGCTGATGGCCGAGATGGGGCAGCACGGCGGCGAGCACATGCCGTCGCCCGACAACCTCTACGCCGCGCAGGTGGTGTGGGACGAGGCGATGGCCGGCAACGCCAAGGCGTGGCTCGACGGCGGCGGCGCCGGCATCGTGATCCTCGCCGGCAACGGCCACTGCCACGACTGGGCGGTGGCCGGGCGGCTGCGCCGGCGCGGCGCGGCGCCGGTCGTGTCGGTGCGGCCGATCATCGACGACGGGCAGGGCGGCGTGGCCGCGGCGCTGACCGAGGGCAACGTCGACTACCTGTTCGTCATGACGATGCCGAAGTAGCGCGGCGTCACGCGCCGGCTTCGGCCAGCAGCTGCCCCGCGCTCTTCTCGAGCCACGCGCGGATGAACATGCAGAACTCGGCGCACTCCTCCTTGGTGTCGGGCGCCGGGAACAGCGTCATCGCGTTCATCGGGTTCTTGGCGACCAGCGCGTCGTAGATCGCCTTGGTCGCGGCGGCGGTCTTGGCGCCGAGGAAGCCGTCGACCGTCAGCGGCGCGAAGCCGACCACCTTGGCGAAGCGGTTGAGGTCGGCCTGCAGCGCCTTGAAGTCGTCGTGGACCGGGCCGGCGCCGTAGGCGATCGCGTCCTTGACGTTCCACTCCTTGCCGGTGCCCTTGTGGTAGCGGCGCAGGTCGGTCAGCCCCAGCGCCTTGCGCGCGGTGGTCTCGAGCCAGGTCCGCGACGCCATCGCGTTCTCGGCGGTCTCGGCGACCGTCGTCGGCGGCACCAGCGTCGCCGCCAGCATCGGGTTGGACGCGATCACGGCGAGGTGCACCGCCTTGAGCGCGGCCATCGTCTTGGGGCCGAGGACGCCGTCGACCTTGACCGCCTCGAACCCGACCTTGTCGGCGAAGTAGTTGAGGTCGGCCTGGATGCCGCGGAACACCTCGCGCGCGGCGCCGGCGCCGGTGATGGTGTCGCCGTGCTGCGTCCAGTCGTGGCCAGTCTCGAGCTTGCGGTCGTCGGACATCGGGAGCCTCCAGGTGAGGCCCCGAGCCTACACGACCTCGCCGCCGCGCCCGCCGCGCCGGCCCCCGATCGCCGCGACCTACCCCGCAGCTACACTAGGAGCGCGCCTGCTCTTTCCAGAACGTCAGCTGCGTCGCCGGCGCCGGCTCGCAGCCGAAATCGGCGGCCAGCTGGTTGTCGAAGCGATCGGCCGAGGCCACGAACTTGGCCACCCAGCCGGCCAGCTCGTCGCGATCGCCGTGCGCGAAGACGTCGGTGATGTGCAGCGTCAGGTGCAGCCGGATGACGTTGTCGTCGAGGTCGAACGCGAACGGCGCGTGGTCGGCGGCCAGCAGGTAGCGGAACAGGTCGCCCAGGCGCTGCTTGCCCGGCTTGGCCAGCGGCGACGCGAAGCACAGGTGCTCCGAGCAGCAGCTCCAGATCTCGATCGGCGCCGAGCCGCTGTAGAACGACCAGTTGGCCGCGCCGTGGCGGGCCAGCACCGGGTCGACGCCGGCGCCGGTGAGCGCGTCCTCGACGAAGCCGACCAGCGGGTGCGGCGCCGGCGGATCGAAGTACGTGGCCAGCTCGAGGCTCTCGAGATCCGAGCCGCAGCTGGCACAGTAGCGCTCGGCGTGCTCGAGCAGCACGTCGCACGCCGGGCACTGCACGCCGAACGCCGCGGTCTGGGCGTGGAAGCCGTCGATGAAGGTCTGGGCGTCGCCGCCGGGGATGCCGAAGCCGACGTTGTCGGCCGCGCGCAGCTTGCAGGTCGTGACCGCGACGATCCGGCGCGCGGCGTCGAGCATCGGCCCGCCGGAGTTGCCGGGGTTGATCGCCGCGTCGGTCTGGACGAAGTGCTGGCCGTCGAGCAGCTGGCTGGGGTTCGAGACCACGCCGTCGGTGATCGACAGCGGCAGGCCGACCGGGAAGCCGACGATGCTGATCGGCTGGTTGGGCTTGAGGTCGGCGGCGGCGTGGATCGCCAGGATCTCGCCGCCCGGCGCGCTGGCCAGCTCGACGATCGCCAGGTCGCGCTGCGGGTGGATCCGGCGCACGGTGCCCAGCACGCGGCGGCGATCGCGCAGCTCGACCGCGACCTGGCGGTACGGCGCGACGACGTGGCAGTTGGTGACCAGCACCGTCGGGGCGATCAGGAAGCCCGAGCCGGTGCCGCCGCCGGTGAACACCTGGTACACGCCCAGGTCGGTGATGTCGGTGGCGCTCATGGCGTCTCCTCGTCGCGGCTGGAGTCGTCGATGGTCTCGTCGGTGGTGGCGGCCTCGAGCTCGGCGTCGTCGGCGTCGGGCTCGCCCGCCTCCCCGCCGCCCTCGTCGCCGGTGGCGTCGCCGCAGAACTGCTCGACCAGCCCCTTGCAGTGATCCCACAGCAGCGCCGCGGCGTCGCGCCACGGCTTGCCACCGGCCTTGGCCAGGCCGTCCATCAGCGCGGCGGCCACGTCCTCGGGCCACGCGTAGCGCGCCAGCAGGTAGGTGCAGCTCGAGATCAGCGCCAGCGCCGCCTCGAACGACTTGCCCTGGGTGCGGTACTTGTCGATCGTCTCGATGTAGTCGCCGCTGCCGAAGTAGCCGGCCAGCGTCGACGGCTGGCCCTCGGCCAGCGGCGCCAGCGCGTAGCGGGCGTGGCCGAAGTTGGCGCGCAGCTCGGCGCTGGGGATGGCCTTCATCTCGCGGGCGGTGCGCGCCAGCGCGGCCTCGCGCTTGGCCGGATCGCCCTGGCCGTCGTTCCACACCGCGGCGCTCTCGGAGATCCGCGCCAGCAGGTAGCCGCAGATCGGCAGCACGAACTGCACGCGGAACAGCGCGATCGCCGACACCTCGTTGAGGAACCAGGTCGAGCGCTTGCGCTGCGACTCCTTGAGCAGCTCCTCGACCTCGTCCCAGTGCATCCGCCACGCCGCCTCGGCGCGGGCCAGCTCGTCCTCGGACAGCGGCTCGATCTCGGCCCGCTCGAGCGGCTGCGCGCCGAACTGCCCGACCAGCCAGTCGTCGCAGCGGTCGGCCTCGACCGGCATCCGCCGCAGCACCTCGAGCACCTTGGCCGGGTGCATGCGGGTCAGCTTGTCGCGGAACTCCAGGTACAAGTCGTCGCCGCGCAGCCGCGGCTGGTACAGCTGGCCCGAGCCGCTGATCGTCGTCAGCGCGTAGCGCAGCGCCGCCACCGCGTTGCCGGTCGGCGTCAGCCGCACCAGCGGCACGGTGATCGCCAGCTGGCCGTCCTCGACCCGCGCGGTGACCTGCGACGAGCCCTGCACGAACGTGAACGGCTGCGCCGCCAGATCGCCGACCGCGGCGCCGGGGAACAGGTGCGCGAACACCTTGTGGATGGCGTCGTCGACCTGGCCGTCGTCGGAGGCGGCCGACGCCGCCTCGAGCAAGGCGTAGTCGAGGTTGAGCGGCCGCAGCAGCCGCCGGACAGGGGCCGCGTACGTGAGCGATGTGATCGCCATGGGCCTCGAGTGTCCCCGACCCGCCGGGGCGAGCGCAACCGAGCCTCCGGAGGGTTTGTCGCCAAACCCGCCGTCAGCGCGTGATCCGCGCGCCGCGCTCCGGCACGGCCACTGCCAGGCCCCGCGCCCGCAGCCGCTCGGCCAGCGCGTCCTGGCGGTCGGGCTCGCCGTGGACCAGCACGGTCAGCCCGGCGTCGCACGCCGCGGCGTGGGCCTCGAGGTCGTCGGTGTCGGCGTGGGCCGAGAAGCCCTCGAGCGAGACCACCCGCGCGCGCAGGTCGCGCTCGACGCCCCAGATCTTGACCCGGGGCCGCCGCTCGACGATGCGCCGCCCCAGCGTGTGCTGGGCCATGAAGCCGATCGTCAGGATCGTCGTGCGCGGATCCTCGACCAGGTTGCGCAGGTGGTGCAGCACCCGGCCGCCCTCGCACATGCCCGAGGCGGCGATGATCAGCGCCGGGCCCTCGACGTCGTTGATCGCCATCGACGCCTCGCGGGTGCGCGCCAGGCGCAGGCCGGCGATCGCGAACGGGTCGTCGCGATCGAACAGCGCGCGGGTGGCGTCGTCGAAGCACTCCGGGTGCAGCCGGAACACCGACGTCACGTCGATCGCCAGCGGCGAGTCGATGAACACCGGCATGCCCGGCGCGACGCCGCGGTGCTCGAGCTCGTGCAGCACGTGCAGGAACTCCTGCGTGCGTCCCAGCGCGAACGCCGGCACGATCACCTTGCCGCCGCGGGCCCGGGCCTCGGCCAGCACCGCCGCGAGCTGATCGGCCATCGCCGCGATCGGCGGGTGCTGGACGCCGCCGTAGGTGCTCTCCATCACCAGCGTGTCGATCGGGCGCGGCGGCACCGCGGGATCGCGGATGATCGGCAGGCCGCGGCGGCCGAGGTCGCCCGAGATCACCAGCCGGTGGCGGCGCTGGCGATCGCCGATGTCGAGCACCACCTGCGCCGAGCCGAGGATGTGGCCGGCCTCGATGAAGGTCGCGGTCACGCCGGGGATCGGCTCGAACGGGCGCAGGTACGGCTGGCCGATCATCCGATCGAGCGTGGCCAGCACCGCCGGCTCGTCGTACAGCGGCTCGACCGGCTCCCAGTCGGGATCCTCGCCGTAGCGGCGGTTGAGGTACTCGGCGTCGGCCACCTGCAGGTGGGCCACGTCGCGCAGCATCAGCGCCGACAGATCGCGGGTCGCCGGCGTCGCGTGGATCGCGCCGGCGAAGCCGCGCCGCACCAGCACCGGCAGCGCGCCGCTGTGGTCGATGTGGGCGTGGGTCAGGATCGCGGCGTCGGCGCGGCACGCCGCGGTCGGCAGCTCGCGGTTGCGGGCGCGGCTCTCGGCGCGCCGGCCCTGGAACAGGCCGCAGTCGATCAGCAGGCGGCCGCCGGTGGTCTCGACCAGGAGCATCGAGCCGGTGACCTCGCGGGCCGCGCCCAGCACGGTCAGCTCGACGCGCGGCGCGCTGGCCACGGCGTCACCGCCGCCCCGGCAGCACTCCCAGCTCGCCGA
Source organism: Myxococcales bacterium (assembly GCA_016794525.1). Classification (GTDB taxonomy): domain Bacteria; phylum Myxococcota_A; class Polyangia; order Haliangiales; family Haliangiaceae; genus UBA2376. Next base: position 27,339 of record JAEUJY010000108.1, read on the forward strand.
GATGGCTGCGCAGCTCGGTCGGGGTCTCGCGGGTCAGATCGCGCGCGACCTCCTCGACGGCGACGCCCTTCTTCTGCAGCGCGCCGGCGTGCTCGCGCAGGTAGCCGAGGAAGCGCGGCGCCGCCACCAGCGCGACCCGGCGGCACGCGGTCTCGTCGGCCAAGGTCGCCACCCGGGTCAGCACTTCGGCGGCGAAGCGGCGGTCGACCTCGGCCAGGTGATCGTCGCGATGATCGTCGACCGGGTCGCCGTGGCCGGCGGCGTTGGGGTTGCCGCGCGGGCGCGCGTCGGTCCACAGCTCCTTGTGGGGCACGCGCCGCGTCGGGCTCACCAGATCGGCCCGCTCGCGCAAGGTCGGAGCCGGATCGTCGTCCGACTCGCGCTTCCAGGTGAACAGGCGCGCGCGCGCCGCGTCGGCGATGACGATCGCGAGGGCTTGCATGGGTTCCTCCGTTGAAGCAGTCACCCGGTGTCGGTGCGAGGCCCATGCCACGGCGGGCGTCGCGGCGGTCCGAGACTTGCTTGGTTTCGAAGCCATGGACCCAAGCGTCGCGCGCGCGCGCCTCCTCGAGCAGCACCAGGGCCTGCGGGAACGCCTGGAGCGGGTCAACGGCCTGGTGCGTCAGTACGCGAGCGGGGAGGCGGTGGCCGAGGCGCTCGGCGCCGCCGTCGCCGGCGTCGCCACGGCGTTCGACGAGCACAACGCCTTCGAAGAGACCTTGCTCACGCCGATGCTGGCGGCGACCGACGGCTTCGCCGACGTGCGCATCGCCCGCATGGTCGGCGAGCACACCGAAGAACACCGCGCTTTCTCAGCGTTCCTGGCCAGCCCGCTCAGCGAGGTCGCGACCGGCTGGGGCGACTTCGCCGAGGAGATCGCCGCGCACATGGAGGCCGAGGAACGGACCTTCCTGCACCCCTGGGTGCTGCGCGACGACCTGGTCACCGCGGACACCTCGGACGGGTGATCACGGCAGGACTTGCGCCGACGCCGCCGCGGCGCGCGGATTTTTCGCGCTGGATCCACTAGAGTCCGGGGCATGGCTCGCCTAGCTCCGTGCGTCATCCTCGGGGGGCTGCTCGCCGCAGCCTCCGGGTGTTCGCTGGTGACCGTCCAGCAAGATCCGTTTCCGGCGCTGGAGATCCGCGCCGATCGACCGGCCGCGCCGCCGCCCCGGGTGGTGCTGACCGACTCGAACATCCAGATCCTCGACAAGGTCCAGTTCGAGACCGGATCGGACAAGCTCCTGCCGGTGTCGTTCCCGCTCCTCGATCAGGTCGCGCAGGTGATGCTCGAGAACGAGCAGATCGAGCTGATCGAGATCCAGGGCCACACCGACTCGACCGGCTCGGCCGGCATCAACCGCAAGCTGTCGGCGGCCCGCGCCGAGTCGGTCAAGCGCTACCTGGTCGACAAGAAGATCGCCAAGGGCCGGATGACCGCGAAGGGCTACGGCCCCGACGTGCCGATCGCCGACAACGCGACCGCCGAGGGCCGCGACGCCAACCGCCGCGTCGAGTTCAAGATCCTCAAGCAAGGTCCCAAGAAGACCATCGTCCAGGAGGACTGAGAGATGCGCTCGCTCAGCCTGTGCCTCGTCGCCGCGTCCCTCGCCGCCGCCTGCTCGCGCACCGGCACCGGCGCCGGCGTCCGCACCGACATCACCGCGCGCATGCAGTCGGCCCAGGCGCCGATCCAGCAGTGCTACGCCGACGCGCTCCAGCGCAACCGCAAGCTGCGCGGCATGATGGTCGTGATGTTCCGCGCCGCCGCCGACTCCGGCCAGTTCGGCGATCTCACCGTCGCCCGCGACGAGCCGGGTGACCCGACCTTGCGGCAGTGCGTGCTCGGCGAGGTCGGCAAGCTCAAGCTGCAGACCCCACAGCGCACCTCGATCGAAGTCTCGTACCCGATCAACTTTCAGCCTACGAAGTAGCCGCGGGCGCTCGCCCGTGATCGACACCCACTGCCACCTCGACGTCGATGCGTTCGCGGCCGACCGCGCCGCGGTGCTGGCGCGGGCGCAGGCGGCGGGCGTCACCGGCCTGCTGGTGCCGGCGATCCGGCCGCGCACGTGGGCGGCGCTCACCGCGCTGCCGGCGGCGCACCCCGACGCGCCGCTGGCGCTGGCGCTGGGCATCCACCCGCAGGTCGTGCCCGAGCTCGACGGCGACGAGCGCGCGCTGATCGACCGCCTGGCCGACGCGATCGCGGCGGCGCGCACCGAGCGCGTCGTCGCCGTCGGTGAGTGCGGCCTCGACGGCAACGCCGGCGAGCGGATCCTGCAGGGGGCGGTGTTCACCGCGCACCTCACCGCCGCGCGCGCGCTCGGCCTGCCGCTGGTCATCCACGTGATCCGCGCCCACGAGATCGTGCCGGCGATGCTGGCGCAGGCGCGGGCCCACGAGGTCGGCGGCGTCATCCACAGCTTCTCGGGATCGGCCGAGCTGGTGAAGGTCTACGCCGATCTCGGCTTCGCCTGCTCGTTCGCGGGGCCGGTGACCTGGCCCCGGGCCCGCAAGCCGAAGTGGGCCGCGGCGGCGGTGCCGGCCGAGCGGCTCCTGGCCGAGACCGACTGCCCCGATCAGTCGCCCGAGGGCTGGCGCGGTCGGCGCAACGAACCCGCGGCGCTGCCCGAGGTGATCGCCGGCCTGGCCCAGGCCCGCGACGCCGACCCGCAGGCGATCGCCGCGCTGACCGCCGCCAACGCGCGACGCGTGTTTCCCGCCGCGGCGCGATTCTGGTAAGCAGCGGGGATGACCACCCACCGCCGCTTCGATCGCACCGCGCGCCTGCTCGGCGACGCCGGCGTGGCCAAGCTGGCGTCGGCCACCGTGACCGTGTTCGGCGTCGGCGGCGTCGGCTCGTTCGCCGCCGAGGCGCTGGTGCGCTCGGGCGTCGGCCGGGTGATCCTGGTCGACTTCGATCGCATCTGCGTCACCAACGTCAACCGCCAGCTCCACGCGATGAAGGGCACGCTGGGCAAGCCCAAGGTCGCGGTGATGGCCGAGCGGCTGCGCGCGATCAACCCCGACTGCATCGTCGAGCCGCGCGTCGAGTTCTACGGCGCGGCCACCTCGGCGCGGCTGCTCAGCCCCGAGCCCGACGTCGTCATCGACGCGATCGACAACGTCACCGCCAAGATGCACCTGATCGCCACCTGCGCGCGCGAGCGGCTGCGGCTGGTGTCGGCGATGGGCGCGGCGGCGCGGCTCGATCCCACCGCGGTGCGGGTGGCCGATCTCGCCGAGACCAAGATCTGTCCGTTCGCCCGCGACCTGCGCAAGTCGCTCAAGAAGAAGCACGGCCTCGACTGCACCCAGCCCACCGGCGTGATCGCGGTGTACTCCGAGGAGGCGCCGCGGGCGCCCCACGAGCTGGCCTACGACACCGCCGGCTTCGCGTGCGTGTGCCCCGGCGGCGACAACGGCCTCAACGACTGCGAGAAGAAGCACCGGGTCGAGGGATCGGTCGCGTTCGTGCCGTCGGTGTTCGGGCTGACCGCCGCGGCGACCGCGGTGCAGCTGATCGTCGGCGCGCGCGTCGTCCGCTGGCCGGGCGCCGCACGCGGTGCAACCGCGCAAGAACTGCGCTAGGGTGCGCGCACCATGATCAACGCGGGCGACAAGATCCCATCGGTCACCATCAAGGAAGCCACTGCCGACGGTCCCAAGGACGTCGATCCGGCGGCGCTGTTCGCGGGCAAGCGCGTCGTGATGTTCTCGCTGCCGGGGGCGTTCACGCCGACCTGCTCGAAGGAGCACCTGCCGGGCTACGTCGCGCGCTACGACGAGCTCCGCGCCAAGGGCGTCGACCTGATCGCCTGCCTCTCGGTCAACGATCCGTTCGTGATGAAGGCGTGGGGCGCCGAGCACGAGGCGCTGGGCAAGATCGTCATGCTCGCCGACGGCAACGCCACCTTCACCAAGGCGCTCGGCATCGAGGTCGACCTCGCCGGCCCCAACATGGGCCTGCGCGCGCGCCGCGGCCTGCTCACGATCGAGGACGGCGTCGTCAAGTCGATCGACATGGAGGCCCCGGGCAAGTTCGAGGTCTCCAGCGCCGCTGCGTGCGCGCTGAAGTTCTAAGCGTCGCGCTGGTGGCTGCGGCCGTCGGGTGTGAGGCGCGCCCCGCGACCGCGCCGTCGCGGCCGGGGGCCGACGGGCTGGTCGCGGCGCTGGGGCCGGTGGTCGGCGATCGTGCGCGCGCGACGCGGGCGCTCGCCGGGATGGCCGTGCCGGCGGCGGCGTGGCCGCGGCTGGTGAGCGCGCCGTACGCGGGGCAGCACGGGGCGTACGCGCGCGCGTACCCGGTCGCGAGCGCCGGGCTGGCCGACGCGCTGGCTGGTGGCGGAGCGCTCGCCGCGCGGCCGCACTACGCCGACGATCCGCGGCTGGCGCCGGCGCAGCGGCGCGAGCGGATCGCCGTGCCGGTGGCGGCGCCCGCGTGGATCGTCAGCGTCGACGGCCGCGACCTGCCGTCGGCGTTCGTGTGGGACGGCGCGGCCTGGCGCGCGCTGGCCGGCCTCGACGCGCTGACCCGGGACGCGATCGGCGCCGCCGACCACGACTGCGCGGTGGCCTACGCCGCGGCGGCCGACGGCCGGTGCCTCGACGCCAGCGGCCCCGCGGCGGTGGCGGCGCTGGCGGGCGATCTCGCCGCGCTGGCGGTGGCGTGCCGGCGATTGATCGCGCTGGCCGACGCTGGCGCGTGCGGGGCTCGTGGTAGCGTGGCGCCCCTCGCGCGCCCATGAGTCCGCCGCTGTTCCATCGCATCCTGATCGCCAACCGCGGCGAGGTCGCGGTCCGCATCGCCCGGGCCTGCGACGCGCTCGGCATCACCCCGGTGTTCGCGGTGTCGGAGGCCGATCGCGACGCCCCGTACACCCGCGACCGCGAGGTCGTCGTGCTGGGCCCGGCCCGCGCCGCGCAGTCGTACCTCGACGTGCGCCGCGTCGTGCAGGCCGCGGTGCAGGCCCGCTGCTCGGCGCTGCACCCGGGCTGGGGCTTCCTGTCCGAGAACCCGCTGCTCGCGACCCTGTGCGCGCAGCACGGCGTCACGTTCATCGGCCCGCCGCCGCACGCGATGGCGCTGATGGGTGGCAAGAGCCCGGCGAAGCGCGCGATGCGCGACGCCGGCCTCGCGGTCATCCCCGGCAGCGACGGGCCGCTGGCCTCGGCGGCGGCGGCCCGCGCCTGCGCCGACGCCGTCGGCTACCCGGTCTTGCTCAAGGCCGAGAGCGGCGGCGGCGGTCGCGGCATGCGCATCGCGCGCGCGCCCGGCGAGGTCGAGGCCGCGTTCACCGACGCCCAGGGCGAGGCCCGCGGCGCGTTCGGCGACGAGCGGGTGTTCCTCGAGCGGCTGATCGAGGGCGGCCGCCACGTCGAGATCCAGGTGTTCGCCGATCGCTACGGCGCGGCGATCCACGTCGGCGAGCGCGACTGCACGGTGCAGCGCAACCACCAGAAGCTGATCGAGGAGAGCCCGTCGCCGGTCCTGCCCGACGACGTCCGCGCCCGGACGCTGGCCACCGCGGTCGCGGCGACCAAGGCCATCGGCTACGTCGGGGCCGGCACGATCGAGATGCTGCTCGAGAGCGGCCTCGAGGGTCGCCCGGTCTTGCGGTTCATGGAGATGAACACCCGGCTGCAGGTCGAGCACTCGGTCAGCGAGCAGCGCTCGGGCCTCGACCTGGTGATCCTGCAGATCAAGACCGCCGCCGGCCACCCGCTGCCGCTGACCCAGGCCGACGTGCCGCTCGACGGCCACGTGATCGAGTGCCGGATCAACGCCGAGGATCCCGACGCCGGGTTCCGCCCCGCGCCCGGCCGCATCACCGACTGGCGGCTGCCCGACCTGCAGGGCGGCGCGATCCGCGTCGACACCCACGTCGCGCCTGGCTACGTCGTGCCGCCGCACTACGACAGCCTCCTGTGCAAGGTCATCGCCAAGGGCGCCGACCGCGCCGAGGCGATCGCCCGGATGCTGCAGGCGCTGGGCGAGCTGACCTGCGTCGGCGTGCCGACGACGGTGTCGGCGCACCAGCGCATCCTGGCCTCGGCCGCGTTCCGCGAGCACCGCTACGACACCCGCACGATCCCTGGTCTGTCATGACGCTCGTCCCGCTCGTCCCCATCGGTAGTCCGCTGTCGCCCGCCGCCGAGGATCACCGGCCGGCGCTGGCGACGCTCGAGGATCGGCTGCGCGCCCGGCGCGGCGAGGTCGAGGCCGGGTGGGGGCCCAAGTACGTCGAGCGGGTCCACGCCAAGGGCAAGCTCACCGCGCGCGAGCGGGTGGCCCGGCTGATCGACGCCGGCACCGCGCCGCGCGAGGTCGGCACGTTCGTCAACTACGGCGAGGTGTTCCCCGGCGATCAGCGCTCGCCCGGCGCCGGCGTCGTCACCGCGCTCGGCGTCGTCGCCGGCCGCTGGTGCATGATCATCGCCAACGACAACACCGTCGCGTCGGGCGCGTGGTGGCCGCGCACGCCGGAGAAGATCCAGCGCGCCCAGCAGATCGCGCTCAAGCTGCGGCTGCCGACGATCTACCTGGTCGACTGCTCGGGGCTGTTCCTGCCCGAGCAGAGCAAGAGCTTCCCGGGCGCCACCGGCGCCGGCCACATCTTCAAGATGAACAGCCTCCTGTCGGCGAGCGGCGTGCCGCAGCTGGCCGGCGTGTTCGGCGACTGCATCGCCGGTGGCGGCTACATGCCGATCATCAGCGACCGCGTCTACATGACCGAGCAGGCGTACATGGTCATCGCCGGCGCCGCGCTCATCAAGGGCGCCAAGAGCCAGAAGATCACGTCGCTCGACATCGGCGGCCCCGAGGTCCACGTCCACCAGTCGGGCTGCGCCGACGTCCGGGTGCCGGACGACGAGACGCTCCTGGCCTGCCTGCGCCGCGAGGTCACCCGGCTGCCGTCGTCGGGCGCCGACTACTACCGCGCCGGCCTGGGCGCGATGGCGCCGCAGCACAAGGCCGACGAGCTGGGCGCGCTGCTGCCGGTCGATCACCGCGAGGTCTACGACGCCCACCAGGTGATCGCGCGGCTGGTCGATCAGTCGCTGTTCTGGGAGATCCTGCCCGACGTCGGCACCGAGATGATCTGCGGCGTCGGCCGGATCGGCGGGCTCTACGCCGGGCTGGTCATCAACCGCTCGGGGCTGGTCGAGGATCCCGATCGCCCCGGCCACCAGCGCCCGGCCGGCATCCTCTACAAGGCCGGCATCGCCAAGATCAGCGCGTTCTCGCGGGCGTGCAACGACGACGGCATCCCGCTGATCTGGCTGCACGACATCTCGGGCTTCGACATCGGCCGCGAGGCCGAGGCCCAGGGCCTGCTCGCCTACGGCTCGAACCTCATCTACACCAACTCGACCAACCAGGTGCCGATGTTCTCGGTGCTGCTGCGCAAGGCGTCGGGCGCCGGCTACTACGCGATGGCCGGCATGCCGTACGACCCGGTCGTGCAGCTGTCGACCTGCCTGTCGCGGCTGTCGGTGATGGAGGGGCGGACGCTGGCGATCGCCACCTACAACACCAAGCTCGACGACGACTTCCAGATCGCGGTCAGCGATCCGGCCGAGCGCGCCAAGATCGAGGCGGGCATGAAGGAGGTCGAGGCGCGGATCGAGGCCGACATGGATCCGTTCGTGGCGGCGCGGCAGATGGACACCGACGAGATCGTCGAGGTCGCGGCGCTGCGCGGCTGGCTCGCCGACCTCGTCGAGATGAGCTACCAGGCGATCGGCTACCGCCGCGTCAAGAACCCGCGGATCTGGTCGATGCACGACATCGCCGAGCTGACCCGGGGGGCGCGGCGATGACCCGCACCGCCAGCGCCCGCGAGCACGACGCGACGCTCGCGCTGTGCGCCGACGGCGTCGGGCTGTGGACCCCGTGGGTCGCGGCCGGGCAGGTGGTCGCGCCAGGCCAGGCCATCGGCGAGCTCGAGGTGCTGGGCGTGAGCGAGCGGGTGATCGCCGGCGGCACCCGCGCCGGCCGGGTGGTCGCGATCGCCGGCGCCCGCCACCACCGGCTGCCGGTCGACTTCGGCGCCGCGCTGGTCACGCTCGACCTCGCGCTCGGCGTGGCGATCGACGCGGCCGGCCCCGACGCGACCGCGGCGGCCACCGGCGGCGGGCTGCGCTTCGTCGCGCCGTCGAGCGGGCGGTTCTACGGCCGCCCCGGTCCGGGCAAGCCGGCGTTCGTGACCGTCGGCGAGGTCATCGCGGTCGGCCACACCGTGTGCCTGCTCGAGGTCATGAAGACGTTCCACCGCGTCACCTACGGCGGCGCCGGCCTGCCCGAGCGGGCCAAGGTCACCGCGATCGCGATCGCCGACGACGCCGACGTCAACCCCGGCGACGTGATCCTGCACCTGGAGGCCGTGCCATGACGCTGCGCTATCACCTGGTGATCAAGGGCGGCACGCTGTGCACGCCGGGCGGCCCGATCGTCGCCGACGTCGGCATCCGCGAGGGCCGCATCGCCGCGATCGGCGCGCTGGGCGCCGACGCCCACGCCGCCGAGGTCATCGACGCCACCGGCCTGCACGTGCTGCCCGGCATCATCGACGCGCAGGTGCACTTCCGCGAGCCCGGCTTCCCGCACAAGGAGGACCTGGCCTCGGGCACCGCCGCCGCGGTGCTGGGCGGCGTCACCGCGGTGCTGGAGATGCCCAACACCGATCCGCCGACGACCTCCGCCCACGCGATGGCCGACAAGGTGGCGCGGCTGCGCGATCGCGCGCGCTGCGACGTCGGCTTCTTCGTCGGGGCGACGCCGGACAACGCCAGCGAGCTCGACGAGCTCGAGGTGCTGCCGGGCTGCGCCGGCGTCAAGGTGTTCATGGGCAGCTCGACCGGCAGCCTGCTGGTCGCCGACGACGAGGCGCTGGCCGCGGTGTTCGCCCACGGCGTGCGCCGGGTCGCGGTCCACGCCGAGGACGAGGCCCGGCTGATCGAGCGCAAGCCGATCGCGACGGCCGCCGCCGATCCGCGGGCGCACCCCGAGTGGCGCGACGCCGAGACCGCGCTGCGCGCGACCTGGCGCGCGGTGGCGCTGGCCCGCCGCTTCGGCCGCCGCGTCCACGTCCTGCACGTGACCAGCGCCGACGAGTGCGAGCTGCTGGCGACGGCCAAGGACATCGCCACCTTCGAGATCCCGCCGCAGCACCTGACGCTGGCCGCGCCCGACTGCTACCAGGCGCTCGGCACCCGCGCCCAGATGAACCCGCCGATCCGCGATGCCCACCACCAGGCGGCGCTGTGGGCGTCGATCGCGTCGGGCGCGTGCGACATGCTCGCCACCGATCACGCGCCGCACACGCTCGAGGAGAAGGCCCGGACCTACCCGGCCAGCCCCAGCGGCATGCCCGGCGTCCAGACCTTCCTGCCGATCATGCTCGACCACGTCGCCGCCGGGCGGCTGTCGCTGGCGCGGCTGATCGACCTGATGAGCGCCGGCCCGGCCCGGGTGTGGGGCCTGGCCGCCAAGGGCCGGCTGGCGGTCGGCTTCGACGGCGACCTGACGCTGGTCGATCTCGCGGCGAAGCGCACGATCCGCGCGGCCGACGGCGCGTCGCGCTGCGGCTGGACGCCGTTCGAGGGCCGCGAGGTCACGGGCTGGCCGATCGCGACGATCGTCCGTGGCCACGTCGTCATGCGCGACGGCCAGCTGATCGGCGACGCGATCGGGCGGCCGCTGCGCTTCGTCGAGACGCTGGCCGCGGTCGCGCCGCCGTGAGTCGCGCCTTGACGCCGGCGGCCGCGCCGCCCACGCTGCCCCGGTGACGCTCGCATCCCTTGGCTGGGACGACGCCTGGGACGACGCCTGGCAGGCCGCGACGCCGGACCTCCCCGGCGGCACGGTCGCGCGGGTCGCGGTCGCGCACCGCGGCGCGGTCGAGGTGATCGACGCCGAGGGGCAGTTCTGGGCGGAGCCGACCGGCAAGATGTTCCACCGGGCCGGCGACGCGCGCGAGCTGCCGATCGTCGGCGACTGGGTGGTGGTCGAGGACGCCGCCCGCGCCCGCGCCGATGGCTCGCGCGCGGCGCTGCGCGCGATCGTGCCGCGCCGCACCTGCCTGGTGCGCAAGGCCGCCGGCGAGGCCGATCGGCCGCAGCCGCTGGTGGCCAACGTCGACGTCGCGTTCGTGCTGGCGTCGGCCAACCTCGATCTCAACCCGCGCCGGACCGAGCGCTACCTGGCGGCGATCCGCACCGGCGGCGCGCAGCCGGTGATCGTGCTGTCGAAGATCGACCTGGCGCCCGACCTCGCGGCGGCGGTGGCGACCTTGACCGCGGTGGCCGACGGCGCGCCGGTGCTGACGCTGTCGGCGACCCGCGGCGACGGCGTCGACGCGCTGGCGGCGTGGTGCCGGCCGGGCCGCACCGTGGCGTTCCTCGGCAGCTCCGGCGTCGGCAAGACCACGCTGGTCAACCGGCTCAGCGGCGCCGCGCGCACCACCGCGCCGGTGCGCGCCGGCGACGATCGCGGCGTCCACACGACGACCCGCCGCGAGCTCTTGGTCACCGCCGCCCACGGCATCATCGTCGACACCCCCGGCATGCGCGAGCTGGCGCTGTTCGAGGACGCCGCCGACACCGCGTTCGACGACGTCGCCGCGATCGCCGCCGGCTGCCGCTTCGCCGACTGCCGCCACAAGGCCGAGCCCGGCTGCGCGGTGGTGGCCGCGGTGGCCGGCGGCGAGCTGGCCGCCGCCCGCCTGGCCGGCTTCCACAAGCTGGCCGACGAGCAGGCCGCGCGCGAGCGGCGCAACCCGAGCCGCAAGCGACGCTGAGCGCGGCGAGGGCGCGACCGAACGCCGCTTGCGCCGCGCGCGATCGTCACCACGCTGGTGACACGCCCCCGGTCGTCGTACCGGGCGGCGGCGGTCGCTCATGCTTCGCCTCGCCTTGGTCGCCCTGGTCGTCGTCCACGGGCTCATCCACCTGATGGGCTTCGCGAAGGGCTTCGGGCTGGCCGAGCTGAGCCAGCTCACGCAGCCGATCGCCCGCCCGATGGGCGTGCTGTGGCTGGCCGCCGCGCTCGCGATGCTGGCCGCCGCGGTCGCGCTGGTGGCCGCGCCGCGCTGGTGGTGGGCGATCGCCGCGGTCGCGGTCGTGCTGTCGCAGGTGGCGATCGTCGGGTCGTGGCGCGACGCGCGCGTCGGCACGATCGCCAACGCGATCATCCTGGCCGCCGCGATCTACGGCGGCCTCGCGCGCGGGCCGCGCAGCCTGCACGCCGCGTACGAGCGCGCGGTCGCGGCGTTGCCGCACGCCGCGCCCGGGCCGGCGCTGACCGAGGCCGACCTCGCGCCGCTGCCACCGCCGGTGCGGCGCTACGTGCGGCAGGCCGGCGCGGTCGGGCAGCCGCGGGTCCACGACTTCCGCGTGCGGTGGACCGGGCGGATCCGCGCCGACGCCGCCAGCCCGTGGATGCCGTTCGTCGCCGAGCAGCACAACACGATCGAGCCGCCGCGCCGGCTGTTCATGATGGACGCGCGGATGAAGGGCCTGCCGGTCGCGGTGCTGCACGCGTACGCGCCGAGCGGCGCGACGATGCGCGTGAAGCTGCTGTCGGCGATCGCGATGGTCGACGCCGCCGGCCCCGCGCTGACCCGCGCCGAGACCGTCACCTGGTTCAACGACCTGTGCCTGCTGGCGCCGGGCGCGCTGGTCGCGCCGTGCATCGCGTGGACGCCGATCGACGATCGCGCGGCGCGGGCCGAGGTCACGGTCGGCGCCAACACCATCGCCGCCGAGCTGCGCTTCGACGCCGAGGGGCGGCTGATCGACTTCGTCTCCGACGACCGCGCCGCGGCGTCGCCCGACGGCAAGACCTTCACCGTCCAGCGCTGGAGCACGCCGCTCCGCGACTACGCGCGGGTCGGCCCGGCCACGGTCGCCACCCACGGCGAGGCCCGCTGGCACCCGCCCGCCGGCGCGTTCGCCTACGGCGAGTTCGAGCTGCGGTCGCTGGCGTACGACGTCGCCGCCGCGGCGTGACCGTCACCCGCCGGCCAGCAGCGCCTCGAGCCCGGCCTCGTCGATCACCGGCACGCCGTGCTTGGTGGCGGCCTCGAGCTTGGCCTTGCCGGTGTCGGCGCCGGCCACCAGGTAGCTGGTCTTCTTGCTGACCGAGCCGGCGATCTTGCCGCCGGCGGCGACGATCCGCGCCTCGACCTGGCCGCGCGGCACCGACAGCGTGCCGGTCACGCACAGCGTCTTGCCGGTCAGCGGCCCCTCGACCACCGCCGCCACCGGCTCCTCGGGATCGACGCCGCGCGCGATCAGCTTGTCGATCACCGCGCGGGCGTGGGGATCGCGGACGAAGCCGTCGACCGCGCGGGCGATCACCTCGCCGACGCCCTCGATCGCGGTCAGCGCCTCGACCAGCGCCTCGGACGACGTCGCGTCGGCGGCGGCCACCAGCGCCGACAACCGGCGGTAGCGCCCGGCGATCGCCTTGGCGACGACGCCGCCGACGTGCGGGATGCCGAGCGCGGCGATCAGCCGGCTGGCGGTGGCGTCGGCCTTGGCCTTGGCCAGCGCCGCCACCAGGTTCTTGGCGCTGAGCTCGCCGAAGCGCTCGAGCGCCGCCAGCTGCGGCGCGGTCAGATCGAACAGGTCGGCGACGTCGGTCACCAGCCCGGTGGTCAGCAGCTGCGCCACCAGCTTCTCGCCGAGGCCGTCGATGTTCAGCTGGCCGCGGCCGGCGAAGAACTCGATCGCCGCCTGGCGCTGCGCCGGGCACTGCAGCCGGTTGGGGCAGACCAGCACGACCTTGTCGTCCTCGCGCACCAGCGGCGTCCCGCACTCGTGGCAGGTCGTCGGCGCGGTCCACCGCGGCGTCGCCGCGCGCTCGGTCACGCCCAGCACCTGCGGGATGATCTCGCCGGCCTTCTCGATCAGCACGCGATCGCCGTCGCCGATGTCGAGCCGCGCGACCTGATCCCAGTTGTGCAGCGAGACCCGCGACACCGTCGTGCCCGAGACCTCGACCGGCTCGAGGATCGCCACCGGCGTCATCGCGCCGGTGCGGCCGACGTTGAGCTCGAGCTGCTTGACCCGGGTCGTCACCTGGCGCGCCGGGAACTTGTAGGCGATCGCCCAGCGCGGGAACTTCGACGTCACGCCCAGCTGGGCCCGCTGGTCGAAGCTGTCGACCTTGATCACCAGGCCGTCGATCTCGTAGGGCAGGGCGTCGCGCCGCGCCTGCCACGCGGTCACCGCCGCCAGCAGCGCGTCCCAGTCGTCGGCGTGCTGGTTCTCGCGCGAGGTCGGGATGCCGAGCGCGGCGATCCGCGCCAGCGACGCCAGGTGGCCGGCGGCGATGCGCTCGCCGTCGACGACCTCGTACAGGATCGCCAGCATCGGCCGGGCCGCGACCTCGCGGGCGTCGAGCAGCTTGATCGAGCCGGCCGCCAGGTTGCGCGGGTTCTTCCACGGCTCCTCGCCGGCCGCCAGCCGCTCGGCGTTGAGCCGCGCGAAGACGTCCTTGGCCATGTAGACCTCGCCGCGCACGACGACGTCGACCGGCTCGCGCAGCCGCACCGGGATCGTGCGGATCGTCTTGACGTTGGCGGTGACGTCCTCGCCGATCGTGCCGTCGCCGCGGGTCGCGGCCAGGGTCAGCACGCCGCCGACGTAGGTCAGCTCGATGCCGAAGCCGTCGATCTTGGGCTCGATCGAGAACCGCGGCGCCTCGCCGCCCAGCCCCTTGACCACGCGATCGAAGAAGGCGCGCAGGTCGTCGGCGTCGTAGGTGTTGTCGAGCGACAGCATCGGCACCGGCCGCACGACCTTGGCGAAGCCCGACAGCGGCGTGTGGCCGACCCGCTGGGTCGGCGACCACGCCACCACCCACGCCGGGTGGGCGGCCTCGATCGCGCGCAGCTTCGCCGCGAGGCGGTCGTACTCGCCGTCGGAGATGGTCGGGGCCGCGGCGTCGTAGTAGCGGCGGTCGTGCTCGGTGAGCTCGGCCACCAGCGCCAGGTACTCGTCGTGCGTCATCGCCGGCGCAGTGTACGGCCTGCGGCCGCGCGACGGATCAATCCAGGTCGTCGTCGCGGCGGCGCCCGCCCGGGGCGAGGTGATCGCCGGTGTCGGCGTCGTCGTCGTCCCCCGCCAGCGGCACGTCGTCGGTGCCGGCCAGCTCGGAGGTCTCCCAGCGCGGGTGGCCGCCGGTCGGCGCGTCGCTGGCGTCCTCCTCGCCGTCGATCAGCGACGCGGCGTCGATCGGCGGCTGGGTGTCGGCCGGCGGCTTGCGCTGCAGGTAGCGGGGGCGCGACTTGCCGTCGGTGAACGCGTCGAGCGACAGCTGCTCGTAGTCGATCTCGTTGTGCGAGCCCTCGACCTCCTGGATCTCCAGGATGTCGACCTCGGCGGTGCCGGCCTCGGCCGGGCGCACCGAGCCGTCGGCCAGGCGCGCCCGCGGCTGGTTCAGCTCGATCGGGGCGTCGAGGTCGGGCGTGGTCGCGCTGAGCAGCGCGGGGTCGAGCTTCTTGCCGACCAGGCAGCCGGCCTTGACCGTGACCTGGAACGCGCGCTCGCCGAAGTACGCGTCGATCGACTCCTTGATGAACCAGAAGACGTCCTGCAGCTCCTGGCCGCTGCCCGCCACCGCCTTCCACGCCGGCAACGGCCCGAACTCGACGACCGGCGCGAAGAAGAACTCGCGCGAGCTCTTGAACAAGAGCGTGAACTCCTCGACCTCGACCCGCGGCTCGAGCCCGGCGGCCCGCATCCAGCCGCAGGCCTCGTCGACGGTCGGGTAGCTGGCCAGGTGGGCGTCGAGCCGATCGAGCGCCTCGTGGCGGTCGTGCTTGACCAGCACCTCGCGGTAGATGTCGTGGAACTCGGCCCACGTGCCCTCGAGCGGCATCGTGCATCGGACCTCGCCGCCGATCTTGGTGACCCGCGCGAAGTCGGCCAGCGCCGCCGCGGCGTTGGGCATCTCGTTGAGGCCGAGGTTGCACAGCACGAGGTCGTAGACGCCGTCGGCGAACGACAGCCGCGGCACCGGGCTCTCGGTGCGGAAGAACACGCCCTTCTTGCCCAGCGCGCCGAGGTCCGCGACCTTCTTGCGCGCGATGTCGAGCATCGCGCTCGACGCGTCGATCGCGATGATGCGCGCCGCGTCGCCCTTGCGCCGCAGCACCTCGATCAGCGGGTAGCCGGTGCCGCAGGAGATGTCGAGGATCTGCCCCCGCTCCGGGAGCGCCAGGTCGCGCAGCAGCATCTTGCCGAAGCGCGACCCCCAGACCGGCGCGATCTGGTCATCGTAGATGCGCGCCAGCTTCTCCTGCTTGAGGCTGCGTTTCTCGACCGCCACGGTGCTGTGGAATGTTGGCCTGACCACCCGGGGGTGTGCAAGGAAGATCCCGAGGGGGGCAGGGTAGGGCGATGTAGTTGCCCCTGGCGGTCGACCCGACCGCGGCGGTCAGGCCTTGTCGACGTACAGCGCCTGGCCGACCTGGGTGAACTCGGCGGCCTTCTCGGCGAGGCCGGCCGACAGCGCGGCCTCCTCGGTCAGGCCGTGGCTGGCGGCGTAGTCGCGGACGTCCTGGGTGATCTTCATCGAGCAGAACTTGGGGCCGCACATCGAGCAGAAGTGCGCGCCCTTGGCCGCCGGCGCCGGCAGCGTCTCGTCGTGGAAGTCCTGCGCGGTGTCGGGGTCGAGCGACAGGTGGAACTGATCCTGCCAGCGGAACTCGAAGCGGGCCTTCGACAGCGCGTCGTCGCGGCGCTGCGCGCCGGGGTGGCCCTTGGCCAGGTCCGAGGCGTGGGCGGCGATCTTGTAGGCGATGACGCCGTCCTTGACGTCCTTCTTGTTGGGTAGGCCCAGGTGCTCCTTGGGCGTCACGTAGCAGAGCATCGCGGTGCCGAACCAGCCGATCATCGCCGCGCCGATCGCGCTGGTGATGTGGTCGTAGCCGGGCGCGATGTCGGTGACCAGCGGCCCGAGCGTGTAGAACGGCGCCTCCTGGCAGATCTGCATCTGCAGGTCGACGTTCTCCTTGATCTTGTGCATCGGCACGTGGCCGGGGCCCTCGATCATCACCTGGATGTCGTGCTTCCAGGCGATCTTGGTCAGCTCGCCCAGCGTCTCGAGCTCGGCCAGCTGCGCGCGGTCGTTGGCGTCGGCGATCGAGCCGGGACGCAGGCCGTCGCCGAGCGAGAACGCGACGTCGTACTTCTTCATCACCTCGCAGATGCGCTCGAACTCGGTGTAGAGGAAGTTCTCCTTGTGGTGGGTCAGGCACCACTTGGCCATGATCGACCCGCCGCGCGAGACGATGCCGGTCGTGCGGTTGGCGGTCCACGGGATGTACGGCAGGCGGACGCCGGCGTGGATCGTGAAGTAGTCGACGCCCTGCTCGGCCTGCTCGATCAAGGTCTCGAGGAACAGCTCGATGGTCAGGTCCTCGGCCTTGCCCTTGACCTTCTCGAGGCACTGGTAGATCGGCACGGTGCCGATCGGCACCGGCGAGTTGCGGACGATCCACTCGCGGGTCTCGTGGATGTTGTCGCCGGTCGACAGGTCCATGACCGTGTCGGCGCCCCACTTGATCGACCACCGCAGCTTGTCGACCTCCTCGCCGATCGACGAGCTGACCGCCGAGTTGCCGATGTTGGCGTTGATCTTGGTGAGGAAGTTGCGGCCGATGATCATCGGCTCGCTCTCGGGGTGGTTGATGTTGGCTGGGATGATCGCGCGGCCGCGCGCGACCTCGCTGCGCACGAACTCGGGGCCGGTGACCGGATCGAGGCCCTCGCGGATCGCGATGAAGCGCATCTCGGGGGTGATCATCCCCTGCCGCGCGTAGTGCATCTGGGTGCGGTTGCCGTCGTCGCCGGCGGCGATCCGCGCGTCGATCCACGCCTTGCGCAGCTTGGGCAGGCCGACGTGCAGGTCGTGGCCGGTCGGGCCCGAGGTGTCGTAGACGTCGAACGGCGCCTCGCCGCCGGTCAGGTGCACCCGGCGCACCGGGACCCGGACGTCGTCGGCCTCGACGTAGACCTTCTCCGAGGCCGGGAAGCCCTCGATCGGGGCGAGGTCGGCGACCGGGTCGGAGACCTGGGGCAGCGAGCCGCGCTTGCCGTTGCCGTTGCCGTTGGTGCCGTGGTGGCCGTTGCCGTTGGTGCCGTTGCCGTTGCCGTTGGTCGCGCTCATCGTCGCTTCCTTCCCCCGGTGGCCGCGCGTGCGCGGGTCGGGCAAGTTCGAGGGGTCGCACGCGGCGCCGCGTGCCTCTCAGCCGGATGGCTCCCCCAGCGTTTGGGTCAGGTGGGTGAACGCGGACCCTATCGCAGCCGGCGCGGATTGCAACCCGCGCGGCGGGTCGCACGAGCCCGGCGCCGCTGCGTTACGCTCGCCGGGTGAGCGACCCCAAGCACCTCGTCCGGACCCACGCGTTCACCCCCGCGGACGGCCTGCACGTCCGCCACCCGTTCAACCCGGCGTCGGAGCTGCGCATGTTCTTGCTCAGCGATCGGGCCGGGCTGACCCGCGCCGCGCTGTCGCTCGCGCGGGTGCCGCCGGGCAAGGAGAGCTTCGTGCCGCACGCCCACCGCGGCACCGAGGAGTTCGTCTTCATCCTGGCCGGCCGCGGCCGCGCGCTGATCGGCAGCGAGGAGTACGACGTCGGGCCCGGCGACTACATCGGCTACCCGATCGACGGCACGCCGCACCACCTGCGCAACGTCGGCGACGACGACCTGGTGTTCCTCCAGGGCGGCGAGCGGGCGGCGTTCGACGTCGTCGACTTCCCGACGCTCGGCAAGGTCAGCGTCGCCAGCGGCGCCGGGCCGGTCCGCTTCCACGAGGCCGCGACTGAGGAGGCGCTGCCGCTGACGGCGTGGCTGGCGTCGGCGCCCGATCCGGAATGATCGCCCCGTGACGGGGCGCGGGTCGCGCGGGTACGCTCGGCCATGGCCTACGACGAAGCGACCGCGGCGCGGGTCCGCGCGATCCTGGCGAAGGGCGGGCACGAGGTGGCGGAGAAGAAGATGTTCGGCGGCGTGTGCTTCATGGTGCGCGGCCACATGTGCTGCGGCTTCGCCAACCAGTCGCTGATGCTGCGGGTGGGCAAGGCGGCGTACCCCGACGCGCTCGATCGCCCCCACGCGCGGCCGATGACGTTCACCGGCCGGCCGCTCGAGGGCTTCGTCTACGTCGACCCGCCGGGCTACAAGACCGACGCGGCCCTGGCGGCGTGGCTCAAGCGCGGCACCGACTTCGTCGCGACGCTGCCGCTGCGGGTCGCGAGCAAGCCGAGCCGGACCGCCGCCGCGAAGCGGCCGACGACCAAGCGCCCGGCGCGTCCGGCGACCAAGCGTCCAGCGACCAAGCGCCCGGCGGCGAAGCGCCGCTAGTTAATCGTGTAGGTCAGCGTGTAAGCGCCGGTGGTGGTCAGGAAGCCGTCGACGACCAGCCAGTAGAGCCCGGCGCCCGAGCCGGCGGCGCCGGTGAATGACGACAGCCGGATCGGCGACACCGAGCCGCACGGCGCCAGGCCGTCGTCGTTGCAGACGACGTCGGCGGCGCTGCCGGCCTTGCGCAGGTAGATCACCGAGTCCCAGCTGGTCGGTGTGGTGCAGGTGCTGGCGGCGACGGTCGGCACGATCGCCGGGCACGACAGGAAGTAGTACGCCTGCTCGCCGGCGGTCGAGCTCGACTGGCACGTCGGCGTCCAGGTGTTGGTGGCGCCGACCGTGGTGCCGGTGACGGTGCCCGAGCCGGTGGCGATCGACGTGCCGGTGCGGCCGCCGCGGGTGAAGGTCAGGGTCAGCGCGCCGTTGGTCTGGAACGAGCTGTACTGATCGACCACCAGGCAGTAGGTGCCGGCGGCCAGGCTGAGCGCGCCCTGGGTCTGGGTGACGCTGCACTGATCGTCGAAGCAGCTCTGCAGCGCGCCGAGCGCGGTGCAGCTGCCGGCGAAGACGCGGAGGTCGGTGTCGAAGTTCGAGCCGAAGGTGTCGAGGTAGACCACCTCGGCGGCCGGCAGCGTGAACGTGTAGTAGACGTCGCGGCCGCCGGTCGAGCCGCAGAACGAGCCGCTGAAGTCCTGGTCGTTGCGCGCGGCGACGAGGTCGGCGGTGAACGTCCCGCCGCCCGAGATGTTGATCGCGCCGCCGGGCAGATCGTTGGTCGGGCACACCGCGTCGCTGCCGTTGCAGTCCTGATCGATGCCGTCGCCGCAGGTCTCGGCGGTGGGGCTGGCGGCGGTGGCGTTGCACTGCACGCCGTTGCCGGCGGCGTTGCAGACGTTGGTGCCGGTGCGCGCGCAGGCGCCGACGCCGGTCGAGCAAGTGCCGCCGACCGCGAAGCCGTTGTCGACGCCGCCCTGGCAGTCGTCGTCGAGGCCGTTGCAGGTCTCGACCGTCGACGAGGTGGCGTCGTTGCACACCGCGACGCCGCCGGCGCCGCACACCAGCACGCCCTCGGCGCAGGCGTCGGTGTCGCCGCCGTCGCAGGTGGCGCCGAGGTTGAAGCCCTCGTCGACGCGGGTGTCGCAGTCGTCGTCGAAGCTGTTGCACAGCTCGACCGAGTCGCCGCTGACGTCGGAGCAGGTGGTGCCGCCGCCGGCGCCGCAGACGATCATGCCCTCGGTGCACAGGTCGGGGTCGGCGCCGTCGCACGCGGTGCCGAGCGAGAAGCCGTCGTCGATCATGCCGTCGCAGTCGTCGTCGGCGCCGTTGCAGGTCTCGGTGGTCGGCATGCCGGCGGTGGCGTTGCAGGTGGTGCCGGTGCCGGCGCCGTCGCAGACCACGGTCCCGGAGCGCGCGCACGCGCCCATGCCGGTGGTGCAGCTGGTGCCCAGGCCGGGGAAGCCCTCGTCGACCATCAGGTTGCAGTTGTCGTCGCGGCCGTTGCAGGTCTCGGTCGTCGGCGCGCAGGCGTCGGGCCCGACCGGCGCGTCGGTGGCGTCGATCGCCGCGTCGATCGCGGCGTCGATCGCGGCGTCGTCGGTGGCGACGTCCACCGTCGCGACGTCGATCGGGGCGTCGGTCGGGGTGGCGACCTCCGACGACGCGCACGCGGCGATGAGCAGCGCGCAGGCCGCGGCCCCCAGGACGACGACGAAGCGAGGCATCCGCGCATCCTATCATCGGCGGCCGGACCGCTCGCAACCTTCCCGGCTGGCTGTGCTACCACTCACGACGACGGGGCCGCCCCGTCGCGGAGGCCGCGATGTCCCAACCCACCGATACCCCGCACCGCCTGCCCGTCGTCGGGCAGGCCCCGCCGCTCGGCCTGAACGCCGACGAGCTCGAGGCCGGCATCCGTCGCCTCAAGGCCGAACGCAACGCCGTCATCCTGGCCCACTACTACCAGGAGGACGAGCTGCAGGACCTGGCCGACTTCGTCGGTGACTCGCTGCAGCTGTCGCAAGCGGCGGCGTCGACCAAGGCCGACGTGATCGCGTTCTGCGGCGTGCACTTCATGGCCGAGACCGCGAAGATCCTCAACCCCGACAAGATCGTCGTCGTGCCCGACCTCGAGGCCGGCTGCTCGCTGGCCGACGGCTGCCCGGCGCCGGCGTTCGGGCGCTGGCTCGAGAAGTACCCGGGCCACACCGTCGTCAGCTACATCAACTGCTCGGCCGAGGTGAAGGCGCTGTCCGACGTCATCTGCACGTCGTCGAACGCGGTCAAGATCGTCAAGGCGCTGGGCGACGTGCCGATCGTGTTCGCGCCCGACAAGCACCTCGGCGCGTTCGTCAAGAAGCAGGCCGGCCGCGACGACCTGGTGCTGTGGCCGGGCACCTGCATGGTCCACGAGACGTTCTCGGAGCGCCGGCTGCTCGAGCTGATGGCGCTGCACCCCGGCGCCGAGGTGATCGCCCACCCCGAGTGCCACGAGGGCATCCTGCGCCACGCCCATCACGTCGCGTCGACGTCGGGGCTGATCGCCTACGCCAAGAAGTCGCCGGCGCGCACGTTCATCGTCGCCACCGAGGCCGGCATCCTGCACAAGATGGCGGCGGAGGCCCCGGACAAGGAGCTGATCGCGGCGCCGCCCGAGGACGAGAGCTGCGCGTGCAACGTCTGCCCGCACATGCGGCGCAACACGCTCGAGAAGCTGTACCTCGCGCTGCGCGATCTGCAGCCGCAGGTCGACGTGCCCGAGCCGACCCGGGTGCGGGCGCTCAAGCCGATCCAGCGGATGCTGGATATGAGCGTCTGACGGTGCGCCGCGCGCTGCTGGCGCTGGCCGTGGTCGGGTGCGGGGGGCGCGACGCGGCGCCGAAGCCGACGCCGCCGCTGGCCGCGGTGACCGACGCGGCGCTGGCCGCGGTCGCGGTCGACGCCGGGGCCGCGGTCGCGGCGGCGAGCGACGCCGCGCCGGTCGCGCCCGATGCGTCGACCGGTGTGGCCGCGGGCCAGACTGTCCGGATCCCGGACGACACCGGCGAGCTGGTGGTGGCGGTGGCCCCGGACTGGAAGGCCAAGACCGCGACGCTGACGCACTGGCGGCGCGCGGCCGGCGGGCCGTGGGAGCGCGTCGGCGCGCCGTGGCCCGCGGTGATCGGCGTCGGCGGCGTGGCGTGGGGCCGCGGCCTGCACGGCGACGGCGCGCCGGCCGGGCGCGGCGGGCCGACCAAGCGCGAGGGCGACGGCAAGTCGCCGGCCGGCATCTTCGACCTGGCCGGCACCTACGGCGTCGCCGCGACCGCGCCGGCCGGCGCCCGCGTGCCGTACACCCAGACCACCGACCACGCGCGCTGCGTCGACGATCCGGCGTCGGCCCACTACAACCAGATCGTCGACGACACCGCCGTCGCCAGCGACTGGAGCTCGGCCGAGGACCTGAAGCGCGGCGACGTCCAGTACGACTGGGTCGTCGACGTGCGCCACAACCCGGGCGCGACGCCCGGCGGCGGCAGCTGCATCTTCTTGCACGTCTGGCGCAACGCCAAGGGCGTCACCGTCGGCTGCACCGCGATGGCCGCCGACGATCTCGCGCGCCTGATCGCCGCGCTCGATCCCGCCGCGCACCCGCGCTTCGTGCTGCTGCCGGCCGCCGAGTACGCCGCGCTGGCCGACGCCTGGGGCCTGCCCACGCTGCCGTGACGCGCGCGGCGCAGTCCGCGGGAACGCTGGCGGCGGCCGTGGTGTCCACCCGGCATGCGGGTGTTCGTCGGGCTCATCGTCCCCGCCGTCGCGATCGCCCTGGCGCCCGCGCGGACGGAGGCGTGGGCGATCCCCACCGAGCCGTGGATCCTGGTGCCGCGGGCGGCGCTGCCCGATCCGACGGTGCTGGTGGTGGGGCCCGGCGAGCTCGGGACCGATCGCGCGCCCGACATCACCACCTACGTCGACGGCGACGAGGTGCCGCGCACGATGGCGCGCCGCCGGATCGGCGGCCGCTGGGTATGGGCGGTGCACATCCCGGCGCGCAGTGGGAACGTGATCGTGCGGCGGCGCGGTCGGGATGGGGCGGACGTCGACGTCAAGCGCTTCCCGATCGTGGCGCGGGTCGCGCCGCCGGTGCTGGACGCGTCCCTGCGGCCGACGGTGCTGGGCGACGACGTCGTCATGCAGTGGAGCACGGTCGATCCGGATGGCCGGGCCATCACCGTTGATGTGCACCCCGGCGACGGGCCAGGGAGCGTCAGCGGCCAGGAGGCGTTCCGCGCCAACGGTGAGATCGTGCGGTTCGCGATCCCATCGGCGCCGTCGGCGCCACCCGTGGTGGCGCGCCCGCACGCTGCGCGGCGGTGGTTGGTGCTCGGCGGGCTGATCGCGACCGCGCTGGTGCTCGTCGCACGGCGGCGCCGTCCGCGCGTCGCGATCTGAAGGACGCGGTTGTCGGTCGCTTGCTGTACATTTGTGCAGTGTCAGCGCCCCGCATCGCGTGCCTCGATCTCGACACGTTCTTCGTGTCGGTCGAGCGGCTGCTCGATCCATCGCTCGAGGGCAAGCCGGTCGTCGTCGGCGCGGCGCCCGGGCACCGTGGCGTCGTCACGGCGTGCAGCTACGAGGTGCGCGCGCTGGGCGTGCGCTCCGGGATGGCCATCCGCGAGGCGGTGCGGCTCGCCCCGCGCGCGATCTACCTGCCGACGCGCCACGGCGTCTACGCGCCGTACTCGCGCCGGGTGCGCGAGGTGCTGGAGCGCAACGCGCCCCAGGTGCAGGCGGCCAGCATCGACGAGTTCTACCTGGACTTCAGCGGCTGCGAGCGCCTGTACCACGCGGCCGGCGACGTCGATGGCGACGCCACGATCGAGCGCACCGCGCGCGCCATCACCGCGGCGATCAAGCGCGAGATCGGCCTGCCGGCGTCGGTCGGCATCGGCGCGACCCGCGCGATCGCCAAGATCGCCAGCGGCGTGGCCAAGCCCGCGGGGGTGCGCATGGTGCGCGGCGGCGAGGAGCGCGGGTTCCTGGCGCCGCTGCCGGCGCGCAAGTTCCCGGGCATCGGCCCGGTCACCGAGGAGCGCCTGCGCCGCGCCTGCGTCACGACGCTGGGCGACCTGGTGGGGTTGCCGCCGGGGCCGGTGCGGGCGCGCTTCGGCGGGCTGGTCGAGATCGTCGAGGCGGAGATGGGCGGCGCCGGCGCGTCGTACCTGGCGCGCGATCGGCCGGCGTTCCTCGAGCACGATCCCGAGGGCGCGACCGGCGGCAGCATCTCGAACGAGCGCACGTTCGCCCACGACGTCGGCGATCCCGACGCGGTCGAACGGCAGCTGCTGGCGCTGGTCGAGCGGGTGTGCTGGCGGGCGCGCAGCCGCGGCATCCGCGCGCGCACCGTGACGCTGCGGCTGCGCTGGGCCGACTTCGTCACCGTCACCCGCGGCCGCACGCTGGCGACGCCGACGTTCCAGGACGCCGACGTGTGGCCGGCGGCGCGGGCGCTCTTGCGCGCGGCCCAGGACGAGCGGCCCGCCGTGCCGGTGCGGCTGGTCGGCGCCAAGCTGTCGGGGCTGGTGCTGGCGACCCAGCTCGAGCTGCCGCTGGCCGCGCCGCCGCCCGGCGCGGTCGCGCGCGCCACCGTCGACAACGCCGTCGACGAGGTGCGCGATCGCTACGGCTTCGACGCCATCCGCCTGGGCGCGACCGAGGGCCGGCAGCGCTGGCTCGACGCGCGGCCGGCGGCGCCCGAGGTCGCGCCGGCGCGGCAGCCCCGCCGGCGGTGAGCGCGCGCAGGAACCAACCGCCGCGGGTGGTGTCGGTGATCGCATGCGGTGGTCGTCGCTCGCGATCGGGATGGTGGTCGCGTGCGGCGCCGTGGTGCCCGCGGCGGCGACGCCGTGCCTCGTCGAGGACGGCTGCAACCCGCCGCGCGTGCTCGGCGGGCCCGTGCTGCCACCGGCGCCGACGCTGTACGTGACCGCTGGCTGTGACCGGTGGGACCTCGACGACGTCGAGGTGCGGATCGACGGCGTCCCGACGCCGGCGCGGATCGCCGTCGTCGCCGGCGACGGCTGGGTGCAACGGCGGATCGACGTCGACGCGCGGCGCGGGGCGGTCGAGGTGCAGATCAGCGGCGACCTGCGATACCGCGGGCGCATCGTCGAAGGCATCGTGCCGAGCTCGACCGTCCGCGGCGTCGTCCCGGTCACCGACCACGCGGACGTGGTCGGATACCGCGTCGCGTTCGCCGAGCGCGGCGTCGCGTACTGGACGGGGGGGCGCGTCGAGGTCAGCCCCGAGATCTGTGGTCCCGAGGTCGCGGTGGCGGCCGACGTCGCGGTCGCGGCGATCGACGCGCACCTGACCGACGGGCGCGTGACCCATCACCGCGTCGTGATCCCGCGATCGCCGCTGACGCCGGCCGGCCCGGCGCCGATCGGCGCCGCGGTCGCGGCGACCGCGGGCGGCCTGGTGCTCGCGGCCATCGCGGTGCTCGCGCGACGGCGGTGGCGCGCCGCCGCGCCGATCAGCTCGTCGGCCCGACCGCGGCGCCGGTGAGCCAGCGCTCGATCAGCCAGTCGTCGGCGGCGCCGGCGGCGGTGATCAGCGGCGAGACGAAGTAGCCCTTGGGCTGCGACGCGGCGATCGCCGGCGAGGTCGCGAGCGGCTCCGAGGTCACGACCGCGTCGCCCAGGTAGTTCGCGTGCACGAAGCGCACGTCTTTGCCGCGCACCACCACCAGGCCGGCGTGGTTGGCCAGGCCGATGACGTAGACCCCGTCGCCGAGCTCCGCAATTCGCGCGGCCAGGTCGGCAGGCGGGATGCTGAGGAAGCGGTGGACCTCGTCGCGGCCGCCGACCAGGCTCTGCTGGATGCGCAGCGCCGCGGCCTGGCCCAGCTTGAAGCGATCGTGCAGCCGGAACCCGGCGCCGCCCAGCACCGCGCCGACGAAGTAGCTGCACGAGATCGTCTGATCGGGCGCGAACGGGCGCGTCGCGGTGCTGTCGCGGCCCATGCCCCACCGCATGCCGAACCACGCTGGCGTGAGCTCGTCGGCGATCGCCGCCAGCAGCGCGGCGCTGGCGCGATCGCGGATCGCCGCCCGCGCCGAGGCGGTGTCGGCCGCGCGCCACGCCGCGGCCAGCTCGGCGCGGGTGTCGGCGAGGCGGGCCACCGCGCGGTCCCACGCCGCGCCGCGCGCGTCGACGTCGATCGCCGCCGCGGCCGGGGGCGGCGGCGCCGGCTGCGAGCGCGCGGGCTCGGAGCGGCACGCGAGGGTCAGGGCCAGCGCGGCGAGGGCAGGGCGCATGGCCCGCCAACGCGCGGGCGCCGCCGTTCATTCCCCGGTTCACGCCACCGGCTGGGCGCCGACGCCGCTGGCCTCGACCGCGGCGGCCAGCGCGAGCAGCGCGTGCTCGCTGCCGGCGGCGCCCACGAACATGATCGACAGCGGCCGGCCGCGATCGTCGACGCCGCTCGGCACCGCGATCGCCGGCAGGTCGCACAGGTTGGCCAGCGGCGTGTAGTGGCCGAGCGCGCGCAGGAGCATCAGGTCCTGGCCGCCGGCCAAGAGCGCCCGCGACAGCGCCGGCGGCGGGATCGCGGTGGTCGGCATCGCGAGGATCGGCGCGCGCTCGAGCGCCCGCGCGGTGGCGTCGATCAGCGCGGCGCGCTGCGCGTGCAGCCGCGCGACGTCGGCGGGGGCGAACGCGCGGCCGAGCGCGACGTTCATCCGACCGGCCGGCGACAGCGGGCGCGCGGCGTCGGCGCTCTCGGCCAGCTCGACCGCGCCGATCATGCCGCCCAGGAGCGTCACCCGATCGGCGCCGGCGATCTCGACCGGCTCGATCGGCGCGCCCAGCGCCGCCAGCGCCCGCGCGAACGCCCGCTGGATCGATCGACTCGCGCGCCCCGGGCCGAGCTGGCGGATCACGCCGAGGCGCGCCGGCACCGCCGCGGCGACGTCGCGCACCGGCTGGTCGGCCATCACCTGCCACAGCCGCGCGCAGTCGGAGACCGTGCGCGCGATCGGGCCGCACACGTCGAGCGTGCGCACCGGCGTGCGGTAGCCGTCGGCCAGCCACGCCGCGCGCGTGGGCTTGAGCCCGACCAGCCCGCAGTACGCCGCCGGGATGCGCACGCTGCCCAGGCCGTCGGAGCCGAGGCCGTAGCGCGCCAGCCCCGACGCCACCGCCACCGCGGTGCCGGTCGACGAGCCGCCCGGGAAGTAGCCCGGGGCCCGCGGGTTGCGCGGCATCGGCCACGGCATCAGCGCGCCGACGCCGTCCATGCCCAGCTCGGTCGGCTTGGTCTTGCCGATCAGCCGGCCGCCGGCGGCGCGCACCCGCGCCACCATCGTCGCGTCGGCGAGGGCGGTCGGCGCGCCGCCCAGCACGCCGCCGGTGGTCGGCAGGCCGGCCACGTCGATCGCGTCCTTGACCACCACGGTCGCGTCGTCGAGCGCGCCGCGGCCGGTCGGCGCGAGCGCGAGCGCGCACACCAGCGGCGACGGCGCCTCCTCGGCGAGCCCCGGCTCGGGGGCGCGGGCCGCGATCCGCTCGACCGCCACCAGCGGCAGCGACGTGGCGGCCAGCCGCGCCAGCGCGCGACCGGGCGCGCGCCGGGCCAGGAACCGCTCGGACAGCGCCAGGAACCTGTGATCGGCGACCGGCATCGCCCGAGTATGCGCACCCCGCGCGCCGCGCGTCACCCGCGCCGACGCGAACCCCGGTTGCGGGTGGCGCGCGCGCCGATTGGCGCCGGCGCGGCGGTCGCGCTTATGCTGCGCGGCCATGGCCGATCCCGTGCTCCCCTCTCACGCCCGCGTCGTCGTCATCGGCGGCGGCATCATCGGCTGCTCGGTCGCGTACCACCTGGCCCACGCCGGCTGGAAGGACGTCGTCGTGCTCGAGCGCGATCGCCTGACGTCGGGCACCACCTGGCACGCCGCCGGCCTGATGGTCACGTTCGGCTCGACCTCCGAGACCTCGACCGAGCTGCGCAAGTACACCCGCGATCTGTACGCGCGGCTCGAGGCCGAGACCGGCCAAGCCACCGGGCTCAAGCAGTGCGGCTTCATCGAGGTCGCCGCCGATCGCGATCGCCTCGAGGAGTACCGCCGGGTGTCGGCGTTCAACCGCTACCTCGGCATCGACGTGCAGGAGATCTCGCCGCGCGAGGTCGGCGAGCTGTTCCCGATCGCGCGCACCGACGATCTGCTCGCCGGCTTCTACGTCAAGGACGACGGCCGGGTCGATCCGGTCGACGTGACGATGGCGCTGGCCAAGGGCGCGCGCCAGGCCGGCGCGACGTTGCTCGAGGGCGTCGCCGCCACCGGCGTCACCACCCGCCACGGCGCGGTCACCGGCGTCACCACCAGCCACGGCACGATCGGCTGCGAGTACGTCGTCAACTGCGCCGGCATGTGGGCGCGGCAGCTCGGCGAGGCCTCGGGCGTGGTCATCCCCAACCAGGCCGCCGAGCACTACTACCTCATCACCGAGGCGGTGCCCGGCATCTCGGCCAGCTGGCCGGTGCTCGAGGACCCGGGCTCGTACGGCTACTTCCGCGAGGAGGTCGGCGGCCTGATGATCGGCATGTTCGAGCCGGTGTGCGCGCCGTGGAAGGTCGAGGGCATCCCGCCCGACTTCTCGTTCGGCTCGCTGCCGCCCGACTGGGAGCGCATGGGGCCGTACCTCGAGAAGGCGATGGCCCGGGTGCCGATCAGCGAGAAGATCGGCATCAAGAAGTTCTTCTGCGGCCCCGAGTCGTTCACGCCCGACCTGCGGCCGTGCGTCGGCGAGGCCCCCGAGCTGCGCGGCTACTTCGTCGCCGCCGGCCTCAACTCGATCGGCATCCTCACCGGCGGCGGCATGGGCCGGGTGATCGCGCACTGGATCACCACCGGCCGCCCCGACGTCGACGTCACCGCGATGCACGTCGATCGCCTGCAGCCGTACCAGGCCAACCCCGAGTACCGGCGGACCCGCACCGTCGAGTCGCTCGGCATGGTCTACCAGTGCCACTACCCGACGCGCTCGATGACCACCGCCCGCGGCGCCAAGCGCTCGGCGCTGCACGATCGGCTGGCGGCGCGCGGCGCGTACTTCCGCGACGTCAGCGGCTGGGAGGGCGCCGACTGGTACGCGCCGCCCGGCGTCGAGCCGGTGTCCGAGCTGACCTGGGGCCGCCCGAGCTGGTTCGGCTACTGGGCCGAGGAGCACCGCGCCGCCCGCGAGGGCGTGATCCTGATGGACATGTCGTTCATGTCGAAGTTCCTGGTGCAGGGGCGCGACGCCGGCAAGGTGCTCGACTGGGTCTCGGCCAACCTCGTCGACGGCGACCCCGGCGTCATCACCTACACGCAGTGGCTCAACGCCGGCGGCACCCTCGAGGCCGACCTCACCGTCACCAAGCTGGCCGACGATCGCTTCTGGGTGGTCGCGTCGGACACCGTGCCGCGCCACGTCGCCGCGTGGCTGGCCCGACACACGCCGGCCGACGCTCACTGCGTCGTCACCGACGTCACCTCGGGCTGGTGCCAGCTCAACGTCCAGGGCCCGCGGTCGCGCGAGCTGATGGCCGCGGTGACCTCGGTCGACATGGGCAACGCCGCGTTCCCGTTCCGCGCCGCGCGCGAGATCGACGTCGGCTTCGCCCGCGTCCTGTGCGTGCGCATCACCTACCTCGGCGAGCTCGGCTACGAGCTGTACATCCCGACCGAGCAGGCGGTGCACGTCTACGAGCGGCTGCTCGCGGCCGGCGCGCCGCTCGGCGTGCGCCACGCCGGGCTCAAGGCGCTGGCGTCGTTGCGCCTCGAGAAGGCCTACCGCGACTACGGCCACGACATCGACAACACCGACTCGGTGCTCGAGGTCGGGCTCGGCTTCGCGGTCGACCTCGCCAAGCCCGGCGGCTTCCTCGGCAAGGACGCGGTGCTGGCGCAGAAGGCCGCGGGGCCGCTGCGCAAGCGGCTGGTGCAGCTGCGCGTCCTCGATCCCGCGCCGCTCCTGTTCCACGCCGAGGTGGTGTGGCGCGACGATCGCGCGGTCGGCTACGTCCGCGCCGGCAGCTACGGCCACACGCTGGGCGGCGCGGTCGGCCTGGCGATGGTCGACGCCGGCGGCGCGCCGGTCGACGCCGCGTACCTGAGCAGCGGCGCCTGGTCGATCGAGATCGCCGGCACCCGCTACCCGATCGCGGTGTCGCTCAAGCCGATGTACGACCCGGCCAGCAGCCGGGTGAAGCTCTAGCCGGCGCGGGCCGGCGATCGGCTAGCCGCCGACGCGGTTGCGCCCGGCCTGCTTGGCCGCGTACAGCGCGCGATCGGCGGCGCCGACCAGCTCGTCGGCGGTGCCGACGCCGGGCGTCACCGCGGCGGCGCCGATCGACACGGTGACCTGCAGCGGCTCGCCGCCGCCGTCGTGATCGATCCGCAGCTCCTCGACCTTGCGCCGCAGCCGCTCGCCGAGCAGCAGCGCCTGATCGAGCGCGGTCGCGCGCAGGATGACGACGAACTCCTCGCCGCCCACCCGGGCCACGACGTCCTCGTTGCGGATCGCCCGGGCCAGCGTCTGCGCGACGGCGGTGAGGACGGTGTCGCCGACGAGGTGGCCGCGCTGATCGTTGACCCGCTTGAAGTGGTCGACGTCGATCATCAGCAGCGCCAGCTGGCTGCCGTGGCGGTGGGCGAAGCGCAGCTCGGCGTCGAGCCGCTCGTCGAAGTAGCGCTTGTTGTACAGCCGGGTCAGCGGGTCGCGCAGCGCCGACACCACGACCCGCTCCTGGAACGAGTCGTCGAGCGCGTCGTGGTACGTGAACTTGACGATCGACGAGCGGCCGACGTGGATCTTGTCGCCGTCCTCGAGGCGCACCGGGCCGGTGACCTTGATGCCGTTGACGAAGGTGCCGTTGCGGCTGCCGAGATCCTCGATCCAGATGCCGCCCTCGCCCGGGCGGATCCGCGCGTGGTGCCGCGACACGCCGTCGTCGTCGACGCACAGCTCGGCGCGCAGGCTGCGGCCGATGATCAGCTCGCGGCCCTCGATGCGGACCAGCGTGCCGACCCGCGGCCCCGCCAGCACGACCAGCGACGCGCGATCGCGGACCGTGGTGCTCGGGCTCGGCACCTCGGTCTCGTGCGTGACGTTGGTGTCGGAGTCCCAGTCGGTCAACCTTCCGACTGTAGGGGGCGGTCGCGCCGGCGGTCAATGCGGCGGCGGGGGTACGAGGACGACCGAGGCGTCGTCGAGATCGCGCACCCAGCCGACCGCGGCCACCGTGCCGTCTGGCCCGCGCGCCACCGCCCGCGCCGCCCCGGCGAAGCGCGCCACGACGACGCCGTCGAGCACGACCTCGCGGCCGCGGAGCGCTGGCGTGGCAGCGGTCGTCGGGCCGACAACCAGGGCGGGCAGCGAGAGCCGCACCGCGCGCTGGTCGGCGACCGCCACCGCCGCCGCCCCGTCGACGCGGAGCGCGGCGATCGGCTGCTCGGCCACCGCCACGCACTGCAGGAGCGCCCCGTCGCGGCGCCGGCGCAGGCAGACCGCGCCGGTCGCGTCGCCGATCAGCAGGTTGCCGTCGGCGGTCGCGGCCAGCGCCGTCACCGCGGCGCCGATCGGCCAGGTCGCGTCGACCGCGCCGCTCGCGAGCCCGATCGCCCGCACCGCGCGATCGGCGCCGCCGACCCACGCCTGACCGTCGACCACGGCCAGCGCCGGCAGGTCGCGCTCGGCCGGCCCCAGATCGTGGCGGGCGCGGACGGCGCCGCTGCGCGGGTCGCGCACCACCAGCGCGAACCGCACGTCGAGCTCGATCGTGCACAGCGCGCCGTCGCCGAAGGCCACCGCGTAGCCCAGCGTGCCGCGCTCGATCACCCGGGCCGTCGACGGCGCGGCGCGCCCGGCGCAGCCGACGGCCAGCGTCGCCGCTAGGACGGCGAGCCGGTGCCGCCGATCCATGTCGCCAGCTCGACCAGCACCTGCGCCGACGGCCCGAGGCCGGCGGCCAGCGTCGCGGCCTCGGCGCCCAGCTCGTGGGCGCGGCGGGCCGCGGCGGCGGCGTGCTCGGTCAGCTCGCCGTCGTCGCGATCGTCGGCGTGCTGGAACGCGATCCCGATCGCCATGCCGTAGCGCGCGAGCGCGGCGCGGTGGGCGTCGGGCGCGCCGGCGGCGATCGCCCCCAGCTCGGCCGCGGCGGCGAACAGCGCGCCGGTCTTCTTGGCGTGGAGGTCCTCGATCGTCGCCAGGTCGGTCGACGGGTGCTCGCCGAGCGACAGGTCGATCGCCTGGCCGGCCAGCAGCTCGGCGGCCCCGGCCCGGGCGGCCAGCGTCGCCACCGCCGCGCCGGCGCGCGGGCCCAGCTCGGCGAGGCAGGCGAACGCCATCGTCAACAGGCCGTCGCCGGCGAGGATCGCGATCGCCTCGCCGAACGCGATGTGGACCGTCGGGCGGCCGCGCCGCTCGTCGTCGTCGTCCATCGCCGGCAGGTCGTCGTGGACCAGCGTGTACGCGTGCAGCAGCTCGATCGCGATCGCCGCCGGCAGCGCGCTCGAGTCGTCGCCACCGCACGCCGCCGCCGCCGCCAGCACCAGCGCCGGGCGCAGCCGCTTGCCGGGGCCGGTGGCGGCGTAGTGCATCGCGGCGCGCAGCCGGCCGGGATCGACGGCGGGCACGGCGAGGCGGTGCTCGAGGTCGGTGTCGACGCGCGCGCGCGCGGCGTCGAGGAACTCGCGGAGCCGCTCGGGGGCGGCGCGGGGATCGAGCGTGACCGGCGGGGTGCTCATGCGGGCCGGCCTTCTTGTAGCAGCTTCCGGACGGTCGCCACGAGCGTCCGGCCGTCGATCGGCTTGACCAGGAACTCGACCGCCCCCGCGGCCAGGCCGGCGGCGCGGTCGGCGTCGGTCGAGCGCCCCGAGACGAACACCACCGGGATCGCCTGCCAGTCGCGGTTGCGCTTGAGCGCCCGGCACAGCTCGAAGCCGTCGATCCACGACATGTTGACGTCGAGCACGATCGCGTCGGGGCGATCGATCTGCAACGCCGCCACCAGCCGCAGCCCGCTCTCGGCGAGGCACACGTCGAAGCCGGCGCGGCGCAGCACGTCCGCCAGGTAGTCGCGGGTCGCGCGGTCGTCGTCGACCACCGCGATCCGGGCCGGGGCAGGGGCGCCGGTCGTCATGGCTCGTCGGTGACGGCCTCGTCGAGGGGGACCGACTGCGACCCGCCCGCGACCAGGAGCTCGACCCGCTTCTCGGCGCCGTCGAGCAGCTCGTGGCCGCGGCGCGCCAGCGCGATGCCCTCCTCGTACGCGGTCAGCGAGTCCTCGAGTGACAGCTGGCCGGCCTCGAGGTGCTCGACCACCTTGCGCAGGCGGGCGAGGACCGCGTCGAAGCCATCGTCGGGAGCACGCTCGGGCGCCATCGCACTCATTGTACGCCTGTCGGCCGGCGGGATCGGCGTCGTTCTCGTCGCGAAATCGATTGACCTGCCGACGCGTGCCAGGCAAACCAGGGGCATGCCTGGACCTGTCGCGCGCGGCGCCAAGGGCGCGTCCAAGGAGCGTCCGCGCGTGACGCTGCCGGTGGCGCCCGCCAGCGACGAGCCGGCCAAGCGCGACCTGCGGGACCTCAAGGCCCGGTGGCAGGCCTACCTCACCGACAAGCGGCTGAACACCACCGCCCAGCGCGAGGCGATCGTCGAGCAGTTCTTCCGCTCGCCCGAGCACATCTCGATCGAGGAGCTGCTGACCCGGGTGCGGCGGCGCCACCCCAAGGTCGGGTACGCCACGGTCTACCGCACGCTCAAGCTGCTGGTCGACGCGGCGCTGGCCAGCGAGCGCCAGTTCGGCGACGGCCAGGCCCGCTACGAGGTCGCCGGCGATCACCACGATCACCTGATCTGCGCCAAGTGCGGCCTGATCCTCGAGTTCGAGGACGACGAGATCGAGCGCCTGCAGGAGCGGATCGCCCTCCGGCTGGGCGGCTTCACCGTGGTCCGCCACCGCCACGAGCTCTACGCGCTGTGCCCGCGCGAGCGCGGCGTCGACGATCGTTGCCCCGGGCAGCGGCCGTGAGCCGGCGCGTCGCGGCCCTGGCCGCGCTGATCCTCGGGGCCGCGCTGGCGGCGTGTGGCGGCGACCCGTCGACCGGCGACGACGCCGGCGGCGATCCGATCGACGCCGGCATCGACGCGCCGGGCTGCGACCCCGAGCGCGCGCGGACCGTGCCGATCAGCGCGGTCACGGTCGGCCCGGCCGCGCTCGAGGACCGCGTCGTCGCGTTCATCGACGGCGCGACCCGCTCGATCGACGTGCAGATGTACACGTTCACGCTGACCCGCATCGCCGATCGGCTGATCGCCGCCGATCGCCGCGGCGCGCCGGTGCGGGTGCTGCTCGACGCCAGCCAGCTCGACAGCGGCCTGCGCACCCGCCTGCAGAACGGCGGCGTCGACGTCAAGCTGGCGCCGGCCGGCTTCCCCAACGCCCACGCCAAGTACGTCGTCGTCGACGGCGATCGCCTGCTGATCGAGTCGGGCAACTTCACCGTCGCCGGCATGAGCGATCAGCGCAACTTCGCCGTCGAGGATCGCGACCCGCAGGACGTGGCCGACGCCGCCGCGATCTTCGCCGCCGACTGGGCTGGCACCGCGCCGACCCTGAGCTGCAGCCGGCTGGTGGTCACGCCCGGCGATTCGCGCCTGCGGATCCAGACGCTGATCGCCAGCGCCACCACCTCGCTCGACATCGCGCTGTACTACCTGTCCGACACCGCGATCCGCGCCGCGGTGATGACCGCGAAGAACCGCGGCATCGCGGTGCGGGTGTTGCTCGCGTCGGTCAACGAGATCCCCGAGAACGCGGCCACCGCGAACACGCTGACCGGCGGCGGCGTGCCGGTGCGGACGCTCGCCAACCCGGTGCTCCACGCCAAGGTCATCATCGCCGACGGCGCCCGCGCGCTGGTCGGCTCGAACAACATGTCGATCACCTCGCTCCGCGACAACCGCGAGCTGGGCGTGATCATGCGCGAGCCGGCCCCGGTGGCCGCGGTGCTCGCGCAGTTCAACACCGACTGGAACGCCGGCGTCGCCTGGCCGTGAGCGGCGCTAGGGGCGCCGCGCGGCGGCCTGGGCCTTGAGCCGGTCGAACTCGGCCTGCTCGCTGCGGGGCAGCAAGCGCACCAGGCAGCGGCCGGGCTCGCTGGGCAGCTCGCCGATCACGTAGACGTGCTTGTTGCGCCACGCCGCCCACCGCGGCGTGTCCTCGAACGGCGCGCCGAAGTTCGTCTTCAGCCAGCTCCGCACCGCCTCTTCGTCACAGCCGCGCACCTGGAGCTGGATCTCGATCACCGGGGCCGACGGCTCGGTGCCGAGGAAGTACAGGTCGACGTCGGCCGGGCGCCCGGCCACGCCCACCGGCGGCTGCATGAAGCACCACGTGCCCTTGCGCCCGTCGGGCAGGTCCGTCGGCTCGCAGCGCCCGGGCGCGTCCTTGAGCGTCGTCTTGCCCACGCGGTACGCGCCGATCCCGCTGTACCCGCTCCGCCCGGTGTCACACGCCGCCAGCGCCACCACGCCGATCGCCATCGCGCACGCTCTGCCGTTCACGTACTTCACCCGCCTATCCTGCCACGCCACGACGCGCGTGGGTCTGTTCGAGGCCAGGCCGGTTTTGGGGCATCACCACCGTCGCGGTCCAGGGCTCTCGCGCTGGATGTCTCCACCACCACCGCGAGCATGGTCTCGCGTTTCGGGTGGTTTCGGGTGGGGCCCCACGTCTTGTGGGCGAGGGGCCGTTGGAGGCCACGCTCAACCCACCGAACGTGGGTTCTCGCGTTTCGGGTGGGGGCCCCACGTCTTGTGGGGGAGGGGCTTTTCGAAAGCCCCTCATAGAATCACGTGGGGGAGGGTTATTTCGAAAAACCCTCTCCCCTTACGCCGAGACGCACTGAAGCATCAGCGTCGTCACGTTGTCCGTGCCGCCGGCGCGGTTCGCCGCGTCGACCAGCTCGGCCACCGCGCGCTCCAGCGACTTCGCGTTGGTCGCGATCTGGTTGATGCCCTCGTCGGGCACCATGCCGGACAGCCCGTCGGAGCACAGCAGGAACACGTCGCCGCTCTTGATCTGGTGGGCGCGGATGTCGACCTGCACCGTCTCGCGCATGCCGAGCGCACGCGTGATGACGTTCTTGTGCGGGAAGTTCCGCTCCTCTTCCTCGGTCATGTCGGGCTTGGCTTCCTTGTAGTCCTCGAGCAGCGAGTGATCGCGCGTCAGCTGCGCGATGCCGCCCTCGCGGACCCGGTACACGCGCGAGTCGCCGACGTGCCCGATGTACGCCTTGTCGCCCGCCACCAGGCACGAGACGATCGTCGTGCCCATGCCCTTGTAGCGGATGTCGCGACACGAGGTCTCGAAGATCCGCAAGTTGGCCAGCTTGATCGCGCAGACCAGGCGGTTCTCGATGTACGAGAGCGACCGGTCCATCTTGTACGGCCAGGTGACGTCCTCGTCCTCGCGGGTGCGCTGGTAGAACTCGCCGATCGTCTCGGCGGCCATCTTCGACGCCACCTCGCCCGACGCGTGGCCACCCATGCCGTCGGCCACGATGAACAGCTGCTCATCCTCGATGAGCGAGAAGTAGTCCTCGTTGTGGGTACGCTTCATCCCCACGTCGGTCTTGGCGGCGTAGCGGATCTTCATGGCGTGGACCGGACCGGTCGGCCCTGGCAGGCACGGGAGATGATTCCCACGGCGAAAGGATAGGTTGGCGATCAAACCCCCGTCAACTGATGCGGCCCGAATCGCCACGGCCCCCCGCGATCGGCTGCCGAGCACCCGGCAGGCACCGCCGGCGCGGTAGCATGCGCCGTGCTTGCCGAGATCGTGACCATCGGCGACGAGCTCACCCGCGGCGAGATCGTCGACACCAACTCGTCGTGGCTGGCGGCGCGGCTGTGGGACCTCGGCGTCGAGGTGCGGTGGATGACCAGCTGTCGCGACGACGCCGACGACATGCGCGGCGCGCTCACCGCGGCCAGCCGCCGGGCACAGCTGGTGCTGGTGTCCGGCGGGCTGGGGCCGACCGAGGACGATCTCACGGTCGACGTGGTCGCCGGGCTGATCGGCGTCGAGCCCGCGATCGACGCGCCCGCGCGGGCCGTGCTCGAGCGGCTGATGGCCGGGCGCGGGCGCGCGGTGTCCGCGGTGAACCTGCGCCAGGTGCGGGTGCCGGCCGGCGCGCGGGTCTACGCCAACCCGGCGGGCCTGGCCCCCGGCTTCGAGGTGGCGCTGGGCGGCGTGCCGGTGGTGTGTCTGCCCGGCGTGCCACGCGAGGTCTACGGCATCTTCGACGGCGGCGTCGCGGCGCGGATCGCCGGACTTCGCGCGACCGGCGGCGAGGTCGTCGAGCGCGCGCGGCAGATCTACCGGGTGTTCGGCCGCGCCGAGTCGCAGCTCTCCGAGGCGCTGCGCGGCCTGGTCGACGACGTCGCCGGCGCGTCGATCCACTACCAGGTGAAGTTCCCCGAGACGCTGGTGAAGCTGGTGGTCGCGGATCGCGACGCGGCGCGGGCCGCGTCGGCGCTGGCGACCCTCGACGCCGCGCTGCGGGCGCGCATCGGCCGCTGGATCTACGGCGTCGGCGACGTGGCGCTGCCGGCGGTCACCGCGGCCGCGCTCAAGGCCCGCGGCCGCACCGTCGCGGTCGCCGAGTCGTGCACCGGCGGCATGCTCGGGCAGCTGCTCACCGACGGGCCGGGCGCGTCGACCTTCTTCCTCGGCGGCGCGATCGTCTACGCCAACGCCGAGAAGGTCCGCGCGCTCGGCGTCCCCGCGGAGGTGATCGCCGAGCACGGCGCGGTCAGCGAGGCGTGCGTGCAGGCGATGGCGATCGGCGCGCGGGCCGCGACCGGCGCCGATCTCGGCGTCGCGATCTCCGGCGTCGCCGGCCCCGACGGCGGCACCGCCGACAAGCCTGTCGGCACGGTGTGGCTGGCGCTGGCCGACGGCGGCACGCCGCGGACGATGACCTTCTGCTGGCCGGGATCCCGCGATCAGATCCGGACGCTCGCCGCGTGGTGGGCGCTGGCGCTCTTGCGCGAAGCGTGCGAGGTGAGCCCATGAGCGACGCGTTGAAGCTGTTCGTGGCGGTGCCGCCGGCGCCCGGCGTGGCCCAGACCCTGGCCGGCGCCGTCGAGACCCTGGCGCGGCGCGCCCGCAGCCAGGGCCTGACGATCGCGTGGGTGCCGCCGGTGAACTACCACTGCACGCTGGCGTTCCTCGGCGCCGCGCGGCCCGAGATCGTGACCGCGGTGCGGGCGCAGCTCGCGACCGTCGCCGCCGGCGCGCGCGGCTTCCGCTGGCGCGCGACCCGCCTCGGCGCGTTCCCGTCGCTCGATCGCGCGACCGTCTTGTGGGCCGGGGTCGAGGACACGTCCGGTGA
Organism: Myxococcales bacterium; assembly: GCA_016794525.1. Classification (GTDB taxonomy): domain Bacteria; phylum Myxococcota_A; class Polyangia; order Haliangiales; family Haliangiaceae; genus UBA2376. The sequence goes on from JAEUJY010000108.1 coordinate 65,152, forward strand.
GCTGGCGCGCCTGGCCGACGCCACCGCCGCGGCGATGGCCGAGCTGGGGTTCGCGCGCGATCGGCGGCCCTACCACCCCCACGTCACGCTGGGGCGGGTGCGGGAGCCGGCCGCGGTCGGCGAGCTGCTGCTACCCCTAGCTGAACAGGTGTTCGGTGAGTCGCGGTGCGACTCCGCGGTGCTCTACAATTCCGTATCAACTTCGAGCGGTTACGAGTACCGCGCGATCGTCCGAACGCCGCTCGGAACGCCAAAATCGGCGCCCGAACGTCAGAGCGAGGCCGTACAAACGGCTCCATTCGATGCGTCACATGGCTCGGACGATGGCTGGGATCGCACGCCGTGATCTCGCCGTGACCCTCGTCCGGTCGGCGCGACGGAGAGAATTCCATGGCCCAGAAAGACTCGCCCTCGACTGATCGCGCCGCCGCCGTCACCACCCTCGCCAGCGCCGTCGGCTCGGCCCCGATGCACGGCCGCGATCCCGGCCGCGACAAGGCCATCGACCTGGCGCTCGGCGCCATCGAGAAGCAGTTCGGCAAGGGCGCGATCATGCGCCTGGGCAAGGACCCCATCGAGCGCGAGGTGTCGGTCATCCCGACCGGCTCGCTCGGCCTCGACATCGCGCTCGGCATCGGCGGCCTGCCCCGCGGTCGCATCATCGAGATCTACGGCCCGGAGTCGAGCGGCAAGACGACGCTGACGTTGCACGTCGTCGCCGAGGCGCAGAAGCGCGGCGGCGTGTGCGCGTTCATCGACGCCGAGCACGCGCTCGACGTCGGCTACGCCAAGAAGCTCGGCGTGCGCACCGAGGAGCTCCTCGTCTCGCAGCCCGACTTCGGCGAGCAGGCGCTCGAGATCGCCGACATGCTCGTGCGCTCCAACGCCGTCGACGTCGTCGTGATCGACTCGGTCGCCGCGCTCACGCCGAAGGCCGAGATCGAGGGCGAGATGGGCGACGCCCACGTCGGCCTGCAGGCCCGCCTGATGAGCCAGGCGCTGCGCAAGCTGACCGGCGCGATCTCGAAGTCGCGCTGCACCGTCATCTTCATCAACCAGATCCGCATGAAGATCGGCGTCATGTTCGGCAGCCCCGAGACGACCACCGGCGGCAACGCGCTCAAGTTCTACGCCTCGATCCGCCTCGACATCCGCCGCGTCGGCGCGCTGAAGAAGGACGAGGACGTCATCGGCAACCGCACCCGCGTGAAGGTCGTGAAGAACAAGATGGCGCCGCCGTTCAAGGAGGTCGAGTTCGACATCCTCTACGGCACCGGCATCTCCAAGGAGGGCGATCTGATCGACCTCGCGTCCGAGGCCAACGTCGTCGACAAGAGCGGCGCGTGGTTCTCGTTCGCCGGCGAGCGCATCGGCCAGGGCCGCGAGAACGCCAAGCAGTTCTTGCTCGATCACCCCGAGGTCGCGAGCGCGATCGAGGCCAAGCTCCTGGCCCACTTCGCGGTGCGGCGGATCGGCGTCGAGGAGCCGGCGCCGGCGGCGGTCGAGGCAACCGACGCGGCGGGTGACAAGTCCAAGGGGACGCAACGGCCGGTGCCCGCGGTTCCTCCCGCCAACGGCAAGCGTCCGAACGCGTAGAGACAGCACCTGGTGGTGGGTGCTGTCGCTGGGTGACTTGCCCTCACTGTCCGGGGCAATCAGCCTGATGCCCTCGCGCCGCAGGTCGTGACTGACCTGATTGTCGCTGCGACGGGCAGGCCATAGGTTCCAATGGGTTGGCTGTCGCACCTGGCGCGCGCCGAGGCGTCGCAGATGCTGTCGCAGGGGGGGTAAGACCTCGGGATCACAGCGCGAACGTCGCAGTGATCCCCGCGACGAGAGTGCATTCGGGATCTTGCGTTCCCTGCGGCAATAGGCGATGACTCCCGCGGCCACGACTGGGTAAACCACACCCCGCCGGGCTCACTAAGCAACTAGAGGGAGGCTACGTAATGCTGCGCTACCGTACGCAAGGCGTCCTTGCGGCAGGACTCGGACTGCTCATCACGGGTTGCTTCAGTGACCCGGATCTCAAGACCGGCTTGACGCCCGAGGGCGCGCCGCGCGTGCTCGCGGTGCTCGCGACCGACAACAACACCGGCGCGGAGCCGCCGGCGTTCTGCCGGTACGACTCTGCCGGGAACCTCGACCCCAAGGGGCCGAGCCTGGTGCAGGGCTTCATCATCTGCCCCGACACCAAGGCCGAGTTCGACATGACCGGCCCCGCCGAGCTCGAGCCGCTCGCCTGGAACGTCCGCACGATGTTCGACGAGCTGCTCAACGGCGACAAGGTCGAGACGCTGGTCGACAGCGAGCCCGATGCGCAGGGCAACCCGCTGCCGTGCACCGCCGACAGCGTGACCTGTGATGGCCACATCGGGACCACGGATTTCGGCGCCACGCTGCCCTTCGACGTCAGCTGTGGTGGCACCGCGATCACCTACGACGGGTACTACTACCCGAACGGCAACAAGGAGTCGAACCCGGTCGGTCCGGCGCTCGTCCTGGCGCCGATCGACCTGGCCCCGACCGACACCGACTGCCAGTTCACCATCAAGCCCGCGATCGTCATCGACAAGCAGGGTGAGGCGGTGCCGACCGGCCCCAACGAGAACGTCTTCACCATCCACGTCAAGCCGCTCGACGTCGTCGAGACTGACCCGGTCGACGCCGACGCGGTCGCCGACCGCGCCGAGCTCGGCCCGACCGACCCGGTGCTATTCTTCTTCAACTCGCTGGTCGACGACGCCAGCATCGCGGCCGCCGAGATCGAGATCAAGAACCTCGACACCAACGCGGTCATCCCGTCGGACTTCACCATCGATCCCGACGGCGATGGCAACCTGACGCTGCTAGCGATCACGCCGGTCGCGGCCCTGCCGCCCGGCAACTACGCCGCCTCGATCAAGGGCGGCGCCATCGTGAGCGACATCGTCGGCGGCACCCGGACCTTCACCGACGGCGTGTCGGTGCGGTTCGTCGTCGCTCCCTGAACCCGAGGAGACCAGACCATGAAGCGCATTGGAATTTCCTTCGCAATGGCGGTCGGCCTCTTCGCCGGCGCCACCATCGTCGACCACGGCGACGCGATCGCCCAGTCGAGCACCACCGGCTCGGTCCGCGGCCGCATCGTCGACAAGAAGACCAAGGACGCCGTCATCGGCGCGACGGTCTCGGTCTCGGGCCCGGCCCTGCAGGGCCAGCAGTCGGAGATCACGGACGAGAACGGCGCGTTCCAGATCTCGAACCTGCCGCCCGGTACCTACATCCTCACCGTGTTCTACGGCGAGGCGCAGTTCAACCGGCCCAACGTCCTCATCGAGGTCGGCAAGCAGGCCTTCGTCTCGGTGCCGATCGATACCGAGATCAAGGCGTCCGAGGTCATCGAGCTCGTGGGTCGCACCCCGCTCGTCGACCAGGGCTCGACCAAGATCGGCTCGACGATCACCGACGAGTACACCCGCAACGTCCCGACCGGCCGCACCTTCGGCGCGGTGCTCGGCACCGCGGCTGGTACCCAGGGTGACCAGTACGGCGTGTCGTTCTCGGGCGCGACCTCGGTCGAGTCGAGCTACGTCGTCGAGGGCATCAACACCACCGACACCGCGTTCGGTGGCCAGTCGACCAACCTCCCCAACGAGTTCGTCGAGGAGACCGAGGTCATCGCCGGCGGCTACTCGGCCGAGTTCGGTCGTTCGACCGGCGGCGTGATCAACGTCGTGACCAAGCAGGGCTCGAACAAGTTCAAGGGCTCGGTCTTCGCGTACTACACCCCGGGCACGCTCATCTCCGACGCCGAGTCGATCCTGTCGCAGGCGTCGGCGATCGGCAGCGAGCTGAACGTCGACTACGTGGCCGACCTCGGCTTCGAGGTCGGTGGCCCGATCATCAAGGACAAGCTGTGGTTCCACGTCGGGTACAACCCGTCGTTCCGCCGCGACGTCCTCGATCGCATCATCTCGACGCGCCTCGACCGCGAGGACGCCAACGGCGCCGGCATCGGCACCGACGAGTTCGACTCGTGCGAGACCGACGACAACATGAACGGCGTCCTCGACGCCGACGAGGCGATCACCGGTGACTGCGTGCCGGACCGCGTCAAGGACGGCGACGGCAACGACACCGCGTTCTTCGACCAGGAAGAGGTCCCGGGCGCCCGCGTGAGCCGCGGCCGCTTCCGCCAGACCCACTTCTTCACCGGCAAGATCAACGGCGCGCTCTCCGAGAACCACCAGTTCCAGATCTCGGGCTTCGGCAACCCGGCGTCGTTCGAGCGCGACTTCTACCGCGTCACCGGCGCGCCCGAGTCGATCCTGTTCAAGGATGGCGACGGCGCGTACGACGTGGCCCTGAAGTGGAGCTCGAAGTTCAACAACGGCAAGACCCAGCTCGACCTGGTCGGCGGCTACCACCTCGGCTACGAGGATCAGGATCCGCTGTTCGCCGGCGGCGCTGACCGCGCGTCGCTGCAGGACAACAACACCCGCTCGCTCGCGGTGTTCAAGAACTACGAGCCCGGCTTCCAGACCGCCTGCGCCGACGTCGCCGACGGCAACGCGATGGACCCGTTCCCGGGCATCCGCAACTGCCCGGTCGTCAACTACACCTGGAACGGCCTCGGCTTCCTCGAGACCCGTACCAACGCGCGCACCTCGGGCACCGTCTCGCTGACCCAGCGCGCAAACCTGATGGGCCAGCACACGTTCAAGGTCGGTGCGGACCTCGAGTACACGACCTACAACTCGGATCGCCGCCTGACCGGTGGCGCGATCTGGCAGCTCCGTCCGTCGAACGCCGCCGGCATCCAGCGCTGGCGCCGCCGCGCCCAGCTCGCCCCCGACCCCGAGGGCGTGACCACGGGCGACGTGCCGTGCTTCGACCTCGACGGCGACGGCCTCGGCGACAAGACCTGCACCGTGGATCCCGAGGGCTACCAGGCCGACACCACCAACCGGAACATCGGCGCGTACCTCCAGGACTCCTGGTCGATCCGCCCGAACTTCACGGTCAACGCCGGCGTCCGCTGGGAGAAGCAGACCGGCTTCGTCGCCGACGACATCGTCGGGACCAAGTCGCCCGAGGGTGAGGTCGTCCCCGAGACCGCCTTCGACATCGCCAACATGATCGCGCCGCGCGTCGGCTTCGTGTGGGACCCGACCGCCGAGGGCCGCGCCAAGCTGATGGCGCACTGGGGCCGGTTCTACGAGTCGGTGCCGATGGACCTCAACGTCCGCGCCTTCGGTGGTGAGATCACCGACTTCTCGACCACCGGCTGCACGATGCTCAACAACCGTGACGACGTCACGCAGGAAGAGCTCGACGCCTGTGACACCTACCGCGCCGGCAACTTCCAGCTCGGCGACGGCGCCGAGTTCGTCGCCCCGTCGCTGAAGGGTCAGTACACCGACGAGCTCATCCTCGGCGGCGAGTACGAGGTGATGGCCGACTTCAAGATGGGCGTCAACTTCGTCACCCGCAACATGCCGCGCGTGATCGAGGACTCGTCGACCGACGGCGGCGCCCACTACCTGATCGTCAACCCGGGCGAGGACTTCAGCGCTGACGCCGACGACCTCCGCACCGAGGCGACCGGCCTGATGACGTCGAACCCCGAGCTGGCGGCGCTGCTCAACGCCCGCGCCGACGTGCTCGACAAGATCTCGACGTTCGACAAGCCGATCCGCGACTACCAGGCGATCCAGATCACCGCCCAGCAGCGGTTCGCCAAGAACGCGATGGTGCTCGCGTCGTACACCTACTCGCGCAGCCTCGGTAACTACCCGGGTCTGTTCTCGACCGAGACCGGCCAGCTCGACCCGAACCTGACCTCGCTGTACGACCTCCCCGAGCTGATGTCGAACCACTACGGCGCGATGGGCCTCGACCGTCCGCACAACCTGAAGGTCGACGGCTTCTACCAGTTCGACCTGAAGAAGGCGGGCATCGTCACCCTGGGCGCCAGCCTCCGCGGCATCTCGGGCATCCCGCACAACACCCTGGTCGGTCACTCGCTGTACGGCGCGGACGAGAGCTACCTGCTGCCGCGCGGCACCGCCGGTCGCTCGCCGTTCACCACCACCGCCGACATCAAGGCCACCTACGGCCGCAAGATCGGCAAGACCCAGTCGATCGAGCTGTTCGCCGACATCTTCAACCTTTTCAACACGCAGGATGAGACCGACGCCGACGAGCGCTACTCGACCAGCTTCGCCGACCCGATCGTCGGTGGCGACCTGTCGGACCTGCCGCACGCCAAGCAGAACCCGCTGGTCGGCATCACCGGTCGCAGCCCGATCAAGAACACGAACTTCCTCAACCTGAACGCTCGCCAGGCGCCGCGGTCCTTCCGCTTCGGCCTGCGCTACTCGTTCTGAAGAGGAGGGTCTTTCGAAAGACCCTCCCCCGGCATTCGCCGGGGCCCCCTCCCAAAACGGCCCAGAGCGTAGCGCGCTGGGCCGTTGGTATTTTCGGGGGGCGGTGCGGTGAGCGATCGCGGATCCGGGGCCGGATCCCGACCCCGATCCGGTTCCCGTTCCTGATCCCGATCCGGATCCCGATCCGGATCCCGCTCCGGATCCCGATCCGGATCTCGATCCCGATGCCGACCCAGGCTCCCGAGCGATCAGGCGCGGAGTTCGGCGGGATCGTGGGCGGACAGGATCGTGACGTCGGGGTGGTCGGCGTGGAGGCGGCGCAGCGCGTCCTGGGAGGCGTGGCGAGCGCGGCCGTCCATCTGGATGAGGGTCTGGAAGGTGCGCAGGCCGAACGGTGCCTTGCCGCCGCGCTCGAGCTCGGTGTGGTGGAAGTAGGCGTCGCCAGCGTGGAGCAGCGCGTGGTCGCCGGCGTCGACGACGACGCCGGAGTGGCCGCGGGTGTGGCCGTGCAGCGGCACGAGGCCGATGTCGGCGTCGAGGCCGGGCAGCTTGCGCACGGCGGGCAGCCCGCGCCAGGTGTCGCCGCGCTCGGCCACGGCGCTCCAGCGCGGCCCGTGGGCCCACTGG
>JAEUJY010000143.1 GCA_016794525.1 Myxococcales bacterium
GGAAGCCGGCGGTGGTGCGCTCGATCGCGATCGCGTAGCCGTCGGCGCCGACCGCGTGCTGGACGTCGGCGCTGCCCTTGTCGTCGAGCGCGGCCCGGGTCGGCGGCGGCACCAGCTCGTCGACGAACGCCATCACCATGACCGGATCGATCGGCGGCATCGCCATCGGCTCGGCGTGACCGCCGCGGCGCAACGTCGGCACCTGGCCGGTCGAGATGATCATGGCCTCGGCGCCGCGCAGCGACATGACGCGGAGGAGCGAGTCGATCGCAGCCATGGCGGGGAGCCTAGCACCGCGCGTGCCGACGTCGTCGGGGGCCCGCGGGACGCGCCGCGGGGCGTGGGCTGCCAACCTGACGCGACCCCGGGCCGCGCGCGCGTCACCGCGTCAGCGCGTCGGCCCACGTGCGCCAGCGCGGCGCCATCGCCGGCCGGGTGAACAGCGTGAAGTGATCGGGATCGAGCGCGTCGCCGGCGGCGCGCCCGACGACGTGGACCGGCGCGGCGGGCAGGCCGGCCAGCACCGCGCGCGCGTCGGCCGGCGTGCACAGCCGGTCGCCGGCGCCGACCCAGGCCTGCACCCGCGCGCGCACGTCGGCGACCGCCGCGAGGTAGTCGACGCCGCCGGTGGTCGCCCACCGCCCGCTGCGCGCCCAGCCGGTGAGCTGCGCGACGTAGCTGGCCGGCTCGTCGGCGGTGCCCAGCCGGAGCGCGCGGATCGGCGCGTAGCCGAGCGCGCCCGCGACCGCGGCGTAGGTCGCCATCAGCGCGCGTCGACGCCACGGCCCGCGCGGCCCGGGCAGCCACACGCTGGTGGCGATCAGCGCCACCCGCGCGACGTCGACGGTGCCGGTGCCGAGCGCGGCCAGCGCGACCAGGCCGCCCAGCGAGTGGCCGAGCAGGCCGACCTCGGCGCGCGGGCAGCCGGCGGCGTGCGCGACCGCGGCCAGCGCGCACGGCAGGTCCATCGTGACGTAGTCGTCGAAGGTCCAGCGATCGCGGCGCGGGTCGGGCGGGCGGCTGGCGCCGTGGCCGCGCCAGTCGAGGACGAACACGTCGAGGCCGTCGCCGGCCAGCGCGGTCGCGAGCCGGTCGAGGTAGCGGCCGTCGACCATCATCGCGTGGGTCAAGAGCGCCGCGCCGCGGCCGCTGCCGACCGGCGGCGTGCGGCGCAGCGCCAGGGCCACGCCGTCGGCGGTGATCGCCCGCAGCTCGTGCGCGCCGGTCACGTCAGAAATAGTAGCGGGCGCCGAGGCCGCCGTTGAGCGCCAGGCCGAAGCCGTTGATCGCCTCGTCGTTGGAGCCGAACCGGAACTCGGCGATGCCGGCGACCTCGACGAACACGTCGAGCGGGATCTCCTTGAAGTCGAACAGGAGGCCGGCCACCGCGCGGGCGCCGATGCGGAAGTCGTCGTCGGCGCCGCGCCCGGCGCGGTGCTGCAGCAGGCGCACGCCGGGGCCGATGTAGGCGGGCAGCGTGAACGCCTCGCGCTCCTCGAGGATCCACGGGTGGAAGACGTAGTCGGCGTGGGCGTGGAAGCCGCCGGTCACGAACGTGAAGCCGAGCGCGCCCTGCACGGCCTGATCGTCTTGCAGGTACAGCTTGCCGCACACGCCGGTGGGCTCGCCGATGATGATGCCGAGGCCGAGCGACCCCTTCTCGACGCCCTCGTCGTCGGCGTGGGCCGGCGCGGCGGCCAGGCCGGCGGCGACGACGGAGGCGAGACACAGGCGGACGTTCATGGCGCCACGGTAGCCGTGTCGGCGCGACGCGGCAAATCCTCGACGAATGTTGTACAAATCGTCCGTGGCCAAGCCGGGGAAGCGCAAGCAAGCGAGCGGCGGCCGCGGGCCCAAGAAGAAGGCCGCGGTCGACGACGACGCCAGCGCCCGCGGCGATCGCAGCAAGCGCCTGCTCGACCTGGTGATGCTGCTCCTGCGCGCCCGCACGCCGGTGACCTACCGCGAGATCCGCGAGCAGTTCCCCGGCTACCAGACCGCCAACGCCGAGGCCGGGCTGCGCGCCTTCGAGCGCGACAAGGCCGATCTGCTCGAGCTGGGCGTGCCGATCCGCTACATCACCCCCGAGGAGGACGACTCGCTCGAGGACGGCGGCTACGTCATCGACCTCAAGCGGTTCCGGCTGCCCGAGGTGCGGCTGACCGCCGACGAGGTGTCGGCGCTGGTGCTGGCCGCGTCGGTGGCCCGGGCGATCCCCGGCGGCGCCTACCCCAAGGTGGTCGACCTGGCGCTGCGCAAGCTGGCGTTCGATCTGCCCGACAAGCCCGACACCCCGATCGAGCTGTTCGAGTCGAGCCGCGCGCCGTCGCCGGTGGTGGTGCACTTCCCGCCGGTGCGCGCGGCCGCCGCCGAGGAGCTGGGCGAGACCTTCGCCACCCTCGAGGCGTCGACGCGCTTCCGCAAGCGGGTGACGATGACCTACCAGGCGGCGGGCACCGGCTCGACCTCGCGCCGCGACGTCGATCCCTACGGCCTCGTCTACCGCGAGGGCGCCTGGTACCTGGTCGGCTGGTGCCACCTCCGCCGCGAGGTGCGCAGCTTCCGGGTCGACCGCATCCACGAGGCGGTGATGGCGCCCAAGCCCAAGAGCCCCGACTTCGAGCGGCCGGCCGGCTTCGACGTGCGCGCGTTCGTCAACCGCTCGCCGTGGACCTTCACCACCGAGCCGGTCGAGCAGGTCACGCTCGAGCTGTCGGCGCTGGCGGCCGACACCGCCAACGAGGACTTCGGCCCGGCGGCGCGCCGCGCGACCGACGGCGGCGTCGTGACGATCACCTTCCCGTGCGGCAACCCCGAGTTCGCGGTCTCGCGCATCCTCGCGGCCAAGGGCGCGATCGTCGTGCGCGAGGGCGCGCGGCTGGTGCAGCGCCTGGCCGACGAGCTGACCGCGGTGGCGGCGAGGTACCAGCCATGAGCGCGCGCGACGTCGCCGGCAAGCTGCGCCGCCTGCTGTTCGTGGTGCCGTACGTGGCCAAGCACCCAAACGGCGTCGCGGTCGAGGACCTGGCCAAGAAGCTGGGCGTCGATCGCGACGAGATGCTGGCCGACCTCGAGCTCCTGACCCAGGTCGGCCCGCCCGACGGCGATCCCGGCGAGTACCTGCTCGTCTCGGTCGAGGACGGCCGGGTGTTCATCGATCTGGCGCACCGGCTGACCCGGCCGCTGCGGCTGACCCCGGCCGAGGGCTGCTCGCTCCTGCTCGGCATCCGCGCGCTGCGCGGCAGCGGCATCGCGCCGTTCGACGCGTCGATGGAGTCGGCCGAGCGCAAGCTGCTGGGCGCGCTCGGCCGCGACGCCGGCGAGGCCGAGACGCTGGCCACCGGCACCGTCGTGTCGGCGCCCGATCAGGTGGTGGCCGGGCACCTGCGCCGGCTGGTCACCGCGGCTCGCCGCCACGTCACCGTCGAGATCGACTACGTCAGCGCGTCGCGCCACCAGGCCGCGCACCGCCGCATCGACCCCTACGGCATCGTCCACCACGCCGGCGAGTGGTACGTCGTCGGCCACTGCCACAGCCGCGGCGACGTGCGCACGTTCCGCATCGATCGCATCGCCGCGCTGGTCGACACCACCGAGCGGTTCAAGCCGCCGGCCGACTTCGACCTCGAGGCCTACCGGCGCGAGCGGCTGTACGTGCCGTCGGCCGACGCGGTGACCGTGCGGGTCCACCTCGAGCCGCTGGCGGTCACCCGGATCGGCGCGAACTGGCCGGTCGGCGAGGTCACCACCGAGGACGACGGGTCGGCCGAGATCCTTATCGACTGCGAGGGCTTCGAGTGGGTGACCGGCTGGGTGCTGGGGCTCGGGCGGCACGCCTGGATCGTCGGCCCCGACGAGGCGCGCGCCGCGATGCGCGAGCGGATCGCCCGGGTGCGCGCGGCGCTGCCGACGTCGCCGGGCTGATCGCGCCGCGCCGCGACTGTGAATAGGCGCACGCTGGCGGCCGTCTGTGCAGACAGCCGTTCGATCGAGGGACCATGCGCCGCCTCGTCTGTCTCCTGGTCGTGTCCATTCCCGTGATCGCGCACGCCGGTGAGCCGGTCCGCGTCTACCTCAACCGCGATGGCGCCACCCTGCGTGGCGGCTTCGATGACCCCCGGGCCGGCACGTCGAGCATCGCCTCGTCGGGTGACGGCGGCCGGCTCACGGTGCCGCCGTTCGCCGGCAGCGATCGCGCCTGGCGCCGCACCGTGCAGTGCGTGCAGAAGCACTTCGCGCCGTTCGCGGTCGACATCGTCGACGAGCGCCCGGCCAGCGGCGCCTACTCGATGATCGTCGTCGGCGGCTCGCCCGACCTGATCGGCATGGGCGACGGCGTGTCGGGCATCGCGCCGGCCGACGGCGTCGTGCTGCGCCGCGCGATCGGGTTCGCGTTCTCCGACCTGCTGCGCAGCGACCCGGAGTCGACGTGCGACACCGTCGCGCACGAGATCGGGCACACGCTGGGGCTCGACCACGCCACCGCGTGCCACGACCTGATGAGCTACGACGACTGCGGCGCGAAGTCGTTCGTCGACACCGCCAGCGCGTGCGGCGAGTTCGAGGAGCGGACCTGCGACAGCGGCAAGCCGACGCAGAACTCGTACCGCATGCTGGTCGCGCACGTCGGGCTGCGCGCGACGCCGGTCGCGCCGGCGGAGGACGAGCAGGAGGAGGAGGTCTGGGAGGAGGAGACGGAGACGGGGGATGGATGGGGCGATGAGGGCGACGCTGACTCCGGATCCGATTCCGGTGCAAGTTCCGACGCCGACGCCGACGCCGACGCTGACGCCGACTCCGGTTATGACACCGGCTCCGACACCGACTCCGGCTCCGGCTCCGATGCTGACGGCGGCGCCGGCGGGCACAGCGGGTGCGGCGCGGTGGACGAGGAGCCGCGGCGGCGGCACGGGCGGTCGATCACGCTCGACACCGGCGGCGACACGCTCGCGGGCGACCAGTGGATCTCGATCCGCGCCCACGCGTCGGCGCGGCGAGGCGTGGCCGACGTCGAGCTGTGGTGGGCGACGCCCGACGGCGAGTACGCGTGGTCGTGCGCGTCGCCGCCCGACGACGCGCCGGTGCGCTGCACCCGCGACGGCGACGACGTGACGTTCCAGCTCAACGTCGGGACCGGCCTGCGCACGGTCGCGGCGGTGATGGTCGACCACCACGGGCGCCGCACGTTCAGCGACGCGCGGACCATCACGCTCGAGTAGCCGCGCTCACTCTTGATCGCCGCGGTGGCGCTGCCAGCCGCCGCGGCCGTGGGCGTAGACGTGCATGTAGGCGGCGCAGCTCTCGATCGTGCGCGTGTCGAAGTGCATGAAGTCGCCGGCCTGCTCGCCGGGGATGTCGCTGCCGCCCCACGCCAGCCCGCCGGCGTCGCGCAGCGCGCGCACCAGCTCGAGGTGGTGGTCGGTGACCGTCATCGACGTGCGGGCGCCGGCGCCGGTGCGCTCGAAGTTCGAGCCGCGCGAGGCGTAGGCGCGGTAGTCGGCGTCGATCTGCGCGCGCCACTGCGCGGCGGTGGCGGTGCGCAGCTCCTCGTGGAGCGGCACCGCGAAGGCGTCGCCAGGGTCGGCGTGGTTGGCGTGCGAGTGCGCCGGGCGCGGGGGCAGCGCGCGCGCCGCCATCGCCGCGACGGTGGCGGTCCCGGCCAGCCACGCCTCGATCCGCGGCAGGTCGTTGCGCGCCGCGAGGTAGTCGTGGAGCTCTGACGACACCGCCGTGGCGTGGGCCCAGATCTGCTCGGTGGTCTCGCGGCCCGGGCGCGCGGTCATGTCGGCGGTGCTGTAGGTCTCGCCGCGGCCGGTGAGCCACGCCGCGCGCCAGATGATCGCCATCGCCTCGTCGTTGCGCCGGTCCTGCTCGGCGTCGATCGCCTGGCGGCGCGCGCGGTCGTCGGGGGTGAGCCGGGCCGGGTCGCCGCGGAGGCCGTCGGGCACGTCGGCGGCCTGGCCGCCGACCCACGGGTTGCTGTCGTAGTTGATGTCGATCGCCCAGCCCTTGGCGTGGAAGCTGCCGCCGCCGCGCAGCACGCCGAAGCGCGGCGACACGCCCAGCTGCTGCCGGATCTGCTCGGGGCTGCGACCGGGGAAGCGCTGCTGCAGGTAGGCGTCGGCCGCGGCCAGCCGCTCGAGCAGCAGCGGGTGCGCCTGATCGATCGCCACGCCGAGGAAGCTGCCGGCGCGGAACTGCGCGCGGATCGCGGCGTCGTTGGCCCACGGGCCGCGGACGCTGCCGTCGGAGGTCAGCGTGGCGCCGGTCGCGAGCTCGGCGTGGGCCTGGCCCAGCGCGGCGAGGGTGGCGTCGTCGAGGATGCCGGTCGGCGTCGCGTGCATCGTGTCGCGCTGGAACACCGCGATCTGCTGGACGGTCGGCTCGTTGAGCGCGCCGGTGGCGGCGGTGCCGGTCACGCCGAGCGCGCGTTGCAGCGCGGCGATCCAGGTCGGGGCCAGCCGCGTCGCGCGGCCGCTGTCGACGTTGAGCGCGCGCACCGCGGCGCGATGCTCGAGCGGACCGCCGGTCTCGGCGATCAGCGCCTCGGGCGCGCGCGGCAACGGCGCCGCCGGCGCGCCGCTGGCGAGGTAGCGGACCGCGACGTAGCCGGTGTCCGCGCCATGGCGGACCTGCGCCCCATCGCCCTGCACCGCGAGGATCTCGACGGCCTCGTCGCGATCGAGGCGGCCGATCTCGGGGCCGGTCAGCGAGTCGCGGTGGAAGCGCACGCCGTCGCCGGTGACGTGGCCGGGGCCCGGCGCGAGGCCTTGCGGCTGGGGCTGCGCCTGCTGCTGGGGCTGAACCTGCTGCTGCGGCTGGGCCTGCGGTTGCGCTTGCGGCTGGGCCTGCGGCTGCGCTTGCGGCTGGGCCTGCGGTTGCGCTTGCGGTTGCGCCTGCGGTTGCGCTTGCGGCTGGGCCTGCGGTTGCGGTTGCGCTTGCGCCTGCGGTTGCGCCTGCTGCTGGGGCTGAACCTGCTGCTGCGGCTGGGCCTGCGGTTGCGCTTGCGGCTGGGCCTGCGCCTGCGCCGGCGCCGTCAAGGCGATGCGCCGCGGCGAGTCGCCGAACCGCGCGAACAGGCGGTCGTAGCGTCGCCGCACGCCGACCTGGCTGGCGGCGTTCACCATGCCGACGATGCGATCGGCCACCGCCTGCAGCAGCGCGCGCTCGTCGCCGGTGCCGCGCGCCGCGATCAGCGCCGGTACGAAGTCGAGGCTGCCGTGCTGGTGCGCGGCGTTGGCCAGGACCTCGACCGCGAGCTGCGACACCGTGCCGTTGGCGTCGACGAAGGGCCAGCGCGGATCGAGCCGCGCGATGCGATCGAGGTAGTGCGTGAAGTCGACGTGCAGCTGCTCCGCGTCGGCTGCGCGCAGGAACGGCAGCGCGCCCTCGGCGGTCTCGAACTGCTGGATCTCGGCCGCGCTCAGGCGCGGGCCGACCCAGTCGCCGTCGTGGCGATCGAGCTCGCGGCGATCGCTGAACCGCTGCACCAGCGCGGTCCACGCCGCCTCGCCACCGAAGTGCGCGTGGAGCTGCGCGAGCTGCCCCGCGGCGGTGGCGTGGGCCTGGTAGCGCCGCAGCAGCTCGCCGACGCGGCCCTGGGTCCAGCTGCCGAGCCCGACGTTGGTCCGGTTCGAGTCGGCGGTGTAGTGGCCGGCGCGGCCGCTCGACTCGCTGGTCGCGAGCAGGCCCATCGTCTCGCGCTCGACGACGGCCGCGTCGCCCGCGCCGGCCGAGGCGGCGGTGAGGTGGCTGGTCGCGACGTAGCCGGTGTCGGCGCCGTGGCGCACCTGGGTCCACGTAACGTCGCCGCCCAGCACCTGCACGTACGTGCCGCGCGGCAGCGCCGTGCCGATCGCCGGGCTGCCGGTGCTGGCGGCGGTGTGGAGGCGCAGGCTCGACGCGGCGACCTGCGCGGCGCCCGCCGGCAACGCCGCGGCCGCGGCGGGTGGATCGTCGCTGCGCGGCGCGGCGTCGCGGGGCGTCGCGTCGGCGGCCGCGGGCGCGTCGACGCGCACCAGGTCCTGGCGGATCCAGCCGGTCACCGCGGGCGTCGCGATCGTGACCGGCAGCCAGCCGTCGCGCGCGGCGCCGGAGACGTCCAGCGCGGTGCCGGTCGGCACGCGACCGACCTCGCGGCCGTTGGGTTGGTCGCGCACGCCCACGCTGCCGCCGTCACGGTTGAACGTGTGGCCGCCGTAGAAGCCGAGCGGCGCCGCGCCGGCGCCCCGCGCCAGCGGGAACGCGCGCCCCGCGGTCCACGCGTCGGCCGCGCGATCGGCCTCGCCCTCGCGGTCGCCGCCGGCGTCGCCCTGCGCGACGTGGGCCAGCTCGTGGGCCAGCACGTGCGGGTCGTCGTCGGCGACGTACACCCGCCGGCCGTGGGCCGCGCCGCGGACGCCGAGGCCCGCCAGCGCCGCCTGGGTCGCCGGGCCGCGGAACACCTCGGCGTCGACGCCCACCCGCGCGGCCAGCGCGCCGCCGGCCGCGGCGCCGTCGCGCTCGGCGGCCGCGGTCAGCTGCGCGGACGTGTCGAGGTGGAGGCCGAACGGATCGGCGGTGGGCGCGACCACCGTCGCGCGCGCCGGCGCGGGATCCGGACGCGCCGCGGCCGACGTCGCGCCGTGCGCGGCGATCGCCCGGGCGATCGCGCGGGCCGACGGTGGCTGGCGGCCGGTGAGCGTGCGGACGCCGGGGCGGCCGCTGGCGTCGCCGTCGGAGGAGAAGTCGGACCCAGCGGCGGCGTCGTGGAGCAGCATGCCTGCCGCTGGAACGCGCGGCCCGGCCGATCTTCCCGGCCGATCTTCCCGGCGATCGCGATCGTCAGGCGTGCGCGGCGGCGAACGCCTGCATCGCCTCGACCAGCGCCTGCACGCCGCCCAGCTCCATCGCGTTGTAGATGCTGGCGCGCATGCCGCCGACCGAGCGGTGGCCGGCGAGGCCCGACAGCCCGCGCGCGGTGGCGAACGCGACGAACGCGGCGTCCTCGGCGGCGTTGCGACCGCGGAAGGTCACGTTCATCTGCGAGCGCGCGTCGGCGCGGACGACGCCCTTGAACACCGGCGAGCGATCCAGCTCGGCGTACAGCAGGTCGGCCTTGGCGCGGTTGCGCGCGGCCATCGCCGGCAGGCCGCCGAGCTCGTCGATCCACCGCAGCACCTCGGCCAGCACGTAGATGCCGAACGTCGGCGGCGTGTTGTACATCGACTGGTTGGCGGCGAACGTGCGGTACTGCAGCATCGTCGGCAGGTCGCGGGCGCCCTTGGCCACCAGCTCCTTCTTGACGATCACCAGGGTCACGCCCGACGGGCCGAGGTTCTTCTGCGCGCCGGCGTAGATCAACGCGTAGCGCGCGACGTCGATCGGCCGGCTGAAGATGTCGCTCGACGCGTCGCACACCAGCGGCACGCCGGCCGGCACCGCCGGCTCGCCGGTCCACTGCGTGCCGTAGATGGTGTTGTTGCTGGTGAAGTGCGCGTACGCCGGCGCCGTCGACCAGGTGGTCTCGGCGGCGCCGGGGATGTACGTGTGGCCGGCGGCGGCGCTCGAGCACGCGACGTGGACGGTGCCGAACCGCCGGGCCTCCTCGACCGCCTTCTCCGACCACACGCCGGTGACGCAGTAGTCGGCGGTGGCGCCGCCGAGGAAGTTCATCGGCACCATGAAGAACTGCGACGAAGCGCCGCCCTGCAGGAACAGGACGTCGTAGTCGTCGGGCACCGCCGCCAGCTGGCGCACCAGGGCCTCGGCCCGGGCCAGCACGGCCATGAACTCCTTGCCGCGGTGGCTGTGCTCGAGCACGCCGATGCCGCTGCCGTCGAGATCCCACAGCGCCGCCTGGGCTCGTCGCAACACCGCCTCGGGCAACACCGCCGGACCCGGCGAGAAGTTCCACGTCCGCGTCATCACCGCCTCCGTCGACGCGACGGCACCGCGACTACTTGCGGGTGTCGTCGTAGTAGAACAGCGTGATCGCGAGGCAGTGGAAGGCCTCGTCGCTCGACTGCGTCACGACGAACTCGACCGGCTTGCAGGTCGGGTGGTCGGCCATCCACTTGGTGACCTTCTCACCGAGCTGCTCGCGATCGGCCACCATCGTGGCGGAGAAGATCTTGAGCCCGTTGAACTTCACGTCCTTGCGGACCGTGAGAATACCCGTCGAGTTCGCTGCCATGATCGAGGGCACCCTACCAGCGAGCGCTGCCCTCGGCTAGCCCCGTCCGTGACACAGTTGCGCACACGCCCGCCACGCGGGCTGGTCCGGCCAGCCCTGCCACGGCGGCGGCGGTCGCGGCCGCGGCGCACCGCCGCGAGGCCACCGCCATCGGGGCGCGAGCCCCCGACGCGGCGCCGCTCAGGCCCGCTGTTCCTTGATGATCTGGTGGATCTCGTCGTCCGTGAGAACGCGATTCCCACGCTTCGCGGCGCCGAACACCGCCGCCACCAGCTCGGTCGTCGGCTCGATCCCGCGCTTGCGCAGCCAGTAGATGACGTTGGACTCGCCCGAGTAGTGGCCGACCT
Organism: Myxococcales bacterium; assembly: GCA_016794525.1. Taxonomy (GTDB): domain Bacteria; phylum Myxococcota_A; class Polyangia; order Haliangiales; family Haliangiaceae; genus UBA2376. The sequence goes on from JAEUJY010000143.1 coordinate 10,522, forward strand.
CGATCTCTTGCTCGCGGCCGAAGCGGCCCGCGGGGACGCCGGAGTAGATGCGGTCGGCGAGCCAGCCGTGGCCCTTCTTCTCGGCCTTGATGATCGCCGCGGCGTGGACGCCGGTCGCGGTGCGGAACGCGTCGCCGCCGGCCATCGGGTACTGCACCGGGATCGGGACGTGGGTCGCCTTCGAGGCGGTCCGGCACCACAAGAGCAGCTTCGACAGGTCCTGCTCGGGCAGCTCGCCCAGGAGGTCGAGGTTGAGCAGGATCTGATCGAGCGCGGCGTTGCCGACCCGCTCGCCGATGCCGAGCGCGGTGCCGTGGATGCGATCGGCGCCGTACTCGATCGCGAAGATCGCGTTGACGACGCCGAGGCCGCGGTCGTTGTGGCCGTGCCAGTCGATGCCGACGTCGGGGCGGCCCATCCCGTCGAGCAGGTTGCGGGTGAAGCGCAGCAGGTGCTTGATGCCGTCGGGCGTGGCGTGGCCGACGGTGTCGCACACGACCAGCCGCTGCGCGCCGTGCTCGACCGCGTTGGCGAACAGCTTCGACAGCACCTCGGGCCGCGACCGGGTGGTGTCCTCGGTGACGTAGCCGACCGGCAGGTCGTAGCGGCGCGCGAGGTCGATCGCGTCGGCCGACAGCTTGAGCATCCGCGCCAGGTCCCAGTCCTCGGCGTACTGCCGGATCGGCGAGCTGCCGATGAACGTCAGCACCTCGATCGGCACGCCGACCTTCTGCGAGATGTCGACCACCGCCTGGACGTCGTTGACGTGGGTGCGCGCGGCGCACGCCAGCTTGATCGGCAGGCCGGCGTCGCGGGCGTGCTCGGCGATCGTCGTGCAGTCCTCGACGGCGCGGCGGCCGGCGCCGGGCAGGCCGATGTCGATGTAGTGGATGCCGAGGTCGCTGGCCAGATCGATCAGCCGCAGCTTGTCGTCGATCGTCGGGTCGACCACCGACGGCGACTGGATGCCGTCGCGCAGGGTCTCGTCGAGGAACGTCACCTTGCGCTTGGGCGACAGCGACCCGACCTTGTCCTGGGCGTTCCAGTCGTAGATGAGGTCGCGCTCGGCCGCCAGGTCTTCGGAGTGCTGGGACATCACATCACCATCGACATGATCAGGATGACGATTGCGGCGACGGCGACGATCAGCGCCATCACCAGGAACCATCCCAGTACCATCGCCAGGCCCGCCAGCGCCACGCCCGCGACCGGCAACACCAGCGTGCTCTCGCGGCGCGCCACCGACACCACCCCCAGCACCAGCGCGAGGCCGAAGAACGGCACCGTCAGGCGGTGGTCGGGCATCGACCACAGCGGGTCCTGCACCATGAAGGTGACGACGAAGCCGACCGCGCCGACCACCAGCGCCGCCAGGCCGGTGGCGTTCTTCGCCACCCATTGCGCGGCCGGCTCGGGGCCGGCGGCGGCGGTCGCCGGGCGCAGCGACGGATCGGGCGTGGACATGCCCGAACTATAGCGCCCGGTTGGCGTCCGCGGTGATGCCGAGCGCTTGCCGCAGCTTGCGGAACTCGGTCGAGGCGGCGAACGCGGCGAGGTCGCCGTCGGCCGCGTCGGCCAGGCCCAGCGCCACCGGGATGTCGCCGCACACCAAGAGGCCGAAGCGATCGGCGGTGCGCCCCAGCGACTGCGCCCACCGCGACAGGTTGTGCTCGGGCGAGCGGGCGAACAGCCGCCCGACCAGGCCGCTGGCCTGCCGGCGCACGTCGCCCGGCAAGAGGTCGAGCGCCGCGGTGATCTCGTCGGGCGGCCGCGGCGTCGGCGTGGTCTCGCGGAACAGCGCCATCACCAGGCTGCGCAGCGTGCGCGCCGGCCGCGACGCGCCGATCGCGCGGCCCGGCCACAGGAACGTCGAGGCCCGGCCCAGCCGGAAGCCCAGGGTCGCGCGGTCGGGCGCGGTCAGCGCGTCGTCGCCGGCCAAGAGCACCAGCTCCTGGGTGGCCCCGACGTGGACGTCGGCGCCGAAGTCGGGGTGCGCGAACACCGGCGGCACCGGCAAGCCGAGCAGCTCGGCCATGTAGTTGCGCAGCGCCGCGAACGCCGGCGGCAGCTCGGCGTCGGTCAGGCGCGCCGCCGGATCGACCGCGAGGTCGGCCAGCGTGATCGGGTGCAGCGCGTGGACCGCCGGCGCCAGCAGCTCGGCGAGCGCGCCGATGTCGGCCTCGTCGTCGGGGTGGTGCAGCAGCGCCCACAGCTCGCGCGACAGCGTCGTCCGCGCCCGGGGCACCGCGCGCGGGCGCAGCTCGTCGTAGGTCAGCCGCTCGCCCTCGGTCGGCTCGCCGGCCGCAACCGCCAGCGACGCGGCGATGAAGTCGGCGTCGCTGGTGCGCCCGGGCAGCGGCGTCGGGATGCGGCGGATCGGCCGCGACACGCCGCCCAGCCGCGCGGCCTGGGCGTAGGCGTTCTTGGCCGCGGCCGGCTCGTCGAGGTGATCGCTGTACAGCGCGCCGAGCCGCTGCCAGATCGCGGCGTGATCCTGCGGGGTGCCGGCGCCGGCGCGCAAGAGCCGCCGCAGCGCGCGCTCGAGGGCGCGGCCGGCGCCGCGGCGCAGGTACAGCGCGGCGATGCCGTCGAGCACCTGGGCCTCGCCGGGCACCGCCCGCGCGGCGCGCTCGAGGTGATCGAGCGCCGCCTGATCGTCGACGCCCATCGCCAGCTCGATCAGCCCGAGGTGCTGGTGGGCGACGCCGAGGTTGGGCGCGACCCGCAGCGCGCGGCCGAGGTAGGCGCGCGCGGCGTCGGCGGCCTCGGGCGTGCGCTCCTCGCGGTGCCACACCGCCCAGCCGAGCCCGGCCAGCGCGTCGGGATCCTCGGGCCGCAGCCCGAGCGCCGCCTCGAACTTGCTGGCCGCCGCCGCGGCGTCGCCGCGGGCCAGCAGATCGAAGCCGGCGGTGCGCAGGCGGTCGCTCTCGACGCCGCGATCGGTGAGGTCGCCGCCGGCCAGCTCGCGGTCGTAGGCGGCGCGGCGCTCGTCGGTGAGCAGCACCTCGCGCGCCTGCTCGTAGGCGGCGTGGAGATCGTCGAGCAGGCTGGCGTCGTTGCCGAGCTGGAACCGCGCGTAGAAGTCGCGGGCGAACATGCTCTGGCGCTCGGCCACGGCCGCCGCGATCTCGAGATCGCCGGCGTGGGGATCGACCAGCAGCACCGCGTAGTGGTCGAGGTCGCGGATGCGCAGCGCCTCCGAGGTCAGCGCGGTGCGGGCGGCCCGGGTGGCGTCGTCGTCGAGCAGGTCGTTGTCGAGCGCCTCGTCGGCGAGGTCGAGCGGATCGCCGCCGGTGGGCATCGGCGCGATCGTCGACAGGCCGCCGAACAGCTCGGCGTACAGCGGCGAGCGCTCGCCGGTGTCGCCGCTGCGCAGCGCCAGCGCCGGGCCGACCCGCGGGATCGCCGGCACCACCGCGTCGGTCAGCACCAGCGCGTCGACCACCGCGGCCGGCAGCCCCTGCTCCATCAGGCCGCGGGCGGTGACCCCCTCGGGCAGCCGCTCGGGCACCCGCGCGCCGTAGATCGCGCGGAACAGCGGCACCAGGCGCTGGCCGCGCGGCGTCAGCTCGAGGAACAGATCGGCGAGGAGCTGGCTCGGCGGCGGCCCCTCGCTCGACGTGTCGCGCAGGCCGGTCAGCACGGTCTCGGGGATCGACAGCACCAGCCCGTCGGGCGCCAGCGGCCGGGTCTCGAACCGCCAGGCGCCGTTGGTCCAGCGCAGCGGCGACAGCAACCGGTAGCGGGTCTGGGCGGCGAGCTGCTCGAGCAGGCGCTCGGGCGTGAGCAGGCCGGCCTTGACCAGCGCGTCGCCGACGCCGCGGCCGGTGGTGTGGGCCTCGGCGACCGCGGCCTGGTGCTGCGCGGTGGTGATGACGCCGCTGGCGACCAGGAAGTGGCCGAGGGTCTCGTCGCGCCCGCTGGTCGCGACCAGCTGGCCCTCGTACAGCTCGATCGTCTTGACGACGCGATCGCGCCGCACCAGGAAGCGGCCGGTGATGCCGGCCTCGTGCAGATCGAGCAGCACCGCCGGCAGCGGTCGCAGCTCGAGGTCGCCGGCGTGGCGGACGCCGTGCGCCGCGGGGCCCGGTCGCGATTCGTCGCTCATGCCTCGGCCACGTGGCAGGCCACCTGGGCGCCGCCGAGCAGGCGGGTCGGTGGGATGAGGGTGGTGCACTCGGGCGGCTTGTTGGGCACCGGGCAGCGCGGGTGGAACGCGCAGCCGGGCGGCGGCGCCAGCGGGCTGGGCACGTCGCCGGTCAGGACGATGCGCTTGCGCGTTGCCGCCGCCGCCGGATCGGCGACCGGCACCGCCGACAAGAGCGCCCGCGTGTACGGGTGGCGCGGCGACCGGTACAGCTCGTCGGCGGTGGCCAGCTCGACGACGCGGCCGAGGTACATCACCGCGACGCGATCGCACAGGTGCTGCACGATCTTGAGGTCGTGGCTGATGAACAGGTAGGTGAGCTTGTCGGCGGCCTGCAGGTCCTGCAGCAGGTTCACGATCTGCGCCTGGATCGACACGTCGAGCGCGCTGATCGGCTCGTCGCAGACGAGGAAGCTGGGCGCCACCGCGAGCGCCCGCGCGATGCCGATGCGCTGGCGCTGGCCGCCCGAGAACTCGTGCGGGTAGCGGGTCGCGGCGTCGGCCGGCAGCCCGACCTTCTGCAGCAGCGCGGCCACCCGCTCGCCGCGCTCGCGCTTGCCGAGCTCGGGCTGGTGGATCTCGAGCGGCTCGCCGACCGCGGTGCCGACGCTCATGCGCGGGTTGAGCGACGCGTACGGGTCCTGGAAGATCATCTGCATGCGCCGGCGCAGCGGGCGCATCGCCGCGTCCGACAGCCGCGCGATGTCCTGGCCGTCGAAGCGGATCGCGCCGCGGGTCGGGGCCAGCAGTCGCAGCACGGTGCGCCCGAGCGTCGACTTGCCGCAGCCCGACTCGCCGACCAGGCCCAGCGTCTCGCCGGGCGCGATCGCCAGCGAGACGTCCTCGACGGCGCGCACCAGCGCCGGCTGGCGGGTGAACGCGCGCCACAGCTTGACGTGCGGCGGCGCCGGCTCGCGCGGCCACGCGATCTTGGTCGCGAAGTGCTTGCTGACGCCGGCCAGCTCGAGCCGCGGGGTCACGCCGGCACCTCGACGGGCACGTGGCAGCGGACGAGGTGGGGCGCGCCGTCGCGCGCGCCGAGCTGCACCAGCGCCGGCTCCTCGGTGCGGCAGCGATCGATCGCGGCGCCGCAGCGATCGACGAACTTGCAGCCCGGGGGCAGCGCGTGCAGCGGCGGCACCATGCCGGCGATCTCGGTCAGGCGCGCCCGGGTCCGCGGCGCGCCGTCGCGGTCCGGCGCGTCGCCGCGGCCGGCGGGCTGGTAGCTCGGGATCGAGCGCAAGAGGCCGGCGGTGTAGTGGTGGCGCGGGCCGGCGAACAGCGCGGCGGTCGGGGCCTGCTCGACGATCCGGCCGGCGTACATGACGATCACCTCGGCGCAGGTCTCGGCCACGACGCCGAGATCGTGGGTGATGAGCAGGATGCTCATGCCCAGCTCGGCCTGCAGCCCGCGCAACAGCTCGAGGATCTGCGCCTGGATCGTCACGTCGAGCGCGGTGGTCGGCTCGTCGGCGATCAGCAGGTCGGGCTTGCACGACAACGCCATCGCGATCATCACGCGCTGGCGCATGCCGCCCGACAGCTGGTGCGGGTAGTCGTCGACGCGGTGCTCGGGGGCCGGGATGCCGACCTTGGCCAGCATCGCGATCGCGACCTGCCGCGCCTCCTTCCGCGACTTGCCCTGGTGCAGCCGCACCGCCTCGGCGACCTGATCGCCGACGGTGAACACCGGGTTCAGCGACGTCATCGGCTCCTGGAAGATCATGCCGATGCGATCGCCGCGGATCGCGCGCATCGCGGGCTCGGCCAGCGTCAGCAGGTCCTTGCCGGCGTAGCGGATGCTGCCGCTGGCGATGCGCCCCGGCGGCGACGCCACCAGCCGCATGATCGACAGCGCGGTGACCGACTTGCCGCAGCCGGACTCGCCGACGACGCCCAGCGTGGTGCCCCGCGGCACCGCGAACGACACCCCGTCGACCGCGCGCACCGTGCCCCGGTCGGTGCGGAACTCCGTGACCAGGTCACGGATCTCCAGCAGGGGCTCGGCCATCGCGACGACGATAGCGCAGCGGGCCGCGCGCCACGGCGCGGCGTCCCCGAAAACGAAACGCGGCGACCGAGGTCGCCGCGCGCCGTCAGAGTGGGAAGCCCCGCTCTTTTTTACGCTACCGGATCACCCGCGGTAGCCGCCGCCGCCACCGCCGCGACCGCCGCGACCACCACGGCCACCGCCGCGGTCGCCGTAGCCACCGCCGCCACCGCCGTCGTAGCCACCGCCGCCACCGCCGTAGCCGCCGCCACCGCCGCGGTCACCACCGCCGCCGTAGCCGCCGCCACCACCGCCGTAGCCACCGCCACCGGCGCCACCGCCACCACCGCGGTAGCCGCCACCGCCGCCACCGCCGCGGAAGCCGCCGCCGCCACCACCGCCGCCACGGGCCGGGCGCTCCTCGGCCTCGTTCACGCGCAGGGGACGGCCGTCCAGCATCTGCCCGTCCATGCCCTCGATGGCCTTCTTGGCCTCCTCAGGAGTGCCCATGGTGACGAAGCCGAAACCACGGGGACGACCGGTCTCGCGGTCGCTCACCAGGTGGACGTCCGAAACTGCGCCGAACTCCTCGAACGCAGCGCGGACCGTCTCGGTCGACGTGTTGAAAGAAAGGTTGCCAACGTACAGACGGGTGCTCATCTCGATCTCGCTATCCTCTGGCCTTCGTCACATGACACCGCGCTCGAGGGGCCGACCTCGCTGGCGGTTCGCAGTCAGAGCTGCAACCACTGCTTGCCGAACCGTCGCTCTGCGTGTCCGAGAGGCACAAAGACCCGAGACCCGAGATGAATCGACCGATCAAACCGTGGCGATTCCGCTTTTACCTTGGCCCTGAAACGCTCGCAAGAAGGATCGTCGGCGCGCGTTGACAATCCCGCGGCGGCGGGGCGTCACTCCGGACGATCACCAACGATCTTCACCTGTTGGTGAGGCCGTTATTTGCAGGTCGCGACCCCCGGAAGCTCCATCTGGAAGCTCTCCGCGGGGATCTCCAGGCCCAGCTCCCGCTGGTTCCACTCGACGATCAGGTCCGATTTCTCGCCCGGCGAGCGGAAGCGCGACTTGTCCGGGACGCGGCGCGGGGTGCCCGCCGCGTCCTTGACGGTCGAGAAGCCGGTGTTGTCGATGCGCCACTCCTGGACGCCGGCCGCGGTCTTGACCTCGCTCGAGATCACGTCGGCCCGGCCGTCGCGCGCGTCGAGCACGATCTGCTGGGTGCGGCCGTCGTCGCCGGTGAGCTCCAGCACCTCCTTGCCGGCGCCCGCGTCCCAGCGCACCGTGCCCTTGGCGCCAGGGATGATCGGCGTCGCGCCGACGGCGAGGGTCATGAAGTCGTCGGGGGCCAGCGCCACCCGCAGCATCTGCGCGATGGTGTCCTTGCTGCACGGGCCCGACAGCTGGCAGTTCTTGTTGAGGTCGACGAACGCGTAGTCGGTGCCGTCGCACGCGAGGTCGCTCATCGTCGACTCGCCGGCCGGCGACAGCGCCTGGATGCGGACCTTGGCGCCGGTGGTGCCCATGATCGCGACCGTGCCCTTCACCCGCTCGTCGTTGAGCCAGTAGTCCATCGTGGTGTCGTTGGCGCGGAACGACGTCACCTGGTCGGCGGTGGCGGTGATGCGGGTCAGCAGCTCTTCGACGGTCAACGGCGCGTAGGGGCGCTTCGACGGGCCGTGGCTGCAGGCGGCGAGAGCGAGCGCGGCGGCGGCGGGGAGGGCGATGCGGAGCATGACGAGGTGATAGCAGAACGCGCCGGCCCGCCGCGCGCTTACGCCGCGCGACCGCACGCGGCGGCGATGGCGATCACGCCGCGCGCGCCCGCCGCCCCGCCGCCGTGAATCGCGCCGCCCGCCCCGCCGTCCTACCGCGCCGCGCCGCGCCCCAACGTGGCTCGCGCTACTGCCGCTCGCGCTACTGCAGCTCGCGCTCGAGGAACGCGAACAGGTCGGCGTTCTGCTCGACCGCCTGCTTCACCGCGTCGGCGCCGCCGTGGCCGGCGTTCTTCTCGATGCGCAGCCAGGCCGGGCGGTCGCCGGGGATGGCGTGCTGGACCGCGGCGATGAACTTGCGCGCGTGCATCGGGTCGACGCGGTCGTCGTGATCGGACGACAGCATCAACAGCGCCGGGTAGCGGGTGCCGTCGACGACGTGGTGGTACGGCGAGTACGCGAAGAGCGTCTTGAACTGCGCCGGGTCGTCGGCCGAGCCGTACTCGGGGACCCAGGTCGCGCCCGAGCCGAACTGGTGGTAGCGGACCATGTCGAGCAGCGGCACCGCGCACACCACCGCGCCGAACAGCTCCGGCGCCTGGGTCATCGTCGCGCCGACCAGGAGGCCGCCGTTGGAGCCGCCGTAGATCGCCAGGTGCTCGGGCGAGGTCCAGCCCTGATCGATCAGGTACCGGGCCGCGGCCTGGAAGTCGTCGAACACGTTCTGCTTGTTCGCGCCCATGCCGGCCTTGTGCCAGTCCTCGCCGAACTCGCCGCCGCCGCGCAGGTTGGGGATCGCGATCATGCCGCCGCGCTCGAGCCACACCGCGCGCGCCGACGAGAAGCCCGGGGTCAGGCTGACGTTGAAGCCGCCGTAGCCGTAGAGCTGCACGCGGTTCTTGCCGTCCTTGACCGCGTCCTTCCGGTGCAACAGGAACATCGGGATCGAGGTGCCGTCCTTGCTGGTGTAGCGGACCTGCTCGGCGACCATGCCCGAGGTGTCGATCGGTAGCTTGACCCGCGACCACTCCTTGGTCGCGCCGGTCTTGATCGACGCCTGGTAGGTGACCGCGGCCTCGGTGAACGAGGCGTAGGTGAAGTACGCGGTGTCCTCGTCGGGGTTGCCGGTCAGGCCGCTGGCGGTGCCGAGCGGCGGCAGGTCGATCGCGCGCACCCGCTTGCCGGTCAGGTCGTGGATCGCCAGCGCGCTCTGCACCTCGTGCAGGTACGACAGCACCAGCTTGTCGCCGATGACCGCGATCGACTCGAGGGTGTCGGCCGACTGCGGCACGATCTCCTTCCAGTCGGCCCGCGCCGGCTTGCGCGGATCGACCGCGAACACCCGGTAGCGCGGCGCGCCGTCGTTGGTGTTGACGTAGAAGCGATCCTTCCACACCGTGATCTCGAAGTTGGCGGCGACGCCCTCGACCAGCGGCGTCCACGGCGCGGCCGGCTTGCGCGCGTCCTTGAAGTACAGGTCGCTCGAGTTCCAGCCGTGCTGGACCGTCGCGACCAGCCACTTGCCGTCCCACGACACCGAGCCGCCGAGGAACGTCTGCGGGTTGCCGGTCTTGCCGTGGATGACCGGATCCTTGGCCGGGTCGGTGCCGAGCGCGTGGTAGCGCAGCTCGGCGAAGCCGGGGCGGTTGGCGATGGTCACGTCGCCGCCGACCGGCGGCACCCACGTGTAGTAGAAGCCCTTGTCGTCGGGGGTCCACGACGCGCCGGAGTACTTGGTGCCGGGGATGACGTCGGGCAGATCCTTGCCGGTGGCGAGGTCGCGCACGTAGGTCACCGTCTCGTCGGCGTTGTTCTCCTTCTTGGCGTACGCGACGAAGCCGCCGCTCCGGCTCGGCCACCAGCCGCCGAGGCCGCTCGAACCGTCGGTGCTCCAGGTGTTGGGATCGAACAGCACCTGGTCGGCGCCCTTGGCGCCCTGCTTCCAGTAGACGACGTTCTTCTCCTTGTCGGCGTGCTTGCGCGTGAAGAAGAAGCGGCCCTTGCGGTGGGTCGGCGCGCCCAGCGCGTCGAAGTAAAAGACCTCGCGCAGGCGCGCCGCGATCGCGTCCTTGCCCGGCAGCTTGGCCAGCTCGCCGCGGGCGTACGCGTCCTGCGCGTCCATCCACGCCTTGACCTCGGGCTGCTCGGCGTCTTCGAGCCAGCGGTAGGGATCGGCGACCGCCTGCCCGTGGAGGGTGTCGACGATGTCGTCGCGGCGGGTGGCGGGGAACGGCTTGGTCACGGCGGGCGGCTCCTCGACGGGCGGCGGCAGCTGGATCTCGGGATCGGGCGGCGTCGGCTCGGCGACCGCGGCCACCTTGGGCGCGGGCTGCGCGCAGCAGGACCCGAGGACGATCGCCGCGAGCGCGGCAGGCAATGACGTGCGCATGGCGAGCAGGCTAGCACCGCCGCTCCCGCCGTGAGGAGTGCGACCGCGTGCGACGCCGTGCGACGCCGCGGCCACCGCGCGGGTCAGTCGGCAAGCGGGAGCAGGTGCAGCACCAGATCGCCGAGGTCGCCGTCGTCGTCGTTGGTCGCGTAGGCCAGGCCGTGGTCGTCGGCGACGACGTCCATCGGCGCGTCGCCGGTGTCGATCAGCGCGAACGGATCGCCGGCGAGATCGTCGCGCGCGATCGCGCGGATCGCCCGGTGGTCGTAGTCGACCCAGTAGAACCCGAGCTGGTTGGTGGCGAAGCGCTGCAGCGCGCCGACGCTGGCGAGGTGCACTGGCGCCGCCGTGCCGGCCGGCAGCGCGTACAGCTCGCTCGGATCGCTGGGCAGCACCCCGTTGGGGCGCATCGTCCAGGTGGCGCCGGTGGCGTCGGCCTCGACGTCGGCGACGTAGTAGCCGTCGACCGCGTGGACGGGGACCGGCGGGCCGCCGGCGAACGGCAACCGCACCAGGCCGTCGAGCCGCCCCAGCATCAGCCCATCGGCGTCGGTCGCGGTCGCGGTGATCTGGCCGGTCGGGCCCTCGCTGATCACCGCGGCCTCGCCGCCCGCGGCCGGTACCGCGACCACCACCGCGCGCCACGTCGTCTCGGGCGGCGTGCCCAGCTCCTGGCTGGCCAGCACGTAGACCACGCCGTCGTGCGCCACCAGCTGGTCGACGAACAGCGACGGATCGCGCAGCAGCGTCACCGGCGCGCCGCCGCCCTTGGGGATGCGGACGATCTCGGTGCCGTCGCGCTGCAGCACCGCGTAGACGTTGGCGTCATCGGCGGTGATGTCGGCGATCGAGTAGGTGTTGTCGGCGATCAGCAGCGGCAGCACGGCGCCGCTGTGGCGATCGATCTGGTACAGGCCGTGGATGCCCGCGCCGTACAGCACGTCGGGGCGCATGGCCATCTGGACCTCGAACGACAGCCCGCCGAGGTCGACGGCGACCGGGTCGCCGTAGCGCTTGCGCATCGGGTTGGGTGATTCGGTGCACGCCGCGAGCAGCGTCGAGGATGCGAGGAGCAGGAGGGGGAGGCGAAGGTGCATAGGGGGACCTCGAGAGCATCCGACGTGCCGCGCGTCGGGCGCGTCGTTGCAGGCAGTTGCGATGGGACGGGGCATCGATGGTGGCACCACGCAACGACGTTGGCGCAGGATGCGGCGGCGCACGTGGTCGACCGCACAACGCGACCTACAGCCGGCCCCGCATGCGCACAGTGCTTGCAAGCCGCCTGCGCATGCCCTCTGTCCCGAGCTTCCGTCCCCAGGACATCCGCAACATCGCCCTCATCGGCCGCGCCGGTGCCGGCAAGACCACGCTGGCCGAGGCGCTCTTGCACCGCCTGGGCGCGATCACCCGGATGGGGTCGGTCGAGGACGCCACGACGATCAGCGACTTCGAGCCCGAGGCCCAGAAGCACCACCACTCGATCAGCGCCACGCTCCTGTTCGCGACCAAGGACGGCCGCGAGATCAACGTGATCGACACGCCCGGGCACCCGGACTTCGTCGGCCACGCCCTGGCCGCGCTGCCCGCGGTCGAGACCGCCGTGCTGGTGATCGACGCCGGCGCCGGGATCGACCTGGCGACCCGCCGCCTGTACAACGCCGCGGGCGAGCTGGGCCTGGCCCGCATGGTCGTGGTCAACAAGATCGACCAGAACCTCGCGCGGTTGCCGCGGGTCCTCGACGAGCTGCGCGCCGCGCTCGGGCCCAACCTGCACTGCGTCAACCTGCCCACCGCCGGCGGCAAGGACGTCATCGACTGCTTCGACCACGCCGCCGGGACCGCCGATTTCGGCTCGGTGGCGCAGGTCCACCAGGAGATGCTGGAGTCGTCGATCGAGGTCGACGACGCCGCGCTCGAGCGCTACCTGGGCGGCCAGCCGATCGACCTGCCGGCGCTGCGCGCGTGCTTCGTCACGGCGATGGCCCGCGGCCACGTCGTGCCGGTGCTGTTCACCAACGCCACCACCGAGGTCGGCATCGACGACCTGGCCCACGTGCTGCTCGAGGAGGGCCCCAGCCCGGTGACCGGGCGGCCCCGGCGCCTGCGCCAGGGCGACCGCACCGTCGAGCTGGCCTGCGACGCCGACCTGCCGCTGATCGCCCACGTGTGGAAGATCGCGAACGATCCGTACGCCGGCAAGCTGGCGATGGTCCGCATCATCCAGGGCACGCTCGACGGCCAGACCCCGTTCGTCGCCGCCAGCGACCGCAAGCCGCGCAAGGCCGGCCAGGTGCTCAAGGTCGAGGGTCGCGATCACCCCGAGGTCGAGGGCGGCGTCGCGTGCGCCGGCGACCTGGTGGCGCTGGCCCGCATCGACGAGCTCCACGTCGACCAGATCCTCCACGCCCCCGGGATCGCCGAGGATCTGGCCCCGGTGCGGCCGCCGTACCCGGCGCCGGTGCTGACGCTGGCCCTCGAGGCGGCGACCAAGCAGGACGACGTCAAGCTGGGCACCGCGCTGCAGCGGCTGTGCGAGGAGGACCCGACGCTGCAGTACGGCCAGGACCGCCAGACCCGCGACTACACGCTCAGCGGCCAGGGCGAGCTGCACCTGAAGGTGGTCATCGAGAAGCTCAAGAACCGCTTCGGCGTCACCGTCGCCACCCGGGCCCCACGGATCTCGTACCGCGAGACCATCGCGGCCAAGGCCGAGGGCCACTACCGCCTGAAGAAGCAGACCGGCGGCGCCGGCCAGTTCGCCGAGGTGTTCCTGCGCGTCGAGCCGCGCGGCCGCGGCGAGGGCTTCGAGTTCGTCAACGACGTCTTCGGCGGGGCCATCCCGCACCAGTTCCTGAGCGCGGTCGAGAAGGGCATCGGCGACGCGCTCGAGGCCGGCACGCTGTCGGGCTCGCCGGTGCAGGACGTGCGCGTGGTGATCACCGACGGCAAGGCCCACTCGGTCGACAGCAAGGACATCGCGTTCCGCACCGCGGCCAAGCTGGCGTTCCGCGACGCCTACGCCCGGGCGCGGCCGCTGCTGCTCGAGCCGATCGTCAACCTCGAGATCGTCGTGCCCGAGCTGCACACCGGCACCGTCACCACCGATCTCAAGAACATGCGCGGCAAGGTGCTGGGCTTCGACACGCTGCCCGAGGGCGTCGTGCAGATCCACGCCCAGGCGCCGCTGGCCGAGGTCGGCAACTACGTGGGTCAGCTGCGCGGCGCGACCGCGGGGCAGGGCAGCTTCACGATGGAGCTGGCGCACCACGACGTGGCGCCGCCGGCGATCGCCCAGAAGGTCGCCGCCGCGTACAAGCCGCACCCCGAGGAGTAGGCGCGGGGCGCGAGGGGCGAGGCGGGCGGCGGGAGATGGCGATCGCGGCGCGCACGCATGCGCGGGCGGCGCGACGGCGCGCGCGACCCGCGGTCAGCGCCGGCGATCCGCCGGCTACTCGTTGGTGACGATCTCGATGGCCAGCGTCGGCCGGCTGTCGAGGTGGATGAGCTGCTTGCCGACGTGGAGCGTGACGCGGCCGGGGAACGCCGGGTCGTCCTTCACGTGCGAGACCGGCGCGACGTCGAGCGTGGCGCGGGTGACCCCAGCGGCGTCGACCAGCGCGCCCATGAAGCGCTGCTGGCGCCCCTCGATCGAGATCTTCAGGCGGGACCCATCGGCCGCCTCGGCGGCGAAGCGGGCGTCGGAGCCGGAGACCTCGACCCCGGCCGCACCGAGGGTCTTGGCGATGAGCTTGATCGTAGTGTCCATGGCCGGGACGAAATGCATGGGTCGCGCCACGGCGAGGTGTGGAGTGGTGCGCGACGCGGCACGCGCAGGTCCGCAGATCGTGCGCGTCGTCCGCATCACCGCGCAGCCTCCGCGGTGTTCGCGGGCCGCGTGTCGGGATGACAACGCGCGCCGATCAGCGGCGGCGGTGGGCGGCCGGCGTGGTCCCGGTCCAGCGTCGGAACGCCCGCGTGAAGTTGGCCAGCTCGGTGTAGCCCAGCCGCGCCGCGACCTCGCCGACCGACAGCGCGCGGTCGTCGAGCAGAAGCAGCGCCCGCTGCCGGCGGACGTCGTCGACGATGGCCGAGAACGTCGTGCCGCGGTCGGCCAGCTTGCGCTTGAGCGTGCGGGTCGACATGCGCAGCTCCTTGGCGATCGCCGGCAGGCCGGGCCCGCGCTCGAGGCGCGCGATGACCGCGGCCCGCACCCGCGCCGGCAGGCCCGCGTCGACGATCGCCGCCAGCTCGCGCTCGCACTGGCCGCGGGCCAGCTCGAGCGCCACCGGGTCGGCGCTGGTGATCGGCAGGTCGAGGATGGCGCGGGCGAAGCGCAGCCGATGGGCCGGCCGATCGAAGCGCAGCATGCCGGCGGCGAACGGCACCTGCGCGACGAAGCTCGGCGCCGCGAACCCGCACTCGGCGGTGCCGACCAGCGGCTTGCCGGTGAGCGCGCGCCCCAGCTGCCACAGCCCGGCGGCCAGCGACAGCACCGCGAACTCGCGCAGCGCGCCCAGCGGCACGCGCTCCTCGATCACCAGCGCGGCGTCGGCGCCGGCCTCCTCGAGCACCAGCCCGACCGCGGTGGTGCGGGTCGCGGCGTAGCGCACCGCGAGGTCGATCGCGGCGCGCACGGTGGGCGCGGTCATCGCCGCGAACCCGAGGTAGCCGTGGGACGACAGCCGCATCTGCCAGCCGGCGTACAGCGCCAGCGCCGGCTCGCGGGTCAGGCGGTGGGCGCGGGCCACGACCTCGGCGCACACCTCGATCGGCACCCGCGTGGTGGGCGCGTCGAGCGCGGCGGCGGTGAGCGGCAGGCCGCGGGTCAGCGCGGCGGCGGGGACCTGCCAGCGGGCGCACAGCGCGATCACGTCGCGCACGTACGCGCCTGGGATGTCGGCCGGCGAGGTCATCGAGCTTGGCCCCGAATGATAACTGGTCGGCACGCCCGGACCTACGGCGATCGACCGCGCTCGGTCACGCTGCGAGCATGATCCCACGCCGCGACGTCGACTTCGGTCTCGATCCCGCCGCCGTCCCGCGCGACTGGGCCGCCGGCTGTCCGTACGCCACGACGATGCTGGCCGGGCTGTCGCTGCTGTTCCCCGAAGGCGAGCGGTTCTTCGTCGACTCGGTCAAGCAGCTGCGCCACGAGGTCGACGACCCGGCGCTGCGCGAGGCGATCGCCGGCTTCATCGGCCAGGAGGCCATGCACGGCCGCGAGCACCGCGTGCTCAACGACATCAGCGCCGCCCACGGCCACGCCGAGGCCGCGATGGTCGAGCGCCGCCTGCGCGGGCTGCTCGACCTGGCGCGGCGGGTGTTGCCGAAGCGCTCGCAGCTGGCGGTGACCTGCGCGCTCGAACACTTCACCGCGATCCTCGCCGAGAACCTGCTGGGCGATCCGCGGCAGCAGGCCGACCTCGATCCGTCGGTGCGCGCGCTGTGGATGTGGCACGCGCTCGAGGAGAGCGAGCACAAGGCGGTGGCGTTCGACGTCTACCGCGCCGCCGGCGGCGGCTACTGGCGGCGCGCCACGACGATGCTCTACACGACGGCGATCTTCTTCGCGGTGCTGGGGCTGGTGCAGGCGCGGATGATGGTGACCCGCCGCGTGCTGTGGAAGCCGTGGACCTGGACCCGCGGCGTCCGCACGATGTGGCTGTACCCGGCGTACTTCACGCGGATGGTGCCGGCGTACCTCGACTACTTCCGGCCGCGCTTCCACCCCAACGATCGCGACACCGACGCGCTCCTGGCGCGCTGGCGCGACGCGCTGTTCGGCGCCGACGGCGCGCTGGTCGATCGCGCGGCCGCGTGATTTGCCGGCCTGTGCCAGGCCGCGGCGCCCCGCGTCGCGCGTAGATCCGACCATGCCCTACCTCCTGCGCGCGTTCGCCTCCTCCTGCTTGTTCGTCGCCGCCGCGTGCGGCGGCAAGGTCGCGGCGCCGGCCACGACCGGCCAAGCCGCCGATCCCGTGTCGGTGGTCGACGCCGGCGCCAGCCCGTGCGGCGCCTGCCCCGACGGCCAGGTCTGCGATCCGTGCCCCGGCGACCCGACCTGCCCCGAATGCGCGGTGTGCGGCGCCCCGGTGTGCGTCCCGGCGCCGTAGGTCACTGCAGGCGCTGCAGCCGCTCGTCGGTGTCGTCGACCGCGAGGTCGTCGCCGCGCAGCGTGACGCCGACCGACTCGCTGCCGCAGGTGCACGGCCCGGCCGGCTCGAAGCTGGAGGCCGCGCGCGGGCGGTGCGCGATCGCCGGCACGGTGATCCGGTAGTGGCCGCCGCCGACGCGCGCCCAGCGGTTGTGCTGGCGGGCGCAGGCGGCGATGACGTCGGCGGCGTCCTGGCACGACGCCTCGACGGCGTTGATCGGGAGATCGACCCGGCCGTCGGCCTTGAACTCGATCTGCTTGCCGCGGTCGTTGGCCCAGCGGCCGACGATCGGATCGGTCGCGCCGCCGCCGCACGCCGCGATCGCGAGCACCAGCGCCGCCGCCGCGCGCATCGTCTCGGGAGGGGGACCCGACCGGGGCGTGCCCCCGGTCGGGGGAGGGTTTGGCGACAAACCCGCCATGATCACGTGCGCCGGAGCAGCAGGCTGCCCAGCGAGTAGCCGGCGCCGAACGACGCCATCAGGCCGTAGCTGCCGGCCGGCAGATCGTCGTGGTACTTCGAGAACGCGATCACCGAGCCGGCCGACGCGGTGTTGGCCAGGTCCGACAGGATCAGCGGCGCCTCGAGCGACGACGGCTCGCGGCCGAGCAGCCGCTGGGCGATCAGCGAGTTCATGTTCTCGTTGGCCTGGTGCAGCCAGAACCGCGCGATCTGCGCCGCGCCGATGCCCTCGGCGGCGAGGTGCTCGCCGATGAACTTGGCCGCCAGCGGCACGACGTCTTTGAAGACGCGCCGGCCCTGCTGGTAGAACAGCTTGTCGTCGGCGAACTGCCGCGTCGGATCGCAGCGGTTGAGGTAGCCGCCGTTGTTGCGGATGTTCGACGAGAACTTGCCCATCGACCGGGTCGACAGGATCTCGTAGCTGCCGGGGCGGGCGCGATCGAGCGGCTCGACGACCACCGCCACCGACGCGTCGCCGAAGATGAAGTGGCTGTCGCGATCGCGCCAGTTGATGAAGCCGCTGGTGAGCTCGGGGGTCACCGCCAGCGCGCACTTGGCCTTGCCCAGCTGCACCGCCTCGCTGCACATCGTGATCGCCATCGTCGCCGACGAGCAGCCCAGCGCGATGTCGACGCCGAAGCCGGCGCCGCCGACCGCGTCGAGCACCTCGATCGCGATCGACGGGTACAGCCGCTGGAGGTTGGCCGCGCCGAGCACGACCATGTCGACCTCCTTGCCCTCGCGCTGGGCCTCGGCGAGCGCGCGCCGGGCGGCGTTGACCGCGAACTCGGCCTGGTACGACAGCTCGTCGTCCTTGCGATCGGGGATGTTGGGGATCATCCGATCGGGGTCGAGGATGCCGGTCTTGTCGACGACGTACCGCTGCGTGATGCCGGACGCCTTCTCGATGAACTCCGGGGTCGACTCGCGCAGCGCGGTGAACGTGCCGGCGGCGATCTCGGCGGCGTGGGCCTCGTTCTCCCGCCGCACCCAGATGTTGAACGCGTCGCACAGCTCCGCGTTGCCGAGCAGGGTCGGCGGATGCCACACGCCCGAGCCGGTGATCGCGGTCCCCGTCGTCTTGTGCATGGCGCGCACGATACACAGCGGATCGCGAGCGTCAAACCGTCGGCGATGACATCGACGGTCGGGGCTGGTCCGACCGCGGTCAGACCGCGTGGCGCGCTACGCGCGGGTCAGCTCGGCGAGCGCGCCGCGCAACAACTGTGAGCCGGGATCCGCAGCGATCGCCATCTTGATGTTGAGGATCGCGGTGGCGCGGTCGCCGGTGCGCAGCGCGCCTTCGGCGCGGCGGTACAGCGCCAGCGCGCGCGGGTTCATCGCGCGGGCTGGGTCGACCTCGTGCGCGCCGCCGGCAGGTGGCGGGGTGGTCGGCGCGGCCCGGCGCGCGGGCGGGGTCGCCGCGGCCGGTGGTGGCGTGGCCGCGGGCGGCGGCGTGGTCGGCGCGGGCCGACGAGCGGCGGTGGCGGGCGGCGGCGTGGTCGGCGCGGGCCGACGGGCGGCGGTGGCGGGCGACGACGTGGTCGCGGCCGGTGGCGCGGCGGCGCTGACGCGGCGGAGGTACGCCGCGGCGCCGTCGGCGGTGCGCAGGTCGGCGTAGGCGCCCGAGACCCGCGCGTAGATCCGCACGAGGCGATCGAGATCGGCCGCCGGCAGCGCGGCGCGGAACAGATCGGGGTGCCGGGTGCGCGCGATCGCGTGGTACGCGCCCTGGATCGCCTGGGGCGCGGCGGTCGGCGCCAGCTCGAGCCACTCGAAGTGCGAGCGGCCGTCGGCCCGCGGCTCGACCTCGTCGAGCCACGCCAGCACCTGCGCCGGGGTCCACGCCATCAGGCGGCCCCGCGGGTGGGCGCGCCCAGGATCGTCAGGTCCGCGTCGCACGACGCGCCGGTGTCGGCGTCGCGCGCGCGCACGTGGAGGATGCCGTCGGTGTCGACCCGGAACGTCACCTCGATCTTGACCTCGCCGCGGCGCCGCGGCGGCAGCTCGTCGAGCACCAGCGTGCCCAGCGGCTCGTTCTCGGCGAAGCGCTTGCGCTCGCCGCGGCCGCACTCGATCACGACGCGGGTCTGCTGATCGTGCGCGGTCGTGAACACCCGCGTGCGCTCGATCGGCGTCGGCAGGTTCTTGTCGAGGATCGGCTCGCTGTAGCCGCCGGCGGTGGCGATGCGCAAGGTCGCCGGGGTCACGTCGAGCAGGATCGGCCGCGCGGGTGCGGCGGCCTTGGCCCACGGCACGTCGCCGTGCGCCAGCGGCGACAGCGCGGCGGTCGGCACCGCGTCGCGGGTGGCCATGCCGCCGCCGCGGTACAGCGCGCCCGACAGGCTGCCGGCCTGGATCGCCGCGCCCTGGGCGACGACCTCGTCGGGGTTGATCCGCAGCGCGGGCTCGCGTCCGAACAGCTCGGCCAGCCGCCGCCGCACCAGCGGCACCCGGGTCGAGCCGCCGACGCACACCACCTCGGTGATCGCGCCGACCTCGAGGTGGGCCGCGGTCAGGACGTTGCGGGTCAGCTCGATCGTCCGATCGACGTAGCCGCGGATCAGCTCGTCGAGCTGCGGCCGGGTCAGCCGGAACGGCAGCGACAGCGACCGGCCGCGGTGCAGCAGGCCGTCGACCGTGCCCTCGGCGGCGGTGGCCTCGGACAGGTGGATCTTGATCTCCTCGGCGGCGATCGCCAGCCGGGTCATCAGGCCGGCGTCGGGGCGCGGATCGACGCGCAGCTGGCGGTTCATCTCGGCGGCCAGGAACTCGGCGATCGCGCGATCGATGTCGTCGCCGCCCAGGAAGAAGTCGCCGTCGGTGGCCAGCACCTCGAACACCTCGTCCTTGATCGCCAGCAGGCTGACGTCGAAAGTGCCGCCGCCGAAGTCGAAGACGCAGACCGTCTCGTCCTTGTGCTGGCCGAAGCCGTAGGCCAGCGCCGCCGCGGTCGGCTCGTTGAGCAGGCGCATCACCTCGAGGCCGGCCAGCCGTCCGGCCTCCTTGGTGGCCTGGCGCTGGGCGTCGGTGAAGTTGGCCGGCACGGTGATCACCGCGTCGGTGACCGCCTGGCCGAGCTGGCGCTGGGCGCAGGCCTTGAGGTGGGCCAGCACGTGACCCGACACCTCGGGCACGGTCACCCGGCGGCCCTCGATGACGATCAGCGGCTGCTGGTTGGGGCCCTCCTCGACGGCGTACGGCAGGCCGGTCAGCGCGAGCTGGACCAGCGGCGTGCGCACGTTCTGGCCGATCAGCCGCTTGGCCGAGTAGATCGTCGTCGCCGGGAAGTCGACCCGCTGGTGCTTGGCGTCGAGCCCGACCACCACCGAGCCGTCGGGCTGGAACCCGACCACCGACGGGTGGACCCGCTCGCCGGCGGGGCCGAGCGCGAACTCGACCCCGGTCGGCGTGGCGATGGCGACCACCGAGTTGGTGGTGCCGAGGTCGATGCCGACGGCGAGGCCCATGGAAAATAGTATCGGGCGATCGGCGCCGGCGCGCCACTTCGCGCGTTGCGGGCGGGCCGACTCGGCCCCACAGTCCCGGCGTGCCCACTCCGCATGACTCGTACCGCTTCAAGAACGGCGTGACGATCCCGAACCGCGTCGCGCTGGCGCCGCTGACCAACCTGCAGAGCCACGCCGACGGCACGCTGTCCGACGTCGAGCTCGCGTGGCTGGCCCGGCGCGCGGCCGGCGGGTTCGGGCTGATCTCGACCTGCGCCGCCTACGTGGCCAAGGACGGCCAGGGCTGGCCCGGGGAGCTCGGCGTCGACCGCGACGATCAGGTGCCGCGGCTGCGCGAGCTGGCCACCGCGCTGGCGGCCCACGGCGGGCTGCCGACGGTCCAGCTGTTCCACGGCGGCACGCGCGCGCCGTCGAGCCTGACCGGCCAGCAGCCGTGGAGCGCCAGCGCCTACCACGAGGACGGCCCCGAGTTCGAGCCGCCGCGGGCGGCCACCGAGGACGATCTGGCCCGCACGATCGCCGCGTTCGCCGACGCGGCGGCCCGCTGCGAGCGCGCCGGCTTCGGCGGAGTCGAGCTGCACGGCGCCCACGGCTACCTGCTGTCGCAGTTCCTGTCGTCGGCGATGAACCAGCGCACCGACGGCTGGGGCGGCGATCTCGCCGGCCGCGCGCGGCTGATCCGCACGGTCATGCGCGCGGTCCGCGCCAAGGTGGCGCCGGGGTTCGTCGTCGGCGTGCGGCTGTCGCCCGAGGACTTCGGCCAGGCCCGCGGCCTCGATCTCGACGAGACCATCGCGGTCGCGCGCTGGCTGTGCGAGGACGGCGCCGACTTCATCCACCTGTCGTTGTGGCGCAGCGAGCGGATGACCGCCAAGCGCCCCGACCAGCACCCGATCCCGCTGTTCCGCGCGGCGATCCCGGCCGACGTCGCGATCGTCGTCGCCGGTGCGATCTGGACGGTGGCCGAGGCCCAGGCGGCGCTCGATCGCGGCGCCGATCTGGTCGCGCTCGGCCGCGCCGCGATCGTCAACCCCGACTGGCCGCGCGCGTCGGCGGCGCCGGGCTGGGAGCCGCGGCGCCCGCCGCTGACGATCGCCGAGCTCGAGGCGCGCGCGGTGTCGCCGCACTTCGGCGGCTACCTGCGCCGGTGGAAGGGCTTCGTCGCGGATTGAAGCGCCGCGGCGCCCCGCGGCCCCGTGTCATACTGCCCGGCGATGCAAGGCGTGCCCCGGCTGGCCGCGCTCGCGGCGCTCGCGCTCGCCGCGTGCGCGCGCGGCCCCAGCGACGCCGAGCTCGCGCGGCTGCACGCCGAGGCGGTGGCCGCGAACGAGGCCGAGGTGGCCAGCCACGCCGATCAGGTCGCCGCCGAGCCCGGGCGGACGCTGACGATCACCGGGCAGCTCGACGGGCCGGGCGCCACGCTCGACTGGGCGGCGATCGACGCCGCGGCCACCGCCCACGTACGCACGGTCAACCCGCAGAACCCGACCGAGCGCGATCGCGTCATCGACTTCCGCGGCATCCTGGTCCGCGACCTGCTCGATCGCTACCGCGCCGCGGCCGGCGTCACCGAGATCACGTTCGTCGCGATCGACGGGTTCCGCTCGACGGTGGACCTGGCCGGGCTGCGCAGCTTCCGGGTGTTGCTGGCGATCGCCGCCGACGGCGCGCCGATCTCGCGGGCGTCGGGCGGGCCGATCTTCCTGGTGTTCCCGCACAGCGAGTCGCCCGAGACGGTGGCGCTGTACCCCGACCGCTACTGGAGCTTCTACGTCACCGACGTGATCGTCGGCACCGAGCCGGCGCGCCTGGCGGTCGGCGAGCGCGGCTTCGACGCCGCGGCGCTGGCCGCGCTGCCGGCGACCACGCTCGACGGGCCGGTCGGGTGGAAGGTGCACTGGCCGTCGACGCCGGTGCACCTGCTGGGCGTCCGCGTGCTCGACGTGCTGCGCGCCGCCGGCGTGACCTTGCCGCCGGGCGGCCGGGTCATCGTGCGCGGCAAGGCGCCGATCCACCGCGACCCCGCCGATCCGCTGGTGCTGGCGATCGACGATCTGGATCGCTGCGGCTTCCTGCTCGCGACCCGCTGGGGCGCCGACGGTGCGCCGATCTCGGCGCGGCTGGGCGGGCCGATCGCGCTGGCGGTGCCGCCGGCCTGCGCCGCGACCTACGGCGATCGCTTCTGGATCCCGTACGTCGAGGCGCTCGAGGTGGTGGAGGGCGCGCCGTGAAGCTGCGGATCGGCCTGACCGCGCGGCTCGCCACCGCGACCGCGCTGTTGATCGTCGCGATCGTCGCGGTGGTGGTGTGGCAGTGGACGACGTCCGAGCGGCGGCTGGTGCGCGATCAGAAGCGGGCCGAGGCCCGGGCCCTGGCGATGGCCATGGCCGACATGCTGATGAACGAGCTCGACGACGAGAACTGGAGCCAGGTCCGGGTCTCGACCGAGCTCTTGCTGACCAAGAACCCCGACGTGGTCTACGCGCTGGTGCACGACCACCGCCGCGACGATCGGGTGGTGGCCGGCGCGCCCCGCGATCTCGAGGGCGGGTTCATCCCCGACCTGGTGCCGCTGGCGGTGACCCGGGCCGCGATCGCCGCGACCAGCGTGCGCGCCGCCGAGACCTGGCTATTGCGCCCGGTGCTGGTCGGCGAGGCGCGCCGCGCCGGCCGCGGCGAGCGGATCGCCGAGGTCGCGACGCCGGTGACGATCGCGTCGGGCAAGACGATCGGCACGCTGCGGGTCGGGGTGTCGCTGGCGGCGGCCGACCGCGCGGTCGCGGCGGCGGTCGAGAAGGCGCTGTTCATCGGCGCGCTGGCGCTGCTGTTCGGCGTGGCCGGCGCGATCGTGCTGGCGCGCCGGCTGGCGCGGCCGGTGCGGCACCTGGCGGCCGACGCCGCACAGATCGCCGCCGGCGACCTGACCCACCGCGCCCGGGTCGAGCGCGCCGACGAGATCGGCCAGCTGGCCGACGCCTTCAACGACATGGCCGGGGCGCTCGAGGGCTCGTTCGGCCGGCTGCGCAAGACGCTGACGTCGTTCGAGCGGTTCGTGCCGCGCAAGTTCCTCGCCGTGGTCGCGCCCGAGGGCATCGAGAACATCCAGGTCGGCACCAGCGCGACCCGCACCGTCGCGGTGCTGTTCTCCGACATCCGCGGCTTCACCCGGCTGTCCGAGGGCATGCCGCCGGTGAAGCTGTACGCGATGCTCAACGACTACCTCGAGCGGATGGGCAAGGCGATCGACGAGGCCGGCGGCTTCGTCGACAAGTACATCGGCGACGCGATCATGGCGCTGTTCGACGACGAGCACACCGACCGGCTGCTCGACGCGATCCTCGGCATGCGCCGCGAGTTGGCCGCGCTCAACGCCGAGCGCGCGGCGATCGGGCTGCCGCCGATCGCCAACGGCGTCGGCGCCCACGGCGGCGAGGTGGTGATGGGGACGATCGGCTTCGCGTCGAAGATCGAGTCGACGGTGATCGGCGACGCGGTCAACGTCGCGTCGCGGGTCGAGGGCCTGACCAAGGACCACGGCGTCGCGGTGCTGGTCACCGACGCGGTGGTCGCGCGGCTGCGCGAGCCCGGCAAGTACCGCCTGCGCAAGATCGCCTCGAGCGTCGCGCTGCGCGGGCGGGTCGATCCGGTCGACCTGTACACCGTCGACGAGTGACGCCCGCCGAGGTGTGCCGTCAGCGGCCCGGGCCGAGAGCGAACGCCTGGGTCATCGAGCCGGCGCCGACGTACAGGCTGGTCGTCGTCAGTGGGGCGGCGTCGCTGGTCCGGGTCACGACCACGTCGTGGACGCCCGGCGTGAGGTTCAGCCAGTAGTAGAGCACCCCGGACGTCGGGTTCAGGCCGCGGGTCGGGTCCCAGTAGCCGTCGGGCGCACGGCCGTCGACGCGCACCGTGGCCTGCGCCGTCACGCCGTTCGCGCAGTCCGACGTCCCGATCGTCATCGCGCCCTTGGCGGGGTCGGCGGTGACGCCGAAGGCGACGCCCATCGCCTGTACCTGCGCCGCCGTGGTGTGCTCCCACGTCGGGCGCAGCAGGAACGGGTGGTGCGATCGCCGAAGCGGTGGACGGAAGTAGAAGCGATCGACGAACGAGCCGTCGCCGCGCGCCATCAGGAAGCCGTCGAAGCCGACGCTGCCCGTCGGCACGGCGAGTTCGACAGCGCCCAGCGGATCGGTGACGCCTGCGACGAGCGGCGCGGCGCAGTCGTGATCGGTCGCCGCGCAGGCCTGCACCGCGACGCCTGGCGCGGGCGCACCGCCTGGCCGCGTCAGCCGGAACACCACGTGGGCGGTCGCGACCTCGGGAACCGGGGGCGGCGGTGCGGTCGCCAGGCAGGCCCACTCCTCGGGCGCGCCGTGGTCGCCGTAGAGCGTGCCCCCACAGTCGTCGCCGCAGTCGACGCTGGGTGGCACCTGGGCGCCCATCAGCGACTCCACCCACTGCGCGACGGCCAGCGCGCCGACCGCCAGCGTGTGGAACTCCAGGTGGTTGGTGATGCCGTGGTGCCAGCCTGGCGATCGGTACGCGCTGAACGCGGGGATCGCGGCGTCGAGCTCGGCCAGCGCGGCTCGGGCGTCGGCCGACCAGCCACGGGTGCCCCCGCTGCCGCCCAGGTAGGCGTAGTTGTCGCCTTGGTCGATGTCGAAGGCGCTGGTGACCTCGCTCAGCCGGAGCTGCGGGAAGGCGCGCGCGACCTCGAGGTAAAGGTCGTTCAGGTCCTGCATCTGCAGCGGGTCGCCGCCGAGGTACGCGGGGTAGTGCGCGAGCACGTTCCATTGCGCGATGACCGGCTGGATCGACGTCGGCCCGTTCGCGCCGACGCCGGAGTCACCCAGCTGGAACACCGCGGCGTCCGGGTAGTGGTGCGCCACGATCGCCGCGCCGAGCACCGAGCCGTACGCGCCGGCGCTGTGGCCGGCGACGAACGCGCGCTCGGGCGACGGGATGTTCGCGAACACCCAGTCGAGCGCGGCCTGCGCGTTGACCGCGCCCTTGTGATGGAAGGTGTGGGCGCCGTACTGGCGCACCGCGTCGCCCCAGTGCTGGTCGGCGGTGCAGTACGAGACGATCACGTGGTGCCAGTCCCGGAACGGGTTGCGCCCGTCGCCGTGGTCGTGCATCCCGGCGTTGGCGGCCTCGTCGATCAGGTCGGGCTCGAGGCGCAGCGCGGTCACCGCCCGCTGGTCGGTGAAGCAGGTCTGCTCGTTCCAGCAGCCGCCGCCGCCCTGGTACTCGATGAGCACGCGGTTCACGGTGCCGCGGCGGGCGTAGAACGCCCACGGGGTGCCGTCGCCGCAGATGGTGTCGCCGCCCGGCCGCAGCTCGTTCCACCCGGGCGCGAGCTGGGCGAGCGTGGGCAGGCCACCATCGGCGGCGTGGCGTCCACCTCGAGCCCCCCGTCCCCGTCGCCTCCCGCGCCGCCGCAGCCGAGGG
Source organism: Myxococcales bacterium (assembly GCA_016794525.1). Taxonomy (GTDB): domain Bacteria; phylum Myxococcota_A; class Polyangia; order Haliangiales; family Haliangiaceae; genus UBA2376. Next base: position 36,316 of record JAEUJY010000143.1, read on the forward strand.
TGATCGCGGTGAGGGCCAGCATGGACGCGAAGCTGATCTCGATTGCGCGCATGGCCGTTGCCTCCCTTCGGAGCGCCCGCGGGCCGACCGCGCGTCACCCACACCACCCGCACGCGCCACGCGCCACGATGGCGACGGCGCCGCCGATGTCACTGCGTCGCATGGTCGCGCGACAGCACGCCTGGCGGATGCGCTCACCGCCGGCGCTGGCTCACGGCACGTAGGCCATGCAGGTGTGCGCGCCCTGGCCGGTCGCGAACGTCGTGCGGGCGAACGTCGTCGGGTTGTACTGGAAGATGTTGCCGCCGTAGTCGACGGCCCAGAAGCGATCGATCACCGGGTCATAGGTCCAGCCGTTGTTGTCGATGCCGGGCAGGCTCGACGCGAGCGAGGTCGCGGCGCCGGTGGCGACGTTGATGCTGTAGACGGTGGCGCCGCTCAGCGCCGCGGTGAGGCCGACCAGTCGGTTGCGCGTGGAGTCCCAGGCCAGGCCGTTGATGGTACCGCTGGCCCCGGTGGCGCCGATCAGCGTCGCGGCGCCGGTGGTGGTGCTGAAGCGGTACAGGTTGCCGTCGCCGGCGATGCCGTAGAGGAAGCCGTTGCCGGCGTCGTAAGCGAGCGCGAACATGTCGGCGACGTTGTGGGTGCCGACCAGCGTGGCGGCGCCGGTGGTCAGGCTGACGCGGTACAGGCCCTTCGCGCCCCGGCCGTCGACCATGTACATCGCCCCGGTCGCGCTGTTGTAGGCGCAGTCACCGAACGCGTAGGTGACCCCGAGCAGCCCGACGTCGGCGATCGCGCCGGTGTCGGGGTTGCCGCGCTGGAACATGTCGTCGCTGTCGCGGATCGCGTAGACCGAGCCGCGCAGCGTGAACGTCGCGCTGATCGTCTGCGCCGCGGTGACCGTGACCGCGCAGGTGCCGGTGCCGGTGCAGCCGCCGCTCCAGCCGGCGAAGTACGACCCCGCCGCCGCGGTCGCGGTGAGCGTGACCACGGTGCCCGCGTTGTAGGGCTGGCTGCAGTCGGTGCCGCAGGAGATGCCGGTCGGGCTCGACGTCACCGTGCCGGTGCCGGTGCCGGCGCGGGCGACGGTCAGCGTGTACTGCACGAGCGCGAAGGTCGCCGTCACCGAGGTCGCCGCCGTCAGCGTGACCGCGCAGGTGCCGGTGCCCGTGCAGGCGCCGCTCCAGCCCGAGAACGTCGAGCCGGCCGCCGGGGCCGCGGTCAGCGTGACCGCGGTGCCGTGGTTGTAGACCTCGGTGCAGTCGGCGCCGCAGGTGATGCCGGCCGGGCTCGAGGTGACGGTGCCCGTGCCGGTGCCGGCGCGGGTCACCGTCAGCGTGTACTGGTTGAGGGTGAACGTCGCGGTGACGGTGGTCATCCCGGTGATCGACACCGCGCACGCGCCGGTTCCGCTGCAGGCGCCGCCCCAGCCGCCGAAGCTCGAGCCGGCGGCCGGGGTCGCGGTCAGCGACACCGACGTGCCGAACCCGTAGTCCTCGGTGCAGTCGGCGCCGCAGGTGATGCCGGCCGGGTTGGACGTGATCGTGCCGACGCCGGTGCCGGTGCGGCTGACGGTCAGCGTGTACTGACCGAGCGTGAAGTTGGCCGTGACGGTCTGCGCCGCGTCCATCGTCACCATGCAGGTGCCGGTGCCCGCGCACGCGCCGCTCCAACCCGCGAAGGTCGAGCCGCCGTCGGGGGTCGCGGTCAACGTGACCACCGTTCCCTGCGCGTAGGTCTCGCTGCAGTCGCCGCCGCAGGTGATGCCCGGCGGGTTCGACGTGACGGTGCCGCTGCCGCTGCCGGCGCGGGTGACGACCAGCGTGTGATCGAGCGCGAACGCCGCCTGGATCGACACGTCGGCGGTGACGGTCAGCACGCACGGCGCCGCGCCGGTGCAACCGCCGCCGGTCCAGCCCGCAAAGGTCGCGCCCAGCGCCGGGTGCGGCGTCAGCGTGACGACGGTGCCATGCGCGACCGTCAGCGTGCACGCGCCCGGGCACACCAGGCCGGCGGGCGACGACTCGATCGTGCCGCTGCCATCGCCGGTGGGCACCACCGTGACCGTCCGCTGCAGGACGGCGAAGGTCGCGCCGACGGTTGTGGCGGCCGCGATCGTCAGCGTGCACGTCGGCGCGGTCCCGCTACAGGCGCCGGACCAGCCCGCGAACGTCGCGGCGGCGCCCGGCGTCGCGGTCAGCGTGACGGCGGTCCCGAGGTCGAACGTCGCGGCGCAGGTCGAGCCGCAGGCGATCCCGCCGGGGCTCGAGGCCACCACGCCGTCGCCGGTGGTCGTGACCGTGAGGGTGGCGGTGGTCGGGGCGTCGGGCTGGGACTCGACCGACCCGCAGCCCGGGACGGCGAGCAACGCCGCCGCGGCGAGGACGCTGAGGGAAGCGCGCATAGGGACCTCCGTCGACACGGTAACCACGCGCGTGGTGCGCCCACCGCGACGCGGTGTCGCGGTGCGCGGCGGCGCGGTGACCGCGACGATGGCCAGCCGGTCGTGGATCCCCGTGCAGCTCCCGCGCGACTAGCGCGGGCGCCGCGCCAGCAACAGCACGCCATCGTCGATCAGCGCGCCGTCGCGGGCGAACCCGGCGATCAGCGGCGCGGTGGCGGCGCGCATCGCGGGCAGCGCCGGGTGGCCGGCGAAGTGCAGGCGGGCCAGCGTGTCGGCGACCGCGTCGGCCTCGGCGGGGGCGACCCGCACCGGCGCGCGCACGCGGGTCAGCTCGATCGCGAAGCCGACGGCGCCCAGCGTCTCGGCGGCCAGGGCCAGCAGCCAGCCGTGATGCGCCGGCGGCAGGCCGGCGACCGCGGCCTCGGCGTTGTAGATGTCGACCAGCTGGTTGTCGGGCGCGGCCTGCACGATCGCGACGCGACGACGGGCCAGGCGGGCGAGCTCGCGCACGGCTTGCGCCGGATCGTCGCAATACTGCAGCACCCAGGTGGCGATCGCGGCGTCGGCGCTGGCGTCGGGCAGCGGCACCGCCTCGGCGCGGCCGGCGATCGCCGTCAGCCCGGGCGGCAGGTGCGCGCGCTGCTCGGCCGAGGGCTCGACGATCGTCACCGGCGCGACCTGGGCGGCCAGCGCCTGGGTCAGGAGGCCGGTGCCGCCGCCGACGTCGACGATCCGATCGGCGCCGGCCAGCACCGCGCACAGCCGGGCGACCTCGTCGTCGATCACCAGCCGGCCGGCCAGCTCGCGCCAGGCGGTCGGGTCGAGGCGCTCGGGCCCCCAGAACCGCGCCGGCCACGGCGTCGGCGACGCGCACAGCGGGTGCTCGCGCCAGGTCGACATGCGCGCAGCGTACGACGGCTGGCGGCCGCGCGCAGCGCTTGCCGCGCCGCGGTCGCGGCCCGATAGTCGAGGCATGTCACCGCTTCGCCTGCGCCGCGCCTGGCTCGTGCTCGCGCTGGCGGCGTGCGGTGGCGACGACGGCGGTGCGGCGATCGACGCCGCCGTGGGTGGCGATGGCGCGGTGGTGGATGCGGCGGTGGTCGACGCCGCGGCGGTCGATGCTGCGGTGGTCGATGGCGCGGTGGTCGATGCGGCGGTGATCGACGCCGCCACGATCGATGCGGTGGTGATCGATGCGGCGACGATCGATGCGGCGATGATCGATGCGGTGGCCACCGATGCCGCGGCCACCGATGCCGCGGCCACCGATGCCGTGGCGATCGACGCCGTGGCGATCGACGCCGCCGCGCCCGACGCCGCGCCGCCGATCGACGCCGCCGCTGCACCGCCGTGTTCCAACGGTCCGGGCCGCGTGCTGTGGCGGCTGTCGTGGCCGGCCGGGCAGGGCGGCTACGCCCGGGTCGACGCCTGGGCGGCGGCGTGCGCCTACTCGCTGGCCGATCCGGCGTGCTCGCTGTCGGGCGAGCCGCACAACTACGCGTCGTTCGGCCCGGGCATCGTGTTCAACAGCACGACCGACTACTTCCGCGTCCGCTTCAGCGTGGCCGGCCTGAGCTTCACCTCCGCGACGCTGTACCTGGCGGCGCACGCCGACGGCAGCGGCCTGCCGCGGCTGCAGGTGCAGTCGCAGCTCCACGGCGAGTACCTGTTCCAGCCGACCGTGCCGATCAGCACCCACCGGCTGTACGCGATCGACTGGTCCGCGTACCTGGCGCCGACCGACACCCCCAGCCTGACCGCCGTGACGCTGCGCCCGATGCCGACCGGCGTCGCCGTCTCGGATCTCGAGCTGTGCGTGCAGTGACCCGCCCGCGCCCGCCCCGCGCCTGATCCGCTGATCAAACCTGATCGATCAGCGACGCAGCGCACGGCGCGCTGCGTGGGGGCGGCCGGTGGTGCGGCCCGCCGTGCAACCGCCGGCTGGGCCGCTGGTACATCGGCATATGCCTGCACCCTGCGCCCGCTCGACCCGCCTCGCCGTCGCCGTCGCCGTCGCCGCCGTCGCGTCCACTGCATGCGGGAGCGACGACGCCACCCCCGCCATCGACGCGCCGGTCGCGCCGATCGACGCCGGCATCGACACGCCGGCGCTGGTCCCGTGCGACACCGTCGCGCAGGACTGCCCGACCGGCGAGAAGTGCGCGATCGTCCGCACCGGCACCACGCCGCCGATCGGCCCGCGCTGCGTCCCGCTCACCGGGGCCGTCGCCGAGGGCGGTGCCTGCACCCAGGCCGACGATCGCGACGACTGCGACGTCGGGCTGGCCTGCAGCCAGGGGCTGTGCCGGACGCTGTGCCACGGCCCGAACGACTGCGAGAACGGCGGCGAGTGCCTGCAGTACGCGACCCTCCGCGACGGCACCTGCGAGCTGCCGTGCGCGCCGCTCACCGCCGGCAGCTGCCCGGCCAACCAGTCGTGCGACGCGCGGCTCGGCGTCGGCGGCAGCCCGGTGTCGACCTTCTGCCGCGCGGTCGGCACCCAGGCGCCCGGCGCGGAGTGCTTCCGGGGCTGCGGCCTCGACTACACCTGCGACAACAACTTCGCGTGCGCGCCGATGTGCAACGCGACCCACCCGTGCGCGACGGGGACCTGCATGATGGTGCCGGCGCTCCCCGACTTCGGCGTCTGCATGTAGCCGGGGCCAGCGCTCAGGTCGCGTTCACGCCCAGGATCGAGCGGGCGATGATGCGGCGCTGGATCTGGCCGGTGCCCTCGAAGATGTCGTAGATCTTCGCGTCGCGGTACCACTTCTCGACGGGGTGGTCGGGCTCGAGCGCCTCCTCGCCGAGCAAGGTCAGCGCGCGGGCGGTGACGTCCTGCGCGACCTTGGCGCCGTAGGCCTTGGCGATCGACGCCATCCGCACGTTGTCCTGGCCGTGGTCGGCCATCCACGCCGACTTGTGCACCAGCGCGCGCGCCGCCTGGATCTCCATCTCCATCTCGGCCAGTTCGAACGCGACGTGCTGGTGTTGCTTGAGCGCGGTGCCGTGGATCGTGCCGCCCTGCACCCGCTCGACCAGGTAGTCGAACGCGGCGCGGGCGATGCCCACCGCCTGCGCGCCGACCATCGGCCGCGTCGAGTCGAGCATCTTCTTGGTGTCGCCGAGGCCTTCGCTCGACGCGCCGATGCCCAGCATCATGTCCTTGTGCACGCGGCAGTCCTCGAAGTGCACCTGGGCGGTCTCCGACGCGCGGATGCCGAGCTTGTGCTCCTTGCGGCCGGGGATGAGGCCCGGCGTGCCGCGCGCGACCAGGAAGCCGCGCACGCCGGCGCGCCCGGCCGACGGATCGGTCTGCGCCCACACCACGTAGGCCGCCGCCGACTGGCCGTTGGTGATCCACTGCTTGTGGCCGTTGATCACGAAGTAGTCGCCGTCGGGGCGCGCCGTGGTCGACAGGCTCGAGATGTCGGAGCCCGTCGACGGCTCGGACAGCGCCATCGCCGCCACCTTGATGTGGCCGTGCTCGTCGTCGCCCTTGAGCAGCCGCCGGAACTCTTGCTTCTGCTCCTCGGTGCCCATCCGCGCCACCGGCGACGCGGCCAGGCCGCTGCCGCCGATCGCCAGGCACACGCCGGCGCAGCCGTAGGCCAGCTCCTCGGAGCCGACCACGCCCAGCCGCGACTGGCTCTTGGGCTTGTTGGCGCCCTCCTCGTCGTCCTTGCCGGTCAGCGCCTTGCGCCCGTCGACCACCGCGGTCTGGGTCATGCCGAACGCCTGGGCCTGCTTCATCAGCGCCCACGGCATCGACTCCTCGCGATCGTGCTTCATCGCGACCGGCCGGATGTACTGCTTGGCGAACGCGCCCAGCATCTGGCGCACGCCGGCGAGCATCGCGTTGTCGTGGAAGATGTCCATGGTCAGATGCCTCCAGCGCGGTCGGGATCGGCGAGCACGCGATCGAAGCGTTCGTCGCCGAACAGCTGCTCGTAGGGGCGGGCGTCGCGCATCAGCTTCTCGACCGGGTAGTCGTTGACGAAGCCGTAGCCGCCGTAGATCTGCACCGCGTCGACGGTGGCCTGGCGCACGGCGTCGCCGGCGACCACGCGCGCGCGGCTGGCGGCGTCGGCGGCGGCCGCGATCGACGCGCCGTCGGTGGCGCGATCGCACAGCCACGCGGCGTGGAGCGCCATCAGCCGCGCCGCGGTGGCCGCGGTCAGCGCGTCGTCGCGCAGGCCGATCAGCGACTCGAAGCGGCCGATCGGCTGGCCGAACTGGACGCGCTCGCTGGCGTAGTGCCGCGCGTGCTCCATCGCGGCGACCGCCACGCCGGCGGCGCGCGCCGCCAGCGAGCTGCGGTACCACGCGCCGATCAGCGCGACCGGGTCGGCGCCGCGGGCGACGACGTGGCTGGCCGGCACCAGCGCGTGCTCGAGCGTCAGCGTGCCCCAGGCCGCGGCGCGCCACGCCGACGGCGCCTGCGCCGCGACCCGCTGGCCGGCGGTCGCGATCAGCAGCGCGACCGGCGCGCCGTCGAGCGTCGCGCACAGGAGCACGTGGCTGGCGCGGCCGAGCGCGGGCAGCGGGCCGATCTTGCCGGTCACGCGCACGCCGTCGCCGTCGGCGGTCAGCGTCAGCGCGCCGCGGCTGTCGCGGCCGGTGGTGGCCAGGCCGCCGGCGGCCAGGCTGGCGAACAGCTCGGCCTTGGCGGCGTCGCTGCCCCACCGCGCCACCGCCAGCGCCGGCTCGACGTTGCACTCGAGCAGCGCCGCCATCGCCGAGCAGCCGCGGCCCAGCTCGAGGCCGCGCAGCGCGCGGGTGACGTGGGCGTAGGCGCCGTCGAGCAAGCCGCCCGCGGCCTCGGGCACCGCGTCGAGGTAGAAGCCGAGGTCGCCGGCCACGGTCGCCAGCTTGCCCGGCGCCTCGGCCGCGCGGTCGGCGTCGCCGGCCCACGCCCGCAGGTCCTTGTCGACGAAGCGGCGCACGGTCTGGACGATCAGCGCCTGGTCGTCATCGAGTGCGAAGTCCATGGCGGCAGCATACGCGCCGCCCGCACCCGCGAAAGCCGCCGTCGCCTTTCTTCGCTTTCTTGACCGCGGGTCAATACGCCGCGCCGGCGCTCACCGCTGCCACAGGATCGCCAGGTCGAGCTCGATCGCGTCGAACGGCTCGGCGCGGACCCGCTCGGCGGCGGCGGCGGTCAGGACGATGCGGTAGGTGTCGCCGTCGAGGCGCAGCACCTCGAGCGTCTGGGCGAGGCCGTCGACGAACCACACGTGGCCGACCCGGTTGCGGGCGTAGGCGGCGAGCTTGCGGGTGCGATCGAGGCGCGCGGTCGACGGCGACAGCACCTCGCACACCCAGTCGGCGGCCAGCGTGAAGTACGGCAGCTCGATCGGCACCTCGGGCATGCGCTCGCGGCGCCAGCCGGCCACGTCGGGCACCAGCACGTCCTTGCCGAGGTGCAGCTCGGGCTCGAACAGGATGACCCAACCACCGGGGCCGCCGCGGCCGCGCTTGAACGGCGGCCCCAGCTCCTCGGCGATGGCCGCCGCGGCCAGCGCGTGGAGCGGCGCCGGGCGCGGCGAGACCACCAGCTCGCCGTCGACGATCTCGCCGATCACGTGCTCGGGCAACGCCAGCACGTCGTCGTAAGTCGCCTCGCGCGGCGGCGTGCGCGTCATCGGGTTCATCGTAGCACCCGGCCCCGGGCTCACTTCCGCTTCTTGCCCTTGGCCGGCTTGCCGGCGGCCTTGGCGCCGGCGGGCGGCGCGCTCTCGAAGCCCGGGCGGTTCGCGACCGACGCCAGCCGTGCGCCGGTGGCGGGCAGGCGCCACGCCTGGCCCCACAGGCCGCCGGCCTTGCTCATCGACGGATCGAGGTACGGGTCGGGCGCGCTCTCCGGCACGGTGACGTCGATCAGCTTCTTGCCCGCCGGCAGCGCCAGGCCCGCGGCCTGCTCGGCGTGGGGCAGCGCGAAGCCGTCGGCGCCGACGGCGAAGGTGAAGGTGCGCAGCACCTTGCCCTTGGCGCGCCAGTCGCAGCTCCACTGCCCCGGGTGGTCGCCCATGACGATCAGATCGCCGCTGAAGCGGCTCCGGTCGACGTCGGCCGACGAGCCCCAGGTCAAGCCGCCGATCCAGATCGAGTACCGGTTGACGTGGGCCACGCGCGGGTTGACCTGCGGGTCGCGCCAGTCGGTGGCCTCGAGGATGCTGCCGTAGCCGCCGCTGGCGTTGAAGTCGGCGAGGCGCTTGCCGTCGACCGAGCAGCGCAGCGTCTCGGCCTCGGGCGTCGCCCCGCCCTCGGTGGTGGCCCAGCCGTAGATCTGCACGCGGTGGTCGCCGGCGCCCCAGTCCTCCTCCGAGATGAGCGCGCTGCTCGCCAGATCGAGCGGCATCACCTGGTACTGCGCGTAGTACAGGCGCTTGTCGTTGCGCATGTACCAGTTCCAGAACCGCCCGACCTTGAGCTGGTGGGTCGACAGCGTCGTGACCGAGTCGTCGGCGTCGCGGGTGAACTTGAACACCGCGGTCACGTCGCCGAACGCGTCGAGCTGATCGGTGCCCTCGCAGTTGAACTGCGCGCTGTCGCCGCTGGCGTCGACGTCGCACGACGCGGTGGTCAGCTTCTTGCCGCCGGCGATCCACTCGACGTCGACCCGATCGGCGCGGGAGATCTCGCCGCTGGCCGCGTGCACCCGGCCGTGGATCCGCAGGTGGTACTTGGAGGTGATGCCCTTCGCGACGTCGTTGCGATCCTCGGCGAGCTGGATCGTCAGCTCGGTCGGGTCGCTGGTGTACGCCTGATCGGCGAGCGCGGTGCCGGCGAGGGCGGTGGTGAACAGGGTCGACGCGATGGCGGTGCGGAGCATCATGGGAACCTCGGGGTGGCGTTGTGCCGGGGGTAGGGCCGGCGTTGCTGCTCCTATCGGCCGCCGCGCGCGGCGGTTGCGTCGACGGCGCGTTATTCTCGCGGCCGATGCCAAACCCCAGTCGTCGCGACCTGTTGCGCGGGTCGGCGGCCGCCGCCGCGCTCGCCGCCTGCCGCCGCTCGCCGCAGGCCCAGGTGCCGCGGATCGCGGTGCCGCGCGGGGTCCAGGCCGGCGACGTCGACGGCGACACCGCGGTGGTGTGGGCCCAGAGCGACCGCCCGGCGCGGATGCGCGTCGAGTGGGACACCAGCGAGCGGTTCGCGCGCCCGCGGCGGGTCGATGGCCCCGCGGTCGATGCCAACGGTGACCTCACCGGCATCGTCGCGCTGGCCGGCCTGCCCGCCGGGCAGACCATCGTCTACCGCGTCGTGTTCGAGGACGGCCGCGATCGCAGCGCGCCGGTCGTGGGCCGCTTCGTCACGCCGCCGGCGGCCGGGACCACGTGGCGGTTCGCGTGGTCGGGCGACACCTGCGGCCAGGGCTGGGGCCGCAACCCCGAGTTCGGCGGCCTGCGCATCTTCGAGGCGATCCGCGCCGCGGCGCCGCGGTTCTTCCTCAACTCCGGCGACCTGATCTACGGCGACAACCCGATCCTCCCCGCGGTGACGCTGCCCGACGGCCGGATCTGGCGCAACACCACCGACGAGGTCCTGGCCCGGGTCGCCGAGTCGCTGGCCGACTTCCGCCACCGTTTCGCCTACAACCTCGACGACGATCACCTGCGCGCGCTGTACGCCGAGTGCGCCCAGGTCGTGCAGTGGGACGATCACGAGACCCACAACAACTGGTATCCGGGGCAGACGCTGGCCGACGATCGCTACCGCGAGCGCGACGCGTCGACGCTGGCCGCCCGCGCGCGCCAGGCCTTCTTCGACTACACGCCGATCCGCCGCGGCCCGGCCGGCGCCGGCTCGCCGATCCAGCGCGTGCTGCGCTACGGCCCCGACGTCGAGCTGTTCGTGCTCGACCTGCGCAGCTTCCGCACCGCCAACGACGCCAACGATCGTGACGCCGACGGCGCGGTCATGCTGGGCGGCGCGCAGGCGCGGTGGCTGGTCGACGCGCTCGCTGGCTCGCGCGCGACCTGGAAGATCGTCGCCAGCGATCAGCCGCTGGGGGTGATCATCCCCGACGGCGACGGCGCGCAGCCGCCGCAGGAGGGCTGGGGCCAGGGAGCGGGCCCGCCGCGCGGCCGCGAGCGCGAGCTGGCGTGGGTGCTGCGCGAGCTGCACCGCCGCGGTGTCGCCGACGTGGTGTGGCTGACCGCCGACGTGCACTACGCCGCCGCCCACCACTTCGATCCGGCGCGCGGGCAGGCCGGCGACTTCACGCCGTTCTGGGAGTTCATCGCCGGCCCGCTGCACGCCGGGACCTTCGGACCCAACCCGCTCGACCCGACGTTCGGCCCCGAGGCGCGGTTCGTCTGGGCGCCGCCGCCCGGCACCGGCAACCTGGCGCCGTGGGACGGCCTGCAGTCGTTCGGCACGGTCGAGGTCGACGGCGCCAGCCGGGCGCTGACCGTGCGGCTGCACGGCCCGGCGGGCGAGGAGAAGTACGCCGTCACGTTGCCGCCGACCGGCCGGTGATTTCCGCAGCAACCCCCTTGCGAGGCGGGCCGCGACCGTCTAGTTTCCGCCGCCGTAGGCGGGGTAGCTCAGGGGTAGAGCAGGGGTCTCATAAGCCCTTGGTCGGCAGTTCAAATCTGCCCCCCGCCACCATGGGGCCTCGCGGCCCGCGTCCTCGAGGTGTCTCGCCTCGGTCCGGATGCTAACGTCTGATTCTACTCGGGGATCGTCTAATGGCAGGACAGCAGCCTTTGGAGCTGCTCATCAAGGTTCGAATCCTTGTCCCCGAACGTATTGATGGGAGGGTTTCTCGCGAAACCCTCCCCCGACGGGGTCATGCCCCCGTCGGGGCCCCCACCCGAGACGGCTGTCCGCCTGGCCTCCCGGGTGACGCGTGAGGGTGGGGCGGGTTGCGCGGCGTGAACCGGAGGTGGCGGAGGTGGCGGTGGTGGTGGCGGTGGCGGTGGCGGTGGCTCAGTGGCACGTCGCGGGCATGATCGTCGCCGCATCCTGATACAGTCGGGCTCGGCGACTCCATGAAGCTCGACAAGACCTGCGCGCTGTTCTTCGGCACCAAGATCGACTCCAAGACCCGGGAGGCGCTGGCCCAGGCCAAGCCCGGCGACAAGAAGTACTTCGACGGCAGCTCCGAGGAGTTCTTGCGCATCATCGACACCGGCGAGGAGAAGTGGATCGGCAAGGTGGTCAAGGCCGGGCCGGTGGTGACCGAGGTCGAGGACATCCAGCGCAACATCGTGTCGATCATGCGGCGGGTGGCGCCGGGCGCGCGGGTCGCGCCGTCGGGCATCCGCATCTTCGTGCTGCAGGGCGCGGCGATCGGCGCGGCGATCATCGACGACGAGGGCGACGACGCCGACCCGGCGGCCAGCGGCCCGTACATCACGCTGTGATGCGCTACGACCGCCGCGCGTGGTGGATCTCGCGTATCGGGCGGGGGCCCCGGCGGGGGCATGACCCCGCCGGGGGAGGGTTTGTCGACAAACCCTCCTAGGGGTTCAGCGCGTAGGCGAGGCCCCAGCGGATGCCGCGGTCGCACACGATGACCTGCGGCGCCTCGAGGCGAGCGGCCAGGCGCGCGAAGATCGCGGCGCCAGCGGCGATGACGTCGGCCCGCGGCGCCTCCATCCCCGGCAGCGCGCGGCGCTCGGCGGTGGTCATCGCCAGCAGGCGCTGGGTCCAGCCCTCGACGGTGGCCGGCGCCAGCGCGTGGCCGTGGACCTGGTCGGGGTCGTAGGCGGGCAGCCGCAGATCGAGCGCGGCCAGCGTGGTGGCGGTGCCGGCCGAGGCCACCAGCGTGACGCCGGCGGGCAGGGTCGGCACGAACCGCGCGAGGTGGTCGTCGATGCCGGCGAACAGCGCCGCGGCGTCGGCGTCGGTCGGCGGGTCGTGGGGCAGGTGGCGCTCGGCGAGGCGCACCGCGCCGATCGGTACGCTGACCGCGGTGACCACGCGGGCGCCGTCGGTGACGATCACCTCGGTCGAGCCGCCGCCGACGTCGGCCACCACGAACGGCTTGCCGGTCAGCGCCGGCAGGCTGCGGCTGGCCGCCAGGAACGCCAGCTCGGCCTCGCGCTCGCCGGCGATCGTCGTGATCGGCGCGCCGAGGATCGCGGTCGCGGGCGTGACGAACGCGGCCGCGTTCTGCGCCTCGCGCAGCGCCTGGGTGGCGATCACGTCGACCTGGGTGGCGCCGTGGCGGGCGATCAGCGCGGCGTACTCGCGGCAGATCGCCAGCGACCGCTCGATCGCGTCGGGGTGCAGCCGCTGGCTGGCGTCGAGCCCCTGGCCCAGGCGGCCGAAGCGGCAGCCGTCGTAGACTCTGGCCAGGCCACCGGCGGCGCCGACCTCGACGATCAGCAGCAGGAGCGTGTTGGTGCCGATGTCGATGACGGCGCGGCGCATCGCCGGGTTGTACAATGCCGCGTAGAGTTCCGCGATCGATGAAGGTCCCGCTCGTCGTCCTCACCGGCTTCCTCGGCGCCGGCAAGACCACGCTGGTCAACCGCGTGATCGCCGCGCGGGCGCGCGCCGGCGACGCGGTGGGCAAGCTGGCGATCGTCGTCAACGAGCTGGGCGCGATCGGCATCGACGCCGACCTGCTGCCGCGCGGCGCCGCCCGCCAGGTCGAGCTGCCCGGCGGCTGCGTGTGCTGCGTGCTGGCCGACGAGCTCGATCGCACGATCGTCGACATCCTCGACGCCAACCCCGAGGTCGACACGATCCTGCTCGAGACCACCGGCGTCGCCGAGCCGGTGCCGATCGTCTGGACGCTGGAGCGGCCGCCGCTCGACGCCCGGGTGCGGGTGGCGGCGATCGTCACCGTCGTCGATCCGCTGTCGTGGCCGGCGGCGCAGGCGACCTCGACGGCGGCGCAGATCCAGGTCGAGAGCGCCGACGTCGTGCTGGTGACGAAGCTCGACGTCGCGACGCCAGCAGAGCTGGCAGCGACGACCGCGTCGGTGGCCGCGCTGGCGCCCCACGCGCCGGTGATCGCCCGCGCCACCGACGCCGCGGCGGCGTGGCTGCTGGCGACGCTGCGCGACCCGCCCGAGCGCGACGGCGCCCGCGATCACGCCGATCACGCCGACCACGATCACGGCCCCGATCACGGCGTCGTCAGCGCCGCGCTGCCGATCGACGCGCGGCTCGATCTCGAGGCGTTCGAGGACGCCGTCGGCGAGCTGCCGCCGAGCTTCTTCCGCGTGAAGGCGATCGTCCACGGCGTCGATCCCCGGACCGGCGACCCCGGGCTGCGGTGGGCGGCGGTGCACCGGGTCGGCGGGCGGGTGTCGAGCGAGCCGGTCGCGGCGCCGGCCGGCGGCGCCCGGATCGTCGGGATCGGGAGTGGCGTCACCGACGCGCCGCTGGCGGCGTGCGTGGCGGCGGCCGTGCTACCGTCCAGCCGGGGCCCGCGATGACGCTCGACGAACGTCCGCACGCGAAGACGCTGCGCGATCTCTTGCTGGAGGTCCGCGGCGGCTACGTCTTGCATCGGCCGATCCTGGTCGACATCACGCCGTCGGCCGACGGCGACCCCGACACCACGATCGAGCGCACGCTGACGATGCAGCTGCCGGTGTCGGGCGAGCCGCAGCTGGCCGCCGAGCTGGCCGGCTGCGCGTTCATGCTGGTCGGGCCGAACACGCTGCACGGCGCCGCCGACGCGCCGGTCACGATCGGGCGCTCGCGGCGGTGCGATCTGCGCATCGACAACGAGTCGGTGTCGAAGGTCCACGGCTCGATCGGCTTCGACGAGGCCCGCGGCTACGTCGTCGTCGACGAGAACTCGCGCAACGGCACCCGCGTCAACGGCCAGCCCCTGGCGCCGGGCGCGGCGGCGGCGGTCTACGCCGGCGCCCAGGTGGCGTTCGGCGACGCGACGTTCGTGTTCATCGATCCCCCGACGCTGCGCAAGCTGGCGCGCCTGGCGACATGAGCGGCCGGGCGCTGGCGCTCGCGCTGGGGGCGCTGGTCGCGCTGGCGGCGTGCGGCCAGGACGCGATCGCGGTCGCCGATCGCGGCGGCGCCGATCACAACCGCGCGGCGCTCCTGGCCGCGGCCCGGCAGTGCCGCACCGCGGGCAACACGCCCGAGGCGTTCGCGGCGTTCGCGCAGAGCGTGCTGACCTTGCGGGTCGGCATGGACGAGACCGTCGCCGAGGAGGCCGAGCTGCTGGTGCTGGGGCTGGCGCTCGACGCGGTCAGCGCGCTGCCCGGCGCGGCCACCGGCGCCGAGGCGCCGATCCTGAAGGTGTGGCCGATCGGCCTCGCGCCGCGGATCACCGCGCCGGTGCCGGGCCGGCCGCTGTCGGACGCGTGGAGCGAGTACATGGCCGGCCCCGACGAGGACGTCGGCCGCTACGTGATGCGGCTGTGCGGCGCGCAGCTGGCGCGCGAGTGCGGCCACGTCGTGCCCGAGGGCCAGGCCGCGGTGGTGGCGTCGGTGGCGATCGAGCGCTTCACCGACCGCATCCGCGCCGCGGTCGCGACCTGCCTGACCTGCGGCCACGACGTCTGGAAGCAGCGCATCGCCGGCTGGGAGGCGCTCGATCGCGCCGCGGTGGCCTACGTCCAGCCGGCGCGGCAGCGCAGCGCGGTCGCGCGCTGGCCGGTGGCGGGCCCCGGCGCCCGGCCGCTGCCGGCCGGCCCGACGCTCGAGCTCGACGACGACGGCGCGATCTGGGTCGGCGACGAGTCGGTCAGCCCGACCGCGCTGGTGGCGTTCCTGGCCGCGGCCCGCCGCGAGGCCGCCAGCGACACGCTGCGCATCCACCTGACGCCCGAGGCCCCGGCCGATCGGCTGCGCAACGCGATGATCCAGGCGCGCGCCGCCGGCTTCGCGCGGGTCGCGCTCACCGCGCGCGTGCCGCGCTACCCGTGGACGCTGGTCGCGTACCCGCTCGACGTCGGCGCGACGCTGCCGGTGCGCGACGCCGATCCGGTGCAGATCCTCACCCGCGTGCTCGACGTCCGCTCACCGCAGTGAGCGCACGGTCAGCGGCGCGACGCCGGTAAGCTCGAGCGAGCCGTCCTTGCCGATCCGGATCTCGGCCTCGGGCGTGGCCTCGACCTCGGCGCGGCTGTGGCGCGCCGTCAGCAGGTGCAGCGTCTGGTTGGCCGAGCCGCGCAGGCCGTGGCCGAGCTTGTCGGCGGGCTGGTAGCGGCCGTCGACCAGCACGTCGAGGTGGGCCAGCACCGCCGGGCCCAGCGCCTGCGCCGCCAGCTCGCCGCGGGTGTAGCCCGAGAACATCAGCGTCGAGCGCCCGCGCCGCCGCGCCGCCAGCAGCAGCTCGAGCGCGGCCGGCGCCTGCTGCATCGGCTCGCCGCCCGACAGCGTCAGCCCGTCGACGGCGGCGGCGTCGAAGGCCGCGATCACCTCGTCGAGCGCGATCGTCGGGCCGGCCGCGACGTGGGTCGCCGGGTTGAAGCAGCCGGCGCAGCCCAGCGTGCAGCCCTGGAACCAGACGACGAAGCGCCGGCCCGGGCCGTTGGCGCGGCTGGCGCTGGCGGTCGCGTGGACCCGCGCGATCACTTGGTGACCGGCGACGCCACCGCCGGCCGGGCCCGCAGCCCGAACCGCTGCGGCACCGCGTCGAGCTCCTTGAACAGCAGGTCGGGCGTGGTCACCGAGCTCTCGATGCCCGACGACGGCACCGCGCCCTCGTCGACGCCGCCGATCTTGTGATCGAGGTAGCTCTCGGTCGACGCGAGGAAGTTCTTGACGATCGGCGCCTTGCCGGCGGCGATCACCTCGCGCCACGCCTTGACCGGGATCTCGCCGAGCTGGACGCCGCGCACCAGCGTGCGCTTGCGGCCCGGGCCGAGCTTGTACGCCAGCACCGCGGGCGGCGGCAGGTCGGGGTTGGCGTTGGTGATCAGCTGGATCAGCTCGCGCTTGGCCAGCTCGGTGGTCGCGGTGATCGCCGAGTCGTCGAGCTGGCTGATCACCAGGCCGTAGTCGACGCCGGCGGCCTTGGCCTGGGCCAGGAGCTTGCCCTCGAGCGCCGCGGTCGGCAGCCCGCCCTTGGCGGTCACGGTCAGGTTGGTCGCGGTGCCGTGGAACGCGCCGCCCGGCGCCACCCGCCGCGCGTGGCCGTTCGAGCGGTCCTTGGCGGTCGGCACGGTGCGCGCGGTCAGGAGCGTCACCAGCGCGCCGTCCTTGATCACCTCGATCCGCTGCGGCGGCACGCCCTC
This sequence comes from Myxococcales bacterium, assembly GCA_016794525.1. Classification (GTDB taxonomy): domain Bacteria; phylum Myxococcota_A; class Polyangia; order Haliangiales; family Haliangiaceae; genus UBA2376. Next base: position 52,897 of record JAEUJY010000143.1, read on the forward strand.
GTCGTCGATCTTGTAGCCGCCGATCACCGAGGTCGCGCCCGAGCGCGCCGCCGTCGGATCGTCGACCACCGACAGCATCGGCGCCAGCACCCGCGCGCCGACCTTCTCGGCGAGCTCGCCGCCGAAGCGCTTGGCCTCGGCCGGCGGCAGGCCCAGCGGCACCGGCGTGCCGTCGAGCTGGGGCGCCAGCGACCAGCGCACGACGTCGGCCGCGGCCGCGCCCTCGAACAGCACCGGCCCGGTGTACGCGCCCAGCACCGGCGCGTCGATCAGCGCGCGCAGATCGGCGCTGAGCTGCTTGGTGGCGGCGGTCAGCTCGGCGTCGCTCGGCAGCTCGGCGGCGGTGGCGCCGTAGCGCGACAGGTACTGCGCGACCTCCTGGCCGTCGGCGGCCTGGCCGTTGACCACCATGATCAGGCCCGACGCGCGCCGGGTGTCGTGGGTGCTGGTGCCCTCGCTCGACAGGTACCAGCGGCGCTCGAGGTACGAGGTGATCGCCACGCGCGAGTCGCGGATGTGCGGCTGATCGCGGAACGCCGCCGACAGCTTCTCGGCGCGGGCGCTGATCTCGGCCTTGGTCTCGAGCACCGGCACCAGCACGGCGTCCTCGCTGACCAGCGCCGGGACCTCCGACCACACCGGCGGCGGCGTCGAGCCCAGGCCGCCCGCGGTGCGCGCGTCGAGCTTGGCCCGCAGCTGCACCAGCGCCTCCTTGTAGGCCTGGTCGGTGACCAGCCAGGCGGCGCGGCGGGCGATCCGCGGCGTCGCCTCGAGCGGCAGGTTGGTCGCGGCCGAGCCGTCGAGGCCCTCCTCGCGCGGGATGACGAAGTTGCCGTTGTCGAGGCCGTCGTACTGCACCCGCACCCGGCACTCGATGTTGACGAAGTGCCGCTCGGTGGCGTTGGTGATGAAGCCGAGGCTGGCGATCGCGTCGTTGACCTCGACCTCGGTGACCTTGTAGCTGATGTGGAACGGCTTGGGCGCGTCGGGCAGCGCCAGCCGCGCCATCGCGCGATCCATCTCCTCGGCGATCGCGTCGATGATCTCCGGGGTCACGGCGGTCGACGGGCCGGCGGTGGCCGCGGGGGCCGGCGGCGGCTTCTTGGCCAGCGCCGGGTGGACGGCGACGGCGAGCGTCGCGACGACGAACAGCGACGCCTTCATCGGGCACCTCCGGTCCGGATCGCCGGCGGGCCCAGCACCGGGGGCCGATCGGCGGGGATGAACGACTTCTCGATCTCCAGCTTGTCGAGCAACAGGCTCGGGGCCGACGCCGACACCGGCACCCAGCCGCTCTCGGCGCCGCACACGCCGTTGAAGGTCTCGACCTCGCGGCTGGCCGCGCGGATCGACTGCAGCGCGACCAGCGGCGTGCCGCCGATGTCGACGCCGCGCACCAGCTCGCGCCGGCCGTCGGGGTAGATGCGGTACGCCATCACCGGGTTGACCTTGAACGCCTGCGGCGCGAACGCCGAGGTGTTGGTGAAGCCGCCCGAGATGTCGGTGAAGACCATGCCGTAGGGCCGACCCTGCTTCTTGATCTCGGCGAGGAGCAGCTTCTCGAGGTCGGCGCGCTCGACGGTCTTGGTGGCCGACACGACCAGGTTGCCCTGGCGGGCGACCGGATCGAAGCCCGCCTGCTTGCGGCCGTGGCCGTTGGACGACGGGCCGGCGGCGATCGGGTTGCGGCCCATCAGGAAGCCGACCAGCTTGCCGTCGTCGACCAGGTGGGTGTGGCGCGCGCGGACGCCCTCGTCGTCGAAGCGGTAGAAGCCGTTGAGCTGCAGGCCGTTGAGGGTGACCAGCGTCGGGTCGTCGTAGACCGACAGCCAGCTCGGCATGATCTCCTTGCCGACCTGCGCCGAGAAGGTCTGGCCGCTGGTCTCGTCCTTCTGGCGGTGGCCCTCGATGCGGTGGCCGAACACCTCGTGGAAGAACACGCCGGCGGCGCGGCCCTCGAGGATCGCCGGGCCGACGTAGGGATCGGCCAGCGGCGCCTCGTGGAGCGCGTCGAGATCGGTGTTGACCGCGTCGATCAGCTTGGCGACGCCGGCGTCGTCGGGCAGGTCGGCCGGGGTGCGGCCGAACGCCTGCTCGAGGCGGTTGAGGTTGTCGCCGTCGTCGGCCTTGACCCCGGCCGACACCGACAGCTGCGCCGTGGTCCACGACTGCTGGGTCTGGGTGCCGTCGCTGTTGACCATCCACGCGGTGTTGAGCGTGAACACCACGCCGCAGCTGCCGCGGGTGGCGTGGCCGCGCAGCGCGCGCTCCGAGCAGCGCTTGAGCCGATCGACCCAGGTGGCCTTGTCGAAGGTCAGCGTGGCGGGCGCCTCGGCGTAGACCTCAGGCGGCGCCGGCGAGAAGTCGGGCTGCGCGGCGCGGTTGCCGAGCGTGCGCTGATCCTGGCGGACGTAGGCCAGCGCCAGCACCGCCTCGCGGTAGCGGCGGTCGGTCTCGAGCCACAGGTGGTTGGCGATCGCCTCGCGGTCGGCGCCGAACGGCACCGTCGCGCGGCGGCGCAGCGGCTCGTTGAGGCCGTTCTCGTCGTTGGTGATCGCGCGGGTGTTGTCGAGCGCGGGCGTGCCGACCCGGATCTCGACGTCGAGCACGCGGTCGGTCTCGTCGCTGTCACCCACCAGCGCGCCGCCCTCGGCGTCGAGCTGGACCACCCGCTGCTCGACGATCTGGTACTGCAGGAAGTACGCGGGGTCGGGCTGCTTGCCGAGCGTCGCCATCCACCGCGCGTTCTCGGCGGCCATGATGTCGAGCAGCGGCGAGCGCGCGCCCGGCGCGTTGCCGCTCATCGGATCGTCGGTGGTGACGTCCAGCCGGGTCGGGACGTCGGCGAGCTGCGGGGTGGTGTCGACGGGTGGGTGGTCGATGGGCGGCGTGACGACCTTCTTGCCGCCGGGACCGCACGCGGCGATCGCCGCGACGAGGGCCCACCGAGGAGCATGACGGGGCATATGCGCCAAGCGTAGGGGCCGCGTCGCCCGCGGTCAAACCCGAGGCGTCGGGATGGCCGGCGACGAGCGCCGGGCCGCGATCAGCGAGGCGTGGATCGCCGCGCCCAGGCACACCGCCTGCTCCGGCGGTACGCCGGCGTGGATCGGCACGCCGAAGAACTTCTGCACCGCCTCGCGGACCGCCGGCATCTGCGACGAGCCACCGCACAGGTAGACGCCGGTGAGCTGGTCGCCGGTGATGCCGGCCTTGCGCAGCGCCTGCTGGCACACGTCGAGCGTGCGGCGGATGATCGCGCCGGCGGCGCGGGCCAGCGTGCGGGTGTCGAGCGCCAGCTTGAGGTCGACCATGCCGTCGGTGGTGCGCAGCACCTCGCGGACGTGGAGCGTCGTCGACGACGCCGTCGACAGCGTCCGCTTGGCCTCCTCGCAGGCGAACCGCACCCGCTGGTACTCGACCGCCTGCCGGCGCAGGTCGACCTTGTGCTGGCGCCAGAACTGGTTGGCGGCGGCCTCGGCGACGACGGTGTCGATGTCGTCGCCGCCCAGCCAGGCGTCGCCCATCGCCGCCACCACCTGGAACCGCGAGCGCGACACGTCGACGATCGAGAAGTCGAAGGTGCCACCGCCGAAGTCGTAGATGCCGATCAGCCCGGCGAACCCGGCGATGTAGCGGTTGGCCAGCGCCGCCGCGTTGGGCTCGGCGATCAGCCCGACCACGTCGAGCCCGGCCAGCCGGGCGGCGGTCTCGAGCGCGCGGCAGCGGGTCTCGTCGAAGCTGACCGGCACCGCCAGCACCGCCTCGGTGACCGGCTGCTTGAGGTGCTGCTCGGCGATGCGCTTGGCCTCGGTCAGCAGGTGGGCGCACAGCTGCGGGATCGCGTAGGACTCGCCGTCGATCTCGACGACCACGGCGCCGTCGTCGGCCGCGCGCGACGGGTAGGGCGCGCCGCCGATCAGCGTCTGGACCTCGCGGTCGGCGTGCTTGCGGCCGAGCAGCCGCTTGGGCGAGGCGATCGTGCGGCCCGGATCGGTGGTGATGCGGGCGCGGGCGGCGGCGCCGACCAGCACCTGGCGCGGCTCGGGGAACGACACCACCGACGGGAACGACCGGGTGCCGTCGCCCGGCGTCAGGATCGTCACCTTGGTGCCGATCGCCGCGGCGACCGACGTGTTGGTGGTGCCGAGGTCGATGCCGACGATGGTGGACTTCGAGCTCATGCGCGGAGGGGCTCTCGACTCTACCACCGTCGACGGGTCTGCGGGGGAACCGCCGAATTGGCGACACCGTGGCGGCCCTGGCTATAATGGTCGCCTTGGCCGAACCCGACCGACGCTCGATCATCGTGCTGTCCCACGATGGCCAGCTCCTCGACCTGCTGACCCGCCTGTTCGAGGCGCGCGGCTTCGCCGTGGCGCTGGCGGCCACCGTCGGTCAGGCCCTCGCGCACCTGGGCAGCGAGCGCGAGTTCGACGTCGTCGTCGCCGAGTGGGACAGCGCCTACGCCGGCGGCGGCGAGGTCTACCGCTGGGTGCTGGAGCGGCGCTTCGACCTGCGCGATCGGTTCGTGTTCCTGACCGAGGATCCGCCCGCCGACTTCGACCGGGTGGTCGCCGGCCGCTGCCTGACCGTGCGGCCCCGCGAGACCGCCGAGATCGTGCGGCTGGTGGTGGCGACCGCGGCGCGCGTGACCCGCCCGGCCGAGCTGGCGGTGGACTGGAGCGGCGGCGGGCCGAGCCTGTTGCTCGCCGACGACGACCCGATGTTGCTGGCGGCGATGGCCGATCTGTTGCGCGAGGCCGGCTTCGCGGTCACCGCGGTCGACAGCGGCAAGGCCGCGATCGCGGCGCTCGACCGCGACGAGTTCGACGTCGTGCTGGCCGAGTGGCACATGGCCAACGGCAGCGGCGCCCAGCTGTTCCAGTGGGTCGTGACGTTCCGGCCGTGGCTGGTCGATCGGGTCGCGTTCCTGATCGAGCGCGGCGAGGAGCGCCAGGCGGTCGAGGCGCCAGGCCGGCCCAGCTTCTGGAAGGGCGCCGACTCGGGCGAGCTGATCGCGGGCCTGAAGCGCATCGCCGGCCGCTGAGCGCGGCGGCCCGCGCAACCGCGCGACCGGGAGTGTGTCCCGTCGGCGGACGTCAGATCGATCGCGCGCGTCGGCCGTTGGATCGGCCCGCGGGCGCGGTGTGCCCGACGTCCGCCGAGGAGGATCCCATGCAGCGCACGAGCGTTCTCGCCATGTTCGCGGTCGGGTGGGTGGCGTGCGGCGGCGGCCGGGGCCACCGCGGCGAGCCGATCACCGCGGGCGAGGCGCCGGCCCAGCGGGGGGCGGGCGGCGCGGTCGCGACCCCGAACGGCCCGCCGCCGGGCGACGACGTCGAGGCCGAGATGAACGCGATGGGCGGCGCCACCTACGCCCAGCCGGCCGCGACGTTCCGCCCCGGCCACGTCACCAAGCGCGTGGCGCCCCAGCCGACCAAGACCGCCGCCGGCTTCGAGATCCAGTTCCCCAGCCGTGGCACGATCACCACGCCCGCGGTCTACGACGGCCGCGTCTACGTGTCGGGTGGGTTCAAGTCCAAGGAGTTCTACGCGTTCGAGGCGCGCACCGGCAAGCCGGCGTGGGGCCTCGACCTCGACGACGACGGGCCGTCGACCGCGGCCTGCGCCGATCGCACCTGCGTGATCAACACCGAGTCGTGCACGGTGTTCGCCCTCGACGCGAAGAGCGGCGAGCAGCTGTGGTCGTGGTGGCTGGGCGATCCGCTGACCAGCGCGCCGACGATCGCCGGCGGGCTGGTGTTCACGTCGTACCCGGTGCAGGCGGTCGACGATCCGGCCAAGCCGCGGCCGCCGCGCGCGACCCACGCGCTGGCGGCGTTCGAGCTCCGCACCGGCAAGCTCGTCTGGCAGCGCTGGCTCGACGCCGACGTCATGTCGTCGCCGGTCGCGGCCGGCGAGTTCCTGTACGTCTCGACCTTCGGCGGCACGGTCATGAAGCTCGAGCCGGCCACGGGCAAGATCCGCTACGCGGTGCGCGCCAAGGCCACCTCGGCGCCGGTGGTGCAGTTCGTCGGCGGCAAGGAGTCGATGTTCTACACGACGCGGATCGACTTCGACGACAGCGTCGTCGAGGGCCAGCTGCGGGCGCCGGCCGAGGCGATCATCCGCACCGACGACAACCACCCCAAGACCCGCTACACCACCGGCAAGAAGAAGGCCGACTACATCGACGCGACCAAGCAGGCCGGCAGCACCTACGCCGACGACGGCAAGAGCCAGGACGCGCACAACGGCTTCTCCGGCGGCGCGCCGGTGTCGGCCAACGCCGCCGCCGCCGAGGCGACGATCGGCCAGGGCAGCGTGTCGACGATGCAGGCGTTCCAGGGCTCGCGCATCCTCAACCTCGGCCGCACCAACGTGAACACGATGGGCGACGAGGTCATCGCCACCGACGCCGAGAACGGCGAGCGGCTGTGGGCGGTGAAGCTCGACGGCGACGTCGTCAAGGACGGTGGCTTCCTCGGCACCGCGCCGGCCGCCGCCGGCGACCGCGTGCTGATCGCGACGCTCAAGGGCGAGGTGCTCGAGCTGGCGCCGGCCTCGGGCAAGGTGGTGCGCAAGCACGCCGTCGGCGCGCCGGTGCGCTCGCAGCCGGTCGCCGTCGACGGCTGGATCTACGTCGGCACCGAGGACGGCCGCCTGGTCGCGATCGACACCAAGGACGCCGCGCTCACCGGCTGGCCGATGTGGGGCGGCAACGCCGCCCGCACCGGCATCGCCGCGAAGTAGCGCGGCGCGCTCAGCCCGGCGGCAGCGGCACCGCCGCGGCGAACGCGGCCGCCAGCTCGGTGGCCGACGGCCGCTGCGCCGGATCGGCCGCCAGCCCGCGGGCGATCAGCGCCTCGAGTGCTGGCGGCCCGTGGTACGCGCGCCGCTGCCCGCCGACGATCGCCGACAGCTGCATGAACGCGGTCTCGCCCTCGAACGGGTGCGCGCCGGTCGCCATGTGCGCGATCACCGCGGTCGCCGCGAACACGTCGCTGGCGAGCGTCGGCGGACCGCCGCGCAGCACCTCGGGCGCGTCATACAGGTAGCGGTACGGCGTCACCGAGCCGACCGACCGCGGCGCCTGCCCCGCCATGAACGCCTCGCCGCGCGGCGCGAGGCCGGTGATGATTGTCGGCCACGGCTGCGCGGTGCCGAGCGTGGCGAAGATGGTCTCGGGCCGGAGCCCGCCGACCGGCGTCGGATGCGCGTCGAGGTAGCGGAGCAGGGCGGCGGCGAGGTCGCAGGCATCGTCGCCGCGGAATGGGATCCACCAAGTCGACAGCGGGTGGCCGTCCGGCAGCGGCTCGACGATCGCGACGAACTCGTCGCCCGCCCCCTCGACCAGGCCGACCGCCACGAGCGGCACGAGTCGCGCATCGTCGCGCCGCGCGAGCCGGGTCTCGACCGTGGCGAGCGGGTCGCGCTGCGGCGACGTCAGCGTCGAGAGCGCGTAGCTGCCGTCCTTCGCCATGGCGAGGTAGACGCCGCGCTCGGGCGCGCCCGCCAGCAGACAGACGATCGTCCAGGCCCCGCCGGCGACCGTCAGCCCGCACGGGTAGTCGTCCGGATAGGGCGCCGGCGGCGCGACACCGCGCGCGATGCACGCCTGCCGGATCCACGCGCGCAGGTGCGAGCCTGGGACGAACTGCCAGAGGTCGTCGGCGTTCCGGCCGACGACCCAGGTGTCGTCGTCCTGGTCCGCGGCGTAGTCCGCTAGGTGCGGGGACACCTGCGCCGCGAGCTCGGCGGGCGCGCACACAACGCCCGTTGGGAGTTCGAACAGTCGTTGTTCCGTGCCGATTGCCCGCCCGAGGTCGCTGGCGGCTGCCTCGGCAAGTCCGTCGATGATGATCCTGAGGCGACGTGGATCAGTCGAAGGCGGCTCGATGCGCCATGGCCATGTGCGAAGCGGGCGCTGTCCGATGGCTCGCGTCACCAGTGCACTGGGCCAGTTTGCCGGTTCATGGTCCCGGAGCTTCGTTGCGTCCTTGAACTCCTCAAAAACTCCCCAGCTAGCGAAGTCCGCCTTCGCGATGCCGTCCTCGATGGATACGCCCTCCAGCGATGCAAGGCGCCCATCGCGCATGGTTGCGAGCACCCATCCAGTCCCGCATCCCGAGCATGCGTATGTCTCTAGGAAGGCGTTGTCTCGTTCGCGTGCGCCGGGGCGCAGTACGAATTCATCGCATCCAATGATCTCGTCTCCAATGGCCGCGCACTCTCCGCTCCAAACAGCCGATGACTGAAAGGTCGCTTTTCGGACGGTGTTGCATCGTGGGCAGTGGATGTAGCCAACAATCATGCCGTCCATGGTTCATTCCCCGCCCGCAAACGGGATCAAAACGAACTCGCGCGGGTTGCCTTCGCTGTCGCGCAGCGTGATGGTGATCCCATTGCCGTATTTCTGGCTGATGGCTGTCATCTTTGGCATAACTGATTTGTCTGGGGCTCTCCGGTCATAGCCGGGCGCGACATGGTCTACTAATGGCTCAACGATCTTCCGGTCACCCGTAACGAACCGTGCAGGGCCGCCCTTGGCGAAGAGGGCATCCGCGATGATTGAGCGGTCGCCAGCACCGGCGGGGCCGCCGACCTTGAGCCGTTCGAGTTGTCCTAGCATGTCCTTGTAGATGTCCGACTCGCGGGACACGGAGATCGTGAAACCTCGTTGGTTGATCATTGCGCCGTGTTGCGCCTCGGCCAAGATCATGTTGGACAGGCGGATGTCTTCAACTCCGATCAGTGAATGCAGGTCGCGTGCCGGTGGCGGTGTCGTGCGGGTAAGTGGTGGCTTGAGGCCATTGATCGCTCTCAGCCGGTTGATCGCCGCGAGGCGGGCATCGTTGAGCTCACTCCAGGGCATGTTGCTCACCGCTTCGGCCAAGGCGTTGACCACGTTCGTATCCGCGATGAGCGAATCGGTCGAGAGCTCCACCGCGCGATCAATGATCGGGCGCGCGTTGTCAAGACGCTCTGCCTGAGGCTTCAGCTTGGCGAGCGTCTTCTCTTTGGGCGCGCTCTCCGCCAGGTGATCCGCAGTGGTCTTCGTACCGAGCAGCTCGACATCGGTCGCCACGTCGCCGCCGGACAGCGGGGGCACGACCTTGGCGATCGTGTCCTTGCCGATGACGGAGACGAGGTGCGCGGCCTCCTTCGCGGGGATGTCGCCGAGGGCCGTCAGGGTCTGCGTCGGGAGGGACTCGAGCAGGCCCTTGGCCTGCGGGCCGAGGCTGTCCTCGGCCCAGCGCACGACGTCGGGGCCGTGCTCGTCGACGAACTTCGTGCGGTCGGGGTACGTGTAGGTCGTCTCGGGATCGGCGGGGGGGCCGGCGTCGTCCGGCTTGTGCGTCGAGCGCGTCACGTCCGGCGGTGCCTCGCCCGGCGTCCGCGATCGCCACTTGGCTGGAATGGCGGTGGGCTCGACCACGTCGCCGAGGGCCGGGTGGCGGATCGACCACATCGTCTGGGTCTCGATGTGATCGCCGCCGGCGCTGATGATGACCTGCGCCTTGTAGACCGGGATGTCGGGGTTGCCCTCGAAGTCACCGACCAGGTCGGGGCGCTTGAGCTCGAACTCGATGCGCGGCAGCCCCTCGTCACCCGGGCCCGGGTTGCGGATGCGGCCGGTCTTCTTGTCGAACACGTAGGGCGTGACCACGACGTGCCGCGGGACGCCGTTGTGCGCGCAGTACCCGAAGTCCGCCGCCGACGGCAGCACCAGGCCGCGGTTGATCGCGCCCGAGGCGTCGGTCGAGCCCTTGAGCAGCTCCTTCAGCTTGAGGCCCTTGCCGCGGAGCTGGCGGCTGGGCGTCATGTGGTGGCTGTGGGCCAGGCCGACCACGTCGGGAAGCTTGCCCCAGTCGACCTCGCCGGCGGCGCCCTTGACGATGACGTACTCGTTGCCGCGGCGGCCAAGCCCCCATTCCACGCCGGGCGCGTCGAAGTCGTCGCCGATATGGACGCCGATGGCCGCGAAGCCCTCGGGATCGCCCGCCGCGATCTTGCGCATCACGTCGAGCCCGACGGTGTGATCGGCGACGGGCGCGCCGACGACGATGTGGCGCTCGCTGGCGATGGCCGCCGCGTCGAAGCGTGGGGTCAGCGAGTCGGTCGAGATCGCCGGGCGGCGCTTGGGCGCCGAGGGGTCGGCGACCTGCCGGTGACGCCAGACCGCGTCGAGGATCTCCTCGCGCGGCGTTCCTGGCGGCGCGGTGACCTCGAAGCCGTCGCCGGTCGAGGTCACGGCGAGCTTGTCACCAGGCTGCACGACGACCTTGGTCGCGTCGACGCCGAGCACCTCGGCCACCTCACGCCCGCGTGTCGCGAGGTCGGTGACGTATGCCTTCTGCAGACGCTCGATCTCGAGGAAGCCGAGCTCGTCGAGGTTCTCGGGGACGACGATCTGGCCGTGGGTCGGATCGTAGTAGGGCTTCTTGAGGTCGGGCTCGTGCCGCAGCACGTTCATCGCCGCCAGCTCTTCGAGCTTGCTCGTCATGATGTGCGAGCTGATCTTGGTGAACGCGAGGTTGGGCGCGACCATGATGGCGCCTTGCTTCACCATCGTGTCGAAGAGGCGCGTGCCCTCCTCGCGCGTGCGCGTGATCATCGCCTCGAGGTCGCGCTTCCGCTGCGGCATGTCGGGGTGCGACTGGTTGTTCGGATCGTCGATCCACGCCTGGAGCTGGGCGATCTCGGCGATGTCCTTGTCGCGGATGTGCTCGAGTTGACGGAGCCCGTCCACCGTAACCAGCGCTGCGGCGCCGGCGATCTGGACATCGTCGATGATCATCATCGTGCGCGATGCGCTCTTCAGGAACGGCTTGGCGCGACCGAGGAACGGCAGCAGGTCCATCGCGATCTGGCCGATCGCGGCCGCGGTGTCCCAGGTCGTGACGGTCCCCTTCTGCCGCATCGTCTCGAGGTTGTCGAGCGTATCGACGGCGTTGTAGGCGGCGAGCGCCAGCATCACCGCCGGGGCCGACACCGGGAAGAACACCATCACCACCGTGCCGGCGATGTTCACGGCGATCTGCACGGTCGGGTCCCAGACCACCGACTTCACGTCCTTCCAGACGCCGCCAGTGTCGAGTTCGTAGCCGATCGTCTCGCCGGTCGGCTTCTGGTCGGTCCCGAGCGTCTCGGCGTGCAGCGAGATCGTGCCGGCCGGATACGATTTGCAGAGGTTGACGAACGCGCTCTCGAGCGCTGCCTCGAACTTGCCGTCCAGCGAGACGCCCTTGAAGTGGTAGTCCTGTGGCTCGTACAGCTTCGTGTGGTCGTGGAGCGTGACGGTGACGAGCGGGCCGACCTGGGTCGCGGTCGCGGTGAGCCGGAGTGCGGCGTCCGGGATCCCGGCCTGGCGGCTGACGTACGTCGCCCGGCACTCGAACATCTCCGCGCCGCCCTTGATCTCGTCGCGGATCCGCTTCTCGGTACCGTTCAGCGTCGACAGGTAGTGTCGGGCGTAGTCGGCGATGTCGCGGTAGCTGCCGCTCTTGCTCTCGCCGTACTGCTTGATCAGTCGCCGGATCCGTTCCTGCTCGGTGTCCAGCCACGCCAGCCGCTGATCGGGCGTCTGGCGTTTCCAGTCCGCTGGGAGCTCGCCGCGGAACACCTGGCCGTTGTGGTACTCGCCGCGGCCGACCACCGGCGCGTCGTCGAGCAACCCGGTCTCGAAGTCGTGGACGATCTCGGTCATGTTGCGATCGCCCATCGCGCCGAACGTCTCGTCGTTGAGCTCGCGCGACCGCGTCGCCTCGGTCTTCACCTCGACCGGCATCCAGAAGTGCGCCGGCCGGTAGAAGTTGTGATTGACGAACGCGTGGACGGCGTAGAAGCCGGGAGTGAGCTTGAGCCGGTAGTCGCCCTCGTTGCCCTCGGTGCCGGCCTTCACAACCGGGCCGTCATGCAGCGTGGCCCCCGGGGGGATCGCCGGCTCGGCCTCGAGCGACGCGCCGGGCGGCGTGCTCGGCGCCTCGGGCAGGTGCTGCGTGGCCCACTGGATCGACACCCGCGGTAGGTTGAGCACCGTCCCGGTCATGCCGCTCGTCCGCTCGAACGAGAAGGCTGCGGTCTCCTCGGCGATGATGCCGCCGGATCGGTTCACGATGTGTCCGCGCACCGGCGCGTCGAGCTGCGGCGCCTGGACGCGGGCGCCGGGCGCGGGCGTGATGCCGACCTGGGACATCGCCTGCTCGAACTCCAGTTCTTCGATCAGGCGCTCGAGGCCGAAGCCGTCGAGCGGCTCAGCGCCGCTAACCATCGCCGAGCCGCGCAAGTGATCGATGATGCGCTTGCGCAGATCCGGGTTGGTCTCGGCGAGGGCGTTGACCCGACGCAGCACCGTGAACAGGTACGGCGAAGCAGTGGTCGGCGGTGGCTGGTTCGCGGTCGGCGGGGACGTATCGGCCCCGACCTCGGTGAGGAAGTCAGCGAGGGCCAGCAGATCGTCCGGGCTGGCATCGCCATCGACCGCGACGTGGCCCAGCACGTTCGTGCCCCCCTCACCACCGCCGCCGCCGAACCCGACCTCGAGGTACGACGCCCACGTCTTCTCGCCGAACAGGTTCTCCAGGTCGGCGCGGTGAACAGTGACGATGATGCCCTCGTTCGGCTCGGCGCTGAGGGTGAACGCGTGCTTCGGGAGCCGCTTGCGGGCCTCGGCGGAGATGCGCAGCCCGGTGGTGCCCTCGAGTGCGGCGAGCATGCGGTCGCGCAGCGCCGGCTCCGGCTGGAAGGCGTGCTTGCGGCGTCGGCTCCCGGCCTTGATCAGGTCGTACTGGAAGACCCCGAGCATCCCGTCGCCCCACGGCATCCAGTGGATGTCGGTCCCTGGCGGTGGCCCGATGATCGTGAAGGCGCTGGACTCCAGGTGCCAGGTGAACGGATCGGGATGCTTTGCGTACGGACCGCCGAAGGTCAGTTCTGACGACGCGATGCGGATCTGGTCGTCGCTGATCCACGGGAGCACGCCGGCGGCGCGTAGTTCGGTGAGCTGGAGCTTGATGCGCTTGGGCGCATGAACGGCGACGTCATGCGGGCCGATGGGCTCCAGGCCAGGGGCGTCGGCCATCCACGCCTTGGTGACGACGAGCGCGCCCCCCTGGACCTGGTATGGCACGCCGTCGCCGAGGCTCACGGCGCCGTTCGAGGGCGGCGGGTCCGCGTCGGGCTTCGCGTCGCGATCGGCGGCTGGTCGCGACAGGTCGATGGCCCGCGTCGGCTGCCCGACCGCGCCGCCATCCGCGGCAGTCGTCGCGAGCGCGGCTGCTTCGGACTCTGCGGCGCCACGCCCGACGTCGGCGGAAGCCGGAAGGCGGGCCTGAGCCTGGTGGATCATCTCGTGCGCGATGGTGGCGCGACCATCGCGCGAGCCGGCGTCGACGTCGGGGTGGATGGCAACCTGGTCGTTCTGGGCGACGCCGTGCGCACCTCGTGCTTCGGTCGCTCCGCGGCCAGCTTCGCCGACGTCCACGCGCGGCGTGACGCCGAGTTGACCTCCGATCTGCGCTGCGAACGACTCGACGCCTGTCGGTGCCGCCGACGCCTTCCCCGTGGCGCTGTCTTCTCGCGCCTCGCGCTCGGACGGCGTCAGCGGCAACGGCTGCCGCAAGAACCCGGCGACGACCGCGTCACACTCCGCCTGGTACGCCAGCGGATCGATCGAAGCGGTGCCCGCGTGCGCTCCCCGCGACGGTCCACGGTCGGATGCCGAAGACGCAGGGCCCGACGCTTCTTCTTTGGGGCGCTCGAAGGTCATGGTGGCTTGGCGGAGCTATCGACCGCGGCTGCGGCCGGTTGCCGATTGTACGCATCGCGCCCCCGAGACACGTCTCGGCGTTGCGCGCATCACCTGCGAACTGTCACGGCGCCTACGCTGGTAACTTCACGCCGCCGAGAACCTCACCCCAGTGGGGTGATTGCGTGCGGATCACTCGAGCTCGTAGGCGGCGCCGCTGTCGACGCCTGGCGAGCCAGCCGGGGCGTCCCCCTGATCGGGCGGATCGAGCCCCATCGCGGGGTTGTCCTCGAGTGGCGCGCCGACGACGGCGAGATCGCGCGACAGCGCGATGGCGTTGCCGAAGTCATCGCCGGCCCCGGTGTTCGACGCCTTCAGGTAAGCGCGCTGGGTCCACGCCGCGCCATCTCGGACGAATACGAGCGCCGCGCCGGCGTCGGTGGCGCCGTCGTTGCTCGCGTCACCATCGGCCCCGACGCTCGCCGAATCTTCTCCGGGCGAGGTCACTACCACGACGTCACCGGCGATCTGCACGTCGAAGAACCGGTCGTCGCGACCAGGGGCGCGTGACTTCAGGATCGCCGTCTGCGACCACGCCGCGCCGGCCCGCTCGAACACGTACGCAGCACCGGCGCCTGGCGTCGAGTTGTCGCTTGGGTCGTTGGCGCTCGCGGAACTCTCCTTCCACGCGGTGACCGCCAAGGCGTCTCCGTCGAGCGAGACCCGGGTGCCAAAGTTGTCTCCTGCGTCGCTGTTCGACGCTTTGATGAACGCTTCGAGGTTCCAGCGGGTGCCGGCCTTTCGGTAGACGTACGCCGCGCCGCTCCCCGGAGCGGTCGCGTCTGCGTCAGGGCCGCCGACACCGCGCCCCGAACTCCCCTCGTAGGGGCTGCCGACGACCAGCGTGTCGCCGGATAGATCGAGAGAGAGGCCGAAGCCATCCTGTGGAGCCACTGGGGTAGGTTGGATCCCATCGACGAGCTGGATCGTGTCCGTGACCGAGTACACGTAGACTTGGTTCATCGCCGAACCGACGGCCATCGTCGTACCATCCAGCGCGACGGCCATCCCGACGCGACCCATCTCGACGCTCGATGGCTTCTCGAATGCCTGCTCTCGCCACCCGTTGGTTGCGCTGTAGCGAAACACGTACACGGCGCCGCTGTCGCCAGCTGTCGTGTCATCGCCAGGTGCGCCTACGACCAAGACATCGCCCTGCAAGGCCAGCACGTAGCCAAACAGCGATGACGTCGGGTCTGGTCCTGTGGTGGTCGGTTGGACTGACTGCTCGAGGCTCCACGTAGTCCCGTCGGTTCGGTAGACGTCGATCCGGTGTCCTGCGGTTGTCCCGTCACCGGGCGCGCTGATCGCGAGGCGGGTCCCATCGAACGCGATCGCGGTGCCGAACTGCGCATGGGGCAGCGCTGACGTCAGCTTGAGATAGTGCCTCTGCCGTGGTGGTGACGCGCCGCGGTTCACGGTGAGCGCGTACTGCCCGACGAGGTCGCCAGCCTGGATCTCCAGGACGATGTCGTTGTCACCCGGCGCGAGCACGACCCGCGGGCTTCGTGCCCCACTCGTCTGCGGGGCCCCGTCCAGGGTGATCGCGGTTGCTGCAGGCGCATTGATGGTGAAGGTCGTTCCTTGCCGGAGGATCGACGTCGAGATCGACTGCCGCGTCGCGCCAGGCGCAAAGGTCCATTCGGGCGACGCCGAGGCAGTGACCGTCACGTCGATCGGCGGGGCGCAGACGACAGCGATCTCGGTCGCTGGGTCGGTCACGACGCCGCTCGCCGGTGAGAACGTGCAGTCCTGTCGAGAACCTGCCGTCGTTTCGACCGAGAAGGCAGTGCCGCTCAACACTGGCGTGGGGAACGAGAACGCGCCGTTGGCGGCCGGTCGCACCGTGGTCACCGTATCGCCGCTGGTGAGCCGCAGTTCGACGCTGCTCGGCAGCCAGAGTCCATCGACCGTGCCGCTCACCGTCACCTCCGCGACTTCGGCCGGCGCCGTGAACTGACACGCGCTCGTTAGCGCCGCGACCACGAACGCTGTGGTTGTGAGGGTGGCGGTGATGCTGCCATCCCCCTTCGTGGAAGAGTGCGCTGCGCCTCGTCGCGGGGCTCGGTCCTTCGTCACGCCCATGACCGCAACGTGCCACGAACGCGCCTGCAGTCGCCAGTACCGGGCGAACCCGTCAAGTCAGCGCTCAGCGCGTCGGCGTGGTGCGGTTCGTCTCGAAGCGAGGCGACACGGCGGTCGGCGTGAGCGTCGGGGTGACGCCGGTCGGCGTGTACGTCTGGAAGCGGCCCGCGGCACCGCCACCGCCGCCGGGGCCGCCGGACGCGCTGCCGGCGGCGCCGACCGCGGGCGCGGTCGTGCCGAACGAGCCCGCGCCGCCGCCGCCCGAGCCGGCACCGGCGGTGGGGCCGCCGATCGCGCCGGCCGTGACCGAGCGGCTGCCGTCGGCGCCATCGATGCCGTTGGCCGCCGCCGTGGTCATGCCCGAGCCGCCGCCGCCGCCGTTCGCGAAGAAGTTGCCGGTCAGGTTGACGCCGAGCCCCTGGATGACGACGTAGCCGCCGCCGCCGCCACCCGTGCCGGCGAACGCGCTGCCGACGGTGATGCCGCTGCGACCGCCGGGGCCGCCACCGCCGCCGGCGTCGATCGTGCCGCTCACCGCGACGGTGCCGCGGCACGAGATCAGCGTGACGGCCCCGCCGCCGCCACCGCCCGACGGCGCGCCCATGATGACGCTGTTGCTCGGGACGCGCATGCCGCCCGTCAGCGCAGCGAGCAGGACCGGATCGTACGCGGCGCCGCCCGCGCGGCCGCCGCCGGCCGCGGTCTGGCTGCCCGCGTTGCCGCCGGCGGTGAAGCCGCCACCGCCACCGCTGCCCGAGGTGCTGATCGAGCCGCCGCTTGCGACGAGCTGCGAGCCGCCGCCGGGGCCGTTGGCGGCCAGGTTCGCCGAGGCGTCGAGGGTGCCGGTCACGCGTAGCGCGTTGTCGCTGACCAGCGCCAGCGCGCGCGGACCGGTCACGGCTACGTTGCCGGGCCCGATCGTGATGGTCCGCGCGCGGATCACGCAGATGGCCGGGCCGGTCGCCTGGGTGACGATGCCACCGGTGCACAGCACGTCGAGGTTGGTGTCGATAGTCGTCGCGCTGACGGTGAAGTCCATGACCGTGGCGGGCGCGTCGCAGATGTCTGGCAGGTAGCGCGGCTCGAGGTACGCGCAGTGCGCGGTCGGCGTGGGAGTGCACGATAGCGCGCACGCCTCGGCGCCAGCCGGAAGACCGTCAGCGCCACACGTGCCGACGGAGTTGCCGATGCAGGCCGTGTTGTTCGGGATGCACATGTTGCAGCGCCCCGCGGTGGCGTTGCAGCCCGGCGCACCACAGTCGGTCATCGTGACGCCGGTGCCGGTGGCGTTGCACACCACCGCGGAGCTGCCGGAGCAGCTCTGGAACTGGTTGGCGGTACAGCTGAACGCATCGATCGACGTGGCGTCGATCGGCGGCGGCGCGTCGATGACCGACGCGTCGATCTCCGACGCGTCGATCGGCGGCGGCGCGTCGATCTCCACGACCGCGGTGTCGACGGTGGCGTCGATGGCCGCGTCGGGGTCGGTCTTGTCGACGGAGCCGCACGCACCCGCGGCCACGAGGATGCCCATCCAGATCAGAGAACGCATGAGGGCGAGCTTGCCACAGCCTCGGTGGGCGGTGGCCACGAACCGCGGCCGGGCGTGGCCGGCGCCACGCGCTACTCGGCGTCGAACATGCCGTCGCGGTAGGCGACGATCTCGCCGGCGACGGCGGAGGCGGCGACGGTGAGCGGCGAGGCGAGGTAGAGCTGGCCCGGGCCGCTGCGGCCCTTGTAGTTGCGGTTGATCGCCGAGACGGTGACCTGGTCGCCGCGATCGGAGACGCCGGGGCCGCAGCCGATGCAGGCGCCGCAGCCCGGCTTGATCAGCTCGACGCCGGTGCGCGCGAACAGGTCGAGGTAGCCCTGGGCGCGGGCGTAGTCCTCGACGTCGGTCGAGCCGAACTGGATGTAGAAGCGGACGCCGTCGGCGATCTTCTTGCCGGCGCGCTCGGCCTCGGCGATGACCCGCGCGTACATGTCGATGTCGTCGCGCTTGCCGGCGGTGCACGAGCCGCCGTAGGCGATGTTCAGCTTGACCCGGCCGAGGCCGGCGATCAGCGCGCCGTTCTTGGGATCGGAGGCGACGCCGCGATCGGGATCGCCGGGCGTCGCGACCATCGGCGCGATCGTCGCCAGATCGATCACGTGGACGCCGCCGTCGTGGTGGGCGCCGGGATCGGGGCGCACGACCTTGGCGGCGAGCGCCGCGCGGTCGACGCCGGGCCGGTGGCCGGCGATCCAGTCGACCATGACGTCGTCGACCTCCATGATCGCGCCGCGCGCCGAGCACTCGGTCGCCATGTTGGCCAAGGTCGCGCGCTCGTCGGGCGACAGCGCGAACAGGCCGTCGCCGCCGAACTCCATCACCCGGTTGAGCGTCTCCTCGCGCTTGGCGTGGTTGGCGAGGATGTACAGCATCACGTCCTTGGCCGTGACGCCGGGCGCGAGCCGGCCGGTCAGCTCGAAGCGGATCGACTCCGGCACCGCCAGCGGGGTGAAGCCCCAGTAGGCCAGCGCCGCGTACTCGGTGGCGCCGACGCCCCACGACAGCGCGCCCGACGCGCCACCCATGCAGGTGTGGCTGTCGGTGGCCTGGACGAAGTCGCCGGGGTCGATGAACTGCTCGCGGGCGACCTGGTGGCAGATGCCCGGCGACACGCCGTCCTTGGCGCCGAAGTTGCGGACGCCGGTCTTGGCGGCGAACGCGCGCTGCCGCACGCGCAGCTCCTCGATCTTGTCCGAGTACTTGGCCATCGCGGCGACGCCGTCGGCGTAGATCAGGTGGTCCTCGAAGACCGCGAACTTCGACGGGTCCTTGAGCCGGTAGTCGTCGCCGTACTCCTGGGCCAGGAACCAGTCGACCTGGGCGGTCGTGAACTCGTGCGAGTAGCCGGCGTCGACCTTGACCAGCACGGCGTCGCCCGGCTTGACGTACTCGCCCTGGCCCGGCAGCAGCTTGTGGGCCAGCACCTTCTCGGTGAGGTTCATCGGCCGCGCGGTGGTGCCGGTCGGCGGCACGGTGATCTCGCCCTTGGCCAGCTTGGCCGAGAACGGCAAGAGGCCGCCGGCCTCGATGATCAGCGCGGTGATCGCGTCGTGGCCGCGGGTGAACTCGTCGAGCGCGACCGCCTCGCCGGCCTCGAGCCGCGCGATCAGCGCGTGGTCGCCCATCAGCTGGCCGATGTTGATGTTGTTGCGGGCGTGGATCGGCGCGAACGACGAGGCGATCGCCAGCCGGCTGCCGCCGTAGACCTCGCACTGCGCGGCGGTCTCGCGCGAGCTGCCGACGCCCTTCTGGGCGCCGGCGACGATGACCTCGAAGCCACCCGCGGCCAGCGCCTCGGCCGGGATCAGCCGCTGGCCGTTGACGATCAGGCCGGCGTACGCGTTGCGCGCGATCGCGGCGGGGTCGTAGTCGAAGCACACCCACGCCGGGGTCATCGCGTCGGTGTTGATGTCGTCGAGCAGCTCGTCGGGGCGGAGGTCGGCCATCCGCAGGGTCAGCTCGCCGGCCAGCTGGCGGCGGATGCGCTCGGGGTCCTTGGTCAGGTAGAGGACCCGCTTGCCGGGGGTGAGCGAGAACGTACGCGGCGCCGACATCTGCCGCGGTCTTACCATGCGCGCGCGCCGGGGCGCGCGGGGTTGCGTGCGGGCGCGCGCGACGACGCGACGCACCGCGGCGAAGCTTGCGGGCTCGCGGGGGCCGTGCGAACGATCGGGGATGACGACGACGACGCGCGGGTGGGTCGACGCCGCGGTGGCCGCGGCCGACTATCGGCTGACGAGCGCGATCTTCGAGCTGGGCGAGGTCACGCTCGCGCGCGAGCGCGCGTACGACAACGTCCACCTGCTGTTCGCCGCCCGTGGCCGGCGGCTGGTGACCGAGGGCGGCTTCGAGCTGGCCAACGTCCACGCCTGCCTGCTCGACGCCAGCGGCGCGGTGATCGTG
Source organism: Myxococcales bacterium (assembly GCA_016794525.1). Taxonomy (GTDB): domain Bacteria; phylum Myxococcota_A; class Polyangia; order Haliangiales; family Haliangiaceae; genus UBA2376. The sequence goes on from JAEUJY010000143.1 coordinate 72,750, forward strand.
CGGCGCGGCCACGACAGCTACCGGCAGAGCGTCGTCGGCGCGGTCGTGCGCTGGGGCCACGAGCTGCCCGACGACCACCTCGACCGCGCGGTGGCGGTGGTCTACGACGTCGAGACCCGGCTCGATCTGCGGCGCCCGCTGGTGCGCGGCCAGTTCGGCGGGCTCGATCTCGACCGCGAGGATCGGCAGCCGCTGCCGTTCACCGCGGCGCCGCTGCCGCGCGATCCGCTGATGGAGGTCGGCGTCGCGCTGGCGTTCCGCCGCAACGAGATCGAGATCAACCTCGTCGGCGAGTCGGCGCTTGCCCACGACGGCCACTCGTCGTACCTCGACTTCGACGTCCTCGACGAGGCCGGCGAGATCGTCGGCAGCCGCGCGCTGTCGCTGTCGATCCGCGCCGGCGATCGGATCGGCTTCGCCGACGCCGGGCTGCGGATCGAGAAGCGGGTGCAGCGCGAGATGCGCGGCTTCGCGCTGCGCGGCCGGTCCGAGGTGCGAGCGCTGACCCGCGTCGGGCCGCTGCGCCTCGCGAGGTAGCTACAGCCGCCCCGCGGCGATCGCCCGCGCGGCCTGCTCGGCCAGCGCCTTCACGCCGTGGATGAAGATCGCGAACCGCGGGTCGGTGGTCAGGCCCTTGGCGAAGCGGTAGTAGATCTGCTGCGCGACCACCGCGGTCTTGAACAGGCCGTAGGCGTAGTAGAAGACCGCGTCGTCGACCGGGCGGCCGGCGGCCGCGACGTAGCGGGCCAGCACCTCGGCGCGCGTCATCATGCCGGGCAGGTGGGTCAGCCCGAACCGCAGCATGTGCATCGGCTGGGCGTCGCTGGCCTCGACCCAGTAGCCGAGCGAGGTGCCGAGGTCCATCAGCGGATCGCCGACGGTGGCCATCTCCCAGTCGAGCACGCCGACGACGTGGGTCAGGTCGCGATCGAAGATGACGTTGTCGAACTTCCAGTCGTTGTGGATCAGCGCCGGCGCGCCGTCGGCCGGCTGGTGCGCGGCCAGCCACGCCGCGACCTCGAGCACGACCGGCAGCTCGTCGGTGCGCGAGCCGTGGTAGCGCTCGGTCCAGCCCTCGACCTGGCGCCGCACGTAGCCGACCGGCTTGCCCAGCGTACCCAGGCCGGCGGCGGCGAAGTCGACGGCGTGCAGCTCGGCCAGCGCGTCGATCAACAGCTCGCACAGCCGGCGGTTGGTGGCGGCGTCGAGCGTGAGGTCGCGCGGCACGTCCTTGCGCAGGATGACGCCCTCGCGCTCCTCCATGACGTAGAACGTGCAGCCCAGCACCGCCTCGTCGGTGCACAGCGCGAGCGGCCGCGGCGCCTTGGCGTAGACCGGCGCCAGCGCCGAGAGCACGGTGTGCTCGCGGCCCATGTCGTGGGCGCTCTTGACCTTCGAGCCGAACGGCGGCCGGCGCAGCACGTAGCGCGCGTCGCCGCGGCGCAGCTGGTAGGTGAGGTTGGAGTGGCCGCCGGGGTACTGCAGGATCTCGAGCGGCGCGTGGCCGCCGAGCACGCCGTCGAGCCAGGCGCCCAGCCGCGCGGCGTCGAGCTCCTCGCCCGGCCGCGGCGGCCGCGGCCCCGCGCTCACGCGCCCCCCTTGCCGTACTGCGCCAGCAGGCGCTTGGCGACGACCATCTTGTGCACCTCGTCGGGGCCGTCGTAGATGCGCGCGCCGCGCTCGTGGACGTAGTAGTGCGCGAGCAGCGTGTCGCTGGTGACGCCGAGCGCGCCGTGCACCTGGATCGCGCGATCGATCAGCCGCATCATCACGTCGGCGACGTAGAACTTGATCAGCGACACCTGATCGCGCGCGGCCTGGAAGCCCTGGCTCTCGATCGTCCACGCCGCCGACAGCGTCATCAGCCGCGCGGCGTCGATCTCGGCGCGGGCCTCGGCGATCCACGCCTGGATGATCTGCCGCGACGCCAGCGTCTTGTCGGGGGCGATCTCGCGGCTGACCGCGCGCTGGCACATCAGCTGGAAGGTGCGCTCGCAGATGCCGATCCACCGCATGCAGTGGTGGATGCGGCCGGGGCCGAGGCGCTCCTGCGCGATCAGGAAGCCCGCGCCCTGGGGCCCGAGCAGGTTGGCCTTGGGCACGCGGCAGCCGTGGTAGCGGATCTCGCCGTGGCTGGCCCAGCCGCCGCCGGCGTCGCCCATGATCGGGATGTTGCGCACCAGCTCGAAGCCGGGCGTGTCGGTGGGCACGATGATCATCGACGCGCGGGCGTGGGGCGTGGCCTCGGGGTTGGTCACCGCCATGACGATCGCGAAGGCCGCGCCGTCGGCGCCGGTGGTGAACCACTTGTGGCCGTCGACCACCCAGTGATCGCCGTCGAGCGTGGCGGTGCACGACAGGAGCGTCGGGTTCGAGCCGGCGTTCTCCGGCTCGGTCATCGAGAAGCACGACCGGATCTCGCCCCGCGCGAGCGGCGCCATCCACCGCGCCTTCTGCTCGGGCGTGCCCCACTTGTGCAGCACCTCGAGGTTGCCGGCGTCGGGCGCCTGACAGCCGAACGCGTAGTGGCCCAGCGGCGAGCGGCCGATGCGCTCGCTGATCAGCGCGTGATCGACCAGGCCCAGCCCCATGCCGCCGGCGTCCTTGGGGATCTGCGGGCCCCACAGCCCGGCGGCCTGCACCGCGGCGCGCAGATCGCCGAGCAACGGCGCCGCCTTGACGAAGCCCTGCTCGAGCACGGCGGCCTCGGCGGGGATGATGCGCTCGGCGAGCAGGCGGTCGACGGCGGCGAGGGTGTCGACCAGGTGGGACGGGATCGCGAAGTCCATGGGCAGCTCCTGGGAGGCGTCCGGCTATCGGAACGTGACGAGGTCGTCGGCGAGGTGATCGACGTGGTTCCAGCCGAGCAGCGACAGCTCGCGGTCGGCGCCGCGGGCGCGCCACAGGAGGTCGCTGACCGACGCGTTGCGCACCATCCGCCACAGCGCGACGGTGGCGCGCGGGTCGAGGCCGAGCGCGCGGCGGGCGACCACGCCGATCGGCCCGCCCGACGTGACCGCGACCGCGACCTGGCCGCGATCGGCGTGGCGATCGAGGATCTCGTCGGTCGCGGCGTCCACCCGCGCGACGAACCGCGCGTAGGTCTCGAGGTCGCCGGTGTCGAGGGTGCCGGCGGTCCAGGCGTCGACCATCGCCCACAGCGCGCGATCGGCGAGCGCGCGGTCGACCCGGCCGCCGTGGATCAGGCCGCGCAGCGACGGCTCGGCGGCGACGACCTGTGGCAGACATCGGGCCAGCAGCTCGAAGGCCGGGTACTCGGCCAGCCCGGGCAGCACCACCGGCTCGGGCAGCGGGTGGCCGGCGGCGGCGGCGGCGGCGCGCAGGTGGCGCGCGGTGTCCAGCTGCCGCTGCATCGGCCCGACGTAGATCGCCGACACCGGCGCCCGGCGCCCGGCCCACGCGGCGCCGACGGCCTCGGCCTGGCGCACGCCGAGCGGCGACAGCACGTCATAGTTGGCGGCGCCGTAGGAGGCCTGACCGTGGCGGACCAGTCGCAGGGTTCCCACCCGCGCACTCTACGCCGCCCCGCGCCGCGACTGGCGTCAGCGCTTGAACAAACGCTCGACCCACGACTGCCGCGCGGCGCGCGACGACAGCGCCGCGCGCGCGGCCTCGAGCTTGGGGTCGAGGGTGATCGCCCGCCGCCACTCCTCGCGGGCGCGCTTGGGCTCGTTGGCCAGCGACGCCTCGTGGCCGCGCGCCAGCGCCAGCAGCGCCCGGTAGTGGGCGTTCTGCGGGTAGCGCTGCGCCAGCTCCCGGGCGACGGTCTTGGCCTCGGGCCACTTCTGCAGCTGCATCAATGTCCGCAGGTGCGCCACCAGCGCCTGCTCGGAGTCCACCACTGGCCGCTCACCCGATCCGTCTGGCATCCGCATCGCACCCCGTTGGTGTGATCGGCCTCAGCGAAAGTCGCAACATTCTTTCGGACGGCTGCAGATTTCTTGGCCCGCGGCGTGGACGCCCCTAGCGTGGATCCATGATGCGCCGCTGGTTTCGCCGCCTGTTCCCCGATCGCCGCGTGGCCGCCTCCCGGGAGCCGGTCTTCTTCGAGGCGCGGCTCGAGCTCGACGTCGTCGATGTCGAGGGAGTCGCTCGGGATTTCGGACCGGGCGGGCTGTTCTTTGCCACCTCGGCGCCCATCGCGGCCGGGGTGCGGGGCCTGCTGCGCCGCGGCGGGAGCGCCGACCGCATCCCGGTCCGGGTGACCGGCCACCGGCCCGCGGGGGCGGGGCGGCCGGCCGGTCTCGGCCTCGCGTTCGAGTAACCCCACCGTGACGATCGCCCTGTGGGCGCCGCGGGTCGACCCCGCCTTCGCGGCGGTCATCGACGCCGCGGTGGCGGCGGCGGTCGCGCCGGACGCCGAGCGCATCGATCGCGAGGACGTCTACCCGCTGGCCGCGGTCCAGGCGCTGGCCCGGGCCGGGCTGACCGCGGCGGGCTTCCCGATCGAGGACGGCGGCGGCGGGCGGCCGCTGCGCGATCTGGTGGCGGTGTTCGAGGCGGTCGCCGCCGCCAGCGCCGCGACCGCGACCTCGCTGGTGACGATCTTCCAGGCTGGCGCGGCGATCCAGCTGTTCGGCGGCGAGGCGCTGCGGCGCCGCTACCTGCCGCGCATCGCCGCCGGGCTGGTGTGCAGCTTCGCGATGACCGAGGCGCGCGGCGGCAGCGACGTGCGCCACCTCGACACCCGGGCCCGGCGGGGCGACGGCGGCTGGGTGATCGACGGGCGCAAGGCGTTCGTCACCAGCGCGTCGGCCGCGGAGCTGTTCGTGCTGCTGGCGCAGACCGACGCCGGCGTGACCGCGTTCGCGGTGCCGGCCGACGCGCCGGGGCTGGCGCTGGCGGTGACGCCGGCGACGCGCACGATCGGCCTGCGCAACGGGCCCCACGTCGACCTCACCCTCGACGGCGTCCGGATTCCGGACGATCATCGGATCGGCGAGGACGGCCACGGCGTGCGCGCGGCGGCGACGGTGCTCGACCACTCGCGGGTGCTGGTCGCGGCGATCGGCTGCGGCATCGCCCGCGCCGCGTTCGACGGCGCGCTGGCGTTCGCCGACCACCGCGTCGTCGGCGATCGCCACGTGATCGAGCTGCAGGGGATCCAGTGGTACCTGGCCGAGCTGCTGGCCGAGATCGACGCGGCGCGGCTCCTGACCTACGAGGCCGCCAGCCATCTCGACGCGGCCGGGCCGACCCACCACCTGCCGCGCGAGGCGCCGGCGCGCCGGGCCGGGCTGCTCGACATCCAGCGGTGGTCGGCGTCGGCCAAGCTGGTCGCGACCCGCACCGCGGTGCACGCGGCGCTGCAGGCGATCCAGATCTGCGGCGTGCGCGGCTGCCTCGAGACCGCGCCGTTCGGGCGCTACCTGCGCGACGCCAAGACCTACGAGATCGCGGGCGGCTCGTCGGAGGTGCTCAAGAACACGCTGGGCGACTACCTGGTGGCGGCGGTCGATGGGCCGGGCTGATCGCGCAGCGGCGTAAGCTCCATGTAAGCTGGGCGCGTGCCACCGTCGCGCGCCATGAAGCTCTGCTGGTCGCTGCCCCTGTGCTGGTTCGTGATCGCGTGCGGCGACTCGTCGAGCGGCGACGACGTCGCGGCCGACGCCGGGATCGACGCGCACGTCGGGCGGCCCGACGGCGTCGCGCTGTGTTACTCGCCGGCCGCCGACGCCGATCCGGCGACCACCGGCTTCTGGACCGCGCTGCGCGCCGGCGATCGCGCCGCGCGCGACGCGGCGATCGCGGCGCTCGACGCCGCGGCCACGGCGGCGCCGGCCGAGGAGGAGTTCCACCTCTTGCTGGGGCTGGCCCACCTGTGGCGGCTGGCCGAGCCGCTGCCCGGCGAGCTGACGCCGGCGGTCCAGGTCACGTCGGCGACCGGCGCCCGCGATCACCTGCGCCGCGCGTACGAGCTGTGCCCGACCGACCACCGCATCGCGGCGTGGCTGGGGCCGGTGCTGATCCGCTACGGGCGCGCGGTCAACGACGCGGCGATGGTCGCCGAGGGCGAGGCGGTGCTCGACACCGGCATCGCGCACTACCCGTCGTTCGTGCTGTTCTCGAAGCTGCTGGTCCACGCCGACGCGCCGCGCGACGCGCCCGAGTTCCAGCAGGCGCTCGACGCGGTGCTGGCCAACGGCGACGCGTGCAGCGCGGTGGTGGCCGATCCGGCGTGCGAGGACCACCCGCACGCGGCCCACAACCGCGAGGGCGGCGTGGTGTTCTTCGGCGACGCGCTGGTCAAGGCCGGGCGGCGCGCCGAGGCCGAGGCGATCTACATGGCGGGGCTGCGCGAGCCGGCCTACGCGACGTGGGACTACCAGACGCTCCTGACCGAGCGGCTGGCGACCCTCGACGCGCGCATCGCCGCCTACGCGACGCCCGACCCCGCCGACGATCCCGTGGCCGCGTGGGCCGCGCCGAACCAGTGCGCGATGTGCCACAGCGACTGACCCGCGGCGGGCCGGTGTGCGCCGGCGGCGATGCTACGCTCGCGCCATGAAGATCGCCGGCGAGTACCGCTTCGAGGCCGCGGTGCGCGAGGTGTGGGACGCGCTGTTCGATCCCGCGGTGCTGGCGGCCGTCATGCCCGGGTGCGAGAAGCTCGAGCGCGTCGACGGGCAGTTCGTCGGGGAGATCAAGGTGAAGGTCGGCCCGGTGTCGGGGACCTTCGCCGGCAAGGTCGATCTCCAGGACATCGACGAGCCGCGCCGCTACACGATGGTGGTCGACGGCCGCGGCAGCGCGGGGTTCGTCAAGGCCACGGCGGTGGTCGAGCTGGAGGCCGATGGGGAGGCGACGAAGATGCGCTACCACGCCGACGCCCAGGTCGGCGGGAAGCTGGCGTCGGTCGGCGAGCGGCTGATCGACGCGTCGACGCGGGCGATCGTCAAGGAGGCGCTGGCGGGGCTGCACACCAACGTGAAGATCCGCGCGGCGGCGTACCGGGAGGCGGAGAAGGAGGAGAAGGGGAAGGAGGAGAAGGGGAAGGAGGCGGTGGTGGAGGCGGAGAAGGTGGGGGAGACAGAGTCGGGCACGGGCACGGGCACGGGCACGGGCACGGGCACGGGGACGGAGACGGGGACGGAGACGGGGACGGGGACGGAGACGGGGACGGGGACGGAGACGGGAACGGGAACGGGATCGGGATCGGATCCCGAGCCGGAGTCTGCGCCTGCGCCGGCGTCCGCGGTCGCGCCGGCGGCGGCGGCGCCGAAGATCGAGTACGCGAAGGTGACGCAGGGGCAGGTGGCGGCGAGCGTGGCCAAGGAGGTCGGCCGATCGATGTGGCCGGTGTTCCTGCTCGCGGCGCTGGTGATCGCGGCGCTGATCTACCTGCTGGTCAGGTAGCGCGCAGGGCGGCCAGCGCGGCGGGCGTGTCGACGTCGATCAGCACGCCGGGATCGTCGACGGCGACGGCGAGGACGTCGTCGGCATGGCGCTCGAGCAAGGCCCGGGCGCCGACGTCGCCGCTCAGTCCGGCCATCTCGGCGAAGTAGCGGCGCGCCCACAGGACCGGGTTGCCGCGCTTGCGCTCGAAGGTGGGGACGACGATGCCGGCGCCGTGGCCGGGCGCGAACGCGGCGCACAGCGCGTCGAGGTGGGCGGCGGTGACCCGCGGCATGTCGCCCAGGCACACCAGCGCGCCGTCGACCGCGCCGATCGCGGCGAGGCCGGCGCGCAGCGACGTCGACATGCCGGCGGCGAAGTCGGGGTTGTGGACGATCGTCACCGGGCGATCGGCGAGCGCCGCGGCGACCGCCTCGGCCTGGTTGCCGGTGACGACGACCACCGGGCGCGCCCGCGAGGCGAGCGCGGCGTCGACGGCGTGGCGGACGATCGGCGCCCCGTCGACCTCGGCGAGTAGCTTGTTGGCGCCCATCCGGCTGGCGCGCCCCGCGGCCAGCACGATGGCGGCGATGGCCGGCGGCGCGGGCGTCGGCCCGGCGTCGTCGCGCGGCGTCGGTCGGGCGGCGATCTCCTCGAGCAGCCCGCCGACGCCGAGGCCGGCCAGCGCGGCGCCGTCGATCGGCAGGTCGGCGCAGACGTGCTCGAGCACCCAGTCGAAGCCCGAGCGGCGCAGCGACCGCGCGCAGCCGGGCACGCCGATCACCGTCGCGGCGCCCAGGCGGCCGAGCATCAGCAGGTTGCCGGGATCGACCGGCATGCCGAGGCGCTCGACCACGCCGCCGGCGCGCTCGACCGCGGCCGGGATCACGTCGCGGCGATCCATGATCGCCGAGGCGCCGAGCGCGAGCATCAGCTCGACGCCGTCGGCGGCCAGCGTCGCCAGCGCGTCGGCCACCGCGGCGGCGGTGTGCGGCACGCGCAGCTCGCGGACCAGCGTCGCGTCGACCCGGGTCAGGCGCTCGCGCTGCGCGGCGGCGACGCGATCGAGCGCGCGATCGGCGGTGTCGGCGACCTTGGTCAGCACCAGGCCGGCGCGCCGCGGCCGCCACGGCCGCACCGTCACCGCGGCGCTGGCGGCGACCGCCGCCGCGTCGACCAGCGCGCGCGGCGCGGCGAACGGGATGATCTTCACGGTCGCCACCATCGCGCCGGCGGCGGTCGGCGCGTCGTCGGCCACGGTCGCGACCGTCACCGCCTCGTCGAGCTGGTTGGCGCGCCCGATCGCGGCGGCGTCGACGCGCACGACGCCGCCGGCGGTCGCGAACAGGTTGGCGCGCCCGGTGTGGGCCGCGGCCACGCGCACGCCCGGCCCGGCCAGCGCCGTCGCCACCGTCGCCGCGGCGGCGTCCTCGTCGAGGTCGCCGGCGTCGAGGCGCGCCGCGATCACCTCGGCGAAGCCAGCCGCCGCCAGCGCGGCCAGGTCGGCGGCGTCGAGCACGCGGCCCTTCTTGAGCACCCGCGCGCCGGCGTGCAGCGTGTGGGCCAGCACCGCGCCGGCGGCCTCGGCCACCGGCACCGGCCCGAACCTCACGCCGCGCCCCGCAGGCTGGCGATGATCTCGCCGAGGATCGACACCGCGATCTCGGCCGGCGAGCGCGCGCCGATGCGCAGCCCGACCGGGCCGTGCAGCCGCGCCAGCGCGGCGTCGTCGAAGCCGGCCTCGGCCAGCCGCGCGCGCCGCGCCGCGTGGGTCTTCTGCGAGCCGAGGCAGCCGACGTAGAACGCCGGCGTCCGCAGCGCGGCGATCAGCGCCGGATCGTCGAGCTTGGGATCGTGGGTGAGCGTCACCACCGCGGTGCGCACGTCGGGCGTCAGCGCGGCGATCGCGTCGTCGGGCCAGCGGACGTCGAGCGTCTGCCCCGGGAACCGCGCGGCGGTGGCCCAGGCCCGGCGCGGGTCGACGATCGTCACCGCGAAGCCGGCCAGCGCGGCCATCGCCGCCAGCGGCTCGGCGATGTGCACCGCCCCGACCAGGATCAGCCGGGTCGGCGGCAGGTGCGGCTCGACCAGCACCTCGCCGCCGTCGACCTCGGCCACCAGCGCGCGCTCCTCGCGCAGCGCCTGGGCCACGGTGGCGGCCAAGGCCGGCGGCGCGTCGTCGACGGTCACGACCCGGGCGTCGGAGCCGTCGAGCCAGGTCGCGAGCGCGACCACGCGGTGCGCGGCGCGCGCGGCGATCAGCTCGGCGAGGACCGCCGCCTTCACGTCACCGCCTCGACGAACACCTCGACCTTGCCGCCGCACGCCAGGCCTACCTCCCACGCCGCGGCGTCGCTGACGCCGAACCCGAGCCGCTGCGCCGGCGCGCCGGCGATGACGTCGAGCGCGGCGGTGATGACCGCGGCCTCGATGCAGCCGCCCGACACCGAGCCGACGAACGCGCCGGTGTCGTCGACCGCGAGCTTGCTGCCGGCGGGCCGCGGCGAGCTGCCCCACGTGCGCACCACCGTGGCGATCGCGACGCCCTTGCCGGCGGCCTTCCACGCCGCCGCCTGCGCCAGCACCGCGCCCGTGTCGTGCGTCGCGTCGGCCATGCCGGGGTAGACTACCGCACATCGTGCACGCCGACGCTCGCTCCGACCTCGCGGCCTGGCGCGCCGAGGTGCCGGCGCTGGCGCTGCCGGTGCACGGCCGGCGGCTGGTCTACCTCGACAACGCCGCCACCACGCTGATGGCGCGGCCGGTGATCGACGCGGTGGCGCGGGTCGCCACCCACCTGCCGGGCAACGTCCACCGCGGCGTCCACGCGCTAGCGGAGGCCGCCGACGCGGCGTTCGAGGGAGCGCGCGCGACGATCGCCCGCCACCTCGGGGCGCGCCCCGACGAGATCGTCCTGACCAGCGGCACCACCGCGGCGATCAACCTGGTGGCGCAGGCGTGGGGCCGCGCCAACCTCGGGCCCGGCGACGCGGTCGTCGTCAGCGCGCTCGAGCACCACGCCAACCTGGTGCCGTGGCAGGCGGCGTGCGCCGAGCGCGGCGCGACGCTGCGCATCGCGCCGATCGACGACGCCGGTCGCATCGATCTCGTGGCGCTCGACGCGCTGCTCGACGCGCGCGTCAAGCTGCTCGCGGTCGCGCACCTGTCGAACGTGGTCGGCACGGTCGCGCCGATCGCGGCGATCGCCGCCCGCGCCCACGCGGTCGGCGCGCGCGTCCTGGTCGACGGCGCCCAGGCGCTGCCGCACCTGCCGATCGACGTCGCGGCGCTGGGCTGCGACTTCTACGCGTGCTCGGGGCACAAGGCCTACGGCCCCACCGGCACCGGCGTCTTGTGGGGCCGCGCCGACGTGCTGGCCGCGATGCCGCCGTGGCAGCACGGCGGCGAGATGGTGGCCGCGGTCGAGGCCACCCGCGCGCGCTACCGCGAGGCGCCGGCGCGCTTCGAGGCTGGCACGCCCAACATCAGCGGCGTGATCGGCCTGGCGGCGGCGCTCGATCACGCCGCGACGCGCGATCGCGCCGCGGTCGCGGCCCACGAGGCGCGGCTGCACGCCCGGCTGCGCGCCGGGCTCGCCGCCACCCCCGGCGTGCGCGTGCTCGGCGCGCCCGAGGCGGCGGTGGTGTCGTTCGAGGTCGCCGGCGTCCACCCGCACGACGTCGCGACGATCCTCGATCAGGAGGGCGTCTGCGTACGCAGCGGCCTGCACTGCGCCGAGCCGCTGCACGCCCGGCTGGGCGCGGCGGCCAGCGTCCGCGCCTCGCTCGCCTACTACAACGGCGACGACGACGTCGACGCGCTGCTGGCCGCGCTGACGCGCGTGCGCGAGGTGTTCGCGTGAGCGACGTCCGCGCGCTGTACCAGGCGACGATCGTCGACCACGACCGCCACCCGCGCAACCACGGCGCGCTGGCCGGCGCCGATCGGGCCGCGACCGTCGACAACCCGCTGTGCGGCGACGTCGTGACGATCGAGCTGCGCCTGACCGACAGGACGATCGCCGCCGCCGGCTGGACCGGGCGCGGCTGCGCGCTGGCCCGCGCCGCCGGCTCGATGCTGACCGTCGCGCTGGCCGGCCTCGACGCCGCCGCCGCCGCCGCGCGGCTCGACGCGCTCGAGGCGCTGGTGCGCGCGGCCCCCGACGCGCCGGTGCCCGACGACCTCGGCGACCTGGCCGCGTTCGCCGGCGTGCGCGGCTTCGCGTCGCGCCGCGGCTGCGTGCTGATCGCGGTGCGCGCGGCCCGCGCGTGCCTCAGCGGCTGATCGCGGGGCGGCCCAGGGCCGCGGCCAGCTCGGCCAGGCTGGCCAGGTCGTGGACCGGGCGGTGCTCGTCGACGTTGGGCAGGAGCGCGCGCACGCCGGCGGCGCGCGGCTCGAAGCCGGCGAAGCGGAGCAGCGGGTTCAGCCAGATCAGCCGGCGGCACGAGCGGCGCAGCCGCGCGGCCTCGACGGCGAGCACGCCGGCGTCGTCGCGCTCGAGCCCGTCGGTGACCAGCAGCACGACGGCGCCCTGGCCGAGCACGCGCCGCGACCACGCGAGGTTGAAGCGGCGCAGGCTCTCGCCCAGCCGCGTGCCCGAGCCCCAGTCGGCGACCTCGCGACCGCACTGCGCCAGCGCGCGATCGACGTCCTTGCCGCGCAGCGTCCGGGTGACGTTGGACAGCCGGGTCGCGAACAGGAACGCGTGGCCGGGGTGCTCGCCGAGGTACGCATGCAGGAACCGCAGCAGCATCTCGGAGTAGCGGCCCATCGAGCCCGAGATGTCGCACAGCGCGACCAGCGCCGGCGGGCGCTCGCGGCGGCGCCGCCGGGCCAGCGCCACCAGCTCGCCGTCGTTGCGCAGCGCGGCCCGCACGGTGCGCGCGCGATCGAGCTCGCGGCCGGTGGCGCTGGGCTCGCGGCGGCGGGTGACGATCGGCCGCACGTCGAGCGCCAGCGTCCGGATCACGCGCCGCGCGTCGGCCAGCTCGTCGGCGGTCATCTCGTCGAAGTCGCGCTGCCGCAGCACCTCGTCGTCGGAGTACGCGAGGAACGCGTCGACCTCCGCCGGCGGCGGGGCGGTCGTCGGCGGCGGGGCCTGCGGCTGCGGCGGCCGCCACGCCTCGGACAGCCGGCGCGACAGGTTCTTGGCCACCGGCGTGCGCACCTGCGGCAGCAGCAGCGACAGCGCGCTGGCGGCGCCCATCGGATCGCGCCAGAACAGCCGGAACGCCTCGTCGAACAGCGGGTGATCGGCGTGGCGGCGCACCAGCGCGGCGTGCAGCGCCCAGTAGAACTGCTCGCGGCGGGTCAGATCGATCGCCGCGACCGCGGCCTGCGCGTCGAGCGCGTCGCCCGGCCCGACCCGCAGCCCGGCCCGGCGCAACAGCCGCGTGAAGTGCAAGACGTTGGCGGCCAGCACCTCGCCGCGCACGACGATGCGGGGCTCGACGTCGGTCACGGCGCCTTGGCGTGCTCGACCAGCGCCCGCGCGGTCGCGCCGCTCACCTTGGCCAGGTCGTCCTGGTACTTGAGCAGCACGCCGAGCGTCGCCTCGACGGTCTCCGGCGACAGCTCGATCTGCCCGAGCGCCACCAGCGCGTGGCCCCAGTCGAGGGTCTCGGCGACGCCGGGCAGCTTGAACAGGTCGCTGGCCCGGAGCCGCTGCACGAACGCGACGATCTGCGCCGCCAGCCGGGCCGGCACCTCGGGCGCGCGCGCGGTCAGGATGGCCAGCTCGCGCGCGGCGTCGGGGTAGTCGATCCAGTGGTACAGGCAGCGCCGCTTGATCGCGTCGTGGATCTCGCGGGTGCGGTTCGACGTCAGGATCACGATCGGCGGCGCCGCGGCGGCGATCGTGCCCAGCTCGGGGATCGTGACCTGGAAGTCGGCCAGGAACTCGAGCAGGAACGCCTCGAACGGCTCGTCGGTGCGGTCGAGCTCGTCGATCAGCACCACCGGCGCGCCGCGCGGATCGGGGCCCAGCGCGTCGAGCAGCGGCCGGCGCAACAAGAACCGCTCGCCGTACAGCTCGCGCGCCAGCGCCTCGCGCGCGGCCGGCGTCGCCTCGCGCTCGGCCAGCCGGATCTCCAGCATCTGCCGCGCGAAGTTCCACTCGTAGACCGCGCTCGCGGCGTCGAGCCCCTCGTAGCACTGCAGGCGGATCAGCCGCCGCCCCAGCGCCGCGGCCAGCGTGCGCGCGACCTCGGTCTTGCCGACCCCGGCCTCGCCCTCGAGCAGGACCGGCTTGCCCAGCGCCAGCCCGAGGTACAGCACCGTCGCCAGGCTGGGATCGGCCAGGTAGCGGTGCTCGGCGAGCAGCGCCGCCAGGCCGTCGACGCTGTCGGGCGCGCCGCTCATCGCAGCGCGGCGACCGCGCGCTTGGCCATCACGACGCACAGGTGCGCGCGGTACTCGGCCGAGGCCTCGGCGTCGGCGTTCAGGTCGTCGGTCGGCACGGTGATGCCGTCGAGCGCGCCCGGCGTCATCGACGTGGTCAGCGCGGCCTCCATCGCGGCCGAGCGGAACACCGTCGCGCCGGCGCCGGTGATCGCCACCCGCACGCCGGCGGCGGTCTCGGCGACGAACACGCCGACCACCGCGTACTTCGACGCGCGGTGCGCGAACTTCGCGTAGGCCGCGCGCTTGGGCACCGGGAAGTGCACCGCGGTGACCAGCTCGCCGTCGGCCAGCGACGTTTCGAACAGGCCCTTGAAGTAGGTGTCGGCCGGGTGCCGGCCGCGATCGGTGACGATCGTCGCGCCCAGCCCGAGCACCGCGGCCGGGTAGTCGGCGGCGGGATCGGCGTGGGCCACCGAGCCGCCCAGCGTGCCGCGGTTGCGCACCTGCGCGTCGCCGATGTGGCTGGCCAGCTCGGCCAGCGCCGGGATCGCCTTGGCCACGTCGGCCGAGCGCGCGACCTGATCGTGCGTGCACAGCGCGCCGATCGCGACGGTGCCGCCGTCGACGCGGATGTCGGCGAGGCCGGGCAGGCGGGCCAGCGACACCAGCGCGGTGGGCTCGGCGAGGTCGAGCTTCATGACCGGCAACAGGCTCTGGCCGCCGGCGAGGTACTTGGCGCCGGCGGTGCCGGCGACGAGCGCGACCGCGTGCTTGATCGACGCGGGGCGGTGGAACTCGAAGTCCTTCATGTCAGGCTCCCTTCCCGGCCCGGGCGGCCTGGATCGCGCGCCACACCTTCTCGGGGGTCGCGGGCATGGAGATGTCGGTGACGCCCAGCGGGGCGAGCGCGTCGAGGACGGCGTTGATCACCGCGGGCGGCACGCCGATCGCGCCGACCTCGCCGACGCCCTTGATGCCGAGCGGGTTGTGGGTGCACGCGGTGACGTGGTTGCCGACCTTGAAGTTCGGCAGGTCGGCCGCGCGCGGCATGCAGTAGCCCATGTACGTGCCGTTGGTGAGCTGGCCCTCGGCGTCGTAGACCGCCTCCTCGAGCAGCGCCTGGCCGATGCCCTGGGCCAGGCCGCCGTGGGCCTGACCGTCGACGATCATCGGGTTGATGATCACGCCGACGTCGTCGGCGATCGTCACCGACGCGACCTCGACGACGCCGGTGTCGGGGTCGATCTCGACCTCGACGAGGTGGGTGCCGCCGGGGAACGTGAAGTTCTTGGGGTCGTAGAACGCCGACTCCTCGAGGCCGGGCTCGACGGTCTCGATCGGGTAGTTGTGCGGGACGTAGGCCGCGAACGCGACCTCGCCGAACGCCTTGACCCGGTCGGTGCCGACGACGCGGTACTGGCCGTCCTTGAACTCGATGTCGGCCACCGACGCCTCGAGCAGGTGCGCCGCGATCTTCTTGCCCTTGTCGACGATCTTGTCGAGCGCCTTGACGATCGCCGAGCCGCCGACCGACGCCGAGCGCGAGCCGTAGGTGCCCATGCCGAACGGGATGCGGTCGGTGTCGCCGTGGACCACCTCGACCTGATCGGTCGAGACGCCGAGGCGATCGGCGATCAGCTGCGCGAACGTCGTCTCGTGGCCCTGGCCGTGCGAGTGGGTGCCGGTGAACACCGTCACCGAGCCGGTGGGGTGGATCCGCACGTTGGCGGCCTCGTACAGGCCGGCGCGGGCGCCGAGCGCGCCGACCAGCGCCGACGGCGCGATGCCGCACGCCTCGATGTACGTCGACATCCCGAAGCCGCGGAGCTTGCCCTTGGCCTTCGACGCCGCCGCGCGCGCGGCGTAGCCGGCGTAGTCGGCCTGCTCGAGCGCGAGGTCGAGCGTGGCCTGGTAGTCGCCGATGTCGTACTGCAGCGCGACCTGGGTCTGGTAGGGGAACTGGTCGGCGCGGATCAGGTTCTTGCGGCGCAGCTCGACGCGGTCCATGCCGAGCTGGCGCGCGGCCTTCTCGACCAGCCGCTCGAGCAGGTAGGTCGCCTCGGGGCGGCCGGCGCCGCGGTAGGCGTCGACCGCGACGGTGTTGGTGAAGATCGCCTTGACCTCGGCGTAGATCGCCGGGAAGTCGTACGGGCCCGACAAGAGCGTCGCGTAGAGGTAGGTCGGCACCGCCGGCGCGAACGTCGACAGGTACGCGCCCATCGCCGCGTAGGTGTGGACCCGCAGGCCGAGGAACTTGCCGTTGGCGTCGAGGGCGAGCTTGGCGTTGGAGATGTGGTCGCGGCCGTGGGCGTCGGTGAGGAACGCCTCCATGCGGTCCGAGGTCCACTTGACCGGGCGGCCGACCCGGCGCGACGCCCACAGCACCAGCAGCTCCTCGGCGTAGTGGAAGATCTTCGAGCCGAAGCCGCCGCCGACGTCGGGGGCGATGACGCGCAGCTTGTGCTCGGGGACCTTCAGCGTGAACGCCGCCAGCAAGAGCCGCGTCAGGTGCGGGTTCTGCGACGTCGTGTACAGCGTGTACTGATCGTTGGCGCCGTCGAAGTTGCCGTTGGCGGCGCGCGGCTCCATCGGGTTGGGGGCGACGCGGTTGTTGACCAGGTCGAGCTCGACGACGTGCGCCGCCTTGGCGAACGCGGCGTCGGTCGTGGCCGGATCGCCGATGTGCCAGTCGAAGCAGACGTTGCCCGGGGCCTCGTCCCACACCTGCGGCGCGCCGGGGGCGATCGCGTTGGCGAGCAGGCCGACCGCCGGCAGCGGCTCGTAGTCGACCTCGACCAGCGCGGCCGCGGCCTTGGCGGCGGCCTTGGTCGACGCGATCACCATCGCGACCGGATCGCCGACGTGGCGGACCTTGCCCTGGGCCAGCGCCGGGTGCGGCGGCTCGACCATCGGCGAGCCGTCCTTGCTCTTGACCAGCCAGCCGCAGGGGATGCCGCCGAGCCCGTCGGCCGCGACGTCGGCGCCGGTCAGCACCGCGAGCACGCCGGGCGCGGCGAGCGCGGCCTTGGCTTCGACGCCGTTGACCTTGGCGTGGCCGTACGGCGAGCGCACGAACACCGCGTACGACTGGTTGGGGAGGGTGACGTCGTCGGTGTACTGGCCGCGGCCGACCAGGAAGCGGCGGTCTTCCTTGCGCTTGACCGCGGCGCCGATGCCTTGCGCGTTGCCCATCACTTGCCTCCGTTCATGTCACCGGCGCCGGCGCGCACGGCCTTGACGATGTTGTGATAGCCGGTGCAGCGGCACAGGTTGCCCTCGAGCCAGTGCCGCACCTCGCCCTCGCTGGGCGCCGGGTTGCGCGCGGCGAGATCGCACGCGCTCATGACCATGCCCGGCGTGCAGAAGCCGCACTGCAGGCCGTGGTGCTCCTTGAACGCCGCCTGCATCGGGTGCAGGTCGTTGCCGGTGGCCAGGCCTTCGATCGTGGTGATCGCGGCCCCCTCGGCCTCGACCGCGAGCATCGTGCACGACTTCACCGAGCGTCCGTCGACGTGGACGGTGCAGGCGCCGCACTGGCTGCTGTCGCAGCCGACGTGGGTGCCGGTGAGGCCGAGGTGCTCGCGGATCGCCTCGACCAGGAGCGTCGCGTTCGCGCAGTCGATCGTGCGCGGCTGTCCGTTCACGCTGAGTGTCAGCTTGGGCATGAAGTCCCCCCTTAGACTGACGACGTTCCTCCTTCCCGCGCGTCGCCGCAATCGAGCGCGGGCGCGATCGCGCGATGGCGTGGCGCGTCATGGCGCGCGCGTGTCAGTCAGCTCACGCGCTGCGACCGGCGGGTGTCGGCACCAGCGCCGCGAAGCCCCGCAGCAGCCCGCAGGCGCGCGCGGTCGCCCACGGCGACGGGCGCTGCTTCTGACCGAACGAGTAGTCGGCGAAGCCCTGGTAGCACGACCGCGGCGTGATCATGCCGTCGGCGTCGAACGTCGACGCCAGCGCGGCGACCAGCTCGCCGGTCGCGCGGCGATCGGCCGCCGTCGCCGCCGCGCCTCGCCACACCGCCGGGTACGCGGCGAGCGTGGCCAGCACGGTCGACACGTCGTACCAGGTCGGCGGCCACTTGCCGGCGACGAAGCGCGGGCCGTGGCCGAACATGTACGGCTTCGCGCGGTCGCGATCGCGCCACACC
Organism: Myxococcales bacterium; assembly: GCA_016794525.1. Taxonomy (GTDB): domain Bacteria; phylum Myxococcota_A; class Polyangia; order Haliangiales; family Haliangiaceae; genus UBA2376. The sequence continues at coordinate 90,595 of JAEUJY010000143.1, forward strand.
GCGAGCAGCGTGCGCGCCGCACCGACGAGCCCGCGCGGTCGTGCCGCCGGCGGCACCAGCGCGAACAGCCGCAGCGCCTCCGCGGTGACCTGCGGGCAGGCGTCGCCCGTGCGCCCCGGGCCGCGCCACTTGACGACCGGATCGGGGATGCAGCCCCACGCGTGCCCCTGGCGGGTCGCGGTGAAGGTGTCGCGCACCCGCGCCAGCGCCGCGTCGACGCCCGGCGCGTCGCGGCGCCCGAACCGCAGCAGCGCCTCGAGGATCGCGACGTGGTCGCACGGCAGCGACGCCCACTGGACACGCGTGCCGGCACCCCGGCTGGGCGTCAGGTAGCGCCCGTCGTCGGCCTGCTGGCGTGGCATCGCGTCGAGCAGCCGATCGACGCGCGCGAAGTCGCCGGCGCGGACGCCGAGCGCGTACAGCAGGCCCAGCAGGTTGGGCGGGAACGCCGGCGAGGCGTGGCCGCCGAACCGGACGCCCGCGCGCCAGTCGGGTAGCCGATCGACCAGCGCCCGCACGCCGGGATCCGCGACGACGGCGGCGCGGGCGGCGCGGACCGCGCGATCATCGTCGGGCGCGCCCAGCACCGCGGTCAGCGTGACGTAGCGGGCCGAGGGCTCGTCGCTGGCCAGCAGCGCGGCGCGTGGATCGCGAGGCAGGAGCGCGAGCCACCGCGCGGCCGGCAGGCGCCGGACGACCGCAGGCGGGGTCACGGCGCCGGCTCCAGCCCGAGCGCGAGCGCGTGGATCGCGCACTCGCCCTCGCGGCCGCGCACGACGCGGTGGCCGCGCCACGGCCCGCGGTGCTCGGTGACGACGGTGGCGTGGCCCTCGTCGCCGTCGTCGGGGTGGTGGTAGTAGACGACGACCCAGTCGTGGGTGTGGCCGAGCGCGTGGGCGCGGGCGGTGTTCGAGAACAGCGCCGTCCACACCCAGCCGTCGCGCTCGTCGTGGAGCACCGGCAGCCAGGCCGCGCCGTCGGGGTTGTGGCGGCGCGGCGCGATGCGCGGCAAGCGATCGGCGGCGGCGGCGGCGCGGTAGCGCGCGTCGGTGGCCAGCACCAGCGCGACCGGCGGCGGCGTGAGGCCGTGGTGCGCGGGCGGCGGGCCCGGCTCGACGTCGGGTGCCAGCGGCAGGTCGGCGCCGTGGACCTCGCCGCGCAGGCGGTCGAGGATCGCCGCGTGGCCGGTGCGGACGAGCTCGATGATCACCGCCGCCAGGTGGCGGCCGATGTGGGGGAGCGCCTCGAGCCCCGCCCGCCCGTGGTCGCGGAACACGTCGGCCAGCTCGCGCGGCAGCGCTGCGATCGTCGCGGCCGCCTGGCGCCACGCCCGCACCCGGTACGGCGACGCCTCCTGGGCCGCCAGCAGCGCGGCCACCTCCTCGAAGACCTGGGCGATGCGGGCGTTGGTCATGGGTGCGGTCCGGTGGTCAGTAGGTCCAGCCGAGGGCGCCGAGGCCGATGACGTTCAGCGCGATCGCCACCGCGTAGATCGCGCCGATCGCGATCAGCTTGGTGCGCACGCGGCGCGCGCCGATCACCAGCAGCGTCGCGACGTAGAAGTGGAAGTAGCCGAGCAGGAAGATCAGCCACACCCCGGCCGGCGTGCCATTCCACCACGCGTACTCCCACACCAGCAGCCCGCCGGCGTTCAGCACCAGCTCGACCGCGACGCAGAACGCCGCGTACGCCACCGCCCAGAACCAGCGCTCGGGTACGCCGAGCACGCGCGCCCGCGGGTCGGCCGACAGGGTGTTGGCGTAGACGACGCCGGCGATCGCGAACATGAACATGATCTCGAGGTTCCAGCCGACCATCGTCCGCAGCGCGGTCGGCCCGGGCGCGGTCCACAGCGCGGAGCGGTCACTGAGCACCAGGATCCACCCGTTGATCGACTCGTTGACGAAGTCCATCCCGAACAGCGTCAGCCCGGCCAGCACCGGGTTCCAGTCGCCGCTGCCGCGCGCCTTCTTGATCTCGCTCGCGTAGATGTAGAACGTGATCGCGAGCAGCGGGATCGCGTACCACTGCAGCGTGTGCGGATCGCGCAGCCCGGCGAGGGCGCGCTGCGACGCCTCGGTCATGCAGTGATCGTAGGCCCGCGGCGGCGGGCGGCCCCGAGGGCAATTGTCGCAGCCGGCTCAGGCCATCGCCGCGGCGACCCGCGTCAGCGACGCCTCGCGCGCGGCCAGCGACGGCACCAGCGTCGACAGCATCAGCTCGTCGGCGCCGGTGTCCGCGGCCAGCGCCCGCAGCCGGTCGGCGACCTGGGCCGGGCCGGTGATGACGGCGCCGGTCAGGAACTCGTCGGCGATGGCCTGCTCGGCCGGCGTGAACCGGTGGGCCAGGGCCTCGTCGATCGTCGCGATCGGCGCGCGCTGGCCGGTGCGGGTGCGCACGATCGCCAGCCGCAGCGGCGCGGCCTGGCGCCGCGCGTCGTCGTCGTCCTCGCCGCACACGCACGTCACCGCGAGCATCGCGTACGGCGCCGCCAGCGTCGGGCTGGGCTCGAACTGCCGGCGGTACAGCGCCAGCGCCTCGGCCGCCTGGCGCATCGCGAAGTGGCCGGCGAACGCGTAGCGCATGCCGAGCTGCGCGGCGATCGTCGCGCCGGTCAGGCTCGAGCCGAGCATCCACGGCGTGCCCGCGGCGACGTCGGACGGCATCGCGGTGATGGCGCGGAACGGGTGGCGCTCGGGGAACCCGCCGCGCTCGAACGCCAGCAGCTCGGCCAGCAGGTGGTTGACGTCGGGATCGTCGGAGCGGCGCAGCGCCGCCGACGTCACCGGGTCGGTGCCGGGCGCGCGCCCCAGCCCGAGGTCGATCCGGCCCGGGTACAGCGCCTCGAGCGTGCGGAAGATCTCGATCACCCGGAGCGGCGTGTGGTTCGGGATCATGATCCCGCCGGCGCCGACGCGGATGCGCGACGTGGTCGCGGCGATCGCGGCGATCAGCACCTCGGGGGCCGAGGTCGCGATGCTCGCCATGTTGTGATGCTCGGCCACCCAGTAGCGGGCGTAGCCGAGCGCCTCGGCGGTCCTGGCCAGCGCCACCGAGTCGCGCACGGCCTGGCTCGGCGCGACGCCGGCGCCGACCGGGGACAGATCCAGGACCGACAGCGGTGGGTGCATCGCGCCCACCATGGCCCGCCGGCGCGGTGTCGTCGAGGTGCGCTACGGCTTCTTCGCGAACAGCTCGGCGAAGAACGCCCGCATCGCCGCCCACGAGCGCGCGTCGGCCGCGGCGTCGTACGCGCAGCCCTTGGACGGATCGCCACCGGCGCCGCGATCGGTGAAGCAGTGGACCGCGCCGCCGTACTCGACCAGCTGCCAGTCGACCTTGGCGGTGGTCAGCTCCTGCTCGAAGGCGGCCTTGTCGGCGGGCGCGACGAAGCCGTCGGCGGCGCCGTGCAGCACCAGCACCTTGGCGCGGATGTTCTTGCCGTCGGCCGGCGTCGGCGAGTCGAGGCCGCCGTGGAAGCTGACCACGCCCGACACCGCCGCGCCGCTGCGCGCCAGCTCGAGCACGGTGGTGCCGCCGAAGCAGTAGCCGATCGCCGCGGTGCGGGCGGCGTCGACCTTGGGCTGGGCCAAGAGCGCGGTCAGGCCGGCGTTGACCCGGCGGCGCAAGAGCGCGCGGTCGGCCTTGTAGGTGCCGGCCTGCTTGGCCGCCTCGTCGCGATCTTTGGGCCGCACGCCCTTGCCGTAGATGTCGGCGGCGAACGCGACGTAGCCGAGCTTGGCCAGCATCTCGGCGCGGGCGCGGGCGTTGGCGTCGAGGCCCATCCACGCGTGGACCACCAGCACGCCCGGCCGCTTGCCCTTGGCGGCGTCGTCCCAGGCCAGGTAGCCCTCGAGGGTGGCGTCGCCGTCCTTGTACTCGACGAGCTTGGTGCGCACCTTGGCGTGCGCGGGGGTGGCGGTGGCCATCGCGACCAGCGCGACGGCGAGCAGCGAGACGATCCAGGTACGCATGGGGCGCACCTTGCCACGGGCCGCGACCTCACGCAGCGAGCAGCGCGTCGGCCAGCGCCGCGACGTGGGCCAGCAGGCGATCCTGCGCGTCGGCGGCGAGCGCGCGCCAGCCGTCGCCGAACGCGTGCTCGAGATCGATCGCGACGTCGAGCACGACCTCGTCGCGGATCGCCGCCGGGGCGGTGCCGACCTTCGAGCGCGCGCTGGCCAGCCGCGCCGGGTTGACCAGCCGCGCGGCCCACGCCGCCAGCACGTCGTAGCCGACCGCGCCCGGCTGCCACGCGGTCGACTCGTCGAACCGCGCCTCGTCCATCTCGGCGATCTTGCGCTTGACGATCGGCCGCTGCGCCGGCGGCGCCCGCTCGTCGCGCTTGAGCACCAGGCCCTCGGCGAGGTTGCCGTCGATCGGCGGCAGCCCGAGCGCGGCGGGCACGCGGGTCGGCGCGCGCACCGGCAGCGCCTCGAGGTCGACCAGCCGGCCGCGCCCGACCACCGGCGGCGTGGTCAGCCCGGCCGCGGCGGCCAGCCGCTCGACCTCGGCGAACGCCAGCAGCTCGCCGTCGTCGTCGTCGTCGCGCGCCACCAGCAGATCGAACGGCGCCCAGCGCAGGTCGGGCGCGTACCACACGCCGGTCTGGACCGGCTGCAGGCCCGGCACCGCGGGCACCGCCGGGTGCGGGTAGCCGCCGCCGAACAGCTCGCCGTAGCCGATCACCTGCGCGGCGCCCAGCGCGGCGGCGATCGCGCGGATCGCGGCGCCCAGCTCGGCGGCGATCAGCTGCCAGCCGAAGAACGGCTCGTCGTCGGCCAGCCACGCCTTGCGCTTGCCGAACCAGGCGCGGTCGGCGACCGCCGCGACGACGAAGTTGGCGCCGTGGAGCTTCTCGGTCGCGACCCAGGTGCCGCCGCCGCCGCTGGTGACGCCGCGGGCCGACATCTTGAGGAACGGGCGGAAGCGCGGCGCGGTCATCGCGGTCACACCAGCGCGAGCAGCTCGGCCAGCGCGGCGATCTCGTGATCGATCAGCGCGCGATCGGCGGCGGGCTTGCCGTGCGGGTTGAACCAGCAGGTGGCGATGCCGGCGGCGCGGCCGCCGCGCAGATCCGACGTCAGGCTGTCGCCGACCATCACCGCCGAGGCCCGCGGCGGGTCGGCGAGCTGCGCGAACGCGACGTCGAAGATCGCCGGCGCCGGCTTGGCCACGCCGACCTCCGACGACACGACGATCGCGTCGAAGTAGGCGTCGAGCTCGAGCCGGGCGATGCGCGCGCGCTGCACCTCCGACAGGCCGTTGGTGACCAGCCCGAGCGCGAGGTCGGCGCGCGCGGCCAGCGCCGCCAGCACCTCGCGCGCGCCGGGGTACAGCTCGCCGTGCTGGCCCATGCCGATCAGGAACGCGTCGGCCAGCACCTGCGGGTCGGCGTCGAGCGCGGCGGTCGCGACCAGCCGCTCCCAGCGCACCACCTTGATCGCCGCGGTCGGCAGCTCGCCGCGCTCGACCGCCGCCCACAGCCCGCGGTTGATCGCGTCGTAGGTCGGGAAGTAGCGGGCCGGCTCGTCGATGCCGACCGCGGCCAGGGCCTGCGCGAAGGCCAGCGCCTCCGAGGCGTCGGAGTCGAACAGCGTGTGATCGAGATCGAGCAGCAGCGTGGCGTACGGCATCGACGGCCCGCGCACTCTACCGCGCGCCGCGGGGGGCGCTCACTTGTGGATCTCGAACCACTTGGGCTCGACGACCAGGTAGCCGTACGGGCCGGGCTGGCCGTAGGCCACGTGCCACGCCTGGAAGCCGCGGCCCTCGCCGCCGTCGAACCACGGCGTCGGGGGATAGGCCGCGGTGGCGGTGAGCCAGCCGGCGAGGTGCGCGGCGGCGGCGTCGAGCGTGGCGTCGGCGAACCACGGCTCGGCGTCGCGCAGCGGCCCCGGGAACCCGCCCAGCCGCGCGGCGATCGCGACGCGGTCGGGGCGCACGCGGAACCCGCTGAACACCGCGGCGCCGTCGCGCCACGCCCACGCGTGGTGGCTGCAGTCGACGTGCAGCCGCAGCGCGGCGGTGAGCAGCGGCAGCGACGGCGCGGGCCCGTCGAGCGCGAACCGCGGCTCCCACGACGGCTGAGCGAACGGCGTCGGCAGCGCGGACGCTTCCTGGGGATCGTGGGTCATCGTCGGCGCGACCCTAGCACCGCGATCCCGGCCCGCGCGGGCCACGCGGCGGTGGCGCGCCCGCGGCGGCGCCGGTAGGCTCCCCGGATGGGGCGCTCGCTCGCGATGTTCGCGTCGGTGTCGATCGCGTGCGCCGGCGCCGCGGCGCCATCGGCCACCGCGCCGGGGCCGACACCACCGCCGGCGGTGACGGTCGACGCGGGGCCATCGTCACCGCCGGTCGACGCGGCGCCGGCGATCGATGCGCCGCCGCCGATCGCCGCGGTCGCGACGTTCGCCAACCTGCTGACCGCCGGTCCGGCGTCGGCCGAGGACGTCGCGGCGGCGCTGGCCGGGCTCGCCGGGCCGATCGCGGCGTGCGCGCGCCACGCCGCGGGCTCGGTTGCCGTCGAGGTCCGCGCGACGCTCACGCCGGCCGGCGTCACCGCGCTGGCGCCGCTCGGCCCGGTCGCGCCCGAACGCGCGGCGCTGGCCGGCTGCGTCGTCGACGCGGTGCCGATCGTCGCCGCCGCGCCCTCCGATGACCCGACGTTCGCCTACGCGGTGGTGGCGATCGATCGCGCCGATCAGCCGCCGGCGGCCCGGCCTGCGCTGCCCGACGTGCGCGTCGACTTCGAGACGGCGTGCAGCATGTTCGCGCGCTCGGGGGCGATGGACCGTCCGGTCGAGGAGCGCTGGGACGTCGCGCAGGCGTACTTCCGCGACCACGTCCGCCATCCGCTGCTGTACCGGATGGCGTGGGAGATCGCCAGCGCCGCGCCGCAGGTCCGGGCGCGCATCCCGGTGGACTACCGCAAGCGCGTCAAGCCGCGCCGCTGCGACGATCCGGGCTGGTGAGGTCGGCCGCCGGGCCGATCGTGCGCGCCGGCGATTGGCAGCGCGGGCGGTCGGCGTCACGCTAGCCCGATGTCCGAACCTGCGTTGCTGGTCACCGGCGCCGCTGGCCACCTGGGCCGCCGCGTCCTCGAGATCCTGCTCGACGTGCCGGGCGAGCGCACGCTGATCGCGACCACCCGGCAGCCGGCCAGGCTGGCCGACCTCGCGGCCCGCGGCGTCGACGTGCGCCCCGCCGACTTCGACGACGAGGCCGGGCTGGCCGCGGCGTTCGCGGGCGCCGGGCGCGCGCTGTTGATCAGCACCGACGCGGTCGACGCGCCCGGGCGGCGGGCGGCGCAGCACGCCGCCGCGATCCGCGCCCTCGCGGCGGTCGGCGTGCAGCACGTCGTCTACACCTCGATGGTCGACGCGCCCACGGTCGGCGCGGTCGCCGCCGATCACCGCGCCACCGAGGGGGCGCTGCAGGACACGGCGCTGGACTTCACCGTGCTGCGCAACAACCTGTACGCCGAGCTGGCGCTGGCGGCGGTGCCGGCGGCGATCGCGACCGGCGAGCTGGTCGACGCGCGCGGCGCTGGTGCGGTGGCGTGGATCTCGCGCGACGACTGCGCGCGGGTCGCGGCGGCGATGCTGCTCGAGGCCGCGCTGGGGCGTCGGCTGGTCCACGTCGCCGGGCCGGCCGCGGTCACCAGCGCCGAGCTGGCCGCGCTGATCGCCGAGCTCAGCGGCAAGCCGGTGGTGCACCGCGCGGTCACCGTCGACGAGCGCGTCGCCGGCCTGGTGGCCGCGGGCCTCCCCGAGGCGGCGGCGCGGACCTACGCCGCCTTCGACGCGGCGATCGCCGCCGGCGAGCTGGCCAAGCCGTCGACCGCGGTCGAGCGTCTCACCGGCACCGCGGCGCGGCCGCTGCGCGAGCTGATCGCCGCGCAGCTGGCGACGGCGTAGCGACCGCGTCGCGCCCGCGCCGCGGCGTGCTACGAGGGCGCATGCGCTACTTGCACACGATGGTCCGCGTCCGCGATCTCCCGGCGGCGCTGCGGTTCTTCTGCGATGGCCTGGGGCTGCGCGAGCTGCGCCGCCGCGATCACGAGGCCGGGCGCTTCACGCTGGTGTTCCTGGGCACCGAGGCCGACGGCCCGGAGCTCGAGCTGACCCACAACTGGGACCACGACGCGCCGTACACCGTCGGCCGCAACTTCGGCCACGTCGCCTACGAGGTCGACGACATCTACGCCGCGTGCCAGCGCTTCGTCGACGCCGGCTACGCGATCAGCCGCCCGCCGCGCGACGGGCGGATGGCGTTCGTGCGGTCGCCCGATCTGGTGTCGGTCGAGCTGTTGCAGCGCGGCGCGGCGCTGGCGCCGGCCGAGCCGTGGGCGTCGATGCCCAACGTCGGCGAGTGGTGACCGCTAGGGCGCGGCGGGGCCGGCGGGCGCGGCGTCGCGCCCGGCCTCGAGCACGCGGGTCAGCGAGTCGAGCGCGGTGCGCAGCTGGCGCCGCGCGGTGCGCCACACCACCGGCATCAGCCGCTTGATCAGCCCCTGGGCGTGCAGCTCGACCCGCACGTCGAGCTGGCAGCCGTCGGCGGTCGGGGTGATCGCCCAGTCGACGCGGGTGCCGGCGAGATCGCCGTCGATCGCGACGTCGGTCCACCGCCGCGCCGTCTCGTCCATCGCGACGATCTCCAGCGTGAACCGCTCCTCGGCCAGCGGCGTCCGCCGCAGCTTGTGGACGCGCGTGCCGACCACCGCCGGCCCCGGCGGCTCGGAGCGCGCCTCGAGGACGAAGTCCTCCCACGCCGCCTGGTTGTCGTAGACGCGCAGGTACGCGAAGACCTCGTCGGCGGACCGACGGATGTTCACGCTGCGGTGGGTCTCACGCATGGCGGTCGCGCGAGCATACCCGACTGCGGCGCCGCGCCAGGCGATCGGCGCGCGGTCTTGGTGATCGCGCGGCGCGCGCGATCGGGTAGGTTCGGGCGCGATGCTCGATGGCACCTGTCACTGTGGCCGCGTCGGTTGGCGCTTCGATGGACTCCCCGAGTCGACCACCGCCTGCAACTGCACGCTGTGCCGGCGCTACGGGACGCTGTGGGCCTACGACTACGAGGGCGAGCGGATCTCGATCCGCGGGCCGGTGGCGCGGTACGTGCGCGCCGACATGCCGGCGTCGCTCGAGATCCAGTTCTGCCCGAGCTGCGCCGGCGTGGTGTGCTGGCGCGGGCTGGAGGTCGACGCCGACGGCCGGCGCCGCATCGCGGTGAACCTGCGGCTGACCGAGCCGGCGGCGATCGCCCACCTGCCGATCGATCACTTCGACGGCCTGGTGGCGTTCGACGATCTGCCGCGCGACGGCCGCTGCGTGGCCGATCTCTGGTTCTGAGCCGCGCGGCGCTAGCGAGCGGTCGCCACGCTCGGGCGCGGCGGGGCGACGGCCCGGGCGACCAGCGCCTCGGCGGCGGCCGCGCACAGCGCGCGGACCGGGTAGACCTCTTGCTCGACGCCGTCGACGCGCCGCAACCGCGAGTGGGCATCGGCGGTCGCGACCGCGCGCACGTCGGGCAGCGCGGCCGGCGAGCCCACGCGCGCGATCGCCGCGCAGGCGCGCGCGCGCAGCGTCGGGTCGGGGTGCGTCAACAGGCGGCGCGCGAGCGGTTCGCCCTCGGCCAGGTCGAACGCGACGAAGTACTCGAGCAGCGTGGCCTGCACGTACGGGTCGTGCTGGGCCAGCGCGAGCGTGGCGAGCGGCCGGGCGAACTCGCGGTGGCCCGCGCGCACCAGCCAGCGGGTGGTCTCGCGCACCGAGCGATACGGCTCGTGCGGGCAGTAGGCGATCGACGCGCCGAGCGGGCGCAGGTCGCGCGCGGCCAGCCACGCCGCGAAGGCGGCCTTGAGCGGGACGCCGTCGCGCGCGAGGCGCGCGAGGTGCGAGCCGTCGGCGGTCGCGCAGGCGCGATCGTCGCCGCAGGTGGGGCCGATCATCGAGCCGGCGAACACCAGCTCGGGATCCTGACAGGTGAGCGCCCGGTCGACGAAGGCGCGCGCGCTACGCCAGTAGGTCGCGCGGCTGACCTGGCGCGCGTCGAAGTCGCGCCAGGCGACGGCCAGCCGCGCGCACGGGGTGCGGGCGTCGAACCCGGGCGGCGTCGACCGCCGCGGCGGCGGGTGCGCGCACGCCGTCGCGGCCAGCGCGACCGCGAGCAAGGGCAGCGAGGAGGACCTCATGGCGGGCGACCGCTTCGCGGGCGGTCATCGATCGAGTCGACCGCGGCCGGCGAAGTTCGAGGGGCCAAGCCGACGGGGCGGCGTGCTAGATCGCCGCACATGCGCATCGCTCTCGCCCTCGGGTTCGCTCTCTTCGCCGGCTCGTGCGCGGGCCGCACCGCGCCGGCCGCGCAGCCCGCCCCGACGCCCGCGACGGGCTACGACGCGGCGCTGGCCGAGCGGCTGGGCGCCGACGAGCTCGGCATGAAGGCGTACGTGGTCGCGTTCCTCAAGCCCGGCCCCAACCGCGACCAGCCGCCCGACGAGGCCAAGGCGCTGATGGCCGGCCACCTGGCCAACATCGAGCGGATGGCCAACGAGGGCTCGCTGGTGCTCGCCGGGCCGTTCCTCGACGACGGCCCGTACGCCGGCATCTACGTGTTCGCGGTCAAGACCGTCGAGGAGGCCGCGGCGCTGACCGCGACCGACCCGGCGATCAAGGCCGGCCGCCTGGAGATGGAGCTGCACCCCTGGTACGGCTCGGCGGCGCTCGTCGAGCTGACGCCGTTGCATCGCCGGATCCAGCGCACCTCGCTCACCGACGCGAAGTGAACCAACGCGCGCCGCGTGCCATGATGACGGCGCGGTGGGCGCGTTCTCGACCCTGTGTGCGTTCGACCTGGCGCGGTACCGCGCGACGGTCGTGCCGGCGGTGCGCACGCTGCTGGCGACCGGGCACCGCGACGCCGCGCTCGCCGCGGGCTTCGACGCCACCCTCGCGCGGCACCGGCGCAGCGAGGCCGCGCACGCCGACCACTACCAGCGGCACCCGAAGCTGTCGCTCGAGCTCGAAGGGCTGGCCGCGGGGCTCGGCATCGAGCTCGCCGCGGTCTGCGCCTTCCTGGACGACGATCTCGCCGTGCGCGAGGCGCCGCCGGGCGGGTGGCTCGACGTCCACGCGCGCATCGACGGTGCGTGCGCCGCGGCGGGCTGCGCCGTGCGGGCGCGCTGCCCGATGCACCGCGACCAGCGCGGCCCGGCGAAGGCCGAGCAGTTCGGCGGGCTGATCAAGGACGCGGCGTTCGCCTGCTGCGTCGACGCGCCGCCGGTGGTCGAGCTCGGTCGTCACGCGACGCTGGCGTCGTTCAGCGTCTGGTACGGGCTCGAGCGCGGCGTCGATCCGTGGGGCACCGAGGTGCTCGAGCGCGCGTACCGCCAGGGCGACGACCCGCTGGCGCGGCTGCTGGTCGCGCTGTCCCGCCGCGGCGCCGGCTGGGGCTGGGGCGACGGCGGCTTCGGCGAAGGGCTGCTGGGCTGGCTCGCTCCCGAGGAGGCCGCCGCGCTCGCAGCCGGCCTGGCGGCCTACGACCTGACGCCGACTGCGGCGGTGCCGGCCGGGCTGAGCGAGCACGACGCCGAGGTCGAGCTACCCGCGGCGCGCGCGCGGATGGCGAAGCTCCGGGACATGGCTGCCGCGTGCGCCGCGCGCGGCCTGGGCGTGCTGATGCGGAGGGACTGACACCCATGACGCGCAACCAAGGCTGGTCGGCGGGTGTCCTTCGGAGGACGATGACGTCGATGCGCCCGACGCCCACGGTCCTGGTGCTCGCGACGCTGGTGGTGCGCGGGATCGCCGCGCCGGCCGTAGCGTGGGCCGATGACGACGTCGGCGCGGCCGCGCTGTCGGTCGACGAGGTCGCGCGGACGCAGTGCTCCGCGGCGGCGGTGCGGCCGCTGTCGGATCAGCTGCTGGCCGAGGTGGCCTGTCTGCGCCCCGGCGTGCTGGCGCCGATCGACGACATCCCCGGCGTCGAGCTCGGGATCAACGCGGCGCCGCTGCTCGACGCGGCGGCCGCGCGGGCGCTGCGCGCCGCCGCCGACGGGTCGCCGCTGTGGATCTACTCGACCACGCGCACGCTCGCGCAGCAGTACGTCTACCACCACTGGTATCGACACCGGCGCTGCCCGTCGGTGGTGACGCTGGCCGCGCCGCCGGGGCGCTCGAACCACGAGTCGGGGCTCGCGATCGACGTGCCCGAGTACGCGGCGTGGAAGGCGCGGCTCGGCGCCGCCGGGTTCCGCTGGCTGGGACGCCGCGATCGGGTGCACTTCGACTACCGCGGCCGCGGCGCCGTCGATCTCCGGCGGCTCAGCGTGCGCGCGTTCCAGCGGCTGTGGAACCGCAACCACCCCGACGATCGGATCCGCGAGCACGGCCGCTGGGACACCGCGACCGCGCGGCGGCTCGCGCGCGCGCCGGCCGACGGCTTCGCGCAGGGGCCGACGTGTCGCTAGCGCTGGGCCGTCCGGTCACAGCCGCGCTGCTCGCGGGGCTGTGCGTCGCGTGCGGCGCCGGGGCCGCGGCGCCGGCGCTGCCCCCCGCGGCGCCGTCGCGCGAGGCGGCGGCACCCACGGCCGCGGTCGACCCCGTCGATCCGTCGATCCCGCCGGCGGCAGCAGCGGCGGTGGCCGACGCGATGACCCTCGGGGGCCGCCTGTTCGATCAGGATCGCGCGTCTGCCGCCGCCACCGACGCTGCGCTCGCCGGCGGCATGCCGCCGACCGCGCAGGGGTGGATCACCCGCCGCACCGCCCACGGCTGGCGGGTCGACTTCTACGGCCCGGTCGATGGCCAGCCGGCGTCGCTGGTCACCGTGCCCGTCGACGACGCCGGTGTGGCCGGCGCGCCGGTGCGGCACACGCCGCCCGCGACGCTCGACGAGGAAGGACGGGCGATGGTCGGCGCACGGGTGGCCGCGATCGCGGCGTTCACGCCGATCTGCGGTGGCCCGTACAACGTCGACGTCGTCCCGGGCGGGCTCGTCGGTGCGCCCGGGTGGCTCGTCTACTTCTCGCCGGGCACGACTGATCCCGACGCGGCGGTGCTGGCCGGCTACGTGCGGATCGCGGTGGCCGTCGGCGCCGCCGGCCCGGTCGTGACCGACGTCGCGCCGCTGTCGAAGACGTGCGTGATCGTGGGCGGACCCGCCGCGCCGCCGCCGTCCGCGAAGGTCGCGGCGCTCGTGGTCACCCACTTCGTGACGCCGACGGCGACCGAGGCCCACGTGTTCGCGTCGCTGCGGTATCGCCAGCCGGTGATGGTGATGGTCGATGGCGGGGTGTTCACCGTCGACGATGGCCGGGTCACCTGGGGGGCGGCCGCCGCCGCGCCGTGACCGCGCCGCCGCGGTTGGCGTACGATCTGGCCGATGGTGGCCTTCGACTTCGATGCGCTGACGGCGATGTGGATCGCCGACGTCGAGCGCGGCGTCGCGCGGCTGGCGCGCACGGCGCGCGACGAGACGTTCTACGCGCTGGCCTTCCACGGCAGCTACGCCGAGCGCGGGCGGCGGATCGACGGCCCGGTGGTCGGCGCGAACTCGGAGGAAGGGTTCACCGCGCTGCACGCCGACGACGCGGACGACGAGGACGGCGAGGGCTTCGACGGCGTGCGCTGGAACCCGGCCGACTGGAAGCACGCCGAGCTCGAGCTGGGGAGCCGCGCCAACGCGCGGACGTATCGCGCGCTCAGCGCGCTCGGTCGCGAGGGGACGCTCGCGGCGTGGGACCGGCTCGAGGCGCGGCACGAGCGGGCGATCGTCGCCGCGGCGCGCACGCTCGCGCAGCGGGCGCGGAAGGGCGAGGGCGCGTTCGCGCGCCTGCGCCGCGCCAAGGACTTCGTCGTGTTCGTGCACGACCCGTCGCGCGACGGTCCGGCGCTGGCGCGCCGCACGATCCCCGCGCCGGTGTTCGCCCGGCTGTTCCCCGAGCAGGCGGCCCGCGCGGAGGCCCGCGCGGCGCTGGCGCGCCAGCCGATCGCCGCGCAGGTGCGCTACGCGACCTCGCGGTTCGGGGTGTTCACGCCGCCGATGTGCGGCGAGGAGGCGGGGGCGTGGCTGGTGGCGCTCGGCGCGCGCGCCGTGCCGGCGCTGACCGCCGCGATGAAGCACCCTACGCACGGCTGGCAGGCGGCGATGACGCTGGCCAAGATCGGCCCGCCGGCTGCGGCGCCGGCCGTGCCCGCGCTGCGCGCGCACCTTCGCCGCGGCAGCGGCGCCAGCCGCTGGGCGGCGATCGCGCTCGGCCGGCTGGGGCGGCTCGACGAGCTGGCCGCGCTGGCGGCGCCGCGCGGTCGCGCCGGCAAGGCGGTCGACGCCGACCGCCGGGACGTCGCGGTGCGGGGCCTCGCCGCGGCGCGGCCGCGCAGCTACCCGCACCTGGCCGCGCTGCTCGAGCGCCGCGACCGCGCCCTGACCGCGGTCGTCACCGACGCGCTCCGTCCCGGCAGCGCGTCGTTCACGCCGGCCCCGGCGGATCTGCCGGCGCTCGCCGCGGTCGCCGCCTCGCCGCACGCGGTGCTCCGGCGCGACGTCGCGTGCGCGCTGTCGAGCGACGCGCTCGAGGCGGTGGCGCCGCGCTGCGCGGCGCTGCTCGCCGGGATGCTCGCCGACCGCGACGCCGAGGTCCGCCGGCTCGCGGCGGTCAACCTCGGCTTCACCGGGCGCGCCGGGCGGGCCCACGTCGCGGCGCTGCGCGCGGCCCTCGCCGATCCCGAGCCCAAGGTCGTCGAAGCTGCGCGCCACGCGCTCGGTGAGCTGGCGCTCGGCTGAGTCGTGCGAGACTCGCGCCGATGCCTCTCCCCGCCGACATCGTCGCGTACCACCGTACCCAGACCCGCGGCGACCGGGCCATCTGCGAGCTGCTGGCCCGCGAGCTCGACGCCGCGCTGGTCGGCGCCGAGCGCAAGATCTGGCATCGCCACCCGGTGTGGTTCCTCGCGGGCAACCCGATCGCGGGTTACTCGAAGCTGAAGGACGCGGTGCGGCTCCTGTTCTGGAGCGGCCAGTCGTTCCGCGACGCCGGGCTCCAGCCCGAGGGGACGTTCAAGGCCGCGGAGGCCCGCTACGCCGCGGTGGGCGAGGTCGACGTCGACGCGCTGCGGCGCTGGCTCGCCACGGCGCGCACGGTCCAGTGGGACTACAAGAACATCGTGAAGCGCAAGGGCAAGCTCGTGCGGCTGCGCATCGCCGCCGCGGACTGACGCGCGGACCGGGGCCGCGGCCGCCGGGTTGTCGACCGCGGTCGACAGCCGCGCGGGCCAGCCCGCTGGATCGGCGCGCGGACGCGATGGCCGCGGCCTTGCAACTCCGCCATCCATGCGCCACGGCCGGGCCCTGATCGCGTGTCTGATGATCGCAGGGCTGGCCTTCGACGCGGCCGGCGCCGCGGCCGAACGCGCCCGCGAGCGAGCCCGCTCCGATGACATCGACGAGGACGAGGCGGTCGACGCCCGGGCGCCCGTCATCTGGGTCTACGATGGCGACGACGACGACGACGACGACGACGAGCGGTACCGCGACGACGACGACGACGATGACGACCGGTACCGCGACGACGACGACGACGACGACGACCGGTACCGCGACGACGACGACCGATCGCCGCGCGTCGACCGCCTGACGCGCCGCGCTCGCGGCCGGGCCCGCGGCCCCAAGCCCTGGCAGCTCACGATCGGTCCGTACCTGTGGGCCGCCTCGGTCGACGCCGACGTCTCGCTGGGCTCGTCGCGGGTGAGCGCCGGCGGCGACTTCATGGATCTGCAACGCAACGCGCGCTACGGCGCCGCCGTGCTGGCCGAGGCGCGCTACCGGCGGTTCGCCGCCTACGGCGACGTGATGTACGGCGTCGTCGGGGTCGGCGGCGCGCGCGAGGTCGGGCCGCTGATGGTGACCCTCGACGGGACCGCGACCAGCCTGATGGTCGACGGCGCCGCGGGCTACCAGGTCGCGGGCGGCAGCCCCGACGCCGCGCTGACGCTCGAGGCGCGCCTGGGCGTGCGCTACCAGCGGACCGCGATCACCGGCGCGGTGACGGTCGGCGGCGCCGACGTCGCCAACCCCCGCTACGTCGACGCGGCCGCCGACGCGCTGGTCGGCGCGCAGGTCGTCGCCCGGCCCGTGGGGCGGCTCCGGCTCGTCGGGACGTTCGACCTCGGCGTCTACGGCGTCTCGACCGTCACGTGGTCGGCGACCGCCGAGGCCGGCGTGCGGCTCGGCGCGCACGTCGTCGCGTCCGTCGGCTGGCGGACGCTCACGACGCAGCGGCCGGACGTCTCGATCGTCATGCACGGCCCGCGCGCGGCGGTCCAGCTCAGCTTCTGACGCGGCGCGCGGCGACGCGGCGCCGGCGCCCCAGGCTGTCGACCGCGGGCGACGGTCCTCGCGCCGGTGAGGGTGGCGATCCGCGCGGGCCGCGCCACGCCGCGCGACCGCGCGACGGTCCGCGTCTTGCTCAGAGCCGACGCATGCGCATCGTCCACGCTGCCGCTCGGTCCGCGATCGTGCTCGTCGTGTTCGCCACGCTGGCGGCCTGCGTCGGCGCGATGCCGCCGCCGCCCGACCTGCAGGTGACGTCACCCGAGCGCGGCCTGGTCCAGGGCACCGCGGGGCGCGTCGTGGTGGAGGGCGTCGCGCGCCCCGGCCCGAGCGGGGCCGTGGTCACCCGGGTCGACG
This sequence comes from Myxococcales bacterium, assembly GCA_016794525.1. Lineage (GTDB taxonomy): Bacteria > Myxococcota_A > Polyangia > Haliangiales > Haliangiaceae > UBA2376. The sequence continues at coordinate 107,284 of JAEUJY010000143.1, forward strand.
TCAACCGCGTGCGCGCGGCGCTGGCGCCCGACGGCTCGTTCACCGCGGAGGTCGAGCTCCCGCCCGGCGCGACGTTGCTCGAGACCGTCGCGTCGGCCGGCGACGGCGGGGTCGCCACCGACGTGCGCGCCGTGCAGATCGGCGAGCTGCGCCCGGTGGGATCGTCGATCCCGCGCGCGGTCACCACCTCGCTGTCGGCCGCGAGCCTGGCCCGGCTGGCCCAGGCGGCCGGGCCGATCGTCGCGTCGGCCGACCTCGCGGGGATGCTGGCGCCGCTGCAGCCGATGGCGGACCTCGGCGACAGCCTGGCCAACGTCAAGCTGTCGATCACCGGGCTCAGCTACGGCGACGTCCGGTTCACGCTGGTCCCGGTCGAGGGTGGCCTGACCTTCACCGCCGAGCTCGATCGGCTCGACGTCGGCGCCACCGCGGCCTACGGCGGCGTGCTGGTCATCGACGGCAGCAAGGCGGTGCGCGCCACCGCCGATCGCGTCACGATCGCCGGCACGCTGGCGGTGACCCCGGCGGCCACGTCGGGCTTCACCGTCGCGATCGTCGCGCCACGCGTCGGGACGACCAACCTGCGGCTGCACGCGTCGGGCCTGGTCGGCGACATCCTCGATCTGCTCAACGACAACCTCGCCGCGACGATCCAGGACGTGACCACGCGCAGCGCGGCGCTCGCGCTGCAGCCGCTGATCAACCAGGCCTTCGGCGCGCTGGCGGGGCCGCAGCGCTTCGACGTGCTCGGGCAGCAGCTCGAGCTCACGGCGGCGCCGGCCGCGGTGACGTTCAGCCCCGCCGGCGCGGCGGTGACGCTCGACCTGGCCGCCGCGATCGGCGGCAGCGAGGGCAGCCCCGGCTACGTGTACACGCCCAACGGCACGCCGACGCTGGCGCTCGGCGACGGCGTCCAGGTCGGCCTGGCCGATGACCTCGTCAACGAGCTGCTCGCCGAGATCCACGCGATCGGCCTGCTCGATCTCCACCTCGAGGAGGACCTCGGCGTCTTCGACACCATCGACATCCACCCGACGCTGCCGCCGATGGTCAGCGCCGACGCGGCCGACGGCTCGCTGCGGCTGGTGCTCGGCGACATGATCGCGTCGTTCAGCGACGACGGCACCGAGGTGATCCGCGCGGCGCTCAACGCGCAAGTCGAGCTCCAGGTGCGGCGCGGCCGGACGCCCGACGAGATCGCGCTGGAGTTCGGCTCGGTCCGGCTGTTCGTCAACCTGGTCGACCCCGCGACCGGCGAGGCCTCGGGCGGCGGGGCCGGCGTCGCCGACGCGGCGGCCGGCGGGATCGCGCTGCAGCTCGACTCGCTGACCCAGTTCTTGATCAAGGTGCCGGTGCCGTCGGTGGCGGGCGTGGCGCTCGATCGCCTCGCGCTGCGCGCCGACAGCGGCTACGTCGTCATGTCGGGCGCCCTGCGTTGAGCGCCGCGCCCGGGTGCGGTCACGGCGCTGGCGCTGGCGCTGGCGCCGGCGCGTGGACCACCTCGTACTTGAGGCCGTCGGGGTCCTTGAAGAACACCGCGTAGTAGCCGGGCGGGATGTACTCGGGGTACTCGCGGGGCGCGGCCACGATCGTCGCGCCGATGCGCTGCAGCTCGACGTACAGCGCGTCCACCTCGGCGCGCGAGCCGGCCTTGAACGCGAGGTGGTGAAGCGCGCCCGGCCGTCGGCGGTGCACCGGCTCGCTGGCGAACGCGGCCCGCGGCGACGTGATCGCGAACGCCAGCCGCGGGTGCTGGTACTCGACGACCTCGAAGTCGTGGGCGGCGATCGTCGCCTTGCCCTTGCGCATCGGCACGAAGCCGAGCAGCGGCATCACCTGATCGTAGAACGCCTCGGCCGCGCGGATGTCGCGCACGGTCACCTGGATGTGATCGATCACCGGCTCCATCGCGCGAGCCTACCGCCGCGGACGGGCGCCAGGCGGTCGCCGGCGCAGGCGCGGGCTGTTCGGGCGGCACAGTGCCAGCGCTTGCCGGATCGCTCGCCGGTGGCGCTGGTAGACTCGACTCGTGCGCACGTCGATGCCGCTGGTGCTGCTGCTGGTCGCCACGGCCTGCGGTGGCGACGATGACCCGACCCAGCCGCTCGGCGGGTTCTTGGGCATCCGGTCGCGGCGCCCCGCCTGGTTGACCGATCTTGCCGGGTGCGTCGGTGCCGGGGGTGCCGATCTGCGTGCACCGCGCCGAGACCCTCGCGCAGGTCCGGACCGCCATGGGCGCGGCCGACGCGTTCCGGGTCCCCGGCGACTACCTGCGACACTTCAAGGTCGTCGTGATCGCCTGTGAGGACGTCGCGACGTGCCTGCTGGCGCCGCGACCAGGAACGCCGCGGGTGGCGCGCTTCGCCGTCTCCACCGGCGTCACGGTCGCCCCGCAGGCCGCTGGCGTCGAGAGCGGCCCGGTGCAAGTCCGGGCCCTGTGGGCGACGGTCGAACGCGTCGAGTTCGTGACGCCCGCCGGCGAGCCGCTGGCCGTGGTCCCGATCTGAGACCTCCGACGCGGCGGGGCTGGGGCCGCTCAGCTCGGCCGTGGCCCGAGCAGGTCCCAGCGGTTGCCGGCGATGTCGCGGAACACGACCACCCGGCCGTACGGCTCGTCGCGCGGCTCGGTCACGAGCTCGACGCCGGCGGCCCGCATGCGCCCGAGCGTCCCCTCGAAGTCGTCGACCCGCAGGAAGAGCCCGACGCGGCCGGCGTGCTGGTGGCCGACGGCCGCGCGCTGCGCCTCGCCGTCGGCGCGCGCGAGCAAGAGGCCGGTCTGCGCGCCGGGTGGCCGCACGACGACCCAGCGCTTGCCGCGGCCGTCGTTGGTCGTGGCCGGTACGTCCTCCACCAGCGCGAAGCCGAGCACGTCGACGAAGAACGCGATCGCCGGGTCGTACTCCTCCACGATCAAGGCCACCAGCTCGAGCGTCATGGCGCGCAGCATGCACGACGCGGTGAAACCCCGCCGCCGGCGTGGTGTCCAACCCGCCATGCGCGCGTGGATTCAGGTGGCGGTCGTGCTTGGCGCGGCCGGCGTGGCGATCGCGCAGCGCGCGGCGGACCCGACGCCCGGGCTCGATCGGCTCGCGCGCCCGGGCTCGCTGTACATGATCCTCGTCGAGGATGGCGTGGCGCGTTGCCAGCGCTGGGCCGTCGTCCCCGGCGCGGCGGGCCAGGGGCAGCTCACGCGCGCCATCGAGTCCGGCGGCGAGCGCGGCGCCGACGCGATCGACTTCGAGCTCGCGCCGGGCGGGCTGATCGTGACCGGTCGCGGCCGGACGATCGCCGATCAGGCGTCGATGACGTGTTCGGTGCGGCTGCCGGTCGAGACCGTCGACGGCGCGCTGGCGGTCGGCGGCGGCCACTGGTTCGACGACGCGGCGGGCTGCGAGGCGGCCCTGACGCGCCAGGCGCGGGTCGCCACCGACCTGCGCGACTGCGAGCTCGGCCCGGTCGTCCCCGCCGCGGTCCGCGCGGCGACGAAGCGCGATCTGGAGGCGTTGCTGCGCGGCGGCGGCGACGTGCACGTCGACGTCGATGGTCGCTGCGTGCCGGTCCACGTCGCGGCCTCCCGGCAGCAGCCGGCCGACGGCGCCACGGGCCATTTCTGGCGCCCGATCGTCGCGCGCGGTCGGCGCGGGCAGGCGAGCGTGGGCTACCGGCTGCGGTCGTCGCGCGACGAGTTCGCGCGGATGGGGACGGGCGCCACCTTCCGCGACGGCGGGTACGGCGTCGGCTGTCTACGCCTGACGCGTCTGGTCTACGGTCGCGGTGAGGTCTTCGCCGATGCGCCGCTGTTCTTGACCCGCGACGGGTGCCGGGCGGCCGCTCGGGCGGCGCAAACGCTCGACGCCTGGCTGCCCCTGGAGCCGGCCTACGACCCCACCCCGGCGCGCACCGAGTCGAGCGAGGCCGTGGAGTCGCGTGCCCCCGGCGAGACGTCGCCGGCGCACGAGGAGACCGAGGCGCCGGCGCCCGGCGCACAGGCGAGCGACGCCGACGTCGGGCTCCCGATCGGTTGCTGAGCCGCGCGGCGGCGCGGCATCACCCGTTCGGCCGGAGGTAGAAGCGGAAGCCGGCGACGGCCAGCCGCCGCAGCCGCGCGAGGTCGCGGAGGTACGCGTCGCCGTTGGCCAGGCGCGCGCACGCGGCGCGCATCGCCGCGTCGTCGATCCGCGCGGGGGCCAGCTCGTGCTGGTTGAAGTCCCACACGTCCGCGACGCCGAGCGCCGCCGCGATCAGGTGTCCGCCGCCGGTGCCCTCGACCACGCCGAACAGCGTGGCCATGACCGTCGCGCCGGCGCGGGTGGTCGCGTACCGCTCCGGCGGGTGATCCAGGCAGTCGCGCAGCTCCGCCGCGAAGGGGCCGATGGCGACGACGTCGACGTAGAGGCCCATGGTCAGGTCTTGATGTGGAAGAAGAAGTGGAACCCCGCCATGCCGAGGCGGGTCATCCTGCTGAGGTCGGCCAGGTAGTCGCCGGCGAACTCGAGCGTCGCGAACAGCTCGCGCAGCGCCTGTCCGTCGACCTGCGCGATCGTGAAGGCGTGCTGGTTGAGGTCCCACGGGTCGCTGATGCCCAGCCCGGCCGCGACGCGCGCGACCAGCTCCTCGCCGTCGACGTCGAGCATCGAGGCGACCACCGGCGTGCCCGGCCGCGTGCCGGCGTAGCGCTCGGCGCCGTACATCAGGCAGTCGCCGATCTCGCGGCGGAAGGCCCCAGGGCGATCACCTCGACCATCACGATCGTCATCATAGCGGCCTGCGCGCGCGGGGCGCGACGTTCTGGCTCACAATGGCGCGATGAAGCTCGGGCCGCTGCTGGCGCTGGTGACGTGCGCGGCGCTCGCCGTCGGCTGTGGCCGGTCGTCGCCGTCGGGCGGCGGCGCGGCGTCGGGCGGCGGCGCGGTCACCCCCGACGGCGCGGCGGCGGTTGCCGAGGCGACGGCGCCGCTCGAGGTCATCACGCTGGGCGCGGCCCCGGCGGCGGCGACCGCGACGGTGGTGCTGCTGCACGGCTACGGCGCGGGCGGGGACGATCTGGTCGGGCTGGCGCGCGCGCTGCCGGTGCCGGCGACGGTCCGCTTCGTGATCCCGGCGGCGCCGCTCGCGCTCGCCGCGGCGGGGACGTCGCGGGCGTGGTGGCGGCTCGACGGCGGGCCGCGCGGCGCGGCCCACGATCGCAGCGAGGAGGTGCCCGCGGGGCTGGCGGCGGCGCGGGCGCAGGTCGACGCGCTGCTCGACGGCCTCGAGGCCGAAGGGGCGCGCCGGATCGTGCTCGGCGGGTTCTCGCAAGGGGCGATGCTCACGCTCGACGTGGCGCTGCACCGGGCGCGACCGCTGGCCGGGCTCGCGGTGCTGTCGGGCACGCGCGTCAACGGCGCGGCCTGGCGCGCGCACCTCGACCGCGTGCGCGGCACGCCGGTCTTGATCTCCCACGGCACCGATGACGCGGTGCTGGCGTTCGCCGTCGCGCGCGACCTGCGCGACGAGCTGACCGCGGCCGGCGCGGCGGTCGAGTGGGTCGAGTTCCCGGGCGGCCATGCCATCCCGGCCGAGACACGCGCCCGGCTGGCGCAGCTGATCACCCGCGTCGCGTCGCCGCCCTGAGCGGCGGCGTTTGTCGCGCCGGGCGCCGGCGCCGTTGGTAGAATCGCGGCGTGCGTACGCGCTGGTTCGCGATCGTCCTCGCCGTCGCGGCCGCCTGCAGCGACGGCTCGCCGGCCATCACCGACGCCAGCGTCGATCGCGGCGGCGCCGACGCCGCGGCCGACGTCGACGCGCTGGCGGCCGACGCCGCGGCCACCGACGCGACCAGCGCCGACGCGCCGGGCCTCGACGCGGCGGCGATCGACGCCGCGGGGGTGAGCGACGCCGCCCTCGACGTCGACGCGGGCGGCGGGGCGCTCGACGCCGCCGTCGACCCGGCCGACGCCGGCACCACCAGCGCCGCGGGTTGCGCCGACGGCACGCGCGAAGGCCTGGTCGATCCGGTCGCGTTCCCGGCGGTCGCCGCGTGCGGTGGTAGCTGGACCGGCGACGTCGGCGGTGCCGGCGCGCTGTGCGCGGCGGGCTGGCACGTGTGCCGCGGCGACGAGGCCGCGGTCGGCGCGGTGACCTACGCGGCCGCCACCGCGTTCGCCGGTTGCTTCGCGATCGACGCGGCGCAGGACAACTTCATCTGCCGCCCCGATTGCTCGGCCCAGGTCGCCGCGGGCGTCGACACCGCCGCGAACATCGACCTCGCCGGGGTCGGCGCCAGCTGCGCGTTCCAGTTCCCCGGCGGCGGCGGCTGCCTCGCCGACGGCCGCATCGATCTCAGCGAGAACACCGGCACCGGCTGCGACTTCTCACCGGGCGTGACGACCGGCGTCGTGTGCTGCCTGACCGTGGTCGCCGAGTAGCCGCCGGCCTCAGCGCACGATCACCGTCGCGGCCAGGCCCGCGCTGGTGTTGCCTGCCCGATCGGTGGCGCACAGCCGGTACGACCAGGTCGACCCGACGGTCAGCGGCCCGTGGGTGAAGCCGGTGGTGGTGCCCTGCGCGAGCTGCGTGCCGCTCGCGCAGCCCGCGGCCGGCGCGGTCGCGCCGCTCGCCACCACCAGGCGGAAGCTCGCGAGCCCGGACGTGGCGTCGGCGCCCGACCAGGTCATGGCCACGCGACCGCCGCTGGTGGTGCCGCTCAGCGCCAGGCTGGGCGTCACCGTGTCGAGGACGATCGTGTCGGTGACCGGGTTGGCGACGTTGCCGAACCGGTCGCGATACCGGACCGCGACCGTGCGCGTGCCGTCGGCGCCCACCGGCAGCGTCGTCGCCACGGTGGTGGCGTAGGGCACGAACCCACCGCACGGATCGCCGATGCACAGGTCGGCCACGCCGCTCGCGTCGGTCGCGGCGAGCGTGAGCGTCACGCTGCGGCTGCGGGTGTAGGCGGCGCCGGCGTTGATCACCACGCTGCCGGTGGGCGGCGTCCCGTCGGGGACCGCCAGCGTCAGCGCGCGCGCCAGGTCGAGGCGCGGCGTGCTGCGACCGTTGCGCGGGTCGACCACCGCGCGCCCGCCGCTGACCAGGCGCGTGACGAGCTGGCTCGCCGACTCGGACGGGAACGCCCCGTGCAAGACCGCCGCGGCGCCGGCCACGTGCGGGGTGGCCTGGGAGGTGCCGGCCATGCGATAGCCCGCGGCGTCGATCAGCGCGCCCGGCGCCAGCAGCTTGAGGAACGAGGCGCTGTTGGAGAAGCACGCGACGCGGTCGGCGGCGGTGACCGGGTCGTTGCAGACGGTGTAGCCGATCGCGCCGACGTTGGCGTCGTAGACCGCGCCGACCGACACCGCGTCGGGGGCGCACGCGGGCGAGGAGATCGCGTTGAGCGTCGCGTTGTTGCCGGCGGCCACCGCGGTCACCACGCCGGCGCTGCGGCCGGTGGCGAACGCGACCGCCATCGGATCGCCCGGGCACGGCGCGGTGGCGCTGCCGCCGCCGAGGCTGAGGTTGATGGCCGCGACGTTGTAGGCCGCGCGGTTCTGGAGCACCCAGTTGTAGGCAGCCAGGATCGTCGTGGTCGACGCCGTGGCGCCGTCGAAGACGTCGAGGCCGATCACCCGCGCGCCCGGCGCGACGCCGACGACGATGCCCGCGACGTTGGTGCCGTGGCCGCTGGCGTCACGGCTGCCGTCCTCGACGGCGAAGTCGCGGGCCACGGCCACCTTGCAGCCCGCGGGGACGCCGGGCGCGGTGCAGCCGAACGCCGCGCGCGTGTAGTCGACGCCGGTGTCCAGCACGGCCACCGCGGTGCCCGCGCCGATCTTGCCGGCCGCCGCGGCGGTGGGCTGGCCGATCAGCGGGAAGCTCTCGGCGTCGAACGCCTCGTAGTACGCGACCGGCGTGGCGCTCACCACCCGCGGGTCGTCGAGCAGCGGCGTGAGCGCCGCCAGCCCGGTCACGGTCATCGGGACGATCGGCAACGCGTCCCACCGGTCGTCGATCGTGGCGCCACCGTCCTCGGCCAGGGCCTCGATCAGCCGCTTGGCGTCAGGGGCGCCGCGGGCCGCGGCGGTCGGGTCATCGTCGATCACCAGCAGCAGCTGCGAGGCGCGACCGGCGACCAGCTCGTCGAGCGCGCGCGGCGCCAGCTTGGCGCGCGCGGCGACGGTCAGCGTGTCGGGGCCGTCGTCGGTCCCGGGCGGCGCACAGCCGGTGATCAGCAGGACGCCTAGGCTCGATGCGAACAACGCGCGATGGGGTGCGGGCAATGGTGCTCCTGCGCTCGGTCGAGCGCCTGGTGCTAGCCATCGACCGCCCGCGGCGATCGTGAAGGGGGGATCGCCCGCGCCGCGCGCGTCGCGGCGCTACTCCGCCTTGGCGGGCTGGAACGACAGCGCGCCCAGGTAGTCGCGCTTGCCGAGCGGCACGCCGTTGTGGCGCAGGATCGCGTAGGCGTGGCCGAGGTGGAAGTAGAAGTTGGGCACGGCGTGCTCGACGAAGTAGTCGGCGCCGGTCATCGTCTTGCCTTCCCATCGCGGCTGCGTGATCACCCGCGTCGCCGCGTCGGCCAGGGCGGCCGGCGTGACGCCACCCAGGTACTCGGTGACCGCGCGCACCCGGGTGCGCAGCTCGTCGAGAGTCTGCTCGGCGTCGGCGTGCTTGGGCGCCTCCTGTCCGGTCAGCCGCGCCGCCGCCAGCTTGGCGGTGTCGCACGTCACCTGGACCTGGCGCGCGAAGGCGAACTGATCCGGCGCCAGCCGGAACGACAGGTACAGGTTGGGGTCGAACGACTTGGCGGTGGCGTGCTGGGCGGCAACCTCGAGCCAGTGGTCGAGCTGGCCGAGTTGCTTCTGCATCTGCTGGAACAGGGCGGCGTACATCGACGCACCCTACGCGGGGTTCGCCGTCGCGACAACCAGCGTCGGTGGCGTCGGTGACGCGCCTACATCGCCGCGGCGCCTCCCGCACGTCTCTCTGACGCGTCGATCGCGCGCCACGTACAACGAGATCGTGCCCAGCTCGCCCCCGCGGATCCTCCTGGTCGACGACGAAGAGCTGATGGTCACCACGCTGGGCCGCTGGCTCGCGCGCACCGGCGCGAGCGTCGCCACCGCCACCTCGACCGCCGCCGGGCTGCAGGCGCTAGCCGACGACCACGACCTCGTGATCACCGATCTCAACCTCGGCGACGGCCTCGGCACCGAGCTGGTGGCCGCGCTCGACGCCGCCGGACACCGCGCGCGCGTCCTGTTCATCACCAGCTCACCCGGGCGCCTCGCCCACCTCGCCGTCGGCCCCGGGCGTCGCGTCGCCGCCATCATCGAGAAGGGCGGCCGCACCGCCGAGCTGCGCGACGCCATCGCCGCCGCGCTCGCCGAGGCGTTGCCGGTGGAGCGCGCCGGCCGCGCCGCCGACGCGACGGTGGTCGCCGCGCGGCGCTGACGCGGGCCGTCACCCGACGCGACGAGGGTCGCGCCGCTCGGGCGCCCAGTTCGCGGTCGCGGCGGTCGATGCCGCCGCGCCGGCGTGCGAGGCTATGGCCAGGAGCAGATCATGGCCGAGCAGGGCACCGTCAAGTGGTTCAACGACGCGAAGGGCTATGGCTTCATCATCCGCGAGCGCGGCGCCGACGTCTTCGTCCACCACGCGTCGATCATCGCCGAAGGGTTCCGCACGCTCGCCGAGGGTGACCGCGTCTCGTTCGAGGTCGTCGAGGGCCCCAAGGGGCTCCAGGCCAAGAACGTCGTCAAGATCAGCTGACCGGGACGGCGCGCCGCCGCCGCGCGCGGGCGCTGCCAACCTGGCGCGGGCGTCTGCCCACCCGGCGTCGCGTTGACGGTGCAGGCCGGCGCGACCACGCCGATCCGCGGCCTTGGCCGGCGGCACGACAGCTGCTCGACCGTCGGTGCATGGCGCCATTCCGCGACGCGACCGAGTTCGTGCGAGCCCAGGCCGAGGCCCTCCGGGCTCGTCGGCGCGACGAGCTGCACACCATCCCGACCGGCTGGCGCAGCGTCGCCGTACAGCGCGCGGCGCGCCTGGCCGCGGGCGCCGCCGGCGTCGTGGGCGCGATGGCGCTCGCCGGGATGATCGCGGCCGCGCGACCGCGCGATCCCGCCGCCGGCGACGCGGTCGTCGTCGGGCTGGTGCTGGTCTGGTCGGCCGTGCTCGGCGCGGGCGCGACGGCGGCGCTGGTCGCGGATCACCGGCTGCGATGGCAGGTCCGCGCGGCCCTCGCGCGCAGCGCCGATCCGTACGACGACCTCATCCGGCTGCGCGCCGCCGGCCCCGCCGCGATCGAGCGCCGGCTGTCGTCGCGGCACGCCCGCGCGAGCTGGATCCTGCCGCTGGCCGCGGCGACCTTGCTCGTCCCACACACGCTGCACGCGATCGTCGTGGGGCTGTTGTTCGCGTCGCGGCTCGAGCCGGAATACGTGCAGCTGACCGCGTTCGGGGCCGCGCCGGTCTTCGCGTACGGCCTCTACGTCGCCTGGGACTTCCCGCGCAACCCGCGGGTGCGGGACGCCGTCCACGGCGCGCTGGTCGCGGGCTTGTTCCCGCTGCTGCAGGTCTCCGCGTTGATCGCCGGCGCCACCGCCATCCCGATCGTGCTGCTCGTCCATCGGCCGATGCGCGCCATCATCGAGCGCGAGCGGGCGATGGGCCTCGGCTAGCGGTCGCCGCGTGCGGCGGGGGCGAACACGTCGGCGGCCTTCACGACGGTCGTCCAGCGGGCGAACACGCGCTCCATGAGCACGCGGTGGATCTCGGCGTCGCGGTCGGCGCAGCAGTCCTCGACCACGACGACGCGGTAGTCCGCGTCGGTGGCGTGGCGGACCGTCGACAGCACCACGCCGCTGGTCGCGATCCCGGCGAGGATCAGCGTCTTCGTGCCGTTGGCCCGCAGGATCAGGTCGAGGTCGGTGCCGAAGAACGCGCTGACCCGGCGCTTGGTGACGACGACGTCGCCCGGGCGCGGCGCGAGCGCGGCGTGCACCGCCGTCCCGGGCGCGCCCTCGGCGAAGCGTCCCCCGTCGCGGACCGGCCCGAAGGTCGGGCTGTGCGGACCGACCTCCGGGTAGCCGTCCCGGTAGCCGACGACGACGTAGATGACGCGCACCCCGGCCGCGCGCGCGTCGGCCAGCAAGCTCGCCGTGCGCGCGAGCAGGTCGTCTGGCGTCGGGGTGGTCATCTCGACGACGGCGGTCTGGTAGTCCATGACGACGAGGGCGGCGGCCTTGGGATCGACGAGCGACGGGTGCATGGGGCCTCCAGGTGGCGCACAGATGGCAACACGGTGTTGCCATCTCGCGATGACGATAGGCGACGCACGGGGCGATCGCAAGGCGACACCGTGTTGCAATCGCCGCCCGCGCGACGGTAGCCTGACCCCCGATGCCACCGCCGGGCGGACGTCGGACCAAGGGGACCCTCGGCGGGCGCAGCGCCGTCGTCGTCCGCAAGGTGCTCGGCGCGGCGATCGGCGAGCTGGCGCGCGCTGGGTACGCGGGGTTCCGGATGGACGAGGTCGCGGCGCGGGCGGGCGTGAACCGGACCACGGTCTACCGGCGGTGGCCGAACCGGCGGGCGCTGGTGACCGACGCCGTCGCGCGCATGTGGGCGCCGGTCAGGAGCCACCCGTTGCCCGACCGCGGCGCGCTGGAGCCCGACCTGATCGAGGCGTTCGCGCGGCGCTGGACCTTCGGTCGCAGGCTCGAAGGGCGGGCCTGGGCGCGGCTCCTCGACGAGCGCCTCAGTCCGGACGTCCGCGCGATCGTCGGCGACGCGATCGACGAACGGCGCGCCGAGTGGCGGGCGATCGTCACCCGCGCGATCGCGCGGCGCGAGCTGCCGCCCGAGACCGACGCGCAGCTCGTGCTGGACTTCGTCCGCGCGATCGTCGACGCCCGGCGCGCCGCGCGACTCGACCCCGCGTGGCTGGAGGCCGCGGTGCGGACGGTGGTCGAGGGCGCCCGCGCGGGTACGCTGGCGCGCGCGTCGGGCCGCGTCCGCGCGACCGGCGCGGCGACGCTCAGCCGTCGCCGCGCGGGTCGGCCGGATCGCGCGTGAAGCGCATCTGCCAGTTGACCTCCCAGGTCGCGCCACCGTCCGGCGAGAACGCCTGCTCCCACCGCGGGTGCGCTGGGTCGTCCACCGACCAGTCGAACCGCACCCGGATCGGTCGGCCGTCGAGCGTGTCGGCGCACTCGAACCGGCCGCGGCCTTCGTGGAAGCGCCCCACGACCGGCGGATCGAGGCGGTGCGGGTCGCGCGCATCGAGCCACCAGATCGACCACTGCGCCGAGGCGGCATCGTAGCTGCGCAGCGTCGCGGCGCGGTAGGTCCCGGACGGCAGCTCGAGCACGTTGTCGTCGATGTTGCCGCGACCGCCGAGCAGCGGCCACGTCGCGCAGGTGCCGGCGAACTCGGTCCAGGTGGTGCAGCCGGCCAGGCGCGCGTCGAGGCGGCGGTGGGCGACCCGCCACCGGCCGAACAGGAAGTCGAAGTCGTTGGACATGTGCCGAGCAGGCGCCCGGCGCGTGTCAGCCGATTGTCAGGTTTGTGCGCGCTGGCGGCCGTCGGCCCGCGCTGGCCTGGGCTTCACCCTCGCTCCGATCGTCGTGACGCGGACGACCGGGGCGCCGAGCCGCCGACCTGCACCATGCGGACCGCGGCGCTGGTCGCGGATCGTGCTGCTCGTCATCGAGCGCGAGCGGGCGATGGGCCTCGCGGCGCTGGTACCGTCGGGCATGGATCAACGCTTGGCACGCCTGCGCGTCGCGATCGCCGCGGCCCCGTCGATCGCGGCCGGCCCACCGGCGACGCCCGCCGACGTGGCCGCCTTCGAGGCCGCGTACGGCATCGTGCTCCCCGACGAGGCGCGGCGGTTCTTCCTCGAGGTCGCCGACGGCCTGCGCCTCGACGGCGAGCCGATGCTGTACGGGCTGGCCGACATGCGCCTCGCGCAACCGCGGTCGGCCGCGCCGGCGCGACCGTTCCCGTACGCCGACCCCGACGCCGAGGCGATCCGCGTCGCGATCGCCGCCGCCGGGGCCGGTGGGCCGCTCGCCGATCCGCGGGTCATGGGCCTGCAGCGGGCGGGTGACCCCGACGGCTGCCTGATCCTGACCTGCAACGGCGGCAACGACTTCTCGGCGCTGGTGGTGACCGGCGCCCAGCGCGGCGTCATGTGGCGCACCGGCGAGCTCGACGCGCCCGAGTGCCGCGCGCTGTACACGCCAGGCGCCGACGACGCGCCGCTCGGCTTCCTCGACTGGATCGGCCCGTGGGCCGCCTGCTTCCTCGGCGTCGAGCTCGACGCGGGCGCTAGCCGATCGTGACGCGTCGGGGCTGGGCAGGGCTCGCTCCGCGCGGCCGGCGCCCGCGGCCGGCGTTCACGGGTTGTACGCGACGCAGCCGCGCAGCACCGAGGCGCCACCCTCGCAGTGCTGCTCGAACGTGACGAGGGCGCGGGTGACGGCGGTCGCGCTGCGATCGTAGGCGTGGACCTGGAAGCGGCCGGTCAGCGTGTTGCAGCCGCGCCCATCGCCGCTGATCGACAGGCCCGGGTGGTCGGGCGACTGGAACGGATACCGCTCGGCCATGTTGTAGACGCCAGGCGTGAGGTCGATGGGCAGGTCGGAGGCGTCGAAGTCGAGGTTCCACCACAACCCCTGGCCCGCGCCGGCCGGCGTGATGTCGAGGGCCAGGTGGTCGGCGTTGCCGGTGACCGACCAGCTGCCGTTGGTGACGGTCAACACGCCGTTGTAGATGAAGTCGTTGCCGTCGAAGAACATCACGTTGCCGCCGACCTGGCACGGCGCCGGGGAGCCGACGCCGGTCGGCGCGACCAGCACCACGTCGACCGTCGCGACCGGCGTGCTCGGCGCGGACGCGAGCGCCAGCGTCAAGGTCAGCGGCCCGACACAGCCAGGCGTCGCGGCGTTGCAGGGGACGAAGTACGAGGTCGCGCCGAGCGGACCGAGGGTCGGCGCGGGCGGCTGGAAGCTGCCGGCGCCGGCGCGCGACATGTTCAGGACCACCTGCACCAGCGCCGGGCTGCCGTCCGCGGCGGTGCCGATCGCGAGCACCGGGATCTTCGAGAAGCCGTCCGCGGGGATCTGGTTGGTCACGATCCGGATCTGGAACTGGCTCGGCGGCAACGGGACGTCGGGCGCGCAGACGCTGCCCTCGACGTGGGTGCCGGGTCCGCAGGTCAGCGGGCTCGCATCGGGGACGCAGGTCGTCCCGTCGGCGTGGGTGCCGGGGCCGCACACCAGCCCGCCGTCGTCGGGCACGCACATGCCTCCGGACGCGTGGGTGCCGGCGCCGCACGTGAGCGGCGCGTCGTCGGGCACGCACATGCTGCCCGACGCGTGGGTGCCGGGGCCGCAGGTCAGCGTCGCGTCGTCGGGCACGCACATGCCCCCGGACGCGTGGGTGCCGGCGCCGCAGGTCAGCGCCGCCTCGTCAGGGACACAGACGTCACCGGCCTCGTGCGTGCCAATGCCGCAATCGAGGCCTGGCGCATCCGCACAGCCAATGAACGTCAACGCGACGACGCCACAACACAGCGCGATCTTCCACATGCGTGCATCATAGTCGCGAATGACGTCGAGGCCAATCGCGCGGGTGCGGGCGGCGCGACCCCATCGTCGCCCGCCGATCAGATGGCCTGTGGCGCCATGCGGCGCGCCGTGAAGCCGCTCCCGCCGAGGCCGACCGCCTGGAGATCGGCGCCGGGCGGGAAGTAGTCGGCGATCCCGAAGCGGACGTCGTTGCCCACCTGTCGGCGCAGCTCGCCGACCGACGGAGCCGCGCGCTGGTAGGTCACCGCCTGGTCGTGGAAGTAGTAGTGACCGTCGCGGCGCCGTCCGATGATCAGGTAGTGCCGGCCGTAGGGGTTGCGCCCGGCCAGCCAGCTCACCTGCGCCGCCTCGCTCGGCTGCAGCGTCGTCACCACGCGGTTGGTGAACAGCTCGTCGAAGGTGGTCACCGCGTCGGCGGCGGGCGCGCTGCGGTCCTCCGAGCCGGTCCCGTCGACGCCGAGCGCCTGCGCGAGCTGGTCGGCCTCGTGATCGACCATGCCCGCCGACGTCGAGCCCTGGTAGAGGAGGTAGGCGCCCCGCGATAGGTCGTCGGCGGCGCTGATCACGTCACCGGCGGCGGCGCGGGTGCGCGCGCGCTCGACCAGCGCCAGCTCGTCCTCGAACGCGTCGCGGTCGCCGCGGTGGTGGCGCATCAGCTGCGTCCGGTGCGCGCGCGCGTGGCGGAGCAGGTGGTCGCAGGCGGCGGTGAAGACGGCGTGCTCGGGCCCACCGCGCACCGCGTCCTCGCTGACCACGTAGGAGACCAGCGACGACGCCCCGCAGGTCGGGCCGACCTGCGGCGCCACCATCGGGATCCCCGCGGCGCCGACCGGCGCCGCCGCGTCCTCGCGCGACAGCCGCACGATCTGCTCGACCTGCCAGCTCCCCTGGACCGCCGTGACGCCGATCTGCACCGTGCGGGCGCGATCGCCCGATCGCGGCATCGGCGTCCGGCCGGTGTCGAAGACGTGGAAGCGGCCCTGTTGATCGCGGACCAGCGCCGTCGCGTGGATCTCGTCGCGCTGGCCGCCGTCGGTCGCCACCGCCTGGTGGGCGCGGAGCAGCGCCGCGTCGCGTTGCTCGTCGCCGACGAACCGGCCCGGGACCTCGCCGTCGGGGACGATCTCGGCGACCGCGGACAGCGATCCATCCATCGCCGGCAGCGCGTCGGTCGCGCCGAAGTGCACCGTGGCCACGCGCTGGCCGATCGCGCCTGGCAGCGGCGAGCGGCGCACCCCGGGTCGCGTTCGCGCGATGCGCGCCGGGCGGCCGTCCTGCACGGCGGCCGCGGCGGCATCGGCGGCCTGCTCGTCGGCGGCGTCCTCGATCAGGTGCGGCGCGCGCTGTCCGTCGGTCGCGGCGACGTGGGCCAGCTCGTGGCCCAGCAGCTCGTCGCCACCGGCCGCGCGCTGGCCGGCGCCGAACACGACGTCGGGCCCGTGCGCGAAGGCGCGCGCGCCGAGCGCCGCCGCGGCGCGATGGGCCGCCGGGTCGTCGTGGATGCGGACGTCGCCGAGGTCGCGGCCCAGGCCGCCGAAGCGGGCCCGCTCGCCGTCCGACAGCGGCGCGCCAGGGCCGAGGTGCAGCCCGAAGGCGTCGTCGATCGACGCCGCGCCAGCGGTGGCGGCGGGCGCGGCCGGGGTGGCCCCGGCCAGTGGCTCCGGCGCCGCGCGCGCGGTCGACGGGGGCAGCGCCGCGGTGCGCGGACGCTTGCCGGGCGCCGGCGTGGGGTAGGGCTCGTCGACGCTCGCCTGCCCAGGCGCCCGATCGCGTCCGAAAGTCATGGTGCCTGCGGAACGTCGAGGGCGGCGGATCTTCCCGCGCGGCGTGCATGGACGAGTGCACCGCGGTCGCCGACACGGGCTACGACTGCGAGGCCGATTGCATGTAGGCTCGAGCGATGGGGCCGTCGCGCTGGTACGTGCCGCGGCTCCTGTTCGCTGGGCCAGGCCCGGGCCAGGCCGTCGAGCGTGAGGTCCTGATCGCGGCGCCGACCGCGCTCGACGCGGTGGCCCGGGCGGCCGCCTGGGCCGAGGCCCTGGGTCCCGGCGGCGGCGAGTTCGTCGGCTTCGCGGGCATGGCGGCGGCGGACGACGAACGGCCGGACGACGGCGTCGAGTTCGGGGGCTGGTTCCGCGAGGCACCCCTCGCCGACCTGCGCGCCAAGGTCGCCGCGCCGGACGACCTGGCCGCGGTGCGCGCCGAGCGCACGCTCGCCGAGCGTCGCGTCGCCGGGGGCGAGCGATCGCGGTGGTACGCCGCGACCCTGGTGTTCGCCGCGCCGAGCGACGAGCCGACGGTGATCGGCGAGACGTGCCAGGTGCTGTTCGAGGCGGCGGACGCCGACGCGGCGCTGGTCAAGGCGCAGGCCTGGGCCAGCGAGCACGCGGCGTGGGCGCAGTCCGAATTCCTCGGCGTCACCCGGCTGGACGGCGTCGCCGGTGGTCGGCCCGACGACGGCAGCGAGCTCGTGCGCTGGTCGTTCGAGGTCACCCGCGACGAGCTCGCCACCTGGGTCGTCCATCCGACCGCGCTGATCGGCGTCCGCCTCGAGGGCGTCGATGGCCACCGTCCGATCGGCGCGCTGATGACCGACGCGCAGCGCGCCTTGCTCGTGCGCGCGATCGGCGAGCCCGACGACGGCGATGCGTGACGCGCGGGGCGGCGGCGCTGGCGCCGCGGGCCGGCTGAGGGGCTGGTGAGGTGCCGGCGGCCGCGGGCGCGGGCATGCTCGCGGGCACGCACCGATGACGCACCGGCGACGAGGATCCCGATCGCGGCGCGGCCTCGCCGCGTTGCTCGCGCTCGGCGCGCTGAGCGCCTGTGGATCCGGGCGCTCGGGTGAGCCCGCGCCTGGCGCCGCGTCACCGGCGGCGCCCCTCACGCGGCCCGACGGCGGGCGCGCGCCCGACGCGTCGATGGACGCGGCGCCGGTGCCGCTGCCGAGCGAGCCCGACGTGGTGCGCGCGCTGGCCACTGCGATCCAGCAGAACGACGGCCACGCGCTGGCCGCGCTCGTCGATCCCGACTACGGCCTCGCGCTCTACTCGACCCAGGGCACCGGGTCCGGCTACGTCGCGCTCGACGTGATCGCCGTCGGCGAGACCACCGCGCCGGCGCGTCGCCCCCGGCGCGCGCCGCTCGGCGCGCCCGCGGCGTGGGCGGCCAAGGGCTGGCGCGGCGTCGCCGCGCTGCTCGCCGCCGGCCTGACGGACGTGTCGATCGAGCCGCCCGATCCCTCGATCCCGTCGTTCGGCTTCTGCCGGGGACAGCATGGCCTCCCCGGGGATGGCGCGCCGCTCGGCGCGTACCTGCTTCGCGATCGCGACGACGCCGACATGCACGTGTTCGACAGCCCCGATCGCCCTCCGCCCGTCCCGTTGCTCACCGGCCTGTCGATCTTCGGGAACGCCCGCGTCGAGGTCGCGCTGCGCCGGACGGCCGCCGGGTGGCGCGTCGTGCACATCGTCCTCGACGATCGCTGCCGCGCGTCGCCGGATCCGTGATCGCGTGACCGCGACGCGTCGCACCGTGTCGCACGGCTGTCTCTTCCCGGGCACCGCGCGTGCGGCGTAGGGTCCGAGACGGAGACCCCATGCGCCCGCACCTGCCGTTCCTCATCGTCGTCGCCGCCGCCTGTTCTGGACCTTCACGCACCGCGCCGACACCGCCGGCCGACCCGCCCGCGCCCGCGACGATGTCGCTGACCGACAGCGGCATCGTCCCGGCGTGGCTCGATCGCGACGCCGACCCGTGCCAGGACTTCTTCCAGCACGCCTGCGGCGGCTTCGTCGCGACCGCCGAGATCCCCGCCGATCGCGCGAGCTGGAGCGCGATCCAGACCGTCGTCCAGTCGCAGGAGACGTTCCTGCGCGACACGCTCGAGGCCGCCGCGGCGGCCCCCGGCGACGATCCGGTGCTGCGCACGCTCGGCGACTACTACGCGGCGTGCACCGACGAGGACGCGATCGAGCGCGCCGGCCTGACCCCGATCGCCGATCTGCTGCGCACCGCCGACAGCGTGCGCGACTTCCCGACCGCGGTCGCCGCCGTCACCGCGCTCCACGCCAGCGGCATCTTCGCGCTGTGGGACGTCGGCCCGACCCAGGACTTCGCCGACGCGACCCAGGTCATCGCCGGGATCGATCAGAGCGGGCTCGGCTTGCCCGAGCGCGCCTACTACCTCGAGGATGACGGCAACCTGCCCACGGTGCGCGCCGCCTACCGCGCGCACGTGATGCGGCTGCTGACGCTCGCCGGGCGCACGCCGGCCGCGGCCACCGCGGCGGCCGACGCCGTGCTGGCCTTCGAGACCGCGCTGGCCAAGGCGCAGCAGAGCGAGGTCACGCGCCGCGACCCGCGCGCGATCTACCACCGCGTCGAGCGCGCCGGGCTGGCCAAGGCCGCGCCTGCGATCGACTGGGACCGCTACTTCCAGGCGCTCGGCATCGGCCACGTCACGCAGGTCACGGTGAACGACCCGGCGTACGTCGCCGCGGTCGCGGCGCTGCTCAAGCAGACGCCGGCCGCGACGCTGCGCGACTACCTCACCGCCCAGGTGCTCGACGCGACCGCGCCGCTCTTGTCGCGGGCGCTGGTCGAGGAGGACTTCACGATGACCCAGGCGCTGTCGGGCCAGAAGGCGCTCGCGCCGCGATGGCGCCGTTGCGTCAACCGCACCGACGACGATCTCGGCGAGGCGCTGGCGCAGCCCTACGTGCGGGCGCGGTTCTCGCCCGCGGCGCGGCGCGCGGCGAGCGACCTGGTGGTCGCGGTCAAGGCGGCGATGAAGGACGAGCTGGCGACGCTGCCGTGGATGGACGACGCGTCGCGCGCGGCCGCCGCCGGCAAGCTCGAGACGATGGACGCGCTGGTCGGCTACCCCGACACCTGGCGCGCCTACACCTTCGCGGTGCGCCGCGACGACTTCGCCGGCAACGTGCGCGCGGCGCGCGCGTTCGAGCAGGCGCGCCGCCTGGCCACGATCGGCAAGCCGGTCGATCGCCACGACTGGGGCATGACCCCGCCGACGGTCAACGCCTACTACGACGGCAGCCTGAACCAGATCGCGTTGCCGGCGGGCCAGCTGCAGCCGCCGTTCTTCGGCGCGACGTTCCACCCCGCGGTCAACTTCGGCTCGACCGGCGGCGGCACCATCGGCCACGAGATGACCCACGGCTTCGACGACGAGGGCAGCCAGTTCGACGCCCACGGCAACCTGCGCGAGTGGTGGAGCCCGGCCACCACCGCGGCGTTCGCCGAGGCGACCCAGTGCGTGATCGATCAGTACGCCGGCTACGAGGCCGTGCCCGGCGTGCACCTCGACGGCGCGCTGACCGCGGGCGAGAACATCGCCGACATCGGCGGCGTGAAGCTCGCGTTCCAGGCCTACCACGCGTGGCGCGCGCGCCAGGCGGCGCCGCCGCCCGCGCAGATCGAGGGCTACTCCGACGATCAGCTGTACTTCCTGGCCTACGCGCAGTCGTGGTGCTCGAAGGACACGCCGGAGCGCCTCGAGACGATGGCGCACTCGAACCCGCACTCGCCGCCGCGGTGGCGCGTGAACGGCGTGATCGCCGATCAGCCCGGGTTCGCGGCGGCCTTCGCGTGCCGGGCCGGCGCGCCGATGGCGCCGGCCAACGCCTGCACGGTCTGGTAGCGCCGACGCTGGCAAAGATCGTCCGGCGCTGGACGGTCGCGGCGCATCGGTGAACGATCCGGGGATGCACGCCAAGCCGAGCTACCAGATGACCGGTCACGAGGTGTGGGCCGCGGCGCAGAGCGGCCAGGACCCGGCGGCGCTGTTGACCCTGGCGCGCATGATGGCGCACGGCTTCCGCGGGCTGCGCGGCGACGAGGCGCAGGTCGTGGCGCTCGAGCAGCAGGCGGCGGCGCTCGGCCACCCGCGCGCGCTGCGGCGCCTGGGCGATCGCTACAGCCGCGGCGACGGGGTCGAGGCCAGCGACGAGGCCGCGGTGATGTGGTGGCGGCGGGCGGCGCAGGCCGGCGACCTCGACGCGATGGCCAACCTGGGCAGCGCGCTGGCGGCGACCGCGCCCGCCGAGGCGCACGCGTGGCTCGCGCACGCGGCGGCGCAGGGGCACCCCTACGCGATCGCGACGCTCCGCGACGGCCAGCCCAAGGCCACGCTCGGCGACTTCGCGAACATGTCGCTCGAACAGATGGCGGCGGGCGCCGCCGCCAGCGACGACGGCCTGTCGTGGAGCGCCAGCGAGGTGAAGGCGACCGTCGAGCAGCTCAACCACCTCGCCGGGCTGTGGATCGAGCACCTGCGCACGCGGCTGTACGACGTGGCCACCGCGACCACGATCGACGGCGACGACGCCGACTTTCCGTGCCCCGATCCGCGCGCGCTGCCGGCGTCGATCATCGCCGACAACGCCTCGATCGAGGTCACCGTCCGCAGCGGCGTCGTCCACCTCCAGCTCGACGCGACGTGGTGGGACGACGGCTGGTCGCTGGCGCTGACCTCGTACGAGCCGCACCCGCCCGCCGAGGCCCGCGCCTGGCTCGTGAGCACGCTGACGGCGGTCGCCGCGCAGGTCGGCGTGCGCCTCGTCTCCGACGACTGATCGGCCGGCCGCGCCCGCTGGCTCAGCCACCTCGGCAGCGCGGCGATACGACGTAGCCGTGCACGCCCGAGGCGATGAAGCCGACCGTCGCCGCCGCGGCGACCAGCCCCACCAGCGTGTAGGCGATGACTCCGGACTCGGCGGCGTCGTCGGGGTTGCGCGACGCCGCGCCCGCGGCGCGCAGGCTGACCGCGGTGCCCACGCCGGTCGCGGCGCCGGCCGCCAGATCGAGGCCCGGGAGCCACCGCGCGCTGGGGCATCGTCGCGTCGGGTGGTCGGTGGCGGGGCGGGTCAGGAACGTCGAGCACCCCGAGGCCAACGCGACGAGCGCGACGCTGGTGAGTCGGTGCGCGGTCGGCGGCATGCGCACCGCATCACGCAAGGCGGGTGCCAGCCCGGGGCCGCGCGGACGTGATGCCCGGGCCGCCGCGGCGTCGGAGACCTGACACGGTGTCTCGCGGGAGGTGAGTTTTTCGCGCGCGTCGCGCGGCCCTGGCGTGGCATGCTGCGGACCCGATGGCTTCGTCCAACGACAAGGACGCGCGGGTGCGCGCGGCGACCGAGCCGGCGCGCCCGACCTGCGCGGTCTGTGGCGTCGAACTCATCGTCACCGACGAGGTCGACGGCCTGTGCGCCGTGCATCGCCGGCACCGCCGCCTGGTGCCGCGGCCGACCGCCGCGCAACCGCAGCGGTTCGCCCACGAGGTGCGGGTGATGCGCCGGCCGCCGCGCACCGCGGCGCCGCGGACCGCCCGGCCGCGGACCGAGCCGCTGTGACGCCGGTGCCCGCGCGCGCCTAGCAGGCACCGCCCGGCGCCGCCGGCCGCTCACGCGTGCGTCGCGAGCGCGCCGAGCGAGTAGTCGCCCGAGGGCTCGAGGCCGTCCGCGGCCGGGCCGGGCGTCACCACGGCGATCAGCGATCGCGGATCGCCGTGCGCCAGCGGCGTGAGGCCGTCGACCAGCGCCGCCGCGGTCGGGCGGGCCGCGGGATCCTTGGCGAGCGCGGCGTGGACGAGCGACGCCAGCGCCGGCGGCATGCCCGCGGCCACGGTGGCGAGCGGCGCCGGCGCGCGCGTGCTGTGCGCGAGCATCAGGCCGATGCGGCCCTCGCCGGCGAACGGGTGCTGCCCGGCGGCCAGCTCGTACAGCAGCACCCCCAGCGAGTAGACGTCGCTCGCCGTGCCGACGTCGGCGCTGCCGCTGGCCTGCTCGGGCGACATGTACGCCGGCGTGCCGACGACGGTGCCGGTGGCGGTCAGCGCCGTCGAGTGCGGCTCGTCGGTCCGGTCGAGCTTCGACAGCCCGAAGTCGAGCACCCGGATCGCCGGGTCGGCGTGGGTGATCATGACGTTCGACGGCTTGACGTCGCGGTGCACGACGCCGGCTGCGTGGGCCGCCGCGAGCGCGCCTGCGATGGCCGCGCCGATCGCGGCCACCAGCGGCGGTTCGACGGGCCCGACGCTGTCGATCAGGCGATCGAGCGGGACGCCGTCGACGAACTCCATGATCTGGAACGGCAGGCCGTCCTGGCTGACGTCGACGTGCAGCGTCTTGACGATCGCCGGATCGGCCACCGCGGCGGCGGCCTCGGCCTCGGCCAGGAACCGGCGCAGCGCGGTCGGCGTGGCCGCGCCGCCCGCCGACAGCACCTTCACCGCCACCGCGCGGCCGCTGATCGCGTCGTGCGCCAGGTACACCGCGCCCATGCCGCCAGCGCCGATCGGTCGCTGGATCTGCGCGCGCCCGCCGAGCACGTCGCCCTGCCGCAGCGTCGGCCGTGGCCGCTCTTCGGAGATCGTGCGCAGCGCGCGGGCCAGCTCGCGCGAGCGCTCCTGCACCTTCTCGCGCAGCTGCGCGTTGAGCGCGTCGATGTCGCTGGCGCGGCGCACGATCTCGGCGACCTGCGACGTGACGCGGGCCTCGAGGTCGTCGTTGAGCGCCGCCAGCGACGCCTTGGTCTCGGCCAGCCGGCGGTGCGCGACGAACGACTCGAGCTCGCCGGCCGCGCGCACCACCGCGCCGATGTACGAGTAGACGAACGCCGCGCCCGAGAACAGCGCCGGCAGCAGCATGCGGCCGGGGTCGGGCGTCCAGATCGCGACCACCACGCAGGCGATGACGCTGTTGGGGAAGCACGCGATCGTCAGCAGCCGCGGCGACGCCGGGAAGAACGCCGTCGCGAAGCAGTAGATGAGGATGTGGACGTAGAAGTAGGGCGACTCGAAGCCGCCGGTCTGGGTCGCCACCACGGCGGCCTGCAACCCGACCGTCCAGCTCGCGCAGGCCGACAGGATCGACGAGGCGTTCCGAAACCGGGCGACGCGGGCCAGCAGCGACGTCACGATCATCACCAGCGTCGCGAACACCGGCATCAGCACGTACGACCAGGCGAGCTGCGGATACGCCAGCCGCGTCGGCGGGCACAGCACCAGGCCCACCAGCATGCCGACGTAGAGCCCCTGCCGCAGCCGCTCCATCATCAGCGCGTCGTTGCGCTCCTGGAACGCGAGGCGATCGGCCGCGGTCGCGGGGAGGAGGGCCGCGGCCATCGCGCTGATGGTATCGCGATCGGTGGGCAGGGTCGACCGACGCCGCACCGTCGATGCGCGCCGTTGGGGGCGCGCCGCCGCGGTCGGCGTGCGATGCTGCGCGTCGATGTCACGCTCGATCGTCGTCGCCGTCGTCGTCAGCGTCGCCGCCGCGGCGTGTGGGGGACCGACTGCGCCCAACCCGCCCGCGCGCGTCGAGCCATCGCCGGCGGTCGACGCGCAAACCGCGGTCGCGCCGTGCGACCGCGTGGTGGCGAGCTTCGAGGCCATGACGCGCGGCCTGGTCGAGATCGAGCCGGAGCCGCGCCGCCAGGCCGCGCTGCGCGATCGCCTCGCCGCGTTCCAGACGATCCTCGCGGACGAGTGCAGCCGCTGGCCGGCGTCGCTGGTCGACTGCTTCGGCGCCGCGACGACCGAGGCGGCGTGGGCCGCGTGCGAGGCCACGGTGCCGCCCGACGTCGAGGAGGCCATGCAGGCCCGGCTCGACGCGGTGCCCCCGCCGCCCGAGGACGACGCTGGTCGGATCGACCGTGCGCGCCGGCGTGCCCAGAAGATCGCGTTCGAGTACTACCCGCAGTGGGCCGTCGTGCCCCAGCACACCGGCTGTCCTCCGAGCCTCGCCGAGCTCGCGCCGTACGCCGACCCCGGCGAGACCTGGGCCGACCCGTGGGGCACCACCTTCGCCACGCGCTGCGAGGGGGGCATGCTCATCGTCATCTCTGCCGGTCCGGATCGGCAGCCCGGCACGGCGGACGACGTCACGTCCGCCGAGTGAGCCCGCCCGCGGTCACGGCGCGTCGTCGTCGTGCCCAGAGTCGGTGACGCATGTCCCGCGGCGGCGACGCCGACGAAGATCACCCTCTCGACGACGGCAAGACCTCCGCATCCGCGATCATGCTAGGCACGTTCGACAAGGCCGATGCGCCGGTGGATGGTGGCGCCTAGGGCACGGGCACGCGCATCGAGGCCCAACCGCAACCCCGACCGGCTAGCGCGCGGTGGTGCGCTTGCGGCGATCCGCCGTCGCAGATCCCGGCGTTCTCCTCGCCGCGGGAGCCTGCGCTCGGCGGCGCCGGCGTGGGGCCGATGGCAGCCGGGCCGCGGCGCCCGCCTGAGACGCCGCCACCGCTTCTTCGCTTCTCGCGTGGGACGGCGGCGTCGCCGCTTCCTCATCTCCCACGTGGGACGGCGACGTCGCCGCTTCCTCATCTCCCAGGTGGGACGGCGGCGTCGCCGCTTCCTCATCTCCCACGTGGGACGGCGGCGTCGCCGCTCCCTCATCTCCCACGTGGGACGGCGTCGCGCCGTACGGCCGCCCATCGGCGTGTACGAACCGTAGCTTGCCGGGCGCGACCCCGTCGATCCGCAGCCGGCCGTCGTGTGCCGCCGTGTGATGCGCCGAGCACAGCGCCGCCAGCTTGGTCGGCGTGTGATCGCCGCCCACCGCTCGCGGCACGAGGTGGTGGACGTCGACGTACCGCGCGTTGCGACAGCCCGGCACGACGCACCGCCCGCGATCGCGCCGCAGCACCGCGCGCCGGGTCCGCGGCGGGATGGTCTTGGTCACCCGCGCCGGCTTGTCGCCGTCG
>JAEUJY010000151.1 GCA_016794525.1 Myxococcales bacterium
GCTGAGCTCGATCGTGTGCCCGGCGACGTCGTGCCACGCCTTGCGGCAATCGCTGCACTGCGTGATCGCGATCTGGTGCATCGGCTTGGCGGCCGCCGCCCCATCTCCCACGTGGGAGCCCGCGAGCTGCGGGTCGCACAACGTCGCGATCACGTCGCCGTCGGTGAGCGGATGCCCACACGCCGCCTCCAGCAACCGCCGCGTCGCCG
Organism: Myxococcales bacterium; assembly: GCA_016794525.1. Taxonomy (GTDB): domain Bacteria; phylum Myxococcota_A; class Polyangia; order Haliangiales; family Haliangiaceae; genus UBA2376. Next base: position 210 of record JAEUJY010000151.1, read on the forward strand.
TGAACTTGCCCAGCACGGCCGGCGGCACCAGCAGCCGCAGCTCGTGCAGGCGCGCGGCGGGGTCCGGCGGGTCATCCGGCCCGTCGCCCGGACGCCGCCCGCTCACCATGTCCTCGATCTCCCGCACGGTGCAGTCGGCCGCCGCCGCGAGCCACGCCGCCTCGGTGTCGACGGTCGCGACCCGGGTCAGCTCGCGCGCGGCGCTGTACGCGACGTCGCCGGCGCTCATCGCCGCCTGCAGCTTCGGCAGCGCCGCCAGCGCGTCAGCCACCCGCATCCGCTCGCGCGCCACGCCGGGCGCGTAGCCGAGCACGCGCTCGACGTACTCGAAGAACGTCGCGTAGCCCAGCTCGCGGTGGATGCGGAGCGCACGCGCGCGCCGTAGCCACGCCGCCTCCTCGACGTCGAGCGCCGCCCGCCGCCGGGCCAGCCCTCGCAACGTGCGATCGACCTCGCGCCAGTCAGCGCGGCCCGTCGCCCCAAACCCTGCCGCTGACCCCGCTGCCTTCTGTCCGCCCTCACCACCGTCCATCATGCCCAGCGCCAAAGCAAACCACACGCCAGCCGCAACCCCGCGACGCCTCGTGCCCCCTGTCCGAATCCCGGACAAAACGCCCGGATTCCGGCCGGATTCGTCCGGGATCCGGCCACCGCCGGACAGCGGCGCGTGTCCGGCGCCGGACCTTGGTCCGCCGGCGCCGGCCATTGGTCCGCCGGCGCCGCCGGCGCTGCCCGCGCCGCCCGCGCCGCCCCGCGCCGCCCGCGCTGCTCCCATCGGAGCAGCCGGCGAACGGCCGGCCGTGGCGTCAGCGGTGGTGCGCGGCGATCCAGGCGGCGAAGTCGTCGGGGAACGTCGTCGCCAGCGACGGGATGTGGGTGCCGTCGGGGATCGTCCACAGGTCGGCCGCGCCGGCGGCGGCGCAGCCGGCGGTGGCCTCGGCGGTCGACTCGGCGCCGGGCTGGGCCGCGTCGAGGTCCTTCATCCCGGCCGCGGCGCGGGCGCCGGTGCAGCCGTTCTTGGTGGCCCACAGCGCGACGCTGTCGACCGCGCCCGGCGACTGCACGCCGCCGAACATGCCGGTCTCGTACGGCACGGTCGCGTCGCCGGTGCCGTGGATGTGCAGCACGCTGACCGGCCGGCTCGGGTTGCACGGCAACGACGACGCGTGGCCCGCGAGGCCGACGATCGCGTCGATCACGTCGGCGCGCTCGCACGCCATGCGGTAGGCCATGAACGCGCCGTTGGAGTGGCCGAGGAGCGCCACCGAGCCCACCGGCCACGCCGCCTTGACGTCGTCGATCATCCCGCCGATGTAGCCGACGTCGTCGGGGGCGATGCCGCCGAAGTCGCAGCACTCGGGCCCCGAGTTCCAGAACTGGCTGCCGCCGGAGTCGAGCGTGCCGTCGGGCGCGAGGATCAACATCTGCCGCGTCGTGGCCGCGTCGTTGAGCTTGAAGTAGCCCTGCTGCAGGAACGCGTTGGCGCCGTAGCCGTGGAGGATGATCACCAGCGGGTAGGTCTTGGTCGCGTCGAAGTCGGACGGGACCTGCAGCGTGACCGGGCGATCGCCGCCGAACGTGGTCTGGCGCATGGGCGCGTCGACCGGCGCGGCGGCGTCGTCGCCTCCGCAGGCGGCGGCGAACACGAGGAGGCACGAGGCGAGGCGGCGCATCCGCGGACCTTACTCGATCACGGCGGCGGTGGCGCGCCCCGTCGCCACGGCCGGGCCTCGGCCGACACCAGCAGCGTCAGGCCGAACGCCGCGTACAGCAGCTGCACGCCGCGCCGGGCCACCGCCATCGTCACGCCGAGGCTGGCCGGCTGCCCCAGCGCGGCCATCAGCGCGGCGGTGCCGCCCTCGGCGATGCCCAGCCCCAGCGGCACCAGGTTGGCGACGATGTTCACCAGCGTGCCGGCGGTGGCGATCACCGCCATCACCTCGAGCGGCGGCGCGTGGCCGTTGGCCGCGAGCACGACCCACGCGGCGACCCACTGCAGCAGCTTCGAGATCAGCGCCCACGCGCCGGGCAGCCACGACGCGAGCGTGGCGCCGCGCAGCGTCTGATCGAGGTCGGCGGTGCGCGCGGTCCAGCGCGCGGCGCGGGCGGCCGACACCAGCCGCACCCGGCGCAGGCCGCGCACGACGCTGGCGACCAGGCCGCCGCGCACCAGGAGCGCCAGCCCGCCGACCAGCACCACGGCGAGCCCGGTGCCGATCCACAGCGTGCGCACCATCCACGCCGGCAGCGGCAGCGCCAGCGCGCACACCGGCGCGCCGATCACGATCAAGCCGAGGTTGATGATCACGTAGATCATCCCGAACCGCGCGATCGCCGCGATCGCGCGGGTGCTGTCGGTGTCGCGCATCAGCAGCGTGACCTTGGTGGCCTCGCCGAGGCTGGCGAACGGCGTGACCAGGTTGATCGCGCGCCCCGCCACCTGCGCGTGCAGCACGCGGCGGAACCGCGACCGGGGCGCGGCGGCGCCGAGGAAGCCGCTGATCGCCAGCGCGTCGCACAGCGCGGCGACGATCTCGATCGCCACCAGCGCGACGAACCACACGCCGACCGCGCGGAGCTGATCGACGACGGTGCCGAGGCCGACCTGGTGCAGCGTGATCGCCAGCGCCACGGCGGCGATCACCGAGGCGACGATCGTGAAGCCGCGCGCCCAGCGCGGCGGCGGCGCGGCGGCGGGCGCGGCCGGCTCGGTCACCGCAGGTAGGCCGGCGCTTGCACCGCCGAGCGGCACTGCCAGTTGAACGATCGCAGCTGGCCGGCCTCGCCGTGATCGCGCAGCCCGGCCACCAGCGCGTCGGCGCTGGCGCGCAGGCTGGCGTCGTCGCGGCCGGCGAAGTGCCACGCCAGCGCCACCAGGTACGCCGACTCGCCCCAGTGCTCGTCGAAGTCGTCGACCTCGCCGGCGCGGCCCAGGCCCATCCAGTAGTACGGCTTGCCGGACGGATCGAGGCCGTCGCGGGCGACGATCCGGCCCAGCCGCACCAGCGACGCGCCGACCGCGGCGGCGGCGCTGCCGCCGACCCGCGCGGCGTACGCCGCCAGGCCGTCGGCGAGGATCGCGCTCATCCACGGGCTGCAGCCGTCGTAGCCGTACGACTCCCCGTGGGCGGTGGCGCTGTGGGCGAAGCAGCGCGCGTCGCGATCGGTCCAGCTCGCCGGGTAGGAAGCCTGGACGGCGAGGTACGCGGCGACCGCTTGCTCGGCCCAGCCGGCGAACGTCGCGGCGCGATCGTCGGACACCCGCGCCGCGAACTCGTACGCCAGCAGGCCGAAGCCGGCGTGGCGCTCGGTCCAGAAGTCGTCGCCGCCGGCGTAGCCGGGGTCGGCCCACAGATCGTGGGCGCGCACCGCGACGTTTTCGGCGGCCTCGCGGTAACGGACGTCGCCGGTGGTCAGGTAGTGCAGCGCGAGGCCCTGGGTGTAGTGGTACTTCAGATCGTCGGCGGCGCCGGGCACGCCGATCCGGGTCGCGGCGCCGGTGCCGGTGATGCCGTCGAGGTAGATGCCGGCCTCGCGATAGGCCGAGCGCAGCGGCTCGAGGTCGCCGGTGATCGCGTAGCCGCGGTACATCGCGGTCACCCGATCGAACAGCCACACGTCGCGGGTGGCCATGCCGGCGACGAACGCGTCGGTGTCCCAGCGCGCGTAGTCGCAGACGCCGCCCCACGCGTCGAGCGGCGTGCCGGCGATCGCGGCCTGCGGCACGATCGCGCCGTACGCGCCGCTGGCGGCCAGCCACGTCGCGGGCAGGAGCGCCCACACCCGCGGCGTGCCGGCGCCGTCGAGCGTGTCGGCCACCGGCACCGCCGCGCGATCGCCGCCGCCGCGGCCGCCGACCTCGATCGCGAGGTCGGCCTCGCCGGCGATCGTCAGCTCGACCTGCACCAGCACGCTGGCCAGCGAGCCGTCGGGGTGCGTGGCCAGCGGCACGCGGGCGGCCGCGAGATCGGCGCCGCCGGCCGCGACGCGGATCGCGGTGGCGTCGTGCAGGTAGCCGGGGGCGAGCGGGATCGCGAAGCTCACGACCTGCGCGCCGGTGACGCCGGCGGCCGGCACCAGGTGCACTGCGAACGCCGGGTCGATCGGCGCGGCGTCCGGGCCGGGGCCGGTGTCGTCGGCGGCTTGGTTGCTGCCGCACGCGGCGGCGAGGAGCAGGGCCAGGGCGCAGGCGCGCAGGGAGGTCATCGGCGCCAACTGTGCGGTGGCGGTGGCGCGAGGTCCAGTCGCTGTGCGCGATGTTGCAGGTTATGTTCGGCCGGTGCGGCTCAACAAGTTCATCAGCGAGACCGGCGCGTGCTCGCGGCGCGAGGCCGACGACTGGATCGCCGCCGGGCGGGTGACGATCAACGGCCAGCCCGCCGGCGTCGGCTCGGTGGTCGGCGACGGCGACGCGGTCGCGGTCGACGGGCGCGTCATCACCGCCAAGGACAAGCCGAAGCCGGTCTACATCGCGCTCAACAAGCCGGTGGGCATCGTCTGCACGACCGATCGCCGCGACCCCGACAACATCGTCGATCACGTCGATCACCCCGAGCGGGTGTTCCCGATCGGCCGGCTCGACAAGGACAGCGACGGCCTGATCTTGCTGACCAACGACGGCGACATCGTCAACGAGGTGCTGCGGGTCGAGCACGACCACGAGAAGGAGTACGCGGTCACGGTCGATCACACCGTCACCGACGAGTTCCTCGCGGCGATGGCGCGCGGCGTCCGCATCGACGCCGGCCTGACCCGGCCGTGCAAGACGTGGTCGCTCGGCGCGCGGGCGTTCGGGATCGTGCTGACGCAGGGGCTCAACCGCCAGATCCGCAAGATGTGCGAGGCGCTGGGCTACCAGGTGCTCGGGCTCACCCGCGTGCGCATCATGCACATCGAGCTCGGCCACCTGAAGCCGGGCCGCTGGCGCAACCTCACCGAGGCCGAGGTCGCGGGGTTGGCGCCGAAGACGCCGCGCCAAGTCCCGAACGCCGCGCCCGCCGCGCCCCGCGTGGTCGCGCCGGTCAAGGCCGGCCCGGCGCCGGGCAAGCCAGGGCCGGCGGGCGGCGCGAAGCCGCGCCCGGCGCCGATCCCGTTCGGCCAGCCCGGCGGCGTCGGCGGCCCGCCGCTCGATCGCCGCGGCGCGGGCGGGCGCGGCGGTCGGCCGGGGCCGCGGCGCGGGCGCTGATCGGCGCGACGGCGGGGGCGCCGCGTGTCGCGCGACGTTGCGTTTGGCAACGCGAGGCGCGCTCACCGATCGTCGGCGCACATCGCGCGCTCGCGGCGCGCAGGCTCGCGCTAGATTGCGGACCGACCGCGCCAGACACCCGCGGTCGGGAGAGCGTTCATGGGAGCCCGAGTCGATCGAGACGTCATCCTGGCCGCGCTGCGGCTGCGCTACGACCACTACTCCGCCGAGAACGTGCTGGCCGCGGCGCTCGACCGCGCCGGCCTCGTCGGCGTCGCCAGCTTCGACGGCGCCCAGCTCGGCCAGCTGCGCGCGGCGCTCGAGCGCGTCGGCGATCGGCTGGGCCGCGTGCTGGCCGAGCTCGACGCGCTGGGCGCGGCGCCGGCTGCGGCGAGCGCGCCGGCGCCGGTGGTGCAGCAGCCGGCGGTCGTCGCGCCGGCGGCGGCGGCGATCGTCGTGGAGCCGGCGGTCGTCGCGCAGCCGGCGGCCGTCGAGGCAGCGCCGGTCGTCGAGGCGGCCGCGGTCGATGCGCCCGAGGCCTCCGCGGCGGCCGAGCCCGCGGCGGCCGAGCCCGCGGCGGCCGTGACCATCGCGGTCACCGGCGTCGACGTCGCCGACGGCGCCGAGGTGCTGGTGTGCGGCAACGCGCCGGCGCTGGGCGCCTGGGATCCGACCAAGGCCGCGCGCATGGAGCTGGCCGGCGACGCGTGGACCGCGACCATCGCGGTCGCGCCCGAGGCCGAGCTGACGTTCAAGTTCCTGCACCGCGGCCCCGACGGCGACGTCGTGTGGGAGGCCGGCGACAACCGCGTCGCGCCGGCCACGGGCCGCATCGACGCGACCTGGCGCGCGGCGTAGGCGATCCGTCGTCGAGGCGGCGCGCGTGCGTGGTACGGTGTGGCGATGGGGGGACGTCGCGTGTTGACCGCGCTCGCGGTCGCGGGCCTGGCTGCGTGCGGCGACGACGCCCCGGCCGCCCGCGATCACTTCACCAGCGGCACGCGGCTGCGCGCGCAGTGGTGGGAGTTCGCCGGCGGCACGACGCTGTTCCGCGGGTTCGTCGACACCGCGCGCGGCGAGCCCTGCTGGTTCGATGAGCTCGTCGGCCCGAGCGGCGTGGACCGGTGCCTGCCGAGCGGCGCGTTGACGTTCTTCCGTCGCAGCGCGACCAGCTTCGCCGATCCGGCGTGCACCGAACCGGTGGTCTCTGCGAGCGGCGCCGAGCCGGCGGTGCTGGCGGTCCCGGACGACGCCTGCGCGTCCGAGCCGGCGCTGTTCGAGCTCGGACCGGTGGCCGCGACCCACTACCGCCGCGACGCCGGCGGCGCCTGCGTCGTCGAGACCGCGGGCCTGTTCCACACGCTGGGGCCGGCGATCCCGCTCGATCGCTTCGCCGCGGCGACGCCCACGGTCGAGCCGGCCGGCGGGCGGATCGACGGGTACGCGCTGGTCGCCGACGACGGCGCGCGCCAGGTCATCGGCGGCTGGGATCGCGATCGCGGCGAGCGCGTCGTCGACAGCCCCGAGCTCCCCGACGGGCGCTGGTCGCCGCGCGGCATCGCCTACGCCGACGTCGGCGTGTTCGCGGATGCGGGCTGCACCCGTGCGGTGGCGCGCAAGTACGGCGACTCGGCGGTCTGCCCCGTGACCACGATCCTCGGCGCGGGAGGTCACTGGGCCGCCGGGGCCCGGATCGATCCGCGGGCGCTGTTCCGGCGCGACGGCGCCGGCGCGTGCGTGGCCTTCAGCGACGATCGCGGCGACCTGTTCTTCGAGATCGGCGCGCCGATCGCCGCCGACGCGTTCGCGCCCTTGCGCACCGTCGCGGCTGGCGCGGGCCGGGTCCGCCGGCAGGACGCCGCGGGTCCCGACGGCGCACCGATCCTGCCGCGGTGGGAGGCGCCGCTGCTCGACACCGCCACCGCCCAGCCGTGCGCGGTCCGGGTCGCCAGCGACGGGGTGGCGCGCTGCCTGCCGCAGCGCTACGACGGCGGCTACTTCGCCGACGCGGCGTGCACCCAGCCGGTGCTGCAGGCCAGCGCCCCGCCGGCGCTGGTCGCGATCGAGGACCGCGCGGCGGCGATGTTCGTGGTGCGGCCGGTCGGCGCGCCGTACGCCGCCGCGACGGTCTACGTCCAGCAGCCGACCGGGTGCACCGGCGTGCCGCGCGTCGACGGCTTCGACTACTTCCTGCTCGGCGCGGCCCGCGCACCGGCCGACTTCGCGGCTGCGATCGCCCACGACTGAGCGCTGTCGCGGGTCACGCCGCGGCGGTCGGCGTCGCGAGGCGGCGGCGGATCAGGTACGCGAGCACTCCGATCGAGCCCACCGTCGCGATCGCGACGAGGTAGGGCCAGCGGCGGATGCCGCGGGCGGGCGCGTCCCGCCACATCCACCCGACGAACACGCTGCAGGCGATCACCAGATCGACCAGCATCTGCAGCGCCCACGGCTCGCGCGCCGCGAGGCGGACGAAGCCCAGGTAGCCGTCGTCGATCACCAGCAGGGTCGACGGGATCGTGAACGCGAGGAACAGCACGACGAGCAGGAGGGTCTTCATGGGCTCACCGTGGCGTCGGCGGCGCGGCGCCACCATTACCTCCCAGGTAATGAGCGCGCGGCCGGGGCGCGCTACCGTGCGCGCATGGCCAGGACCTCATCGGATGGCGTCGGCCCGCTGGTGCGCGCGTGGCGGGGCGCGCGCGGCCTCAGCCAGGAGCACCTCGCCGCCCGGGCCGGCGTGTCGACCCGCCACCTGTCGTTCATCGAGACCGGCCGCGCGCGCCCCGGCCGCGACGTGCTGCTGGCGCTGGCCGGCGCGCTCGACGTGCCGCTGCGCGATCAGAACCAGCTCTTGCTCGCGGCCGGCCTGGCCCCCGGCTTCACCAGCGCGGCGCTCGACGGCGACGAGCTGGCGATGGTGCGGCGCGCGCTCGACCACGCGCTCGGCCACCACGAGCCGTACCCGGCGGTGGTGTGCGATCGGCTGTGGAACCTGGTGCGCGTGAACCGCGCGGCGGCGCGGATGCTGGCCGAGGTCGCGCCGGGCCCGCCGCCGCCCGAGGTCGGCGCGTCGCTGGTGCTGGCGCTGCTGCACCCCGCCGCGTGGAAGCCGGCGATCGTCAACTGGGACGAGGTCGCCGCCGAGCTGATCGAGCGGCTGCACCGCGAGTGCGCGGCCGCGCCCACCGATCGCGCGCTGGCCGAGCTGCGGGCCCGCGCGCTGGCCATGCCCGACGTGCCGGCGCGCTGGCGCTCGCCGCGGCTGGCGCCGATCGCGCCGTTCGCCACCGTGCACCTGCGGCGCGGTCCGCTCGAGCTGCGGCTGTTCACGATGGTGACCACGCTGGGCACGCCGCTCGACGTGACCGCCGAGGAGCTGCGCATCGAGAGCTACTTCCCGGCCGACCTCGCCAGCGAGCAGGTCCTCCGCGGCTGGGCCCCGGCGTGATCGCCGCGGGGGCGCCGGGCGGTTGAATATCCCGCCGGGCCCGGCCGTCGTCGCCTCATGCACCGCGCGTGGATCCCCGGGCTCGCGATCATCGGCTGGGCCAGCGGCGCGCGCGCCGACGCGGTGGTGACCGTCGCGGCCGCCGCCCACGTCGAGGTGTCGGCCCACGTCGACGTCGTCGTCAGCGGTGACGGCTCGGCGGTGGTCGCGCCCGAGGCCCCGCCGCCGCCGCCCCTGGTGCCTCCGGGCGATGCCGGCGGGCTGACCTTCGCCACCCCGCTGACCCGGCCGCACTGGGAGGGCGAGCTGGCGATGACCCTGCCGCTCGCGCTCGGCGACGTCGGCCTGCACGCGGCCATCGGCCGCCAGGTCGGCGCGTTCCGGGTGGCGGCCGAGTACACGCTGTCCGACGCCAGCACCGACGGCGGCGCCGGCCCGCTGATGGCGGTCCCGGTGGACTGCGGCCGGCAGCAGCGGCTCGGCGTGGCGCTGCGCTACCGGCTCGGCATCGGCCTGCCCGAGCTGGGCACCGGCCTGTACGTCGAGGCCGGCCTGGGCCGCAACACCGTCGCGTGGAAGACCCGCGGCACGACCCGCCACGACGACGTGCTGCTCGGCGTGGGCTTCGACATGCTCGGCGGCGGCGCGCGCACCGTCGGCCTCGACCTCGGCGCGCGGTTCACGCTGGCCGACACCGGCGGCGGCGACCGCGAAGCCACCGGGGTGATCGCGCTGGGGCTGCTGGTCGGCGGCTGAAGCACGCTCGCGCTGGTCAGGCCACCGCGCCCCCGCGTAGCATGGCGCGCGATGCGCACCGCCGAGCTGATCGCCGACCCCGCCACCGACATCGCCGCGATCGCCCGCCACCTCGATGGGCTCGACGCGCGGGCCCGCGCCGCGGAGGTGCTGGGCCTCGATCGCGCGCGGCAGCGGACGCTGTTCGAGAAGGCGGCGGCCGCCGCGCCGATCGACCTGGCGCACTTCGTCGGCGACGCCGCCGCCGGGGTCGAGGTGATCCACGACGGCCGCAACACGCTGCCGCTGCCGGGCCCGCTGCGCGGCTTCCAGAAGCGGTTCTGCCGCCCCGCCGACGGCAGCGCGCGCCTGTTCGGCTACAACGAGGGCCCGACCCGGCGCGTCGTCGGGCCCGGCTACTTCGTCGCGGTGCCGACCGCCGGCCGGCCGGCGTGGCAGGCCCGGGGCGCGATCGTCGTCGACTACTTCCAGATCCCCGACGGGCCGGTCGCCGCCGGCTGGCCGCCGGTGGTCGCCAACGACTGGCGGCTGCAGCGCCTCGTCTACCACCACACCCGCGACTTCATGCGCCGGGTGTCGCGCCACGTGTCGATCGGCGCCGCCTACAAGGAGGAGCGCCCGCTCGATCACTACTTCGTGCTGTGCCGGCAGGGGTGAGATCCGGGCGCGCGGTCGTGCGTTGACGATCGGATGCGCGCCGCCCTGTCCGCCTGCGTGGTGATCGTCGCGGCGACGCCGCACCACGCCGAGGCCGAGCGGACGGTGCGCTGGCGGCCGCAGCCGATGGCCGCCGCGTGCGGCGAGCAGCGCCACTTCGACGAGTGCAACCCGCGGTTCGAGGGCGCGCACGCGACGCTGGTCCGCTCGGTCGATGACGTCCACGCGGTGGCGCCGCGGTGCGACCTGGCCACCTGGCCGCGCGGGGCCGCGCTGGTCGCGGTCGACGTGCAGGCCCGCGGGGCGGTCCGGGTGCGGCGCGTCACCCGGCGGGGCGACGCGCTGACCGTCCACCTCGACGTCGGCCCGTCGTGCGACGCGGCGCCACCGCCGCTCGTCCACACGCGGCTGTGGCTGCGGGTGCCGGCCGGCGCCACGGCGGTGACGGTCGATCGCCGCGTCCGCCCCCCGCGGCCCCGGTGCTGGCGGCTGCCGTGACCGACGGCGGGTGATACGGTGCGGGACCGTCCGATGCGCCTGCTCCTGGTCACCCCGCCGATGACGCAGCTCAACACGCCGTACCCGGCGACGGCGTACCTGCGCGGCTTCCTGCTCCAGCACGCGGCGCGGCTCGACCTCGAGGTGGCCCAGGCCGATCCGGCGATCGAGCTGTTCTGCGCGCTGTTCTCGCGCGCCGGCCTGGCCGCGCTGGCCGAGCGCCTGGCCGCGCGGTTCGGCGGCGGCGGCGGCAAGCGGGCCCGGCGCGCGGCGGCGCTCGATCCGTCGATCGAGCACTTCCTCGCCGAGCGCGACCGCTACCTGGCCACCGTCGACGCGGCGGTGCGCTTCCTCCAGGGCCGCGATCCCTCGCTGGCGCTGCGCATCGCCGGCCGCGAGTGGCTGCCCGAGGGCCCGCGCTTCGCGGCGATCGACGAGGCGATGGCCGCCGAGCCCGGCGCCGATCCGCTGGCGTGGGCGTTCGGCGAGCTCGGCATCCACGATCGCGCCAAGTACCTGGCCAGCCTGTACGTCGACGACCTGGCCGACGTGATCGGCCGCGGCGAGGATCCGCACTTCGGGCTGTCGCGCTACGGCGAGAAGCTGGCGGCCAGCGCGCCCAGCTTCGACGGCCTGGCCGCGGCGCTGGCGGCGCCGGCGACCTTGGTCGACGAGCAGCTGGCGGCGATCACCCGGCGGCTGCTCGAGCAGCACGAGCCCGACGTGGTGGGCCTGACCGTGCCGTTCCCCGGCAACGTCTACGGCGCGCTGCGGATGGCCCAGACCGTGCGCGCGGCGGCGCCGGCCACCCGGATCGTGATCGGCGGCGGCTACGTCAACACCGAGCTGCGCGGCCTGCGCGATCCGCGGCTGTTCGCCCTGGTCGACTACGTGACGCTCGACGACGGCGAGGCGCCGATGCTGGCGCTGCTCGAGCACCTGCGCGATCCGGCGCGGCCGCTGTTGCGGACGTTCGTGCGCGACGGCGGCGAGGTCGCGTGGCGCACCACCGACGCGCTCCACGACGTCCCGGCGGCGCTGGCCGGCACGCCGAGCTACGCCGGCCTGCCGCTCGACAAGTACCTGTCGGTGGTCGAGCTGCTCAACCCGATGCACCGGCTGTGGTCCGACGGGCGGTGGAACAAGCTGACCGTGGCCCACGGCTGCTACTGGAAGAAGTGCAGCTTCTGCGACGTCACGCTCGACTACATCGGCCGCTACGATCCGGTGGCCGCCGATCTGCTGGTCGATCGGATCGAGGCGATCGTCGCCGAGACCGGGCAGACCGGGTTCCACCTCGTCGACGAGGCCGCGCCGCCGGCCGGGCTGCGGGCGCTGGCCGAGCGCCTCCTCGCGCGCGGCGTGACGATCACCTGGTGGGGCAACATCCGCTTCGAGAAGACGTTCACGCCCGAGCTGTGCCAGCTCCTGGCCCGGGCCGGTTGCGTCGCGGTGTCGGGCGGCCTCGAGGTCGCCTCGGATCGGCTGCTGGCGCTGATGAAGAAGGGCGTGACCGTCGAGCAGGTCGCGCGGGTCACGCGGGCGTTCACCGACGCCGGCGTGATGGTCCACGCCTACCTGATGTACGGCTTCCCGACCGAGACCGAGCAGGAGACGATCGACAGCCTCGAGCGGGTGCGGCAGCTGTTCGCCGCCGGCTGCGTGCAGTCGGCGTTCTGGCACCGCTTCGCCGCCACCACCCACAGCCCGATCGGCCAGCGCCCCGACCTGTTCGGCATCACGCTGCGTCGGGCCAAGGCGGTGACGTTCGCCGAGAACGAGGTCGGCTTCAGCGATCCCACCGGCGTCGATCACGATCGGCTCGGCGTCGGGCTGCGCAAGGCGCTCTACAACTACATGCACGGCCTCGGCCTCGACGTCGACGTGCGGCGCTGGTTCGACGACGGCAGCAAGCGCAAGGTGCCGGCGGCGCGGGTGCCGGTCGACCTGGTCGAGCGCGCGCTGCGCGGCTGAGCGAGCCGCGCGGCGATCGCCGTGTCAGGCTGCCCGCCATGTCCGCGCCCGCCGCCTACTCGCACTTCGGCATCGAGGTCGCCGCCTACGACGCGACGATCGTCCGCTACATCCCGCACTACCGCGAGCTGCTCGACACGATCGCCGGCTGGCTGGTCGGCCACGTCCCCGAGGGCGGGCTGGTGATCGACCTCGGCGCCGGCACCGGCGCGCTGGCGGCGACGGTCGCGGCCGCGCTGCCGACCGCGACGCTCGAGCTGGTCGACGCCGACGCCGGCATGCTGGCGGCGGCGCGGACCCGGCTGGGCGACGCCGCGCGGGTGCGCACCCGGCAGGCCGACTTCGCCGAGCCGCTGCCGCCGTGCGCCGCGGTGGTGGCGTCGCTGGCGCTGCACCACGTCGCCGAGCCCGCGGCCAAGCAGGCGCTGTACGCGGCGATCCACGCGGCGCTGGCGCCGGGCGGGGTGCTGCTGATCGGCGACTGCGTGCTCCACGATCGCGGCCCCGGCGAGGCGCGGGTGCGCGCGGCGTGGGCGGCCCACATGCAGGCCCACGGCATGACCGCCGCCGAGGCCGCCGAGGCGTTCGCGCGCTGGGACGCCGAGGATCACTACCTGCCGCTGGCCACCGAGCTCGACCTGCTGGCGGCGGCCGGGTTCGCGCGCCCCGACGTGTACTGGCGGCGCGGCCCGTGCGCGGTCTACGGCGGCTTCCGCGAGTAGCGCGGCGGCGCGGGCTCAGCCGGGGATCAGCACGATCACGCGGCTGTCGACGTTGAGGATCTGCCCGCCGGCGTGGCGGGCTACCGGCGCGTCCCAGTGGACGTGGCCGCACACCGTCAGCGGCACCCGCGCGCGCTCGATCACGTCGCGGATCAGCGGGTGGCCGGGCTGGGCGTCGGCGTCCTCGCCGTGGGGGCCCTCGTGCAGGAGCAGCAGCGCGACGTCGCTGCTCGCCACCACCTCGATCCGCTCGAGCTGATCGTCCTCGCCGCGGCGCCCGCGCTTGTCGGGGTTGCCGGCGATCAGCCCGACGCCGCCGATCCGCAGCCCGCCGCAGTCGACGACGTCGGTGTCGAGCAGGTGGACGTGGGCGGCCCGCCGCACCGCCGCGACGTCGTCGTGGTTGCCGGCCACGCCCGCGACCCAGGCGAAGCTGTCGGCGAACCCGGCCCACACCGCCGCGACGTCGCCGTGGCCACCGCGCTTGTTGGCCGCCGGCACGCTGTACAGATCGCCGGCCAGGACGACGCCGGTGTGATCGGCCGCCGGCAGCTCGCCGTCGAACGCCAGCTCGGCCAGCAGGTCGGCCACCGCGACGCCGAGCAGGATCGACTCGCGCGTGCGGGGCTCGATCACGACGCCCTGCAGATCGCTGGTGGCGATCACCGCGTCGAGATCGGGCGGCAGGCCGCGCACCCGGGCGCGCTCGACGTGGAGCAGCCGCCGCTCGGTGCCGCCGCCGCGCGCGGCGTTGAGGTAGGGCAGCGTCGCGACCGGGGCGTCGTCGACGTCGACGATCTCGATCACGGCGGCGCCGTCGCCGCCGCGGCCAGCCGGGCCCGGGCGCGCAGGTACTCGACCAGCATCACGCCGACCGCGATCGAGCCGGCGATCGCCGCCAGCGGCATCATGTACGCCCCGCCGCGCAGCGCGAACAGCGACGCGCCGATCTCGGAGTTGGCCTCGGTCGCGACCCGCGCCAGCACGAGGTGCACCGCGACCGCGGCCAGCGTCGTGACCGTCGACGCCACCGCCGCGGCGGCGACGCGCACCCGGCGGCTGCCGACGTGGGCGCCGTAGACCAGCGCGATCGTCAGCACGTTGAGGCCGATCAGCGACCACATCACCGCGACGATGATCGCGCCGACCGTCTCGATGTCCTCGTCCTTGAGCGCGTCGAGCGTGGCCATCGCGTCCTGGGCGTCGACGACGCCGTCGCGGATCCGGCCGCCGCGCAGCTTGTCGGCCAGCTTGTCGAGCGCCTTGGCGCCGACCTTGCGCGCCATGCTGCCGCGGTACTTGTGCAAGAAGTCCTTGGCCGCGTCCTTGCGCGCGCCGAGGTCGTACAGCGACGCGGCCCGGGTGTGGGTCGACACCGGCGTGCGCACCGAGACCTGGCCGGCCGGCATGAAGATCCCGACGACGCAGAGGCAGGCACAGAGGATCGCGGCGCGCACGGCGAGCTGCACCGCCGCATGGTGCGATTGGGGCCTGGGATGGTCAAGGCGGTCGATGAGGTGGGATGCATCGGCCGCGCGCGCGATCGATGTGGCCGATCCCGGGCCCCACGCCTGGCGCCGAGGCAAGGGCGGTATGCTGGGTGCCATGGATCGCCTGCGCACCCCCGACGACCGCTTCGCCGATCTGCCGGACTTCGCCTACGCCCCGCGCTACGTCGAGGTGGCCGCGGGCGACGGCAGCGCGCCGCTGCGGATGGCCTACGTCGACGAGGGGCCGCGCGACGCGCCGGTGGTGTTGATGCTGCACGGCGAGCCGTCGTGGTCGTTCCTGTACCGCCACGTCATCCGCGCCTGCGTCGCGGCCGGGCTGCGCGCGGTGGCGCCCGATCTGATCGGCTTCGGCCGCTCGGACAAGCCGACCGCGCGCGCCGACTACAGCTACGCCGCGCACATGGGGTGGCTGCGCGGGTTCGTCGACGCCGCCGGGCTGCGCGCGATCACGCTGCTCTGCCAGGACTGGGGCGGGCTGCTCGGGCTGCGGCTGGTCGGCGAGGCGCCGGGACGCTTCGCGCGCGTGGTCGCGGCCAACACGTTCTTGCCGACCGGGGACGTCAAGCCGCCCGACGCGTTCTTCGCGTGGCGCCAGTTCTCGCAGACCGTGCCGGAGTTCCCGACCAGCCGGATCGTCGGCGGCGCGGTGGCGCGCGGGCTGGCGCCGGCGGTGGCCGCCGCCTACGACGCGCCGTTCCCCGACGAGTCGTACAAGGCCGGGGCCCGGCAGTTCCCGACGCTGGTGCCGGCGACCCCCGACGATCCCGCCAGCGAGGCCAACCGCGCGGCGTGGCGCGGCCTCGAGGCGTTCACCCGGCCGTTCGTCACCGCGTTCGGCGACAGCGATCCGATCACCCGCGGCGGCGATCGCGCCCTGCAGGCGCGGATCCCCGGCGCCGCCGGCCAGCCGCACACGACGCTGGCAAAGGCCGGCCACTTCCTGCAGGAAGACGTCGGGCCCGAGCTGGCGCAGGTGGTGATCGCGCTGATCGCCGCCACGCCCGACGCCGCGGCTGGGCTGCCGTAGCGCGCGTCACGGCGCGCGGGTTGGCATCGTCCGATCGTGACCGGCCGGCTGTGGCGAGATCGCGACATCGCTGTCCGGCACCTGACACAACGCGCGCCCGCGAGAGCGCGATTCACGGCGCGTGGCGCGTGGTTAGCGCCGCGCCGCGGCGGTGGCACGGGGGGTGCTCAAGGGGTCGGCACGCTGGCTCGCAACCGTGTGAACCAGCGTTCCCACCTTCTCTTGGAGCCTCCCATGACCCGCACCCTCTCCCCTCGCTTCTTCTTCACCGCCGCGTTGTCGACCTCGCTGCTCGCCGCTGCATGCGGTGGAGACGATCACTCGACCGCGAAATTCACCGGCGCCGATGACGCCCACCTCGATCGCGCGCTGACGGCGATGTCCGGCGGCGACCTCGGCTCGGTGTTCCTCGTCGGCGCGTTCGTGGCCGGCACCACCCAGCCCGGCTGCCCGTCGTTCGCCTACGCCAACAACGTCACCACCGTGACCGGCGGCGGCTGCGTCAACGAGGACGGCGTCAAGCTCGAGGGCAAGTTCGTCATCACCAACATGCAGGGCCTCTTCCAGGAGGTCCCCGAGTACGACGCGACCAAGCCGAGCGTGGTCGAGGCCCAGGACTGGAAGGCGACCGCGCCCGACGGCACCTACGAGGGGATCGACGGCACGGTGACGATGACCCCGTCCGCCAGCGGCGGCGTGATCACCGGCGCGGTCGAGGCGCGGATCGACGGCATCGACACCCACACCGACGCTGGCTGGTCGTGCGACGCGACCGACCTGTGCAGCTACGCCGAGGACAGCTGGATGGACGTCGACGGTCTGGGCGCGGCGACGCTGAGCGGCCAGTTCCGCTTCGACGATCCGCGCACCGGCTCGATCGTCGCGACCGGCGCCGAGATCCTGACGCTCGACGTCGCCGCCTCGACCGAGGACTGCCGCGCCTACCGGATCGGCACCGGCGCCGTGCAGATGCGCTGCGAGCCGACCGACGGCAACGCCAAGCGCGCGGGCCAGGACAACGTCTGGCTGCGCCAGCTCGGCAAGTGATCGCCGCGGCGCCCGGATCCGGGCGCCGATGTCGCGATCGCGGCGCCGGCGGCGAACCCGCCGCGCGCAAGTGAGCGCAGGTGGCGGCGGGCGGCGCTGGCGCGGGCGGTGCAATCGCGGCGGGGATGGCTCCCTGGACCTCCGCGCCGCTGGCGCTGCTGGCGCTCGCCGCCGTCGCCGCGCCCGCGGTGGCCGACACCTGCGTCGAGCCCGCGGTGGCCCGCGCCACCGGCGGGCGGCCGTGCGGCGCCGTCAGCGCCAGCATGGGGCGAGCCGAGCTGTGGCGGGCGCCCGGGTTCACCGACCTGCGCGTCTCGCTGGTGCGGATCGGGCTCTACGACAACGACGCCGCCCGCCTGGCCACCAGCTTCGAGCTCGGGAGCTGGGAGGCGATCGGCGACGACGACGACGGCTTGCAGAAGCCGGCCGAGCTCGGCGATCGGATGGCGTTGCACGTGCTGGCGCTGCGGCGGCAGCTCGACCGCGACGCCTGGGGCGCCTACGTCGCGGCCGATCTGCTGAGCCACTGGTTCGGCGGGCTGCGCGCGGTGACGCCGCGGCTGGGCGCGCGGCTCGGCCACATGGACGGCGCGGCGCTGGTGGTCGAGGCGCGGCTGGCCGGTGCGTTCGCGATCGGCGACTACGACCGCTGGTCGCTGACCCGCGACCTCGACGTCGGCGCCCGGGCGTTCGCCAGCGTGAGCCGGCGCTGGCGGCTCGAGGCGCGCGGCCGCTACCGCGACCTCACCGCCACCGACGGCTACCAGCTGCGCGACGTCACCGGCGCGATCGGCGTCGGCGTCGAGGCCAGCCCGCCCGGCCCGCGCTCGCTGCCGCGCGACGATCGCTGGCGGGTGGTGACGCTGTTCGTCGGCGTCGCGGCGCGGCGGGCCAGCGAGGTCACGCCGGGCGCGTCGGGCACGCTCGGCGCGCCGCCCGCGATCGCGCGTGAGACGACCCGGGCCGACGCGCCGTGGCAGGTGCTGCTGTGGCTCGACCTCGACACGACGATCGATAGCGATCGTCGGGTGTGGTAGCGTCGAGGACTGCGCGGGCGGCGAAAGCCGAAGAAAGGACCGACGGCGTGCGTCGCGTCGCGACCGCGAAGGAAGGTGCGGCCCATGCGACGACCCCGACGACCTCGTGCCCACGCCGCGCTGGCCGCGCTGCTCGCCCTCGCCGCGTGCGGCGGTGACAGCGCGCCCGCGATCGACGCGGCGGCGATCGACGCCGATCCCGATCCCGATCGCACCGCGGCGCTGGCGCTGCTCGGCGTGCCATGCAGCGACGGCCTCGACGCGGCGTACGCGGCCCACCCGCCGCCGGCGCCGTGGACCGCCGCGCAGCGCGGCGCGATCGCGGCCTGCGCCTACGAGCGCAAGGTCACGGTCGCCGAGATGCAAGCGCACTTCACGACCGAGAACGTCCCGCCGGCGACCATCTCGACCGACGTCTACAAGTTCCGCGTCGCGTACTGGACCGAGCGCGGCCCCGATCAGCCGCAGCTCACCTCGGCCGCGTTCTACGTGCCGGTGACCCGGCGCGGCGCGCCGTCGCCGCTGGTGGTCGCCGGCCACGGCTCGCTGGGCGTCGCCGATCGCTGCGCGCCGTCGAAGGAGGATCCCCAGGGCTTCCTGCGCGACTACCGCACCCAGATGTACCCGCTGATCGGCGACGGCTGGGTCGTGATGGCGCCCGACTACCCCGGCATCGGCACGCCCGGCGTCGGCACCTGGCAGCTCGCGATCGACGAGGGCCACGCGCTGCTCGACGGCACCCGCGCGGCGCGGCGGCTGGCCCGCGCCGGCCTGCTGTCGACCCAGAACGCGATCGTCGGCCACTCCAACGGCGGCCACGCCGCGCTGGCGGCGCAGTCGTACGCGCAGGCCTACGGCAGCGACGGCCCGATCGCGGCGGTCGTGGTGTGGGCGCCGCTGTGGATCTCGAACGCCGCGTGGGGCGCGCTGATCAGCGACACCGGCGCGGTGCTGCTGACGCCGGCGTTCATGGCGATGTCGCTGATGTACCTCGACGCCCACCTCGAGACGCAGGGCGGCGCGGCAGAGCTGGCCGAGGCCTACCTGCCGGGCAAGGCCGCGGCGGTGCGGACCTGGCTCGAGGGCGGCTGCTGGCGCGACCTCACCAGCATGACCACCGGCGCTACGTCGATCGGCATCGCCACGGGCCGCGACGCGTTCACCGCCGAGTTCGTGACCGAGGTCGGCGACTGCGGGCTCACCGACTCCTGCACCACGCCGCGGGCGACCACCTGGCGCGCGCGCTTCGCCGCCGACCGGCCGCCGCCCGATCCCAGCATCCCGATCGTGCTGTGGCAGGGGCGCGAGGACGACTTCCTCACCCCGGGCTACCAGAGCTGCGGCGTCGCGCGCCTCACCGCCGGCGGCGCCGACCTGACCGCGTGCCTCGAGAGCGGCGACCACTCGTCGGTGATCTCGGCGAGCGCCGACTGGGTGCGCGGCTACCTCGCGAGCAAGCTGCTCGGCGCCGCCGCGCCCGCCGCGTGCACGCCGTTCGTGCCGCCCGGCTGCGCCGTGCCGATCCCCAACGGGACGATGCCCAGCGATCCGTGAGCGGCTAGGCGGTCGGCTGCGCCAGCGCGGCCTTGACCTTGGCGTGGTACGCGACCCGCTCGTCCTTGGTCATCGACAGCCACGCGGTGGCCGAGTAGCCGAGCATCCAGAAGAACAGCACGTCGAAGATGTACTCGGGGCGCCACACCAGCGACGCGATCAGCGTCGCGAAGGTCAGCGCGATGAAGAACTTCACGTGGCCGAAGTGGCCGCGCGCCATGCGGTGGCTGGGGAACGGCCAGTAGGTCAGCGCCGCGACGCACGCCAGCGGGATCAGGCCGACGCCGAACCACAGCCCGCCCAGGTACTCGTGGAACAGCTTGGCGTCGGCGTAGGCGACGCAGATGAAGCCGAGCACGGTGCGCGGCAGGCCGACCCAGATGCCCTTGACCTCGATCGGCCGGACGATGTTGCGGGCGTGGCGGATCGAGGCGGTGACCATGATCGATCCGCCCAGCGCGATCGCCAGCACCTGCTGCTGCCAGTCGACCATGCCCAGGTCGGCCTGGCGGTAGACCGTGTAGACGATCGCGCCCGGCGCGATGCAGTGCGACAGGTGGTCGGCGATCGTGTCGTACTCGGCGCCGAACTGGTTCGAGGTGCCGAGCTTGCGGGCGATCCACCCGTCGACGGTGTCGCCGCACAGGTAGCCCAGCAGCATCGCGACGCCCGCGGCGAACGGGCGGCCGTCGACGCACAGGCAGATCGCGATGACACCGCCCATCGCGTTGATGGTGGTGAAGACGTCCTTGATGCCGAACATGCGATCCGGCCGCGCCGGTCGCGAGGTGCTGCTCATAGAGGGGCGGGTTCTATACCATCCACCCGCCCGGCGTCACACGCTCTTGAGCGCGCGCGGGCGGGCCGGCTCGACCGGGACCAGGTCGTGCTCGAACATCGTGATCCGCGACAGCTGCTCGAGCTTGCGGCCCTCGTAGGCGGTGGTCATGAACGCCGTGATGATCTCGGCGTTGACCGCCTGGCCGGTGCGCAGCGCCAGGCACAGCACGTTGCAGTTGTTGATCTGCCGCGCCATCGTCGCGTCCTCGACGGTCAAGCAGCGCGCCGCGTAGACGCCGCTGAACTTGTTGGCCGCGATCGAGACGCCCATGCCGGTCGAGCAGACCAGCACGCCGACGGCGTCGGCCCGGCCGCGGACCCGCTCGCAGACGCGCTGGGTCGACGCCAGGTAGTGGGGCTGCTCGCCCTGCGCCGCCGACAGCACCAGCCCGTAGCGGGCCAGCGACTCGACGTACGCGTCCACCTCCGGCAGCCCGTGGTGATCGAACCCGAAGACGATGTGCTTGCCGCTGTGCTGGCCGAGTTGCGAGATCACGAGGCACCTCCGTGGACTCGCGCGGCCTCGGTGGCGGCGCGGGTTTGGACGATGGGAGCGAGGACGCGGTCGAACGCCCGGCACAGACCCTCGACGTCACCGTCGGTTAGATCGCCGATGGTCGAGACCTGGAAGTGGCTCTCGTTGCCCGGCACGCCGTACAGGAGGAAGAAGCCCTCGGCCTGCATGCGCGGCGCGAACTCCGAGTACTTGATGCCCGGCGGCAGCGAGAAGTTGACGGCGATCCACGACAGCCGCTCGCGGGGCAGGAGCGGCGTGCAGCCGTAGGTCGCGAGGTGCTTGGCCACGACGTCCATCTGACGCTGGATCCGGGCCATGTGGTTGCCGATGCCGATCGCCTTCATGTGGCGGCACGCGGCGTGGAGCGCGGCGTACAGCGGCACCGGCTGCGCGAACCGCGGCTGGTGCTCGGCCATCTGCCGCTCGGTCTCGGCGATGACGTCGAGGTAGTAGCTGCGCTCGCTCTTGACCGCCTTGAGCGCGGGCAGCGAGGCCTTCTTGACCATGACGATGCCGAGGCCGGCGACCGCCATGATCGCCTTGGCCGACGACGTGACCGCGAGGTCCAGCTCGGCGGCCTCGATGTCGACCGGGTACGCGAAGGCGCTCGAGATGATGTCGGCGCCGACCATCACGCCGCGGGCCTTGCAGGCCTTGCCGATCTCGACCATCGGGTTGACGAGGCCCATGCGGGTCTCGTGGGAGACGTAGAAGCACCACTTGATGTCGGGGTGCGCGTCGAGGTACGCGGCCACCGCGGCGGGATCGATCGGCTGGTCGCTGGGCGACGACAGCGCGTGGTAGGCGAAGCCGTTCTGCTTGGCCTGGTCGACCCAGCGGGCGCCGAAGAAGCCGTTCTCGAGGATCAGGCCCGGGCCCAGCGCCGCGAAGGCCTGCATGCAGCCCTCGATCGCGCCGGTGCCCGTGGTGGTCATGATGGTCGCGAAGTACGCGGCCGGGTCGCGCAGGCCGAGCAGCTCGGCCAGGGACGTCTGGATCTCGCCGAAGACCTCCCGAAAGCCCGCCTGCCGGTGGTAGTTGCACGGCGGCTCGGCCATGGCGGTCGCGACCACCGAGGGGATGCGGACCGGGCCGGGAGTGAACAAGATCGGTAGGGGCATGGTTGTTTTGGGCACGGGAGGCGGTGAGAACCTGTCACTCATCGCCTACATGCGTCCGATTTCCAACAGTTTCGTAGCGGAATCGGACAGTTACGTGACGCGACGGAGACAGGCCTAGCACCAAAGCAAGGGCTGTTCCGACCTGGCACCGCCCGCTGGCAGTGGCTCGCTGGTCGGATCAATGGACGGGCGCCCGCCACCCGCTGGGGCGGCGCCGCGCCGGCGCGACGGCTACGCGCAGATGGCTTCGAGGTCCGCGACGTCCTTCGGGCACGCGGCGGTCAGGTTCTCGCGCCCGTCGGTCGTGATCAGGATGTCGTCCTCGATGCGCACGCCGATGCCGCGCAGCTCGGCCGGCGCGTCCTCGCAGTCGGCGGCGATGTACAGGCCGGGCTCGACCGTGATGACCATGCCCGGCTCGAGCGGCCGCGGCTTGCCGCCGACGGTGTACGCGCCGGCGTCGTGGACGTCGAGGCCGAGCCAGTGCGACGTCAGGTGCATGTAGAACCGCTTGTAGGCCAGATCGGCGACGCGCTCGTCGACGGTGCCGGTCAACAGGCCGAGCTCGATCATGCCGGCGGTCAGGCCGCGCACGCAGTGCTGGTGGATCTCGTCGAGGGTGACGCCCGGCGCGGCCAGCTCGATCGCCGACTTCTGCACCGCCAGCACCAGCTCGTAGACCTTGCGCTGGGCCGGGCTGAAGCGGCCGTTGGCCGGCCACGTCCGCGTGATGTCCGCGGTGTAGTGGTTGTACTCGCAGCCGGCGTCGACCAGCACCAGATCGCCGTCGGCGACCGCGCAGCGGTTCTCGACGTAGTGCAGCACCGTCGCGTTCTCGCCGGCGCCGACGATCGTGCCGTAGCCCGGGCCGGCGCCGCCGCGGCTGCGGAACGTGTAGTCGATCGTGGCCTCGAGCTCGTACTCGAAGGTGCCGGGGCGGCCCTGGCGCATCGCCGCGACGTGGGCGTCGCACGAGATCGCCGCGGCCTTGCGCAGCGCGTGCAGCTCGTCGGGCGCCTTGCGCAGCCGCAGCTCGTGCAGCGCGGCGCGCGGATCGACGATCGCGCGCGGCGGGCGCTGGCCGCGCTTCTCGGTCTTGCGCAGCCGGGCCACCGTGCGCGCGATCAGCAGGTCGGTGTCCTCGTCGAGGCCGACCGCGTAGTGCAGCTCCTCGAAGTTGCAGATCAGCTCGGGCAGGCGGGTCGCGAGCTCGGCCGCGGGGTAGGCGGCGTCGGCGCCGTACAGCGCCTTGGCGCCCTCGAGGCCGGCGCGCCGCCCGTCCCACACCTCCATCGCCGGGTCGCGCGGCCGCACGAACATGACGACCCGATCCTGCTCGGCGCCGGGCCGCAGGATCACCGTCGTGTCGGGCTCGGCGAAGCCGGTCAGGTACAGCACGTCCGACTGCTGGCGGAACGCGTAGTGCGAGTCGCCGTTGCGCACCCGCTCGGGCAGCGAGCGCACCACCACCACGCCGGTGGGGCCGATCGCCTCCATCAGCGCCTGGCGGCGGGCGGCGTAGATCGAGCTGGGCGCGGGCTGGGGGACGGCCACCATGGCCGCGTTCTTACCACGCCGGCCGGGCGCCGCCGCCGGTGATCGGGCGGCTGCTCATCAGCTCGATGATCCGCACGACGTCGTCGTCGGTTGGTCGGGTCAGCACGACGGCGGCCGGCGCCAGCGAGCGCGGGTGCTCGCCGCGCGACAGCACGATGATCGGCACCCGGGCCAGGCTGGGCGCGTCGCGGACGGTCGCGGCGAACCCGGCGCCGCCGTCGGCGGTGGCCGCCGCGGCGACGACGATCGCGGCCGGCGCCAGCGCCCGCAGCATCCGCGCCGCGTCGGCGGGGACGCTCGGCAGCGCGATCACCGTGAACCCGCCGTCGGTGAGCCGCTCGTCGAGGCGGCGCAGCGCGGTCAGATCGTCGTCGACCACCACGACGACGTCGGGGTGGGCGTGATCGGGGTCGTCCTCGCGCGGCGGGTCGAGCGGGATCTCGCTGGTCGACTCCTGGCGGGCCCGGAACACCGCCAGCGCCACCTTGTTGAGCAGCTCCTCGACGTCGAACGGCTTCTCGACGACGTCGGTCGCGCCCAGCGAGATCGCCCGCTGGCCGAGGCCGTGGACCGCGGTCATGACTACCACCGGCACGCTCGAGCGCAGGTCGCGGCGCAGCGCGTGGAGGAACTGGCGGCCGTTCATGCCCGGCATCATCAGGTCGAGCAGGATCGCGTCGGGCGGGGTGGCGGCCAGGCGCTCGAGCGCGGCGGCCCCGTCGCCGGCGAACTCGACGGTGTACCCCTCGTCGGTCAGGACGCGGCCGACCGCCGAGCGGACCATCGGCTCGTCGTCGATGACCAGGATCTTCCCTCCCTTGCCGAGAGCCACGCCCCACTGTACCAGAGCGGCGGCGTGCGATCGGGCGGCGCCGCGCTTCAAGGGTGGCGGTGCGGTTTGCTACCATCGTCGCCCCATGTCGGGCGTGCCCAGCTACGTCGCCGCGTTCGAGCAGCTGCGGCCCCAGGTGCTGGCGCGGCTGATCGAGGTCCGCGGCAGCCTCGACCACGCGATCGCGCGGCTGTCGGCCGACGAGGCGCGGGCGATGTTCGAGGGCGTGCTGCACGCGCTGTCGACGCTGCTGGTGACCGGCGATCACACGCTGCACCGCGGCTTCCTGCACAGCTTCGTCGCGGTGCGCTCGACCGAGGGCGTCGGCCCCGACCACGCGCAGCGGCTGCTGGTGGCGATCGCCGACGTCGCGGCGACGCTGGCCCGGGCCCAGCACCCCAACGATCCGACGGTGGCGCTGGCCATCAACCACGCCGCGCGGCTGACCGCGCGGATGATCAACGACGGCATCGCCGAGGAGCTGGGGCGGCGCAGCGCGCAGCTGGCGGCGGGGGGCCGGCCATGACGCTGATGGTCGCGGGCTACGGCGACAGCCACGTCGGGTCGGTGCGCGACACCAACGAGGACGCGCTGATCGTCGACGGCAAGTGGGGGCTGTACGCGGTGCTCGACGGCATGGGCGGCGCCAGCGCCGGCGACGTCGCGTCGACCAAGGCCCGCGACGTGATCCACGAGTACGTGCGCGCGCGCCGCAGCGCGCTGGGGCCGCGCCAGCTGCTCGAGGCCGCGATCAACGCGGCGTCGGCGGCGGTCCACGGCGAGGCCCAGCGCCGCCGCGATCGCCGCGGCATGGGCACGACGGTGGTGGCGTGCCTGATCGACGGCCGCCGCGCGACGGTGGCCCACGTCGGCGACAGCCGCGCGTACCTGCTGCGCGACGGCCGGCTGCACCGGCTGACCAACGACCACACGATCGTCGCCGAGCTGGTGGCGCGCGGCGCGATCCAGCCCGACGAGGCCGATCGCCACGCCTACAAGAACGTGCTGTCGCGCAACCTCGGGGCCAAGGCCACCGCGGCGGTCGACGTCAACGAGATCGAGCTGCAGGCCGGCGACCGGCTGCTGTTGTGCTCGGACGGCCTGTACGGCTACGCGGCCAGCGAGGCGCTGCACCAGCTGATCGCCTCGACCGATCCGGCGGCCGACGTGGTCCGCGATCTGATCGACGCGGCGCTGCGCGGCGGCGGCGGCGACAACGTCACCGCGATCCTGATCGACGCCGGGGCCCAGCTGGTGCCGCGGGCCACGGTCGTGCTGCGCACCAGCGGCGCCGGGGCGTGGTGGGCCCGCCGCGATCGGCTGCTGGCGGCGGCCCGGGCCCACGGCATCCACCGCTCGCCGCTGTGCGCGGTGCTGGCCCCCGACGACGCGATCGCGCTGGTGGCCGGCAACTTCGCCGACGCCGTCTACCACGACCTCGAGAAGGCGACGTCGGTCAACGTCTGGAGCTTCGCCGAGAACCTCGCCGTGGGCTGGCTCGGGCAGGGCGGCGCCTGGCTGGCGCTGCGCGAGCTGCTCGACGGGCTGGGCCGCGCCGCCGACACCGTGATCAGCGAGCTGCGCGCCGAGGACCCGCCGCTGGCCGCGCTGGTCGAGGCGGCGGTGGCGCGGGCGCTGGTGACCGCCGAGACCGCGGTCGGCGGCGTGCTGGCGCAGCGGCTGCGCACCGTCGAGGCCGAGCTGGTGCGGCACGACGCGGCGCGGGCCCGGCAGCCGGCCGAGGTCACCGCGAAATTCATCGACCACCCGACGGTGCCGTACATGCGCGCCGTCGACGCGCCGCCCGAGGTGCCCGGACCCGACGTCCAGCACCTGCTCGAGGGCGCGCGCCGGCGGGCGCTGGGCCGCCCGGCGGCCACCAGCGATCGCGCGCTGTTCACCCGCGCGCTCGAGCACGCGCACCGGGTCGCGACCGCGGCCAGCGAGGGCGGCGACGCCGGGCTGGCCGCGCGCGAGCTGTTCGACGTGCGCTCGCTCGACGAGGCCGGCGTGACGCCGCTGTTCGACGCGCTCGACGCGGCGCGGGCGGCCCACGTCGACGCGGTGCGCGCGGTGCCGGGCGCCGCCAGCGGCAAGGTCGCGGCGCTGCGCCGGCTGGCCGCCGCCTACCAGCAGCTGTCGTCGACGATCGCCAGCCTCGTCGTCGAGTCGGTGGCGCCGACCGCCGAGGCGCTGCGCGAGGCCGCCGCCGCGACCGCCAGCCTGCGCGCGCAGGTGACCAAGAACGAGCGGCGGGTCGCCGATCTCGAGCGCAAGTTCGCGACGATCATCGACGACGGCCTGCCGGCCGGCATGCGCTTCGACCTCGGTCTCGATCCGCCGGCGCCTGCGCGCGACCCGGCCAAGCCGCCGCCGCTGCCGCGCCGCCGGCCGTCCAAGGAGACGCTGCGATGACCGACCTCGGCGAGCGCGTGGCGATCCTGCGCGACGAGATCCTCGACGTCGTCTCGGGCGGCAGCGAGGACGCGCCGGCGGTGGCGATCTTCGACGCGATCGTCCGCACGCTGTCGGCCGGGCTCGACACCGCGCTCGGCCTCGACCTGACGCTGCACGACGCGGTCGCGCGCCGGCTGGCGTGGGGCGACACCGAGCAGGCGATCCTCGACGACGCCAGCCTGGTGTTCACCCGGCTGGCGCGGGCGGCGCAGCGCGCGCTGCGCGATCCCGACGAGGAGATGCTGGTGCTCGAGGCCGCGGCCGACGTCGTCTGCTCGACCTCGCGCATCCTCGGCCTGGCCGCGGTCGGCCGCGCCGGGCGCGATCGCGCGGCGACGTTGCGCGAGGAGCTGGCCCAGCGCCGCCTGCGCGAGGCGCTCGACGAGCAAGCCCACAACCTGCAGCGGCTGCAGGCCGAGGTCGCGCCCAGCGACTTCGAATGACGGCGCGCGCGGCGGGCGTGATCGGGGTGGCGCTGGCGGCGAGCGCCGCGGCGGCGCGCGCCGACGACGGGCCGCTGGCCGCGCCGACGTTGGTGCCGGCCCAGGCGGTGGCGGTGGCCGCGGCGATCGAGGGCGAGCTCGACGGCGACGCCGCCGACGTCGCGGCCGACGTGTGGTACGGCGTCGGCACCGGGCTGACGCTGGGGCTGCGCCACTCGCAGCGCGGCGTCGATGCGATCGGCGCCGGCCGCGGCCTGTGCCTGCGCGGCTGCCGCGCCGGCGACGATCGCTACCGCGGCGTCGCGCTCACCGCGCGGTTCCCGCTGGCCGCGCGGCTGACCGCCGAGCTGGCCACCGACGTCACCGCGTGGTCGCCGGCCCACGCCGCGGTCACCGTCGGCGCGATCGCCGACTGGCGCGACGGCCGGCGCTGGGCGCGCGCCACGGCGCGGCTCGGCATCGGCCTGCTGGGGCGCGCCGACGGCAACCGCGATCGCGCCACCGTCGAGGCCACGGTCGGCGTGCCGCTGGCGGGGCGGTTCGGCGTCGAGGTCGGCGTCGGCGTCGCCGGCCCACCGTCGAGCGACTACTTCGCCGAGGCGACCGCGCCGGCGTGGGCGCAGCTCGACTGGTGGGCCGGCCGCTGCTGGGGCCTGGGCCTCGCGATCGGCACCGACGACGTCACCCGCGGCGATCGCACCGGCTACGGCGCGCTCACCGTCGCCGCGCGCCTGCGCTGACGGCCCGCCGGCGGCGACGCGCCGCCCGGGACTCAGCGCTCGTCGGTGTTTCGGGCGAGCAACGGTCGGCGAACCGGGAGTCTCGCGTCGCGGGGGGAGGCTCGATCCCGGCTTTGCCGGGATCGAGGGGGGCTCGGCGACGAGCCCCCTGGGACTCAGCGGCGATGGCCCCAGGCGTGGTCGGCGACCAGCTCGTCGGCGCGGAGCCGCAGCCGCGGCTCGAGCTTGTCCTCGATCGCCGCCGCCAGCGCCTCGGCGAACGCGGGCGCCGACGCGAAGCGCGCCGCGCGATCCTTGGCCAGGCCGATCGCCAGCACGCGATCGACGTCGCCGCCCAGCTCGCTGGCCAGCAGCGACGGCCGGGTCGGCATCTTGTAGACCACGTCGTAGAGCGTCGTCGGCACGTCCTTGCCGGTGAACGCGGGGTGGCCGGTCAGGCAGCGGTAGGCGATCGCCGCCAGCGCGTAGCCGTCGGCGCGCGGGTCGACGTCCTCGCCGCGCGCCTGCTCGGGCGCCATGTACGCCGGCGTGCCGATCACGTGGCCCGCGGTCAACGTGCCGCCGCGGCTGGCCAGCTTCGACACGCCGAAGTCGAGCAGCTTCCACACGTGGACGCCCTGCTTCTCGGCGAGGAACAGGTTGTGCGGCTTGAGATCGCGGTGGACCACGCCGGCGGCGTGGGCGACGGCGAGGCCGCGGCCGACCTCGCGGCACAGCTCGACGGTCTGGCTCGGCGCCATCCGCCGCACCCGCCGCAGGTGGTGCGCCAGGTCCTTGCCGCGCAGCCGCTCCATCGCGATGAACGGGATCTCGCCGCTGGTGAGGCCGACCTCGTAGACGCCGACCAGGTGCGGGCTCTCCAGCCCGGCGGTGATCTCGGCCTCGCGGATGAACCGCGCCACCGCCTGCGGATCGCCCATCGTGCTCGGGTGCAGCAGCTTGACCGCGGCCTCGCGGCCGTCGTGGACGCTGATCGCCTCGTAGACCTCGCCCATGCCGCCGCGGCCGATCAGCATGCCCAGGCGGTACGAGCCCACCTCCTGATCGCTGTAGCGGCCGGGCCCGCCGACCTTGAGCGCGCGGTCGAGCTCTTGCCGCACCTCGGCCAGCAGCGCCTCGCGCATCGACACCGCGCGCACCGCGCGATCGAGCTGCTCGACCGCCTCGACGGTGGCGCGCCGGCTGCGCCGGCCGAAGTAGTACGCGCAGCCGTAGAGGAGCTGGATCGTGAGCTGCGAGATGATCTGCTCGCGCAGCGGGATGTCGAGCGTGTCGATCACCGCCAGCTCGGGCACCGCGTGGGTGATGATCAGCGTGGCCAGCACCGCGTGGGCCACCGCGCCGAACAGGAACAGCCCCAGCGCGCTGGCGCCGTTCTGCCCCAGGCTGAAGAAGTAGATGCCGAACAGCATCACCGCCGACGCCGGCGAGCAGATGCCCCAGTAGTTGATGCCGCCGAGCACGGCGGTGATGCCGAACACGCCGGCGCCGACCACCAGCCGCGTCGAGAAGTTGCGCGGGTCGCGCAGCCGCCACAGCAGGTAGGCGATCGCCGCCGACATCGCCGCGATCGCCGCGACGAAGATGCGCTTGGCCAGCGGATCGCCGCCGGCGGTGGCCACCGCGAGGGCCGCGCCGATGCCGATCGCGATCGCCAGCTTGCCGAACGCGCGGGTGCGCTCGAGCTCGTCGGCCTGCATCGCGGCCAGCGGCGTGGTCGCGGTGGTGTGGCGGGTGTCGCCGTCGAGCGTGCTCGGCAGGCCGCGCGCGCCCGGCAGCTGCTGGGTCGGGTGCTCGTGGATGTCGGCCGCGGCGGCCGCCTTGCGCCGCGCCACCGGCCCGCCGGCCAGGGTCGGCTCGGCCGGCACCTCGTCGTGCGGCTCCACGCCATCGGCGTCGCCGTCGTCGTCGGACGGCGGCGAGCCCGGTGCGTCGGAGGCGGTGGGGACCGACACGCGTGGATCGTAGCCTGGTTTCTCGAAAGGGCGCCACCTCACGCCACCCGGCGCCCTGGCCCGGCTGGCGCCACCTGACGCCCTGGCGCCGCTGGCGCCGAAATGCCGAACGCCCGGCGGTCAGCCGGGCGTCGGACCTCGAATCCGCGATGCGAAGGCCGCGCTCAGCCCGGCAGCGGCATCACCCGCGACTCGCAGCGCGTGAACACCGTGTCGACGCAGGTCCAGGTGCCGTCGGGGTTCGGGGTGCAGACGCCGGTGTAGATCGGCGCGCACTCGACGCGGCTGCGGCACGTCATCTCGTCGGTGACGTCCTCGCAGGTGGCGGGCGGCGGGTCACCGCACTGGCTGTCGGGGATGCAGTAGCCGCTCCAGCAGCCGCCGGCGACGCCGGCCGTGGTGCCGATCGGGCAGGCGGGCGGCGGCAGCGCGCAGATCACGACGCCGTTGCACTGGCCGGGACCGTCGGGCACGCACTCGCCGCGGCAGACGTCGGGGCAGCCGGCCGGGTCGCCACACGGCGGGCCCGCGCAGGTCTCCTCGCAGTGCGTGCCGGGGCCGCAGTCGATCGCCGCGCAGCCCTGGCCGGGGTCGGGCACGCAGGTGGCGGTGCAGCCGCCCATCGGGCCCATCGGGTTGTTGGGGTCGACCGGCGTGCACTGGATCTCGCAGTGCGAGCCGGGCATGCAGGTGTCGGGGCCGCACTCGGTCGTCGGGTCGGGCACGCAGAACGGCTCGCACACCGGGACCTCGCAGCCGCTGCCGTCGGGGAGCGGGTCGCACGGGAAGCAGCGCTCCTCGCAGTGCGCGTCGGGGCCGCAGTCGAAGCCGGTGCAGGTCGACGGCGGGACGCCCTGGCACTCGAAGTGGCACGGCTGGCCACACGACGGGTCGCCGGGGTAGCCGCACGGCGGGCAGACCTCGACGCAGGCGCTATCGGGCGGGCACTCGATCGGGCACATCTGCTGGTCGGGGACGCAGGTGGCGGTGCAGGTGCCGGGGGGGATCGGCGAGTCGCTCTCGGCGCCGCCCGCCGGGCCGCCGCCGGTGCACAGCTCCTCGCAGTGGAAGCCGGGGCCGCAGTCGATCGCGGCGCACGAGCCGCCGGCCGGGACGCACTGGCCGAAGCACACCGCCGGGCACGCCATGCCGGTCGACGGGTCGCATCCGGGCGGCGGGTCACAGACGCCCTGCTCGGTGGTGCAGGTGTAGCCGGTCGGGCAGTCGGCGGTCGCGAAGCAGCCCTGCGTGCCCGGCTCGGGCTCGCACGACGTGAACACGCCGCTGCCGCTGTAGCCGTCGTTGGGCAGGTCGGTCGATCCGTAGATCGCGACGCAGTCGTTGTGGCGCGAGCAGCCGTAGCCGTCGAGGCCCTGGCACGCCTCGCCAGTCACCGGGCCCGACGGCGCGATGCCGACGCAGCCCGAGAAGAAGCGGAAGCCGCCCTGCGACGGGTCGGTCTGGGTGTACGTCGCGCGGCACTCGGGCGCGGCGAAGCAGCTCTGCTCGTCGAGGCCCTCGCACGAGGTGAAGCACTGGGCCCAGTCGACCGGGGCCGGCGCGCCGGCCTGGTCGAACGCCGGCGTGGGCTGGGCGCCGCAGCCGCCGCCCCCACCGCCGATGAACTCGCACTGGTTGGTCTGCGGGTTGCGCAGGCCGGCCGCCTCGGCGGCGCCGTCGAACAGACAGTCGTCGTCGCCGGTGTCGTCACCGAAGTAGAGCGTACAGGCGGAGGCGGTGGTCGCGACGACGGCGGCCACCAGGGTGCGAGCGAGCCAGTGGGTCATGGCGGACTCCTGGGGAGAGGAAGATGATAGGCGAATGGGCGGCACGGTTGGCGAGTTCCTGCGTCAGCAAGGGGTGGGCCAGGTGCCCACGTCACAGGTAACGGATTGATCTCCCACCCTGGGTGGGCCGCGGGTGCGCCATCCGTCACGGCCCGAGGCTGATTTCGTCTCAGTTTTCCGAGGCTTGACTTGTGGGTGATCGCGGTTTACCCACGGCCGGAGATCGCATCCATGTCCCGTATCGGCCTGGCGTTTTCGTCCTTCTTTCGGCTCCTCTTCGGCAAGAAGCTGTCACCGGCGGTGGCGGACTACCTCCCGCCGGAGGTCGCGTGGCTCCCGGCCGGGCGCCCCGAGCCAGCCCCCGAGCCGAAGGCGGCGAAGCCCGAGCCCAAGGCGGAGCCGAAGCCGGCCAAGCCCGAGCCCGCGGCCAAGCCCGCCGAGCCGAAGCCCGAGCCGCCGGCCAAGAAGGTCGACCTGTCGGCGGCGCAGCGCGACGGCGCGCTGGCGCTGCTGGCGCTGCTCCAGCGCGACGGCCGCCTCATCGACTTCCTGCGCGAGCCCCTCGACGGCTTCGCCGACGCCGACATCGGCGCCGCCGCCCGCGACGTGCACCGCGGCTGCAAGAAGGTCCTCGATCAGTACTTCACGCTCGAGCCGGTGCTGCCCGGCGCCGACGACGCCAGGGTGACCGTGCCCAAGGGCTTCGACCCCGCCGAGATCCGCGTCATCGGCGAGGCCAAGGGCGAGCCGCCGTTCGCCGGCGCGCTGCGCCACCACGGCTGGCGCGCGGCCAAGGCCCAGCTGCCCACGCTGGCGGACGGCGTCGATCGCACGATCGTCGCGCCCGCCGAGGTCGAGCTCTCGTGAGCCGCTTCGTCGTCGGCATCGACCTCGGCACCACCAACTGCGCCCTTGGCTACGTCGACAGCGAGGCGCCGGGCCCGGTGCAGACGCTCGCGGTGCCGCAGCTGGTCGGCCCGGGCGAGGTCGCGCCGCGCGCCACGCTGCCGTCGTTCTTGCTCTTGCCCACCGAGCACGAGGTCGCGCCGGCGGCGATGGCCTTGCCGTGGGAGCCGGGCGCGCGCGCCGCGGTCGGCACCTTCGCGCAGGCCCGCGGCGCCGAGCTGCCGCACCGCCTGGTGTCCAGCGCCAAGTCGTGGCTGTCGTCGGGCAACGTCGATCGCACCGCCGCGATCCTGCCGTGGCGCGGCGCCGATCGCGACCTGCCCGAGGGTGGCGAGCGGGTGTCGCCGGTGGCCGCGTCGGCGCGCTACCTCGCGCACCTGCGCCAGGCCTGGGACGCGGCGCACCCCGACGCGCCGCTGGCCGAGCAGGACGTGCTGGTCACGGTGCCGGCGTCGTTCGACGCGGTCGCGCGCGAGCTGACGGTGGTCGCCGCGCGCGAGGCCGGGCTGCCGAAGATCACGCTGCTCGAGGAGCCGCAGGCCGCGTTCTACGCGTGGCTGGCGTCGACCGGCGACGCGTGGCGGCAGAAGCTGGTGCCGGGCGACGTCGTGCTGGTGTGCGACATCGGCGGCGGCACCACCGACTTCACGCTGATCGAGATCACCGATGACGGCGGCGCGCTGGCGCTCGAGCGCGTCGCGGTCGGCGATCACATCCTGCTCGGCGGCGACAACATGGACCTGGCGCTGGCCGCGACCAGCGAGCGCACGCTGGGCGAGCAGGGCAAGAAGCTCGACGCGGTGCAGGCCCGCGGGTTGGTCCACGCGTGCCGCCGCGCCAAGGAAGAGCTGCTCGGCGCCGCGGCGCCCGACAAGGTGCCGGTGGCGCTGGTCGGACGCGGCAGCAAGCTGATCGGCGGCACGGTGCGCTTCGATCTCGAGCGCGACGCCAGCCGCGCGCTGCTCATCGACGGCTTCTTCCCGCGGGTGCCGGCCGAGGCGCGGCCGACCCGGCGGCGGGCCGGCGGTCTGCGCGAGCTGGGCCTGGCCTACGCCGCCGATCCGGCGGTGACCAAGCACCTGGCCGAGTTCCTCGATCGCCACGACAGCGCGCCGACCGCGGTCTTGTGGAACGGCGGCGTCATGAAGGCCACCGCGATCCGCGATCGCGTGCGCGGCGTGATCGGCGACTGGTACGGCCGCGAGCCGCGCGAGCTCGAGGGCACCGACCTCGACCTGGCCGTCGCGATCGGCGCCGCCCACTACGGCTGGGTGCGGCGCGGCGGCGGCGTGCGCATCCGCGGCGGCACCGCCCGCGCGTACTACATCGGCATCGAGGGCGCGGCGCCGGCGATCCCCGGCTTCGCGCCGCCGGTGAAGGCGCTGTGCGTCGCGCCGTTCGGCATGGAGGAGGGCACCAGCGCCGACCTGCCCGACGACGAGCTCGGGCTGGTGGTCGGCGAGCCGTCGACCTTCCGCTTCTTCGCGTCGTCGAGCCGCAAGGACGACGCGGTCGGCGCGCTGGTCGACCCCGAGGCCGCCGAGCTGATCGAGCTCGACCCGGTCGAGCAGGAGGTCGCCGCCGCCGGCGAGCGCCGCGCCGGCGATCTGGTGCCGGTGGCGCTGACCGCGACCGTCACCGAGGTCGGCACGCTCGAGCTGTGGTGCAAGGCCAAGGACGGCGCCGGGCGCTGGAAGCTCGAGTACGCGGTCCGCGAGCGGTAGCGAGCCGCCGAGCACCCTCGGGCACGGGCACGGGCACGGGCACGGCGCAGGTTGACCTCGAACCGCCCCGGCGTTTCACAGCAACCGCTACCGCGGCACCAGCACCGTCACCGAGGCCGCCGGCACGTCGACCCGGAACGCGTTGGTCGCGGTCGGCGTGACCGCGGCGCCGGCGGTGATCGCGTCGCTGGCGCTGGTCAGCTGCCAGCGCTCGAGGTGATCGATCGTGCGCGGCGCGGCCACGGTGACGCCGACGGTCAGCGGCTGCGTGGCCTTGTTGATCACGACGATCACCTGGCGGCCGCCGAAGTCGTCGTCCGACGCGTACGCGGTGACCCGCGCGACGTCGGAGGTCGTCGCGGCGACGCTGGTGCCGCCGAACGCGCCGCCGTTGCCGTCGAAGTTGGTGTAGGCGCGCAGCCCGGCCAGCAGGTAGCGCTCCTGCGCCGGGGAGCGCAGCAGCCACAACGTCGCCAGCCCGACCTCGTCGCGCCCGAACACGCCGAGCACGTCGGCGGTGGCGATCGCGCCGCTGATGTCGTTGCCGCCGCCGTAGTTCCACTCGGTGAAGGCCAGCTTGGTGCCCGGCGCGTGGTCGGCGATCTGCTGCTTGACCCACGGGATCAGCGCGATCGGGCCGTGCAGCACGTCGTTGACGATCCAGCTGTCCTCCTCGTAGGTCGCGTCCCACAGCGAGCGCGGCGCCTGCACCCGCGCCGCGGCGCCGGTGCCGCCGCTGACGTCGGAGATGCGCTGCCCGTCGCCGCGGGCCTCGGGGTACCAGTGCAGGTCGAGGTAGTCGACCAGCTTGTGGCCGGCGGTGGTCTCGGCGGCGCGCACCGCGTCGAGGAACGTCGGGATGAACGGCCGGCCGCCGGCGTCGGGCGCGTTCTGCAGGTTGAGGTAGCCGGCGTAGCCGTAGCTGACGAAGCCCAGCGTCTCGGCGGCCGGCCACGCGTCCTTGACCGCGGCGGCGTAGGTCAGCGTGCGATCGATCAGCTCGGCGTAGGTGACCGGCTGCGGGTGGATGCGCGCGTGGGTGCCCGACCAGAGGTCAGGCTCGTTGTCGAGATCGACCAGCACCCGGACGTCGCCCCAGCCGCGGCGGATGAAGTCGATCGCCTCGTCCTGGTAGACGTCGGCGTCGCCGGCGTTGGGCGTCGGCGAGAACGCGCTGCCCTTGCGCGCGTGGTTGGCCTTGAAGCGGGTCTGCAGGTAGTTCGGGCCGGAGTTGCGCACGTCGCCGACGCAGGCCGGCGGGCCCTGGCCGGCGTCGCCGAGGTCGTCGTGGTCGGCCGCGACGTAGTCGACGATCGGCACCGTCACCAGCGCCGCGGTGCCGCGGGCGCGGGCGTCGTCGAGGATGCCGCGGTAGGCGCTGGCCGGCATCGAGCCGGGGCCGCCGAACGTGCCGTCGTTCTGGAAGCAGTAGTCGCTGCCGGCGTTCGACGCGTTGTTCTCCCAGTTGTACGCGGTCAGGCGGTTGCCGCCCGAGCGCTGGACCCGCGGCCGATCGCGGGCGACGTCGGCGCCGCCGTTGACGCCGTAGATCAGCGGCGAGATGGTCTTGCGGTCGCGGTCGACGCGGACGTCGACGCGGACGTCGGCGGCGCCGGGATCGCCGGGCTCGACGATCGTGCCGAGGTCGGCGTCCATGCCGGCGTCGGGGCCGCCGCTGCCGCCGTCGTCACCCCCGCACGCCACCACCGCCAGGAGGGAGAACGCGATCGCGCTGCGCATGGCCGCGATGGTACGGCAGTCCGCGCGCCGGTGGGGCGCGATCAGGCGCGGCGCGCGGCCCGCTCGCGATCGGCGACCTGCGCCTTCATCACCGTGTACGCGGTCATGTTGACGATGTCGTCGACGGTGCTCTCGTTCTGCAAGAGCGACACCGGCTTGGACACGCCGAGCAAGATCGGGCCGACCGCGTCGGCGTTGCCCAGGCACTCGAGCACCTGGTACGCGGCGTTGCCGGCGGCCAGGCGATCGAACACCAGCGTGTTGGCGTTGCGGGTCAGGGTCGAGAACGGGTAGGTCTCGCCGCGGCGCGCCTCGTCGAGCGCCATCTCCGGCTGCATCTCGCCGTCGATCTCCAGCTCGGGCCGGCGGGCCCGCACCAGCTCGAGCGCCGCCTGCACCCGGCCGACGTCCGGATGCCGGACCGAGCCGAAGTTGGAGTACGAGATCATCGCCACCCGGGGCGTCACGCCGAACCCCGCCACCGCGTCGGCCATCTGCACCGCGATGTCGGCCAGCTGCTCGGCGGTCGGCTCGACGGTGAAGACCGTGTCGCCGAAGAACTTCACCGAGTTCTGCAGCACCATCATGTACATGCCGACCGCGACCTGGGCGCCGGGGGCCAGCCCCAGCACCTGCAGCGCCGGGCGGACGCTGTCGGGGTAGCTGCGCTTGAAGCCGCCGACCAGGCCGTCGACGTCGCCGCGCTCGAGCATCATCACGCCGTAGTAGTTGCTCTGCCGCATCAGGCTCCGGGCCTGGGGCAGGGTCACGCCCTTGCGGCCGCGCAGCTCGGTCAGGCGCAGCGCGTAGCGCTCGGCGTCGGCGGCGAAGCCCGGCTCGTTGGGGTCGATCACGGTGACGTGGTCGAGGATCGACAGCGAGGCGTCGCGGCACAGCCCCTCGATCTCGGGGCGCCGGCCCAGCAGCACCGGCTTGGCGATCTCCTCGTCGATGATCTGCTGCACCGCGCGCAGCACGCGCAGGTTGCCGGCCTCGGGGAAGACGATCCGCCGGGGGTCGCGCCGCGCGGTGCGGTTCATCGACCGCATGATCGAGAACGCCGCGTTGGACGACCGCCGCATCAGCTTGTCGCGGTACTCGCCGACGTCGACCGGCACCCGGGCCACGCCCGACGCCATCGCCGCCTCGGCCACCGCCGGGGCGACCCACCACAGCACCCGCGGGTCGAACGGCTTGGGGATGAAGTACTCCGGCCCCAGGCGCAGCGTCTTGCCGCCGTAGGCCGCGACCACCGACTCGGGCACCGGCTCCTTGGCCAGCGCCGCCAGCGCCCGCGCCGCCGCGACCTTCATCGGCTCGGTCACCGACCGGGCGCGCACGTCGAGCGCGCCGCGGAAGATGTACGGGAAGCCGAGCACGTTGTTGACCTGGTTCGGGTAGTCCGAGCGGCCGGTCGCGACCAGCGCGTCGGGGCGCGCCGCCACCGCCTCGGGGTAGCCGATCTCGGGGTCGGGGTTGGCCATCGCGAAGATGATCGGCCGCGGCGCCATCGTCTGCAGCATCGCCGGCGTGACCAGGCCGGCCACCGACAGGCCCATGAACATGTCGGCGCCGACCAGCGCGTCGGCCAGCGTGCGGCGGCCGTCGTCGGGCTTGGCGAAGCGGCGCTTGTGGCGGTTGAGGTCCTCGCGGCCGGCGTGCAGCACGCCCTTCGAGTCGCACAGGGTCACGTTGACGGGATCGACGCCCAGCGAGACGAAGAAGTCGACGCAGGCGATCGCCGCGGCGCCGGCGCCCGACACCACCAGCTTGATCGACCCGAGCGGCTTGTCGGCCAGCTCGGCGGCGTTGAGCAGCCCGGCGCCGGAGATGATCGCGGTGCCGTGCTGGTCGTCGTGGAACACCGGGATCGACAGGCGCGCCCGCAGCTTCTCCTCGACGTCGAAGCAGGCCGGCGCGCTGATGTCCTCGAGGTTGATGCCGCCGAAGGTCGGCTCGAGCGAGGCGATGATGTCGACCAGCTTGTCGACGTCGGTCTCGGCGATCTCGAGGTCGAAGACGTCGATGTCGGCGAACTTCTTGAACAGGCAGGCCTTGCCCTCCATCACCGGCTTGCCGGCGGCGGGGCCGATGTTGCCCAGGCCGAGCACCGCGGTGCCGTTGGAGATCACCGCGACCAGGTTGCCGCGCGCGGTGTACTCCCACGACGCGTCCGGATCCTTGGCGATCGCCAGGCAGGGCTCGGCCACGCCCGGCGTGTAGGCCAGCGACAGGTCGCCCTGGCTGACCAGCGGCTTCGACGACACCACCTCGATCTTTCCGTGGCGACCGCGGCGGTGATATTCGAGTGCGTCTTCCTTGCGCCCCATGCGGATGACCGTACCGCGTTCACCTGGGCATGTCGCCGCCGCCGCGGGTTGTCGCGCGGTGCCCCCCAGCGGTACGTTGTCACCATGCAGGTCGAGATCCGTTACTGCTCGATGTGAGGCTACCTGGCCAAGGCGACCCGTGCGGCCGCCCAGCTCAAGCGCGCGCTCGACGTCGACGCCACCCTCACCAAGGGCAGCGGCGGCGAGTTCACCATCAGCGTCGACGGCGTCGTCGTCTACGACAAGACGCTCACCGGCGAGTTCCCCACCGACCAGCAGGCGGTGCGGGTGGTGCGGGACGCGATGACGCGATGACGCGATGAGTCGACCCACCCCCCGAGGGTGAGCCGACGCCCGCGGTCACTTCGGGATGACGACGGTGTCGATCACGTGGATGACGCCGTTGGCCGCCTCGATGTCGGCCTTGATGACCGTCGCGCCGTCGATCTTCACGCCGCTCGACGTGTCGATGGTCAGCTCCGCGCCGTTGACCGTCTTGGCGGTCTTGAGCCCGGCGACGTCCTTGGCCATCACCTTGCCCGGCACCACGTGGTAGGTCAGCACCGCGGTGAGCTTGGCCTTGTCGGCCAGGAGCGCGTCGAGATCGGCCTTCGGGATCTTGGCGAACGCCTCGTCGGTCGGCGCGAAGACGGTGAACGGCCCCGGGCCGCGCAACGTCTCGACCAGGCCGGCGGCCTCGATCGCGGCGGCCAGGGTCTTGAACGTGCCAGCCTCGGCGGCGACGTCGAGGATGCCCTTGGCGGCTGGCGTCGGGGCCGGGGTCGGCGCGGGCGGCGTCGGGGCTGGGGTGGGCGTGGGCGCCGGGGCCGGCGCGGCGGGCTTGGCGGCCTCGGTCGGCTTGTCCTCCGCCTTCTTCTTGCACGCGGTGAGGGTCGCGCCGCTGACGAGCAGCAACGCCATCGAGATCGTCGAGAACGAACGCATGGGCATCTCCTTGGTGGCGCCTTCGACGCGCGCGCGCCCCGAGCGGTTACCAGGCGATCGTCGCGGGCGGCGGGCGCCGCGGGGCGGCTCGCCCCCAGCTCGGCCGGCCGCGGGGCCCGGATCGGGGGGCGCGGCCCCCGCTGGACTCGGATGCGTTCGGAGGCTGTGTTTCCCGTCGATCTAGCCTACGCTGCCCGCGCCCGCGCCCGAGTTCGTCGCCGCGGGCATGTTCCCCGATACCGATGAGAGCCACATGAGCACCCGACTGTACGTAGGCAACCTTTCCTTCAACACCTCCAGCGAGACGATCCGGGAAGAGTTCTCGGCGCTGGGCGAGGTCACCGACGTGCACGTCGTGATGGACCGCGAGACCGGCCGCCCGCGCGGCTTCGCGTTCGTCACCATGGGTTCGCCGGCCGAGGCGCAGAAGGCGATCAGCGAGATGAACGGCAAGATGCTCGACGGTCGGCCGCTCCGCGTCAACGAGGCCGAGGAGCGCGCGCCGCGCGGCGGTGGCGGCGGCGGTGGTGGCTACGGCGGCGGTGGCGGCGGCTACGGCGGCGGCGGCGGTGGCCGCGGCGGCCGTGGCGGTGGTGGTGGCGGCGGTGGCGGCGGTCGCGGCGGCGGCCGCTACTAGCCGGCCCTCCGCGTCCGCGCGGACGATCCGAAAACGCGAACGCCGCCGAGTGATCGGCGGCGTGTTGCGTTTCGGGCTGCGCGGTACCCACGGTGGGAGTCGAACCCGCCCTCCCCGGGGTGAAAAGCCGGGATCCTGACCGCTGGACGACGTGGGCGCAGTGCCGCCGGGCGGAATCGAACCGCCTCACCAGGCTTCGGAGACCCGGGTCGCATCCGTGCGCGGGGGCGTGACGTGACGTGGAGCCGACCGAGGGAGTCGAACCCTCCTCTCTCCCGTACCAGGGGAGCGTGTCCACCAGGAGCACCGGGTCGGCGTGGTGTCGGGCGTGGACGGCGCAGGCCGTCCACCGTGTCGAGCGTCTGCCCGGAGTCGCACCGGGTTGAATGCGGGTTGCAATCGCATGCCTCGCTGATCGGCCACAGACGCAGAGATCGTGATCGTGGACTCGGGGGGACTCGAACCCCCATCGCCGCCGTGCGAGGACAGCATCCTGCCTTTGAAAGACGAGCCCGAGATCGAAGCAGCGGCCCTGAAGGGAATCGAACCCTCCTAGATACTCATAGACAGTGAGCCAACGTCGCCAGACGTACCCAGGGCCAGAAAAAGAGACGAACGACGGATCGTGACGATCGTGGAACCGGAGGGAGTCGCACCCTCGTCGCTGGTCTGCCGAGCCAGCATTCTCCTGTTGAACTACGGCCCCGTATCTCAGTCGTCGGGCTGGAGGGAGTCGCACCCCCGCCGCTGGAATGTGAGACCAGCATTCTGCTGTTGAACTACAGCCCGTCTCTGCTCGTGGAAACCGAAGGGAGTCGCACCCTCATCACTGGTTTGCAAGACCAGGGTTCTCCTGTTGAACTACGGCCCCGTATCGTCGTGAGGTCGGAAGGAATCGCACCTTCGTCGCCGGCATGTCGGACCGGCACTCTGCTCCTGAGCTACGACCCCGTCGCGGAAGGAGGGGGACTCGAACCCCCAACGCCGGTTCTACGGCGCACGCAGTTAGCACCTGCGCTCCTCGTCCTGCCGGACTCCTTCCAAGAAAGCACGCGCGGCGGAGGAGGGGGGAGTCGAACCCCCAGACCATGGCTGATCACGATTTTCGGGACCGTTGCCCTCACCGATAGGCAGCTCCTCCAGAGACGGCGCGGGCGCGCCGGATGCGGTCGTCACAGCGAAGGGAGAGGGAGTCGAACCCGCAAGGCACCTCGCGGTGCTCACGCTGCTTTCTAGGCAGGCGCCGTCGCCACGTCGGCTTGTCCCTTCAGTCGAAGCGAGGGCGCGGCCCCCCGCCCGGGCGGCCGCGGCCGACGGTGCATCATCCGTCGACCGGGCCGACCCTCATCCCACCGTCGCCCGTTCACGCTGCCTCCGGATCGGCGTCGATCTCGCCGGTCCAGTACAGGTAGTCACGCCACGCGTCGGGCACCGAGCGCGTGCTCACCCGGATCGTCACCGCCGGCACCCAGGTCGGCCGCACCGGCTGCGCGCGCAGCTTGAGGCCGGCCTCGCTCGGCGTCCGGTTGCCCTTGGCGCCGTTGCACGGGTAGCAGCAGGTGACGATGTTCTCCCACGTGGTGCGGCCACCGCGGGCGCGCGGGATCACGTGGTCGTAGGTGAGCTCCGCCAGCGTGCACCGGACGTTGCAGTACTGGCAGCGGTAGCCGTCACGCGCGTAGATGTTCACGCGCGAGAACTTGACGGGCTTGGCGTGCCGACGGAACGCGCGCAGCAAGCGCACGACCGCCGGGGCCTTGATGACGAAGGAGACCGCCTTGATCTCGGCGTCGTACTCCTCGATGACCTCGACCTTGCCGAGGGTGAGCAGCGTGATCGCGCGCTGCCACGAGATGACCTTGATCGGCTCGAAGCCCTGCGACAAGAGCAGGGTCCGGTTCGCCACGTGACTCATTGCGGTCGTTTCCTTTCGCCGGAGTTCGAGACAGGGCGCGGGCCGGCCGCCGCGCTCCATCGGCCCACACCGTGTGGGCAAGTTCGTGTCGCCGAGAGGATTCGAACCTCCACTGGGTGACTTCTCGAGCCACCGACTCTGCCAGTTGGTCTACGGCGACGTGACGTGATCGTGATCGTGTCCCCGGCGGGATTCGAACCCGCGCTGCGCGAGGTTTGAGCTCGCCGACTCTGCCGGTTGGTCTACGGGGGCGTCGTGTCCTCGGTGAGATTCGAACTCACACTGCCCAGGTTCTGAGGCTGGTGACTCCTGCCAAGGTTGGTCTACGAGGACGAAAAGGGCCTGGCGGCGCCACGCACCGGATCGCACGTGCAATCGCGATCCCCAACCGCGCGCTCGGTGATCCTCCTCCTGCGGCCCGCGGGTCGGGGGACGACCCGCGGGGCGAAGAACGGACGAGGCGCCGATCCGGTGCGTGGAGCCAGGAAAACGTAGCTTCTGATGACGCGGCGGGCTTCCAGCTACACTCGCGGCAGACGGCCACGTGCTCGATAACCCTCGCTCACCGGCCCGCCGACGGTCGCCCGTCGGCGCGCGACCTGGACGAGGACGTCCGCGCACGCCATCAGAAAGTCAGGGTGGCAGGACTTGCACCTGCAGCCACTCGGTCCCGAACCGAGCAATCTACTATTGAAATACACCCTGGGAGTGATCGACGGGACTCGCACCCGCTAGGACGAGGGTCACGGCCTCGCGCCTCGACGACTTCGGCCTCGATCACGGTCCGCCCGGGAGGAATCGCACCTCCATCACTCGGTTATCGGCCAAGCGCTCTGCTGTTGAGCTACGGGTGGGAAAGGCGCGCCGTCCGCCCGCGGGACGAGCCGGTGGTCCGGCCCGCGGGCGGCGGTTGGCGCGTTGTAGGGGTGGTCGGAATTGCACCGACGGCCTCATGGTCCCGGACCATGCGTTCTGGCTGCTAGAACTACACCCCTGGAAGCGTGCGCGCAGATGACCGGATTCGAACCGGCGGCCACTGGCTTGGAAGGCTGTAACCATCTCGCTGCGGCCCACGGCGGACCGCGGGCGAGGATCGTGAGACGGGTTTTTACAGTGCTCTACCGCTGAGCTACATCTGCGTGGCGGTGCCCCGGCGGGCGCCGCGTCGTAGGGGTGGCCGGAATCGCACCGACGGCCTCACGGTCCCCGACCGTGCGTTCTCACTACTGAACTACACCCCTGAAGAAGTCGTGCAGGTGGCCGGACTCGAACCGGCATCTGATTGATTAAGAGTCAATAACCATCCAGCAGCGGCCCGCCTCGCGACGGGCGAGGGACGCGAGACGATGATCTGCTCTACCGTTGAGCTACACCCGCGAAGGAAGCATGCGTACAGGCGGCTGGAGTCGAACCAGCGTCACTTGATCCCACATCAAGAACCATCTCCCAGCGGCCCGGTGACGGGCGAGGGATCGCGAGACGGAAAGTGTCCTGCCGTTAGACGACGCCTGCGTGAGGCCGGCGGAGCCGGCGCGGTCGGGGTGATTGGAGTCGAACCAATGAGACCGGTAACCATCCATGTGCGGCCCGTGGCCGGGCGAGGAGGTACAGATGGGCACCCCGAGAAGTCGCAGCGGAGGGAGTCGAGCCCTCCTCGAAGCGGATATGAGCCGCTCGTCCTCGCCCGAGGTCGCTGCGTGGCCCGACGCGTGGCGCGCCGGGGCGTGTCGTGCGTGTCGTGCGTGTCGTGCCACCGGAAGGACTCGAACCCTCGCCAGCGACGTTCGTAGCGTCGTGTCCCATCCTCGGGACGGTGGCCTGTCGTGCGCGTGTTGGCACACCGCCAGGGAATCGAGGCTCTGCGTCCGAGGGTGACGCGGAGGCCCGAGCTGGCGTCGATGCGTCGCGGTCGCACACCGCCAGGGAATCGAACCCTGCGTCGTGGGTTTTGGAGGCCCAGCCCGGCGCCAGCCGGTGCAGTGCATGGACGTCGCGCGCCGTCGCCGGCTGCGCGCGTGGTGCCACCGGGAGGACTCGAACCTCCGTCATCGACGTTCGCCACGTCGTGTTCCATCCGTGGAACGGGGGCAGGTGTACGCGGCCGCCTGACGGCCGGAGGTACGGGTTGCGGGCGAGTCGCCACCGCGAGCGGTGGCGGGGTCTCGACGTCGGTGGCGTCCGCACCGACGAGGTCAGGCTCGTCGGCCGTTGACACGCGCCGGCCACCTTCGAGGAGGTGCGCCCGGCGCTTCGCTGACTCGGTCGCCCGAGTGTCGCTACCTTAGGCCCGTTATAGTTACGGTAACCGACGTCTACCGGCCCGAACGATCGGCGTCGCCGCCGATCATCGTGCGCCTGGGGGGAATCGAACCCTCCATATCCGGTTTGAGGGACCGGGGGACTGACCATTGTCCGACAAGCGCAGAAAAAACTTCGCCTCTTCAGGTTCACGCCGCGCAACCCGCCCGACCGCCCCGCGCCACCCGGGAGGTGTTC
This sequence comes from Myxococcales bacterium, assembly GCA_016794525.1. Classification (GTDB taxonomy): domain Bacteria; phylum Myxococcota_A; class Polyangia; order Haliangiales; family Haliangiaceae; genus UBA2376. Next base: position 44,571 of record JAEUJY010000151.1, read on the forward strand.
GCCTCCTCAGGTTCACGCCGCGCAACCCGCCCGACCGCCCCGCGCCACCCGTGAGGTGTTCGCCTCCTCAGGTTCACGCCGCGCAACCCGCCCGACCGCCCCGCGCCACCCGTGAGGTGTGCGGACAGCCGTCTCGGAAGGAGGACCCGGCGGGGGCATGACCCCGCCGGGGGAAGGTTTGGCGACAAACCTTCCAGTAGTTCAGAGGGCCCGGCGGGACTCGAACCCGCACCCAACCGGTTAACAACCGGCCGCTCGACCGTTGAGCTTCGAACCCAGATCGCCGGTGGAGGCTGGGACATCCACCGGCGCATGCGTGTTAGGCGGCCCCGCGCGGGCCCGATCGTCGCCGATCAGGCGCGCGCGAAGTCGCTGATGACCGCCGGCGTCGCCGTGTCGAAACCGACCACGTCGAGCATGCCGGCATCGTTCGGGTCAGCGATGCTGAACCCGTTCGAGGTCATCCCCACCACCACCACCTTCGCCGCGATGCCACGCGCCTGACGGTACGCGCGGATCGCCTGCGCCGGGTGCACGCTCCCGGCCCACGTCTCGCTGTCCGTGTAGATGACGAAGGTATCGACATCCACGCGGTTGCGCTCGGCCCACAGCATGGGCAGCGCGCAGTCGGTGCCACCGAAGGGCAGCCCGTCGACGGCCTTGCAGACGTCGTCGAGCCGCTGCCGCGGCGAGATCGCGAGCGGGCGCAGGCCCGACTCGCCGCCGCCGTACTGGCCGCCGTAGCCACCGGCCGCGGCGGTGAACGCCACGAACTGGTGGTCGCGCTCGGTGGCCGCGGTGATCAGCGCCATCGCGGCGCTGCCGATCCGCGGCGTCAGGCCCGGCACCCCGGCGATCGTGCCCGAGGTCATCGAGCCCGACACGTCGAGGGCGAGCAGCGTGCGCTTGCCGCTCGGCTCGACCGCCTTGAACGCCTGGTAGAACGCGCCGTCGAGGGCATCGACGACCGCCGCCACCGGTGCCCAGGTGCCGCCGCCGCGCGCGCCGTGACCGCTCTTGTACGTGGTCAGGGCCGCCAGCACCGCGACCGGATGGACGCGCGCCTTCTTCAGGCGCGCCTCGTCACCCAGCCGCGCCACCACGGTCTTGGCCGCGTCGCTGCCGGCCTTGAGCAGGCCGACGCGCGTCATCGTCGCGAGGTTGCGGATCATGGCCGTCATCGGCATGTCGGCCAGGAGCGCGTCCCAGATCTCGGCGAAGGTCAGCCACGTGGTCGGGACCGCCTCGCGCGGGATGCGGTGCTCGCGCACCAGCGCCGCCGCGCGCGCGACCTCGTCGACGCGCTTGAGCTCGTCGGCCGCGCTCAAGAGCTGCAGCGCCTGGTCGGCCTTGGCCTCGTCGGTCAGCGCGCCGCTGGTCACCCAGGCGAACAGCCGATCGTGCGAGGGCGAGGCCGCGCGCGGGTGCGCGAGGCGCAGGAGGTCACGGGTCGACCAGCCGTCGCGGCTGCCGTACTTCACGAGCTGGTAGGCCAGATCGCGGGCCGGCTTGTCGTTGAACCAGGCGGCGACCGCCTTGCGCATGCCGCGACCCCAGCCGCCGAAGCCCTGCGCGTACTCGGCGAAGTGCATCAGCTGGGTGCCGGTGCGGCACACGGCCGGCAGCGCGGCGTAGGCGGCCTTGCGGGTCGCCTCGTCGCCGAGCTTCGCGCACATCGCGAGCGCGAAGATCGCCGGGTCGGTCTTGGGCGCGCGGCCCTCGGTGGCGACCGCGACGATCGTGTTGACCACGCGGACGCCGTCCTCGGCGATGCAGCGCTGCACCGCGGCGGCGTTCTCGACGGTGAGCTTGGCCTCCTTGATGTAGTAGGTGCCGCCCTCGCTGCCGAGGATCAAGAAGCGATCGAGCCGCACCCAGTCGGTGACGGCCCAGGTGAAGCCGCCGGCCGAGTTCGCGACCTGGTTGGTACCGGGGATCGCCTGCGCCTGCGGAGTGGTGAGGGTCGAGTAGTGCTTGGTGAACTTGAACATGGCGAACCTCCGGCCCGGGGAATGCGGGCAGTGAGTACGGTTGCGAGACAACGGTGAGAGCCAGACGGGAGAATCGAACTCCGGACATCCGCTTACGGGGCGGCGCCTCGACCCATCGAGGGACGACTGGCGAGAGACACAGGCGAAACCCGTGGGCGAGGATCGGCACCGAGGGGGGTACTTTTCGACGGTAACCCTCACGCCTTCGGCCCACCGGCGGCGCAAACGTGGGTCCACGGGCGAGGTGACGACCGAGGGAGGGTCGTTATCGGCGATAGCCCTCGGTCAGCGGCCCGCGGAGCTGCGCGTCGCCGGGCGAGGTCGTGGCCGAGGGGGATCGTTCGTAGCGGTAACCCTCGGCCGGCGGCCCGGCGATGTCGCGTTGGAGTGGCTCGCGGGATTTGCACCCGCACGATCAGGGTGGAGGCCTGAGCTGCTGCTGTTACATCAGAGCCACGAGTCCGTTCGTATGACGCACCGTCTCGCCCTTCACGCTCACCGGTCACGATCACCGTCGAGGTGCACGGTGCACGGTTCAGGTTCACGGTTCCCGGTTCAGGTTCCCGTGCGAGCACCCGCCCGGTCGGCGCGCGCCACCCGGGAGGTGTGCGGACAGCCGTCCTGGAGGGGAGGCTCGGCGGGGGCATGACCCCGCCGAGGGGAGGCTCGGCGACGAGCCTCCCTGAAACGCGAGCAGATGGCGGGAATCGAACCCGCGATCCCGGTCTGGCGAACCGGTGTGTCACCACAACACTTCACCTGCGGCGGTGGGCCCGTGCGTCTGGAAGCGCGTGATCGGCGGATCACACACCTCGTGGAGCGCACGAGACACCTGACGAGTCATCGGGGCGGTCGGCGGACGTCGCGCCACGACACTCGCTAGCGTGAGCCGGGTGGGAATCGAACCCACGTCGGGACGGTTTAAGAAACCGCTGCAAAGCCAACGTTTGCTACCAGCTCGAGTACGGCATGCTTCTCCTCGGAAGCGGCCCCACTCTCTGGAATCGAACCAGAATCCTCCGGGTTTCGGCCGGCCGCGTAGACCACATACGCTAGAGTGGGAGAGAGCCTCGGCGCCCCGCGATCGGGAATCGCGGCGACGCCGGGGATGAGCCTCGCGCGGATTACGGCCGCGCGAGCTCGTTTGCTGGGCGCCGTGCAAGGGCGCCCACGTCGTTCGTCTCTTCAGTTGTCAGGGATCGGCGTCGTCGGGGAGGCCGCGGGCACACCTCGGGCGTGACCGCGTCCCGTCGAGGACGCAGCAGTACCGGACCCAGGAGTCGAACCTGGAGTTTTGCGGGTCAGAGCCGCCTGTCTTGCCGATTAGACGAGTCCGGTAGACTCGATTGCTTGTGCGTGTCGCGAGGGCGAGAGGCCCTCAGATGCAGGCGTGGGACGTCCAGGAATCGAACCTGGCTGGTGTTGGACACATCGATTTTACGGACCGCCTCGCCTCCATAGCGAGCTACCGTCCCGTGGGTGAAGGTGGCCGAAACGTCGAAGGGCCACCTGGGGTTCGCCCGGGTGGCCCTTGGTTCACTCGTCGAGAGACGAGCTAGACAAAGGCTCCGGGCGGCCGATCCTTGCTACCGATGGCGAGCTGCGAGACGAGCGCCATGCGACGCACGCACGTGGACTCTCCGCCTTCGCTGGCCAGGCGCGCGGCCCCGAACAGGGCAATCGCGGTTGGCAACGAATACGCGCACCAGCGCTCGGCCAGGACGGCGTTGCGGGTAGCGGTATGTGCGGAGTTGGTGAACATGGCGTGTTGGCTTTTTGGCGTGTGCTCGGTTGAGTCGTGGCTGCTGGCGTTGTGACGTCCGACGGAGACGTTCGTTCCAATTTTCTTTCCGACCGACCCCGTTCCGTCTCTCAAGCCGGCCGCGTTCACCCGAAGGCTCGCGCGACGAATGACCAACTTCTAATCGTCCGCCCGGAGAAAGTCAAACACCTTTTTTTGAGAATGTTGGATGTCGCGTTGACTGCTGGAGTTTTTTCGCGCGCGGATCCGTCGTCGGGCGCGCGCGGTTCTCCGACGAGCCGGCCGCCCGCGTCGGTCGCCGGCCGCGTCTTTCCGCCCGCTGCCGCTGGCGCCGCCGGGCGTCGTCGAGTAAATCCGCGGGGATGCCCGCCCGCTACCTGATCGGCATCGATCTCGGGACGACCAACACCGCGGTGGCCTACGTCGACACCGCCGCGGCCGATCCCCGCGTGCGCGTGTTCGAGGTGCCGCAGCTGGTGGCGCCCGGCGAGACCGGCCCGCGGCGGCAGCTGCCGTCGTTCGTCTACCTGCCCGGCGAGCACGACCTCGGTGCCGGCGAGGTCGTGCTGCCGTGGCGCCCGGCGTCCGCGGCCGATCGCACCGTCGTCGGCGAGCTGGCCCGCAGCCAGGGCGCGCGCAACCCGCAGCGGATGGTGGCCTCGGCCAAGTCGTGGCTGTGCCACGCCGGCGTCGATCGCAAGGCGGCCATCTTGCCGTGGGGCAGCGAGGACGGGCCGCGGCTGTCGCCGGTGCAGGCGCAGGCCGCGATCCTCGGCCACGTCCGCGACGCCTGGGACCACGCCTTCGGCGCCGGCGCGCGCTTCGTCGACCAGGACGTCGTCGTCACGTGTCCGGCGTCGTTCGACGAGGCGGCCCGCGAGCTGACCGCGCTGGCCGCGCAGCAGGCCGGGCTGGCGTCGGTGGTGCTGCTCGAGGAGCCGCAGGCCGCGTTCTACGCGTGGGTCGACGCCCACCGCGGCGTGGCGCGGACCCTGGCGGCGGGCGACCGCGTGCTGGTGTTCGACGTCGGCGGCGGCACCACCGACTTCACGCTGATCAGCGTCGACGCCGACGGCGGCTTCGCCCGCGTCGCGGTCGGCGATCACCTGCTGCTCGGCGGCGACAACGTCGATCTGACGCTGGCCAAGCTGGTCGAGCAGCGCCTGACCGCCGGCGGTGGCAAGCGCCTCGACGCGCTGCAGTGGCACGGGCTGGTCCACGCCTGCCGGCTCGCCAAGGAGGCGCTGCTCGGCGACGCGCCCCCCGACGAGGTGCCGATCACCGTCGCGGCCCGCGGCGCGCGGCTGATCGCCGGCACGCTGCGCGATCGGGTGACCGCGGCCGAGCTGCGCGCGGTCTTGATCGACGGCTTCTTCCCGCAGGTCGCGGCGACCGCGACGCCGCAGCGCAGCCGCGGCGGCCTGCAGGAGCTCGGGCTGCCCTACGCCAGCGACGCGGCGATCACCCGCCACCTGGCGTCGTTCCTGGCCCGCCACGGCGGCCCGCGGGTCGACGCGGTGCTGTTCAACGGCGGCGCGATGACGCCGGCGACGCTGCGCGACCGCGTGCTCGATCAGCTGGCGGCGTGGCACCCCGACGGCGCGCGGCCGCGGCAGCTGGCCAGCGACGCGCCCGAGCTGGCGGTCGCGCTGGGCGCCGCGCACTTCGGGCTGGTGCGCCGCGGCCTGGCGGCGCGCATCCGCGGCGGCACGCCGCGCGCGTTCTACCTGGGCGTCGACGGCGCCGGCGCGCCGATGGCGGTGTGCCTGGCGCCCAAGGGGCTCGACGAGGGCAGCCGGGTCGAGCTCGACCGCGACTTCGCGCTGGTGACCAACCGGCCGGTGCGGTTCAAGCTGTTCTCGTCGAGCGCGCGCGCCGACGCGCCGGGCGCGCTGGTGCCGGTGGGCGACGGCCGCGCCGACACGCTCGACGACGGCAGCGACCTGCTCGAGCTGCCGCCGATCGTCACGGTGCTGCGCGCGCCGGGGCGATCGAGCGTCGACGTGCGGCTGGAGATCGCGATCACCGAGCTGGGCGCGGTCGAGGTGTGGTGCGTCGAGCGCGGCGCGCCGGCGAACCGCTGGCGGCTGACCTTCGACATGCGGGCCGGCGGCGCCAGCGGCCCGGCCGACGACGACGCGCCCGAGGCCGCGCCGCACCCGCGGCTGCCCGAGGCCCGCGACCGCACCCAGGCCGCGTTCCGCGGCGACCCGGCGCTCCTGCCGCCGCTGGTGCGCGACCTCGAGGACATGCTCGCGGCGCGCCGCGACGAGTGGACCGCGACCACCGCGCGCGGGCTGTTCGACGCGATCATCGAGGTCGCCGAGACCCGCAAGCGCTCGGCCGATCACGAGCAGCGCTGGCTGGGGCTGGCCGGGCTGTGCCTGCGCCCCGGCACCGGCGCGCCGCTCGACGCGTGGCGCATCAAGCAGATGTGGGGCGTGTTCAACGAGGGCCTCGCGTTCGGCAAGACCGAGGCGTCGCGGCTGGCGTGGTGGATCGTCTGGCGTCGCGTCGCCGGCGGCATGACCGCGGGCCAGCAGGAGCAGATCTACGATCGCCTGGCGAAGCTGCTCCTGCCCAACGCGCTCCAGCAGAAGAAGCTGGCCGAGGTGAAGGCGTCGCGGCAGGAGCTCGGCGAGATGTGGCGCGCGGTGGCCAGCCTCGAGCGGCTGCCGGTCGCGCACAAGCTCAAGCTCGGCGACGAGCTGATGCGGCGCATGGACACGCGCAAGGGCCGCGAGGACGCGGTGCTGATCTGGGCGCTGGGCCGGATCGGCGCGCGCGTGCCGCTGTACGGCCCGCACAACACCGTCGTGCCGGCGTCGAAGGTGGCGGCGTGGCTGGGCACGGTGCTGGGCTGGGACTGGCCCGAGCCCGACAAGGCCGCCTTCGCGATCGCGCAGCTGGCGCGGCGCACCGACGATCGCGCCCGCGACGTCGACGAGGCCATGCGCGCGCGCGCCGCGGCGGCGGTGCGGCAGATGCCGGGCGGCGAGCGCGGCGCGGTGCTGATCGAGCAGGTGGTCACGCTCGAGGCGCGCGAGGAGCGCGTCGTGCTCGGCGACACGCTGCCGGCCGGCCTGCGGCTGGTCGGCGACCTCGACGGCGCGTAGCGGCTACGGCGTCACCGCGACGATCAGCACGTCGTCGTCGAGGCGGGCGTCGCCGATGTGGCCGTCGACCGCCGCCAGCGTCCCGTCGGCGACGTCGCCGGCGCGGCCCACCAGCTCGCGCAGCGTGCGCTGCAGCCGGCGCTCGCCCCACGCCGCCCCGTCGCGGTTGCAGGCGGCGACCACCCCGTCGGAGACCACCACGACGGCGTCGCCCGGCGCCAGCGTGTGGCTGGCCTCGCTGGCCCGCCAGTCGGGCTCGCCCAGCGGCGCGCCGCGACCGACCAGCGGCACCAGCTCGACGTCGTCGCCGCGCGGGCGCGTCAGGTAGCCGCCGCGGTGGCCGGCCAGCGCCATCGTCACCCGCGCCGGCGCGTCGGCGGTCGCGCGCTCGATCAGCAGCGCGGCGGCGGTGACGCGGTGCCGGCCGTTGTCGATCGCGCGGACCACGCCGTGGAGCAGCGTCAGCACCCCGAGCGGCGTCGCGGTGGGCTCGGCGAGCCCGATCGCGCTCTGGCACGCGCCGATCACCGCGGCCGACACCAGCGCGGCCGGCGTGCCGCGGCCGGCCACGTCGCCCACCAGCACGAAGCCGCGCCCGTCGGCCAGCTCGCCGGCGAACCACAGATCGCCGGCCACCCGCGGCGCCGGGTGGTAGGCCACCGCGACGTCGATGCCGGCCAGCGTGCGCCGGCCGCCGGACGCGCGGGCCTGGCGGACCACGTCGGCCAGCTCGACCTCGCGCGCCAGCTCGGTGCGGGCCTCGATGTCGCGGCGCAGCGAGTGCACGGTGTGGGCGCGGGCGATGGCCCGGGCCAGATCCTCGAGCTGGACGCGCTCCGAGTCGCGCATCGCCCGGTCGCCGGGCAGGTCGCCGACCAGCAGCCCGACCAGCGCGTCGCGCTCGCACAGCGGCACGACGACGTCGGCGCCGAGCTCGGCGACCCAGGCCATCATCGTCGGGCGAAGCGGCCCCAGCCGCTCGGTCACCAGGTCGCCGATCGGCAGCGGCCGCGCCTGCTGCACCAGGAACGCGCGGATCTCCGCCGGCACCGCCAGCGGCGTCGCGCCGCGGCCGCCGGCCGCCGGCCGCAGGTCGCCGGTGCCGAACCACACCCGCACGTGGACCAGGAGGCCCGCCGCGGCCAGCAGCTCGCTGGCGGTCGCCGCCAGCTCGTCGTCGTGCTCGGCCAGATCGATCGCGTCGCGCAGCGCGACCACCTTCTTGTCGCGGGCCTGGGGCGGCGGGGCCGCCATCGCCAGCGTGCGGCCGATCGCGACCATCGCCGCCGCGTAGCCGGCGGTGACGACCGCCAGGATCGCCGGCGTGCGGATCGCCATCGCCAGCACCATCACCGCCGCCGCGCCGGCGATGGCCACCCCGGCCTCGATCACCGCGGCGCGGTCGACGCCGCGCTGGTTCAGCACGTCGCCCGCGAAGATCGCGTACAGCGACAGGCCGACCGCGATCAGGCGGGGCAGCCACGACACCGGGTACACGCCGAAGACGCCGTAGGTGAGGAAGATGTCGCTGATCGCCAGCACCGCGAGCACGCCGACGCCCAGCACCGCCTTGCGCGAGGTGGCGCGCACGAGGCGATCGACCGACGCGCCGCGGGTCGCCCACGCGCCGTAGGCGACGCACGCCGGGATCGACGTGACGAACAGGCCGTACAGGTAGCCGGCGCGCGGGTAGGGCAGCCCCCAGCCGGTCGGCGCGATCGACGCGACCACCGTCGACGACGCCGCGCACACCACCATCAGCGTCGCGTTGATCACCACCGACGCGACGACGATCCGGCGGTGGCCCTCGATCCGGCCGGCGACCCCGAGCATGACGATCAACAGGCCCGAGCCGACCAGCGGGATCGGCGCGAACGCGGCGCGCATGAACGGCAGCAGCGACGGCCCGTCGTCGACGCACGCGCCCAGCGCGGTGGTCGCCGCCCACGGCAGCGCGCACAGCCCGATCATCGTGAACCCGAGCCGCACGACGACCTCGCCGCGGACCAGCGCCGGCACCAGCGCCAGCGCCGCCAGCCCGACCGCCAGCGCCAGGAACGGCAGCGCGGTCAGATGAAAGCTGAGGGCGACCGGCACGGCCGCTGATCGTATCACCGCGGGGCCGTACGCTGGCTCGCGTCCCGTCGCCCGTGATATCACCGAGCGTCCGTGTCTCGTCGTGCCGTCCGCATCCGCGCCCAGCTCGCCGCCACCGTCCATCCGGTCGCTGGCGACCTGTTCGTGTGCCAGACCCGCGATGTGTCGTCGGTCGGTTGCTTCCTCGACACCGCCGCGCCGCTCGATCTCGGCGCGCACCTCAGCATCACGATCTTCGATCGCACCCGCGGCGCGCCGATCGAGGTGACCGGCGCGGTGACCCGCGTGCTGACCGGCGCCAACCCCGGGCTCGGCGTCCGCCTCGACGCGCCGCCCGACGACTGGAAGATCATGGTGGCGGTGCTGGCCCACGCGACCAGCGCCACCGACAAGCCGGCGCGGCGGCTGCGGGTGCTGGTGGTCGGCGACGAGCGGCGGCAGCGCGGCGCGCTGGCGCTGTACGTGACCAGCGGCTGGGACGTGCAGTTCGCGACCGACCTCGACGGCACCGTCGAGGCGCTGCGCGGCGTCCACCTCGACGCGGTGATCGCCGAGCACGACGTCTCCGATCAGCGGTGGCAGGACGTGCTGGGCGCGGCGCGCCGGCTGCAACCGACGACGCGCCGGATCGTGCGCGGGGCCAGCGACGGGCCGCCGCCGCTGCCGCCGCTGGTCCACCGCTTCGTCGATCGCGAGGCCGGCCTCGACGCGCTGCTCGACGCGCTGACCGCCGACATCGCCCAGAACGCGTGAGCGCGCCGCGGCGCGGTCAGCGCTGCGGCAGGATCGTCACGGCCCACGCGACGTCGACGCCGGGCAGCGCGCCCTTGGCCGCGTCGCGGTCGGTGCGGCGCAGCGTGAGCACGTCGCCGGTGGCGAGCGTCAGCGCCGCGCGCCCGGGGCCGCGGTCGCGACCGTCGGGGCCGCGCCAGCTCAGCGGCAGCGGCGCCGGCGCGGTCACCTCGACGACGACCGGGCCCGGCGGGCCGGTCCAGCGCAGCGCGTCGACGTCGGCGCGGGCCTCGAGGTGGCCCCGCACGGCGGCCGACGGCGCGACGGCGAGCGCGTCGCTGACGTCGCCGTTGGGCTCGCGCTCCCACTCCGGCGCCGGCGGCTCCTCGTGCACCGTCAGGCGGTACCGATCCGAGACGTTCTCGACCGGCAGCGCCGACGTCATGACCTCGCTGACCTCGATCGTCACCGGGCCATCGACCCGCCGGGCGTACAGCCGCTCGTCGCCGGCGACGCCCTGCTCGTCGGCGCTGGCCACGATCTCGCCGCCGTCGTCGCGCAGCGTCACCGCGACGTCGATGTTGGGCAGCCCGGTGAGCTCGATCGTCAGCGCGCCGGCGCCCCGCCGCGGCAGCCGGAACAGATCGACGTCGGGCTCGGTCGGCGAGCGCCGGCGCCCCAGCACGCCGGTGACGGTCGCGTCGGCGGCGATCCGGTTGGCGTGCGGGCGATCGTCGTTGGGCTCGCGCTCGGCGCGCACCGGCGCCTCGGTGCGCCAGTGCAGCCACCACGCGGCGCCGGCGCCCAGCGCGCCCACCACCGCCAGCGCGGTGCCCATCGCCAGCCAGCGGCCGCGACGCAGCGAGCGCTCGTAGCCGTCGATGTCGGCGCGGCGCAGCCGCAGCTCCGACATCGGCTCGTCGTCCTCGGTCAGCGCCCGCCGCCCGCGGCCGCTGGACCCGGGCTGGGCGCGCTGCGCCGCCAGCGTCGCGCGATCGCCGACCAGCGCGGCGTAGGCGTCGTCGATCGCCGCGGCCAGCGCCGCGGCCGACGCCCACCGCGCCGCCGGATCCTTGGCCAGCGCGCGCAGCACCAGCGCGTCGACCTCGGGCTCGATGCCCAGCGTCGGCGCGCGCGCCGACGGCGGCTCGACCTCGGCGGTGAGGTGCTTGGTCAGGACGCCGACCGCGGTCGCGCCGGTGAAGACGTACTGGCCGGTGAGCAGGCGGTACATCAGCGCGCCCATCGCGTAGACGTCGGTGCGCGCGTCGACCTCGTCGCCGCGGATCTGCTCGGGCGCCATGAAGTACGGCGTGCCGACGATCTGCGTCTGGTCGCTGACGTCGGGCGCGCCGGCGTGGGCCAGCTTGGCCAGCCCGAAGTCGAGCACCTTGGCGAAGTCGCGGCCGCCGGTGGTGCGGGTCACCAGCACGTTGTCGGGCTTGAGATCGCGGTGGACGATCCCGAGCTCGTGGGCCTCGCCCAGCGCGCCGAGGATCTGGGTCAGCAGCGGCGCCGCGCGGGCGAACGGCAGCGGCCCGTCGCGCTCGACGACCGTCGCCAGATCCTGGCCGCGCACGTACTCCATGATCAGGTACAGCGCGCCCTGCGCGGCGCCGAAGTCGAAGACCTGCACCGCGTTGGGGTGCTGCAGCCGCGACACCGCCGCCGCCTCGCGCTCGAACCGCTGGATCACGTCGGGATCGTCGGCGAGGTCGCGGTGCAACACCTTCATCGCCGCGATCTTGCCCATGCGGACGTGCTCGACCTTGTAGACCACGCCCATGCCGCCGCGGCCGATCACCTCGAGCACGCGGTAGCGTCCGTCGACGATGACGCCGAGCCACGCCTGGTTGGAGGCCGAGACCCGGCGATCGGCGCGCGCGGTGGCCGCCACGCCGGGGCGGGTGTCGCCGGTCAGCGTCTCGCGCGCCGCCGCCAGGTCGATCGCCGACACCCGCAGCATGTCGGCCCCGCACTCCGAGCAGAACGCCTGCGGCACCGGATAGCTGGCGCGACAGCGCGGGCAGAAGTGGCGGGGCGCCGGGGTCGACACCGACGACACCGTAGCACCGAATCCGGGCGCGATCGAAGCGGCTACGGCGACGTCAGCAGCCGCCAGCGCACCGCGCCGCGCTCGATCGTCACGATCGGGATCGCCGACGTCGCGCGCGCGCCGGCGGCGTCGAACCGCGGCACCGGATCGAGCGACCCGGCCGCGATGCCGACCACGCCGTCGCCGTCGCGCTCGCCGGCCGTGGCGGGGGCGCCGAGCGGCGCGTGCAGCACGGCCGCCAGCGACGCCACGGTCGCGGTCAGGCCCGGATCGCCGGCGTGGACGCCCCCGACCAGGCGGTCGCTGGCGCCGCCCTGGGGCGCGGTCGCGGTCGCCAGCACCGCCGGCCGGGTCTCGGCCAGGGCCTGCGCCGCGGCCACGATCGCCGTCGCGTCGGCGCCGTCGTGGACGCAGCCGTCGCTGGCCGCCGCCAGCCGCTCCGGGTACGAAGCGCCGGGCAGCGTCGCCACGACCGCCGCGCCGCCATCGAGCAGCCGCAGGTCGCTGCCGTCGACGATCGGCGCGCCGGCCTGGGCCAGCGCGGCCACCGCCGCTCGGTGCGCCGGCCACGCCTCGGCGGTGCCGGGGACGGCCACCGTCAGCCACGCCGGATCGGTCAGCGCGCCCAGGCTGGCCGTCAGCTCGGCCTCGGTGGTGCCCATCCCGCCCAGCGCGATCACCAGGTCGACGTGGGCGTCGCGCAGCGCCGCGCGCCACGCCGCGTCGGCGGCGCCGCGGGCGTCGGCCACCGCCGCCACGGTCAGGCTGGCGCCGGCGCTGGTCAGCGTGCGCTGCTGGCGGCGCCAGGTCCGGTCGCCGGCCGTCAGCTCGCCCGCGGTCGTCACCGGCGCCAGCGTCGCGCACCGCCACGGCGCCACCTCGAGCGCCGCGCGATCGAGCGCCGCGGCCAGCCCCGCCGCCGCCACCTCGCCGGCGCCGCGCCGGCCGCCGCCACCGCCCGAGCCGCACGCCGCCAACGTCAGCGCCAGCGCGGCCGCGCTCGAAGCGCCCGCCGCGTAGACCCAGCGAGATGGCCGCGCTGGCGCTCGGCTACGGCGCATCGGCCAGCTGCCCGCCCGCCTTCTTCCACACCGCGACGATCCGCGGCGAGTAGCGGTAGGTCGACATCGTCGTCCGCGGCCGGCGCTCGAGCACCCGCTGGAACGACGCCCGCGCCGACACCTCGTCGTCGAGCGCCACGTAGGCCGCGCCGAGCAGCTGGCCCAACGCCGCGGCGCGGTCGGTGTCGACGAAGTCGAGGTCCACCGCGATCAGCTCGCGCTTGACGTCGCCGTACGCGCCGGCCCGCCACGCGTCGGTCGCGCGCGGCAACACCTGGCTGGCCAGCTCCATCATCTGCTCGCGCTTCTGGGTGCGCGCCTTCGACTCGGCGTCGACCGGCGGCATCGCCGACGCGCGCACCTTGACGTGGTTGATCGGGATGACGATCGACTCGCCGGCGGCGAGCGTGTCGCGATCGAGGAAGTTGTAGCCGCGGAGCAGCGGCGCGTTCTTGCTGTCGCCGAAGTACGCCGCGGCGATCGCCGCCAGCGTCTCGTCGCCGGCCGCGGTGTGGACGACGTGGAACGGGATCGTCAGCGTCGCGCCGGCGGCGAGGCTGTCGGCGGGATCGACGCCGTTGAACTCGGCGAGGTACGGCGCGCGGCGCTTGTCGCCGAGGTAGGCCTGGGCCAGCCCCTCGAGCGTGTCGCCGACCGCGGCGGTCACCGTGCGCGACACCGGGATGCGCAGCTTCTCGCCCGGCTTGAGCGGCCGCGGGTGGTCGAGCTTGTTCGCCACCATGATGAAGACCGCGTGGTTGCGATCGCCGTAGTACTCGGCGGCCAGCAGCGCCAGCGAGTCGCCGGGCCGCACCTTGTACGTCAGGTAGTCGCGATCGGCGCGCGCCGGCGCGGCCAGCAGCGCGCACACCGCGAGGGCGAGCAGCGCGCGCTTCACGGGGCCTCCTTCGGGATGGTCTTGCCGGGCGCCAGCGTCCCGTCGCGCTCGAAGTCGACGCGCACCTCGAGCGGCTGATCGGCGGTGCCGGCGGCGACGTCGAGCGTCTTGGTGATCGGCTGGAACCACGGGTGGGTGACGGTCACGGTGTGCGGCCCGACGGTGAGCTCGACCGCCCGCGCCAGCGGCGTCGCGCCGACCGCGACCTGGTCGATCGCGACCTCGCCCCACGGGTAGGCGTTGACGTGGACGTAGCCGTGCAGCACCGGCGGCGGCGCGGCCGGCGCCGCCTCGCCGAGCGGCGCGACGTGGATCAGCCCCAGCATCAGCAGCAGCACGCCGAGGATCACGCCCTGCACCATCGCGCCGCGGCGGCTGGTCACGCGCGCCGCGAGGTTGGGCTGGCCGGCGGCGCCCTGGCCGGGCACGCCGACCAGCGGGCTGACGTACTCGTCGGCCTCGAGCTGCGTGATCAGCCCCTGGGCCTTCAGGAACATCACCAGCCGCGCGTGGTAGTTGACCTCGACGTACTTGGCGAGGAAGCGCTCGAGCGCCATCACCACCTGCTGCGCCGACTGCCAGCGGTCGCGCGGCTGCTTCTCGAGGCACTTGTCGACGATGCGCTCGAGCTCGCGCGGGATGTCGGGGTTGAGCTTGCGCACCCGCGGGTGCCGCTCGAGCCGGATCTTGTGCATCACCGACCGCTGCTCGTCCTCGATGAACGGCTTGCCGCCGGTCAGCATCTGGTAGAGCACGATCCCTAGCGAGAACAGGTCCGAGCGCGCGTCGAGCTTGTCGCCGAGGATCTGCTCGGGCGACATGTACGCCGGGGTGCCGATGCCGGTGCCGGCCTCGGTGAGATCCTCGAACGACTTGTCGCGGGCGATGCCGAAGTCCATCAGCTTCACGCCGCCCTGGCGCGCCAGCATGATGTTCGCCGGCTTGATGTCGCGGTGGACGATGCCGCGGTAGTGGATGTAGTCGAGCGCGCGCGCCACCTGCAGCGCGACGATCGCGGCGAGATCGAACGGCAGCCGGCCCGAGCGCTCGAGCAGGTCGTACAGGTCGATGCCCGACACGTACTCCATCACGATGAACAGCGCGCCGTGCTCGCGGTGGAAGTCGTAGACGCTGATGATGTTCTCGTGCTGCAGCGTCGCCAGGCTCTTGGCCTCGCGCTCGAAGCGCGTCGCGATGTGCTCCTCGAGCGCCGCCGCGGTCTTGAGCGCCTTGATGGCGACCGTCCGGCCCAGCGTGTCGTGGATCGCGCGGTACACGACCGCCATGCCGCCGGAGGCCACCTCCTCGACGATGCGGCAGTTGCCGATCCGGTCGATCATCGGGGCGTAGCGTACTCCGGTGGGGACGCGGCGGTCGAGCGGCGGCCGGCTTCGGCGGCCAACCTCGCTGGATCGTTGGCGCGGATGGAGGCCCGGCGGGACGGTAGCGGCGGGGCGCCGGGCCGCTGAAAAAAAATGCGCGCGCGGCGTGACGGCCTGGATCTGCCCGCACGGGCCGGGATCGGCACGTCTCCTCGTCGCGCGGGCGTCGCGAAATTCGCAGCAATTCTAGATAATTCGAGCCGCCGACGGGAGGATGTGGCGGGCTGCGCGCTGCGGTGGCGATCGCGGGATCGCCGCCGCGCGCGAGTCATCATGCGGGGATGGCGCAGAAAAAATGCGCGATCCGCTGCGCCATTTCCTACGCGATTTCATGGAGCTACGCGGCAAAATCGGAGCGCGTAGAAAAAATCGCGATCGATGTTGACGCGTTCGGGGTCGTTCTGTATAAGTCGCATCCCTCGACGGCAACCGACACGGACGCCGCCGACGACTCGGTCTCTGAAAACTGAATAGCGGAAGAGAGAGCGTTGAGTTTGTGCTGCGCACCTGCCTTCGGGTGGGGCGACAGCAAAACCAGCCGCTCCGAACCACGGCGCGAGCCGCGGAGAGGGGTGACTGGATGGATACGTAAGAACACTGATTCTAGGGAGACCCGCAAG
>JAEUJY010000166.1 GCA_016794525.1 Myxococcales bacterium
GCCGTCGGTGAGCGGATGCCCGCACGCCGCCTCCAGCGCCCGCCGCGTCGCCGTGAACTTGCCCAGCACGGCCGCCGGCACCAGCAGCCGCAGCTCGTGCAGCCGCGCGGCGGGGTCCGGCGGGTCATCCGGCCCGTCGCCTCGCCGCCGCCCGCTCACCATGTCCTCGATCTCCCGCACCGTGTGGTCCGCCGCCGCGGCCAGCCAGTCGGCCTCGGTGTCGACGGTCGCGACCCGCGTCAGCTCGCGCGCCGCGCTGTATGCGACGTCGCCGGCGCTCATGGCCGCGCGCAGCTTTGGCAGCGCCATCAGCGCGTCGGCGACCCGCAAGCGCTCGCGCGCGACCGCCGGCGCGTAGCCCAGCACGCGCTCGACGTACTCGAAGAACGAGCCGTAGCCCAGCTCGCGGTGCACGCCGACCGCCCGCGCGCGCCGCAGCCACGTGGCCTCTTCGACGTCGAGCGCCGCCCGCCGCCGCGCCAGCCCGCGTAGCGTTCGGTCGATCTCGCGCCAGTCGTCGGCGGACGGCGCCGCCGTCCGCGGCACTGCGATCGCCGTCCCGCTCACCGTCACTCCGCCCGCAGCACCGTCCAGCATGACCAGCCCCTCAGCAAGTCGCAGGCCAACCGCAACCCCGCGTTCTCTCGCGTCGCCTGTCCGAATCTCGGACGAAATGGCCGGATCCCGGCCGGTTTGTCCGACTTCCGGCCGTCCACCGGACAGCGGCGCCTGTCCGGTTCCGGCCACCGCGCGGCCATGCGGCGCGGCGCGCGTCGACGCAGCCCGCGAGGTGGCTGCCATGGGAATCCGCGCGGCGTCCCGGCGCGGCGACCGCGCGCGGCAGCCGGATCGACGCGGCGTCTCAGCGGCGGGCGCGGACGCGCAGCGACTCGAACATCAGGCCGCGGGTGCGGGTCTGTTCGACCTCGCGGCGGCGGTCGGGGCCGTCCTCGTCGATCGTCGCGGCGGAGGCGAGCTCGCGGCGCTCGTAGTCGGCCCAGACGCGAGGGTCGGTGCGGCAGTCGTAGCGGCGGCAGATCGCGGGGCGGTGCGCGTAGACCTCGCAGCCGGTCGGGCCGAGGTGCGCGCAGCGGCCGTCGGGGCCATGGCGCAGGAGGTACGGGCGGCCGTGCTCCCAGCGCAGGATCCCCTCGTCGAGATCCTGGCTGGAGAGGGGGACGTCGAACCCGCAGCAGCGCGCGCCGCAGATCGGCAACAGCTCGAGACACGGCGGGCCGTCGTGGGGCGGCTCGGCGTACTTGTCGACGTCGTCTCCGAGCAGCACGCGGCCCGGCGCGTTGGCGTCGGCGACGTTGATCGCGGGCAGCAGCGCCGCGGCGCGGGCGTCGACCGCGGCCTCGGCGGCGGCGGGATCGGCGGCGGTCGCGGCCACCTGCTCGCCCAGCGCCACCACGCGCGCCGCCAGCGCGCGCAGGTCGCCGCGCAGCTCCTCGAGCGTGAGCAGGGTCGCCCGCACCGTCTGCAAGAGCTCGGTGGCGGTCAGCTCGCGTTCGGCCATCGCGCGGCCTAGAAGTCGAAGCCGGTCGAGACGGTGAACGTCTTCTGCGCCGCGGCCTGATCGGTCGAGTCGCAGTTGGTCGTGCGCGAGTTGGTCGTGCACACCGCGTCGGTCGGGCGATCGTCGACCGAGTTGCCGGCCATCGCGTAGGTGCCCTCGAGCGTGATCGCGAAGACGTAGTAGCGGAGCTTGGCGCCGAAGAACACCCGGTGGCGGATGATGTCGTCCTGGTCGCGGAAGACGAAGTCGAGGTCGCGATCCGCCATGTTGGCGGGGTCGAGGCCGTCGACGTTGGGCGTGGGGTCGATGACCTCGGAGCGCGGGATGATGATCAGCGCGTCGTAGCCGAGGTACGGGTTGGCGTTCCAGGTGCCGCCGACGCCGAACTGCTTGCCGATCGACGCGTCGATCGAGATGACGGTCAGGTCGAGATCCTTCTGGCCCATCAGGCGTGAGACCGCGCCGCGCACCGCCAGCGAGGGGATGGGCAGGTCGTGGTAGCCCTCGTGCAGCGCGAGCTTGGCGTAGCCCTGCGCGGTCCACAGCCGCGAGTCCATCAGGTGGACGGCGCCGGCGCCGAACTCGATCGACGGCAGCGGGAACCACATGCCCTTGCGCACGAACAGCCCGAGGTTGGGCAGCATGCCCTCGCCGTGGGCCATCGTGCCGGTGCCGGCGGGGTCGGGCGACGCCTGCAGCGCGCGCCAGTAGGGGCGGGTCGACGAGATCGACGTCCACGACAGGTCGGCCGAGAACTGGAAGCCGCCGAAGCCCAGCGTGTCGGCGGGCGTCGACAGCCGCGGCGCCAGCGCGACGCCGAGCTCGCTCACCAGCGAGCGGAACTCGAGGTTCTGGCCGACGGTGTGCGGCATCCCGGCGCCGTCGTCGACCACGATGCCGAGGCGGCCGAGCACGAGGTCGTTGTCGCCGGCCGCGGCCGCGCGCGGGCAGAGCCCGAGGGCGGCCAGGAGGACCAAGGCATTACGCCGCATTACCGGGAGGGTAGGGCGCGGCCGTCCGTCTCGTCAACACGTCCTGGCCTCTCGCGGGTTTGCGTCTCGGGTGGGGGCCCCGCGGGGGCGTGACCTCGCGGGGGAGGGTTTGGCGACAAACCCTCGGCAGCGGGGTACCGTGGCTTCGTGACCGCCTACGCCACTATCCTCGTCGACACCGGCGCCGTCGCGCGCATCACGCTCAACCGGCCCGACAAGCGCAACCCGATCGGCCCCGCCACCTGCGGCGAGCTGGTCCACGCGCTGGCGGCGCTGCGCGACGACCCCGCGGTGCGGGTGATCGTGCTGACCGGCGCCGGCGCGGCGTTCTCGGCCGGCGGCGACCTGTCGGCGATGGGCGGCGGCGGCGCGGCGGCCGGCGGGGTCGCGCCGGCGTCGCTGGTCGAGCTGTTCACGACGATGCACGCGGTCGGCAAGCCGATCGTCGCGATGGTCAACGGCCACGCGCTGGCCGGCGGGCTGGGGCTGATGGTCGCGTGCGACCTGGTGATCGCCGCCGACACCGCGACGTTCGGCACCACCGAGATCCAGGTCGGGCTGTGGCCGATGATGATCACCGCGGAGATCGTCCGCAACATCGGCCGCAAGGCGACGCTCGAGCTGATGCTGACCGGCAAGCGCCTGACCGCCGCCGAGGCCCAGGCGCTCGGCCTGATCAACCGGGTGGTGCCGGCGGCCGAGCTCGAGGCCGAGACCGCCAAGCTGACCGCCGACCTCGCCGGCAAGAGCCCGGCCGCGGTGGCGCTCGGGCTGCGCGCGTTCTACCGCTCGGCCGATCTCGATCACGAGCCGGCGTTGCGCTTCCTCGAGGGCGAGCTGGGCAAGGTGCTGGCGCTCGAAGACGCGGCCGAGGGCATCACCGCGTTCCTGACCAAGCGCGCGCCGGTGTGGAAAGGCCGCTAGCGAGCCGAGAAACGGCGCTCGCGCCGTTTCTCGGCTCGCTCCCGTGCCCGTGCCCGTGCCCGTGCCCGTGCCCGCGTCTGGCCCCGGCTCCGGCACCCTCTCCGTCTCCGTCTCCGTCTCCGTCTCCGGCTCGCGGGCTGATCGGGCACGGGCACGGGCACGGGCACGGGCACGGCAACCGCTTGCGCGGTTGGCGTCGGCGCAGTACGCAGGGGCATCCTGACCTGGACCGCTCACCCCGCGCGCCGCCGCCCCGAACAGCTCGCGCTGATCGCGGCGGTGGTGTTGCTGTCGGCGTGGGCGGTGCTGGTGACGCTCGAGGCGCCGTGGCTGGCGGCGCTGGGCGCGGCGCTGATCCTGGTGGCGGTGGCGCCGTTCTGGCTGCCGACCCACTACCGGCTCGACGACGGCGGCATCGAGGAGCGGCGCTGGCCGCGGCGCCGGCGCCGGACCTGGCCCGAGCTGCGCCGGGTCGAGGTCGGGCCGCGGGCGCTGCTGCTCTCGCCGTTCGCGCGACCGTCGTGGCTGGATCGCTACCGCGGCATGATCGTGATGTTCGATGGCGGCGACCGCGCGGCGATCGTGGCCGCGGTGCGGGCCCGGGTCGGCGGCGAGGGCGCGGCGTGACCGCGCGCGACGGGGGCGAGGCGGCGCTGACGGCCGACGATCGGGCGATGCTCGACGAGCTGGCCGACGCGATCGCCGCGCGTCGGCTCACCTCGGCGGCGATCTTCTTCCTCGAGTCGATCCAGCCGCTCGGCTACCTGGGCAGCCAGCTGATGCTGGGGCTGCGGCCGCTGGTGTCGATCGTCTGGCCGTCGCCGCTGCGCTGGGATCAGGTGCAGCGGGTGCTCGAGCAGCGCGGGTCGATCGAGGCGCTGCTGCGCCGGCTCGAGGCCCGGGCCTAGGCCGGCCCGCGTCGCGCCCGTGATACAACGACGGCCGATGTCCGCGCACCCGCACGCCGCCCCCGCGATCGATCCGGCGGCGATCCGCTCGGTGATCGCGACCGACTGCGGGTCGACCACGACCAAGGCGATCCTGATCGAGCGCAACGCCGCCGGCGAGTACCGCCTGACCGCGCGCGGCGAGGCGCCGACGACGGTCGAGGCGCCGGTCGAGGACGTCACCCGCGGCGTGCTCAACGCCGTCCGCGAGATCCAGGAGCTGCGCGGCCGGCAGTTCCTGTCCGACGGCACCGCCGCGCACCCGCACGGCGCCGACGGCCCGATGATCGTGCGCCCCGAGAAGGACGGCGTCGGCACCGACCTCTACATCTCGACCAGCTCGGCCGGCGGCGGGCTGCAGATGATGGTCGCCGGCGTGGTCAAGAACATGACCGCCGAGAGCGCGACCCGCGCGGCGCTCGGCGCCGGCGCGATCGTCATGGACGCGATCGCGGTCAACGACAGCCGCCTGCCGCACGAGAAGATCGAGCGCATCCGGCAGCTGCGCCCGGACATGATCCTCCTGGCCGGCGGCACCGACGGCGGCACCCGCAAGCACGTCGTCGCGCTGGCCGAGCTGTTGCGCGCGGCCCAGCCCCGGCCGCGGCTGGGCGCCGGCTTCGACCTGCCGGTGATCTACGCCGGCAACCGCGCGGTGCGCGCCGACGTCCAGGGCATCCTCGAGGGCCGGGTCGCGCTGCAGTTCGTCGACAACCTGCGGCCGACGCTCGAGACCGAGCACCTCGCGCCGGCCCGCGACGCGATCCACGACGTGTTCATGGAGCACGTCATGGCGCAGGCGCCGGGCTACGGCAAGCTGATGGGCTGGGCCGACGCGCCGATCATGCCGACGCCGGGGGCGATGGGCCTGATCATCCAGGCGCTGGCGGCGCGCGACCAGGTCAACGTCGTCGGCGTCGACATCGGCGGCGCGACGACCGACGTGTTCAGCGTCTTCGACGGCACCTTCAACCGCACCGTCTCGGCCAACCTCGGCATGTCGTACTCGGTGTCGAACGTGCTGGCCGAGGCCGGGCTGGCGTCGATCCAGCGCTGGGTGCCGTTCCCGCTCGATCCCGCCGAGCTGCGCGATCGCATCGGCGGCAAGATGATCCGCCCGACGACGATCCCCGAGACGCTCGAGGAGCTGAAGATCGAGCAGGCGATCGCCCGCGAGGCGCTGCGGCTGTCGTTCATCCAGCACCGCACGTTCGCGGTGAAGCTGCACGGCGCGCAGCAGGCGCGGTCGATCGCCGACGCGTTCGCGCAGGGCGGCTCCGACTCGCTGGTCGATCTGATGAAGCTCGACCTGCTGGTCGGCTCGGGCGGCGTGCTCAGCCACGCGCCGCGCCGCGCGCAGTCGATGCTGATGATGATCGACGCGTTCCTGGTCGAGGGCGTCACCGAGATCGCGGTCGACTCGATCTTCATGATGCCGCACCTGGGCGTGCTGTCGACGATCCACCCGGCAGCGGCGACCGAGGTGTTCGAGAAGGACTGCCTGGTCCGGCTGGGCACCTGCGTCGCCACCGTCGGCGCGCCCAAGCACGGCCCGGCGCTGACGGTCGAGCTGCGCCTGCCCGGCGGCACCACCACGAAGCTCGAGCTGGCCGCCGGCGCGCTCGAGCTGGTGCGGCTCGACGACGGCGCGTACGCCGAGGCCACGCTGACCCCGGCCAAGGGCGTCGACGTCGGCGCCGGCCCGGGCGAGCGCCTCGAGCGCCGGCTGCGCGGCGGCCAGGTCGGGCTGGTGTTCGACGCCCGCGGCCGCCGGCCGCTCGAGGTCGCGGGGGATCAGGCCGCCAAATGGGCCCAGGCGATGGCCTTGTACCCGAGCTGATTCGTTATCTTCCTCCGACCCATGGGCGACGCCTACACCCCCGGCCTGACCGTCACGCGGCGCACCCGCGTGCGCAAGCCGCGGCGGCTGCCGATGCCGGGCAAGGTGCTGCGCGCGGTGGGCGCGCGGGTCACGTCGCAGGACGTCGTCGCGCGCACCGAGCTGCCGGGCAAGGTCCACCTGCTCAACCTGGCCAACGCGCTGGGCGCGCTGCCCGACGAGCTGGCCGCCAAGCTCCTGGTGCAGCCGGGCGGCGCGGTGACCAAGGGCGCGCCGCTGGCCCGGAGCGTCAGCTTCTTCGGCCTGTTCAAGCACACCGTCGCGTCGCCGATCACCGGCACGCTCGAGTCGGTGTCGGCGGTGACCGGCCAGGCGGTGCTGCGCGAGCCGCCGGTGCCGGTCGAGGTGCGGGCCTACGTCGACGGCGAGGTGGTCGAGATCCTCGGCGAGGAGGGCGTCGTCGTCGAGACCGAGGCGGCGCTGATCCAGGGCATCTTCGGGCTGGCCGGCGAGGTCCACGCGCCGATCGCGATGGTGGCCACGAGCTGCGAGCAGCCGCTGACCGCGGCCGACGTCACCGCCGCGCACCAGGGCAAGGTGATCGTCGGCGGCGCGCGGGTGTCGCTCGAGGCGATGCGCAAGGCGATGGACCTCGGCGTCGCGGCGATCGTCAGCGGCGGCTTCGCCTACCAGGACGTGCGCGAGCTGCTCGGCTACGACGTCGGCGTCGCGGTGACCGGGACCGAGGATCTGCCGACGACGCTGGTCGTGACTGAAGGCTTCGGGGACATCGCGATGGCCAAGGCGACGTTCGCGCTGTTGCAGTCGTTCGACGGCCGGCCGGCGTCGGTGTGCGGCGCCACCCAGATCCGCGCCGGCGTGATCCGCCCCGAGGTGGTCATCCCGGTCGGCGCCGACGCCGCCGCGGCCGACGACGTCGCGCCGCCGGCCGGCCTGGCGGTGGGCGCGCCGGTGCGCTGCATCCGCGCGCCGTACTTCGGCAAGCTCGGCACGATCAGCGCGCTGCCGACCGCGCTGCACACGCTGCCGTCGGAGACCAAGGTGCGCGTGGTCGAGGTGGCGCTGGCCGGCGGCGACGTCGTCACCGTGCCGCGCGCCAACGTCGAGGTGATCGAGCGATGAGGGCGCTGCTCGTCGGCCCGATCGTCGCGCTCGCGCTCGGGCTCGCCGCCAGCGCGGCGGCGCAGCCGAGCCTGACCCCGTTCCCCGCCGACCCGGTCGGGCCGCGGCCGGCGCCGCCGCCGGGCCTGCCGACCTCGCCGACCCAGCCATCCCCGCGGCCGCAGATCGAGCCGCCGCCCGTCGAGGCGGCGGTGCCCGGCGTGACCGACCTCGAGGTCGTGGCGCCGAAGAACGACGACGGCCGCCACCTGCGGGTGACGTTCAAGCGCGCGCCCGACGTCGCCGACGACGTCGTCACGGCGGTGTTCCGCCG
Source organism: Myxococcales bacterium (assembly GCA_016794525.1). Taxonomy (GTDB): domain Bacteria; phylum Myxococcota_A; class Polyangia; order Haliangiales; family Haliangiaceae; genus UBA2376. The sequence continues at coordinate 7,679 of JAEUJY010000166.1, forward strand.
GCCTCACGGCGCGGTCGGCGCGCCGCCGGTGTACCCGACGCTGCTGGCGCCCGCCGTCGGGACCGCGCCACGCGAATGGGATCCGACCTTCGCCGGCGCGCCCGGCGTCGCGGTCGGCGCGCCCGCCACCGGCGACGCGATCGGCCCGTGGACCCTGACCGCGCTGCTCGAGGGCGGCGAGGACGCGCTGGTCGACGAGGTGCCGCCGGGGGGCACCTACGAGTACGTCGTCGCCGAGCTACGCCGCGGGCCGGGCAAGGCGGTCGTCGCCAGCTCGGTCGGCGCGGCGATCGGCCCGCGCACCCCCGAGGCCGCGCTGTTCAACACCGCCCGGGGCGGCTACCTCGGCATCGTGCTCTTGATCGCCGGGCTGATCGGCTACTACGTGCGCGCGGCCAAGGCCAAGAAGCAGGACCTGTACGTGCGGCGCCTGCCCGGCGTCGACGCGATCGAGGACTCGATCGGCCGCTCGACCGAGATGGGCCGGCCGGTGCTGTACGTGACCGGCCTCGAGGACATCCAGAACATCCAGACCATCGCGTCCTTGCTCATCCTCGGCCACGTCGCCGAGAAGACCGCGCAGTACGACACCGACCTCACCGTCGCCAACTACTACCCGCTGACGATGGTGGTGGCCGAGGAGGTGGTGCGCCAGGGCTACGCCAACGCCGGCCGGGTCGACGCCCACCGGCCCGAGCGCTGCCTGTTCATCACCGCCGAGCAGTTCGCGTTCGCCGCCGGCGTCAGCGGCATCATCCTGCGCGATCGGCCGGCGACCAACATCTACTTCGGCACGTTCTACGGCGAGTCGCTGCTGCTGGCCGAGACCGGCTTCCTCACCGGCGCGGTGCAGATCGCCGGCACCGCCGAGCTGACCCAGCTGCCGTTCTTCATCACCGCCTGCGACTACACGCTGATCGGCGAGGAGCTGTACGCGGCGTCGGCGTACCTGACCAAGGAGCCCACCTTGCTCGCCAACCTCAAGGCGGCCGACGCGTTCAAGATCCTGGCGATGCTGTTCATCGTGATCGGCGTGACGCTGGCGACGATGGGCGTCTTCGACCTCGGCCCGGCGGTGTTCCAGTGAAGAAGACCGTGCCGCTGGTGATCGGCATGATCTTCGGCGCGTTCGCGCTGGCCGAGTTCTACATCCCGCACCACCAGGTGGGCGCGCTGTCCAACGAGTTCCGCTCGTGGGCGGCGATCCTGTCGGCGTCGGCGTTCATCATCGGCGGCATCAACATCCTGCAGGTCACGTGGCCCAAGATCCGGCGGCGCGAGCCCGACTGGGGCTACAAGGCGGTGCTGCTGGCGGCGGCGGCGGTGATGCTGGTGGTCGGCCTGCCGTGGCACAAGCTGGGCGATCCGCCGAGCCGTCCCACCGTGACGTTCGGGCCGAGCCTGCCGCCGCCGGCGGCCGGCGAGCGGCCGGCGCTGCCGGCGGTGTTCATCCAGGTGCCGGCCGGCGTGACCTACCAGATCGGCGCCACCGTCGGCGCCAGCACCGGCGGCCTCGAGGCGGTGCGGGTCGAGCCCGGCGAGGTGACGATCAAGCTGTCGCGGCGGGTGGCCGGTTACCGCCCGCTCGAGACCAAGGTCAACCTGGCCCCGCGCGACACCATCACCGTCGAGGGCGATCCGCCGATGCTGTGGGGGCGCGACGGCCGGGTGTTCGTGTGGATCTACGATCACGTCTTCGGCCCGGCCAACGCGACCTTGTTCGCGCTGCTGGCCTTCTTCGTCGCGTCGGCGGCGTTCCGCGCGTTCCGGGCCCGCAACGCCGAGGCCGCGCTGCTGCTGGGCGCGGCGATCTTCATGATGCTGGGCCGCGCGCCGCTGGGCCGCGCCATCTCCGACGTGCTGCCCGACCTCGCGCAGTGGCTGCTCGACGTGCCGTCCAACGGCGGCCGCCGCGCGATCATGATGGGCGCGGCGATCGGCGCGATCGCCACCGGCCTGCGGGTCATCCTCGGGCTCGAGCGCTCGCACCTGGGGAACGACTGATGGCCGCCGCCCGCGAGCACTGGAGCGAGCGCCTGCAGCGCTTCGATCGCCGCTGGATCTTCCTGGTCATGGCGATCGCGGTGGTGGTCCCGCTGTTCTGGCCGCTGGGCCTGCCGGCCAAGCCCGACGCGATGACCAAGGCGGCGTACAACGCCGTCGAGGCGCTGCCGACCTGCACGCTCAAGCCCGGCACCCACGAGCCGGCGCCGGGCTCGCCGCGCTGCCCGCGGGTGTTCATCTCGCTCGACCTGGATCCGGCCTCGACGCCGGAGATCGAGCCGTTCTACCGCGCGGTCGTGCTGCACCTGAAGCGCAAGCACGCGCAGCTGGTGATCGCGACCACCTGGTACCAGGCGCCACCGCTGGTCGAGCGCTACCTGCGCGAGACCATCGACGTGGCGATCGCGCCCGAGGGCACCGACGGCTACGCCGGCGCCCCCGATCGCGCGTACGAGAAGAACGTCGACTACGTCAACCTCGGCTTCCGCGACGGCAAGGGCGCGATCATCCAGCAGTTCGGCACCGACCTGCGCGGCGCGTTCGACGGCCGCGCCGACGACGGCACGCCGCTCGACCGCATCCCGATGATGCAGGGCCTGAACAAGCTGAAGGACTTCGACCTGATCGTGCTGGTCAGCGCCGGCTCGCCGGGCGCCAAGGAGTACGTCCAGTTCGTCGGCACCCGCGAGAAGCTGCCGATGATCGCCGCGTGCACCGCGGTGTCGACCACCGACCTGGCGCCGTACTTCCAGACCGGCCAGCTGGTCGGGCTGGTCGGCGGCATGGCCGGCTCGGCCGGCTACGAGAACCTGGTCGGCAAGCCCGGGGCCGGCACCGCCGGCGCCGACGTGCTCAACATCGCCAACCTGGTCGTGATCGCCGCGATCATCTTCGGCAACGTCGTGTTCTTCGCCGGGCGCGCCCACCGCCGCCGGGGAGGTCGGTCGTGACCGCGCTGCCGTGGATCGACGTCGTCGGCTACTGGGTCGGCATCTTCATCACGTTCTGCTGCCTCTCGTTCCTGTACAAGGACAACCCGTTCTACAAGCTGATCGAGCACCTCTTCATCGGCGTTTCGGTCGGCTACCTGATCGTCCTGCAGTACGGCGACAACATCGAGCCCAAGGTCGTCGACGCGATCTTCGGCGGCGGCGTCCACGGCGTCTGGCTGGCGCTGCGCGCGGTCGCGCTGGTGCTGGTGGTGATGATGTTCGTCAAGGTGCTGCAGCCGCGCTGGGCGTGGCTGGGGCGCTACCCGCTGGCGTTCGTCGTCGCGTTCTACGCCGGCCTGCAGGTCAACGCGGTCGCGCAGTCCGAGCTGGGCGAGCAGATCAAGTTCTCGGCCGGCTCGATCGACGCGCCCAAGGTCGACCTCAACCACGCCGCGCCCGAGGCGCTGACCGCGCTGCCGGGCAGCTCGCCGGCGGTGGCCAAGAAGTGGATCGCCGAGCGCGCGCAGCGGCCGTTCGCCAGCCTCGACGACGCCGCCACCCGGCCCAGCCTGACGCCGCTCGAGCGCGACGACCTGGCGGCGGCCCGGGGCTCGCTGGTCGGCCTCGACGCCCGGGCCGCGGTCGAGCCCGGGCACCACGACGGCTTCGGCATCGCCTCGAACCTGCTGCTCCTGGCCGGGCTGCTGGCGTCGCTGGTGTACTTCTACTTCTCGGTCGCCCACCGCGGGCCGATCGGCGGCATCTCCCGGTTCGGCGTGTGGACGCTGATGATCGGGTTCGGCGCCAGCTTCGGCCTGACCGTCCAGGGCCGCATCTCGCTGGCCATCGGCCGCGCCTACGACGTGCTCGGGCGCACGCTGGCGCCCCAGGACGCCGCCCGGGTCCACGGCCCGCTGGTGTCGCTGGTGTCGATCGGGCTCATCACCGCCGGCATCGTCATCTGGGAGCGGCGGACCCGGGATCGTGGTGACGGGCCTGGCGCCGACGGCCAGAGCTGATAGGTTCCACGGCGCGTGTCCTACGAACTGCAGATCGGCTGGCGCTACCTGTACGCCGGCCACCGCGAGCCGGGGTTGATCGTGGGCTTCCTGGTGTCGCTGCTGGTCGCGGCGATCGGGCTGGGCCTGGTGTTGACGCTGGGGTCGGGCCACGCGATCGGCGTGGTGCTGCTGCTGATCGGGCTGGTGTCGGCGGCGGTGTTCGGGCTGCTGACGACGCTGTCGGTGTCGAGCGCGGTGGCCGTGCTCGGCGTCGTGCTCGGGGTCGCCGCGCTGACCGTCGTCCTGTCGGTGACGACCGGCTTCCAGGATCAGTTCCGCGACAAGGTGCTGGGCGTCAACGCCCACGTCATCATCATGAAGAGCTCCACCGACTTCGCCGAGTACCGCGACGTCATGGACACCGCGCGCACGATCGATCGCGACGTCGTCGCGGTGCAGCCGTTCAACTTCCTCGAGCTGCTCGCGACCACCGGCCGCGGCCGGATCTCGGGCGTCGCGGTCAAGGGCGTCGACCCCGAGCTGGTGTCGCAGGTGCTCGACCTCGAGAAGCACATGATCGAGGGCAGCCTCGACAGCCTCAAGGTGAAGTCGAGCGACACCGTCCTGCCGAACATCATCGTCGGCAAGGAGCTGGCGCGGAAGCTGCGCATCGGCGTCGGCGACCAGGTCACGATCGTCGTGCCGCTGTCGAACATCGACTTCGAGACCTGGCGCAGCAAGGCCACCGCGCCCAAGACCCGCCGGTTCCAGGTGTCGGGCATCTTCTACAGCGGCTTCGAGGAGTACGACCGCCGGCTGATGTACACCAGCCTGGTCGAGACCCAGGTGCTGCTCGAGCGCGGCGACCGGGTCATGGGCGTCGAGCTCAAGGTCAAGGACGTCGACCGCGCCGCGGCGATCGCGGCCAAGCTGCGCAAGGAGCTGGGCGAGCCGCCGTTCCAGGTGCAGGACTGGTACGAGCTCAACCACAACCTGTTCAAGGCGCTGACCACGCAGAAGCTGGTGCTGCTGATCGTGCTGACGCTGATCATCGCGGTGGCGACGGTCAACCTGGTGTCGGCGCTGACGATGATGGTCACCGACAAGGTGCGCGAGATCGCGATCCTCAAGTCGATGGGCGCGCCGTCGCAAGGCATCGGCGTGGCGTTCGTCGTCGTCGGCGGCGCGATCGGCGTGCTCGGCACCGCGGTCGGCATCGGCCTCGGCGTCGCGACCTGCGTCGTCGTGCGCGGCTACGGCTACCGGCTCGATCCCAAGGTCTACCTGATCGATCGGCTGCCCATCAGCATGCGCCCGTCGGAGATCCTGCTGGTCGCCGGCATCACGATGGCGCTGTGCCTGGTGGCGACCTTGATCCCGACGTTCAAGGCGGCGAGCCTGCGGCCGGTGGTCGGGCTGCGCCACGATTAGCCAGGGAGGTGTGTCGCCACACCTCCCCTCGATCCCGGCAAAGCCGGGATCGAGCCTCCCCTTCAAGACGGCTGTCCGCCCGGCCTTCCGGATGACGCGTCGCGGTCGGGCGGGGCGCGCGACGTGAACCGGATCGCCCAGCGCGGGCGGCGTGAACCGACGGCGGCCGCGTGCTGTGGTCAGGCGCCGAGGAGGCGGAGCAGGGCGACCGGGGCGACGGCGCCGCGGCGCTGCAGCTCGGCGACGACGGCGGCGTGCTCGGCCGCGCCGGCGGTGCCGCCGACGAGGGTGGCGACGCGGGCGCGGGCGGCGAGCGCGAACCCGGCCATGCCGGCGGCGGTGGCGGCGCGGCCGGCCTCGACGTAGGCGGCGCGGGCGCGGGCGGGCTCGTCGCGTAGCTCGGCGAGGTGACCGCGGGCCAGCGCGGCGAGCGGGACGGCCCAGTCGGCGCCCTCGCGCTCGACCCGCTGCACGCAGTCCTGCGCGACCCGCAGGCGCGCCGCGCGATCGTGGGGCTCGGCGGCGGCCGCCGCCAGCGCGGCGCGGGCGTGCAGCAGGTCGGCCTCGACGCGGGTGAGCTGCAGGCCGATCAGCGGCGACCGCCACAGCCGCGGCCAGGTGGCGTCGATCGTCGCCAGCGCCCGCGCCGCGTCGCCGCGGTACAGGTCGACGCTGGCGGCGGCGACGGTCCGGAAGTAGTGGTGGAGGTGGAACTCGTCGTCGTCGGTGCGGTGGTCGAAGCCGGCGTGGGCCATCGCCAGCGCGTCGGCCGGGCGATCGACGATCAGCCAGTACAGGTTGCCACGGCCGGTGCGCAGCCCGCCCAGCGCGTGGACGTCGCCGAGCTCTTCGGCCTCGGCCAGCTGGCGCGGGATCGACGCGATCAGCCCGGCGAGGTCGCCGAGGTACCAGCGGGCGGCGGGCTGGAAGAACTGCACGAGGTTGAGCGCCCAGCGCACGCCGACGTAGTCGCGCTGCTGCGCCTCGGCGGCGCGCAGCCGGCGATCGGCCTCGCGCCAGCGCCCGGCCAGGGCGGCGGCGACGCCGGCGCCGCCCTCGAGCAGCGCGGTCAGCTCGGGCCGGCCGAGCTCCTCGCACAGCGCCCGGGCCGCGGCCTCGACCGCCGCGGTGGCGGCCGCGGTCTTGGTGCCGCCGTGGGCGGTGTGGCCGATCTCGATGCACAGCACGCGCGCCACCCGCTCGGGATCGCCGAGCGCGCGCGCGGCGTCGAGCAGGTGCAGCTGCGGCACCCGGGCCAGCGCCGGGTTGACGTACGCCAGGCCGGCGGTCAACGACCACAGCGTGTCGACGACGGCGCGCTCGCGGTCGGTGGCCTGCTCGGGCGGGCGCCGGGTGAAGCCGAAGCCGCGGACCCGGCGGGCCAGCCCCTCGGCGAGCAGCTTGGCCGCGCCGGCGGTGCGGCCGAGCGTGACGCCGGCGCCGAGCTCGTCGCACAGCGCCTGCGCGTCGGCCAGGCCGCGCCGCAGGTCGCCGGTGCGCAGCGCGTACTCGATCTGCATGCGCCGCAGCGCGATGGCCTCGTCGGGGCTGGCGTCGGGCAGCGCCGCCGCCAGCGTCGCCAGCGCCGCCTCGAGGCGCCCGACGTTGGCGTGGCACTCGGCCTGCCGGCGGCGCAGCGCGACCCGGTGGGCCGGCGTCGCCGCGCCGGCCAGCGCGACCTCGTACATCGCCGCGGCGTGGCGGAACGCGAGGCTGGCCTCGGCCGCCACCGCGGCGCGCTCGGCGTGGGGCGCGGCGCGGGCCGGCTCGCCGGCGGCGCGCCAGTGCGCGACCAGCTCGTCGAGCGGCGGCGCCGGCAGCCGCTCCAGCTCGGCGGCGAGCCGGGCGTGCAGCGCGGCGGCGGCGGCGGGCGGCAGCGACGCCAGCACCGCGGCGCGGATGCGATCGTGGTACGGCTCGACGTACCACTCGCCGTGGGCCTTGCCGCCCACCAGCAGCCGCTCGCTGCACAGCCGGGTCAGCGCGGCCAGCCCGTCGCCCAGCCCGGCGGCGGCGATCGCGAACGGCAGCGGCCGCGCCGCCACCGCCGCCAGCGCCAGCAGCGCCCGGGCGTCGTCGTCGAGCGCGGCCAGCCGGCGGGCCAGCACCTGCTCGAGGCTGGCCGGCGCGGCCGCGGCGTCGGCGGCGCGGTGGCGGGCCAGCTCGACCAGCAGGAAAGGCGTGCCCGCGGCCTCGTCGTCGAGGGCGGCGTCGTCGGCGCCGATCGCCGCGCGCAGCGCGTGGGCCGCGGCGGGATCGAGCGGGCCGACCGCGAGATCGCGGACGACGATCGGCGAGCGGCCGCTGGGCTGGGCGACGTCGGTCAGCCGCACCGTCGGTGTCCCCGCGTCGGTGGGCAGCGCCGCGGCGGGGGTGTCGAGCGGCCGCGACGACAGCACGAACAGCGCGCCGGTGCCGACGAAGTAGCGCACCAGCTCGCCGAGCAGGCCGGCGGTGTCGGCGTTGCTCCACTGCATGTCGTCGAGGAAGACCACCGGCAGGCGATCGCCGGCCAGCTGCTGGATCAGCTCGGCGCACGCGGTCACGGCGCGCCGCCGCAGCTCGGCCGGATCGGCCGGCACCCGCCCCAGCGCGCGCGCGGTCGCGACCGCCTGCACCCGGGCCAGCGCCGGGAACAGCCGGGCCAGCGCGGCGACGTCCCGCGGCATCAGCGCCGCCGCGCGATCGGCCGGCAGCGCGGCCAGCGCGTTGGCGAGCGCGTCGACCATCGTCTCGATGGCCGGGTAGGGCACGGTCTCGCGCTGGTGACAGCGGCCGGTCAGCGCCAGCGCGGCGCCCGGCTCGAGGCCGGCGAGGTAGTGGCGCACCAACGCGGTCTTGCCGATGCCGGAGGCGCCGGTCATCGACACGACGACGCTGTCGCCGTCGCGCGCGGTGGCGAACGCCGCGGCCAGCGCGGCCAGCTCGGCGCCGCGGCCGACGAACGGCAGCGCCGCGGTGCGCTCGGCCACCGCGCGGGTGGCCGACGTCGGCTGGCGCCCCAGCGCCGCCAGCAGCACCGCGCCGTCGCCGCGGCGCGCCGGATCGCGATCGAGCAGCCGCGTGCAGGCGTGGTCGAGCTCGGGCGGCACCGTCGGCACCAGCGCGCGCGGCGGCGGCGGATCCTCGGCGACCCGGCGCGCCATCACCTGATCGCGGGTGCCGCGGAACGGGCGCACGCCGGTGAGCGCCTCGTACAGCATGACGCCGACGCTGTACCAGTCGGCGGCGGCGGTCAGCGGCCGATCGAGCACCTGCTCGGGCGACATGTAGCCGGGGGTGCCGACCGCCGACGCCTCGTGGGTGCGCTCGGGATCGCCGCCGTGGCGGACGTCGCCGCTGATCAGCCCGAAGTCGAGCACGACCACCCGGCCGGCGGCGGTGACCAGCACGTTGGACGGCTTGAGGTCGCGGTGGACCTTGCCGGTGGCGTGGATCGCGGCGACCGCGTCGGCCAGCTGGAAGAACCGATCGCGCACGCGCTCGAGATCGGCCGGGCGGGCCTCGCTCGGCGGCGGCGCGGTGTCGCCGCGGCCGGCGCCGCTGCCCAGGCGCAGGCCGAGGTGCTCGTGGATCGGCACGCCCGCGACCAGCTCCATCGTGAACCACGGCGGATCGTCGGTGAGGAACAGCTCGTAGAGCCGCACCAGGTTGGGGTGGACGACGTCGCGCAGCGTGCGGAACTCGCGCTTGAAGCGGTACAGCGCGGTGGTGTCGTGGTCGGCGCTCAGGACCTTCAGCGCCACCTCGCGGCCGAGCACCATGTCGAGCGCGCGGTAGACCGTGCCGTGGGCGCCCTGGCCGAGCCGGCCGAGCACGAAGAAGCGATCGGGCGCCTCCCACGCCGGGCTGGCCGGGGCGCGCTGCGGCTCGGAACCGTCCCCCCGGCTCGACATCGTCGCGCGATACTACCGCGAGGCCGACGGCCGGCGCCGAGCGCAGGTCGCGGATCAGGTGCCAGGGGCGACGATCGCCTCGGCGCCGACCACCGCCAGCGACACGTCGCGCAGCGCCGAGGTCGCGGTGATGATCATCGCGGTGCCGTCGATGTGGGCGGCCAGGTCGGCGCGCAGCGCGCCGGTGGCGTCGGCGGTGACCGCGACGGCGAACCGGGTGCGCGGCGCCTTGCGCAGCCCGAGCGGCACGTGGTCGCCGTCGGCGTCGACCAGCGACCAGTCGAGGATCAGGTCGGCCTGGCCGGTGCCGACCAGCGCGTCGCCGGGGACCTCGTCGGGCAGCGCCACCGCGAGCTGGGTGCCCAGGCGCAGCACCAGGTCGGTGAAGCGCACCGGGCGGTCGGCGATCATGCCGGCGGGCAGCGTGACGTCGGCCAGCGGCAAGGTCAGGTCCTCGACCAGCAGGTAGCCGTCGGCGGTGGTGCGCACGACAACCTGGCCGCCGGTGATCGCCGGCGCGATCGCGAGCGCGTGGCCGCTGGCCACGGCGGTGGCGTCGAGGTCGCTGTCGGTGGTCACGGCCAGCTGGGCGCGATCGGCGAGGCGATCGACCAGCGGGACCGGGGCGCCGGCGGGGTCGAAGCCGCAGGCGGCGGTGGCGGCGAGCGCGGCGGCGGTGGCGGCGAGGGGGAGGTTCATGGCCCCAGTCGTAGTCACCACGGCGCGGCCGGCAACCGCCCGGCTCGACGTGAATCTGCAACTTGTTGACTTTGGGTCAATAAAAGATGAAGAAAGATTCATGAATGCCGGTCGTCCGGGCCGCGCCCGAAGGCGCTTCGTAGCGGCGCGTACGCCGCGGCGCCTGGGCGATCGCCGCCGCCGGCGCGCCGATCGGCCGCGCGCGCGATCGACTTGCCGCCGCGCTGGCCCTACTGTGCGCCGCCGTGATCGCGACCGTCTTCGGTGAGCCGCTGGCCGCGCCCGTGCGCGCGCGCACCGGCACGCTGCGCGCCGCGACCCTCGCCGCGACGTGGCGGCGGTTCGCGCCGGTGGCGCCGCGGATCGGGCTCACGCGGCTGGCCGACCTGACCGACCTCGACGCGCTCGGCGTGCCGGTGTGGGCGGCGATCCGCCCGATGGGGCGCTCGCTGTCGTCGGCGCAGGGCAAGGGCGTGACGTCGCTCGCGGCCAAGGTGTCGGCGCTGATGGAGAGCATCGAGACCTGGCACGCCGAGCAGCGCCGGCCCGATCGGCTGGCCAGCGCGCGGGCGCTGGGCGCGGCGACGATCGCGCGGGCGCGGGCGCTGCCGCGGCACCCGCGGCGGTTCGCCGTCGACGCGGTGCGGCCGTGGGTGCGCGGCGTCGCGCTGCCGAGCGGCCGCCCGGCGTGGATCCCGTGGGAGGCGGTGACGCTCGACACCGTCGCGGCCGCCGCCGCGCCGCCGCTGTTCGACGTGTCGTCCAACGGCCTGGCCTCGGGCAACACGCTCGGCGAGGCGATCGTCCACGGCCTGAGCGAGGTGATCGAGCGCGACGCCGAGGCCACGTGGCGGCTGACCGGCCACGATCGCCGGGTCGTCCTCGACACGATCGCCGATCGCGCGGTGCGCGGGCTGATCGATCGCGTCACCGGGGCCGGCGCGCGGCTGTGGCTGTGGGACCTGACCTCCGACGTCGGCGTGCCGGTGTTCGGCTGCGGGCTGATGCACGATCCGGCCGAGCCGACCTGGCGCGCGGTCGGCTTCTACCAGGGCTTCGGCTGCCACCTCGACCCGGTCATCGCGATGGCGCGGGCGATCACCGAGGCGGTGCAGACCCGGATGACGTACATCGCCGGCGCCCGCGACGACTTCTTCCCGCACGACTACCGCCGCGCCACCGATCGCGTGGTGCTGCGGCGGATCTGGCGGCGCTACGCGGCGCCGCCCGACGAGTCGATCGACGCCCGCGCCTACGCCCGCCCGCGGATCGCCGACCTCGGCGCCGCGCTGGCGACGCTGCTCGACGCGCTCGCCGCCGCCGGCAGCCCCGAGGTGCTGGTCGCCGATCTGCGGCAGCCGGGCTTCGGCGTGCCGGTGGTCAAGGTGCTGGTGCCGGGGCGCGCGACGGCGCTCGAGGGGCTGGGCTGATGGCGCGGCTGATGGCGCGGCGCGCCGGCGGCACGATCGTCTTCCTCGGCCCGAGCCTGCCGGCGGCCGAGGCGCGCGCGCGGCTGCCCGGCGCCGAGCTGGCGCCGCCGGTGGCGGTGCTCGACGTGGCGCGCCTGCTGCGGCGCCGCCAGCCGGCGCGGCTGGCGATCGTCGACGGCTACTTCGAGCGCATGGCCGCGGTGTGGCACAAGGAGCTCCTGCTCGCGCTCGAGCTGGGCGTCGAGGTGTGGGGCGCGGCGTCGATGGGCGCGCTGCGCGCCGCCGAGCTCGATCGCCACGGCATGCGCGGCGTCGGCGCGATCTACCAGGCCTACCGGCGCGGCCGGCTGACCAGCGACGCCGAGGTCGCGGTGGCGCACCTGCCCGCCGAGGGCGGCTACCTGGCGGTGTCGGTGCCGCTGGTCAACGTGCGCGCGCAGGTCGCGCGGGCCCGGACCGCGCGGGTGCTCGACGCCGCGACCGCGCGCGCGACGATCGCCGCCGCCGCGGCGGTGCCGTACTGGGATCGCACCTGGGACGCGGTCGACGCCGCGCTGCCGGCGGCGACGCGGGCGCGGTTCGCGGCGTGGCGCGCGGCGCACCCGTTCGATCAGAAGGCCGCCGACGCGCGCGCGCTGCTCGACGCGCTGGCCGCGACGCCGCCGACGCCGCCGGCCGCGGCGCCGGTGCCGCGGACGTGGGCGTTCACGCAGCTGCTGGCGCTCGCCGCGCGCCGCCGCTAGGGCGCGCGGCTACAGCTCGATGCCCGCGGCCTTGCAGGCGCGCTTGGCCTGGGCCTTGAGCCGCGGCTTCGAGACGCTGCGCAGCGCGGCCTTGGCGGCGCCGAGATCCTGGTTCTGGCAGTAGGCCTCGGCGCGGATCGCGAACAACACCTGCGCCGTCGGGAACTTGTTGAGCGCGGCGCGCGTGACCTGCAGCGCGGCGTCGGGGTCGCCGGCGCGCAGCGCGGCGCGGGCCTCGGCCGCCGCGGCGCGCACGTCGGGCGGGTCGGCGTCCTCGGCGGGCTCGTCGGCGCCGGCGTCGACGCGCGGCGTGGCCGGCCGGGCGTCGGTGGGGCGGGCGGCGCGGGCGTCGCTGGGCGCGGCGGCGTCGGTGGGCGCGGCGCCGGCGTCGACGAGGTCCGGCGGCGGCACCACCACCGCGCCGTCGATCGCAGGCGCGGTCGGCGCGGCGTCGACCGGCGCGCTGGCCACCACCGCGGCGTCGATCGCGGTCGCGGGCGACGGCGTGGTCGGCTTGCCGCCGCCGCCGCCGAGCACCACCACCGCGGCCACCGCCGCGCCGGCGAGCACCACCACCGCGCCGACGATCGCGCCGGTGCGCTTCTTCGGCGGCGTCGCCAGCGCCGGCGCCGAGGCCACGGTCTGCGCCGACGCCACCGGCCCGGCCTTGAGCGCCTCGCGGGCCTGGCTGGCCAGCGCGCTGCCGTGATCGCCCGAGCCCACGGTCTGCGCGAACGCGTCCTGGGTGCTCTGCTTGGTCGGCGTGGCCGGCCCCACCGCCGGCCGCACGTTGGTCGGGATCGGCGCGCGGCCGGTGGCCAGCGGCGAGCCGGTCAGCGCCTCGACGAACGCCGCGACGTCGGGCCAGCGCTCCTCCGGCTTCTTGGCCAGCGCGCGGTCGACCGCGGCGACGGCCGCCGCCGGGACGCCGGGCGCCAGGCTCGCCACCGACGGCGCCGGGTCGAACACCACCTTGAACACCACCTCGGGGATGGTGGCGCCGCCGAACGCCGGCTGGCCGGTGAGCATCTCGTACACCACCGCCCCGAGCGCGAAGACGTCGGTGCGGCCGTCGACCTGATCGTGGCGGCCGGTGGCCTGCTCGGGCGCCATGTACTGCGGCGTGCCCAGCATCTGCGTGTCCTGGGTCTTCACCGTGTTCGAGCCGTGGATCTTCGAGATGCCGAAGTCGAGCACCTTGGCCCGCGGCGGGCCCTCGTCCTGCGGCAGGAGGAAGATGTTGGCGGGCTTGAGATCGCGGTGGACGATGCCCTCGCGGTGCGCCGCGGCCAGCGCCGCGCCGACCTGGCGGATGATCGGCGCGACCTCGTCGAGCGTCATCGGCCCGCGCCGCAGCCGATCGGCCAGCGACTCGCCGACCAGGAGCTCGAGCACGAGGTACGGCGTGCCGTCGGGGAGCTGGTTCCAGTCGTGGACCTCGACGATGTTCGGGTGGCCCAGCCGCGACGCGATCTCGGCCTCGCGGCGGAACCGCGCCAGCGACTCGGCGTCGGCGACGTCGGGGTGGAGGACCTTGATCGCGACCTTCTTGCCCGGCAGCCGGACGTGGCTGGCCACGAACACCGCGCCCATCCCGCCCCGGCCCAGCAGCCCCTCGACCGTGTAGGTCTCCGCGATCACGGAGCCCACATCGAGGGCCTGGGTCGGTGAATGCGCCATCGCCTGGCATCGTATAATGCCCGGACCATGCGCGCAGCCCCTGTCGCCCTCGTCGTGATCGCCACCCTGGTGCCGTGGGGCGCCGCCGACGCCCGGCCCAAGAAGAAGAAGGCCTCGGAGCTGGTCGACATCAGCGCCGCCCGGGCCCAGCTCAAGGTGCTGACCGACAGCGACGGCGGCATCTACGTGATGGACAGCGGCTACCGCGACGACACGATGGTGTTCTACGGCGACAAGAAGGTGCTGCACCGGCAGCGCATCATCGGCGGCGGCGCCAACGGCCCGGCGTTCAGCTTCCGCTTCTGGGCGCCGCGGGTCGATCACCGCACCGACATCGGCAGGAAGGACAACGGCGACTACTTCGTCAGCTGCGGCGATCAGGAGGAGATCCTGAAGCCGCTGGCCGACGGCGACGCCCGCGCGGTGCTCGACAAGGCGGCGTTCAAGACCGCGATGTGGAAGTACCAGGGCCACGTGCTGGCCCGCGACGACAGCGGCACCTACTACTACGTCGACCGGCTGCGCGACGAGGAGGGCGGCAAGGGCTACCGGATCTTCGTCGGCCCGGCCGGCGCGATGAAGCAGCAGATCATGAAGAACGTGGTCTCGGACTCGGTCGGCGAGATCTTCTCGACCAAGAACGGCCAGCTGCGGCTGGTGACCTCGAACTCCGAGACCACCTGGATCAAGGGCAACGTCAAGAGCTCGCTCACGCCGGTGCCGGTCGAGGACAACATCAAGCTGATCTACGGCGACCTCGGGGTCTACCCGGCCGGCCTCGGCACCCCGTGCGACGACCTCTAGCGGTGACGGAATCGGCGGCGCCGCCGCGGCGTTGGAACGGCATGCGCTCGAGCGGCCTCGCGATCCTCCTGGTGACGATGGCGTGCCACGGCCGCGGCGCCCCGCGGCCCATCACCAACGCGCCGCCGGCGCCGCCGGCCAGCGGCGCGTTCATGGCCGGGATGTTCGCCGCCGATCGCACGCTGATCTACGACGTGACCCAGGAGTCGTCGTTCTACGACGATCAGGATCCGGCCGCCGACGCCGACGGCATGGTCAAGACCGCGTCGACCGACCCGGTGACCTGCCACCTCGCGGTCGCGACGCTGGGCCGCTACCGGACCGCGACGATCGCGTGCGACGACGACGGCGACGCCGCCACGCTCCGGCCGCGTATCCTCGAGGAGCTGGAGCGCACCTACGCCACCGACGGCGCGCAGCTGTGGCGGCTCGAGGCCGGCGCGCTGCCGACGACGGTCGCCGAGCTCGAGGCCGCGCTGCCCGCCGCGCCCGATCTGGTGGCCGGCCAGCCGTCGGCGGAGCAGGGCGGCTACGACGACACCAGCGACGACGACGACGGCGACGGCGACCCCGACGACGGCGAGGACGACGCGCGGTTCGGGACCGTCCACCGGGTCACCGCCACCACCGACGGCTGGTGCGTCGAGGACGAGAGCTGGGGCGGCGACGAGGGCGGCGCCAGCTGGTGCGTGTCGGCCAGCCGCGGCGTCACCTCCGCCACCTGGTACTTCGCCGGCGGCTCGTCGCAGGATCAGCGGGCCGAGCTGCGCGAGCGCTGAGCCGCCGCGGCGCGACGCCGCTGTGGGCGATGTCGAGCAGAGCGACATCTGCGGTCAATGTTTCGACATGGACGACAGCCGCGGCGGGTCGGATAGTGGCGGTGGAGGTGACGTCGTGAACCTGCTCTCGCCGATGACGCGCGCGGTCCGCTCCCCCCGTCGGGGGGCGGCGTTGCTGGCCTTCGCCGGGCCGCCACCTCCGGCGGTGCTGGTCACGATGACCGCGTGCGCGACCAACCTCGATCGCCGGCTGTCGGCGATCACGACGGGCACCCGGCGCGGCGGAGTCCTGGTGACCGATCTCGACGTCGCCAAGGTCGTGGCCGCGGTCCGGCGTCGGGCGATCGCCGTCGTCGTGGTGGCGGGGGGCACCACGCCACGCGTCGTCCGTCGGCTGGCGATGCTGACGCAGCGGCCGGTGCTGGTCGCGCGCACCCGGACCCCGTGGCGCCGCGTGCTCGCCGCCACCGATCTGCGCGGGCCGGGGGCGCCGGTGCTGGCGCTGGCGACCTCTCTCGCGGCCGAGCGCGACGCCGAGGCCTTCGTGCTGCACAGCGTCGCGCCGTCGTGGGCGACGCCGGCGCTGGCGATCCGGCCGCTGGCCTCGGCGGCGGTGGTCCGCCGGATGCGGCGCCTGGCGCGGCTCGCCGTGCGCGCGACGCCGCGCCCGCGGGTGCTGCTCGCCAGCGCGGTGCAGCCGGCGCGGGCGATCGTCGAGGCGATGACCACCCACGCCGCCGAGCTGGTCGTCGTCGGGATGCGGCGGGCGCGGGCCGGCGTCGGTTGCGCCGAGCGGGTCGTCGCCGACGCGGCCGGCAACGTCTTGGTCGTGCCGCTGGCGCCGCCGGCCGCCGCCTGGGGGGCGAGGTCATGAGCGACGCCGACGAGGTCCGCACCGTCCTGGCGGTGACCGATCTCGGCCCCGCCGGCGCGCTCGCGATCGCCGTGGCCGCGCGCCGCGCGCAGTTGGCGGGCGCGGCGCTGGTCGTCGTCCACGCGATCCCGCCGCAGGCGCTCGTGCGGCCGCTGTTCCCGCACTGGGGCATCGACGATCCGGTGCGCCAGGCCGAGCTGCCCGTGCGGGTCCGCGACGCCGTCGTCACCCAGGTGGCGACGGCGGCCCCCGAGATCGCCCCGGCCGAGGTGCTGGTCGAGTCGGGCGGCGGCGCCGAGGTGGCGCTGGCCATCGCCGAGCGGTGCGGCGCCGACCTGATCGTCGTCGGCCCGACGCCGGCGACCGGCGTCGACGCCGAGCGCGTCGTGCGCCACGCGCACACGCCGGTGCTGATCGCGCGGGAGGGGCCGCGCCGCGGCCCGATCGTCGCGTGCACCGACTTCTCCGATCCGGCCCTGCCGGCGGTGGCGGCGGCGGCCCGCGAGGCCCGCCGCACCGGCGAGCCGCTGCTGCTCGCGCACGCGCTCGAGCCGATGCCGGCGACGATGATCGAGTTCGCGCCGCCGGTCCCGACCACGACGCGCCACGAGCTCGAGCGCCGGCGCGAGGCCGACCGGCGGCTGGCGATGGCGGCGCAGGCCCACCGGACCGACGCCGCGCCGGTGGTCGTCGAGGGGCCGGTGGTGGGCGCGCTGCTGGCCGAGGTCGAGCGCCGGGCCGCGCGGCTGCTGGTGATCGGGACCGTCGGCCGCACCGGCATCACCCGGTTCCTGCTCGGCTCGACCGCGGAGGCGCTGGTGCGCGCCGCGCCGTGTACGACGCTGGTGGTCCGGCTCGATCGCCGCCGAGGCCGCGCGTGATCGAGCTGCGCCCGCCGCGGCCGGCCGACGCGCCCGGCATCTGGCGGCTGGCGCCCACCCAGGGTCCCGACCGCGACAGCCCCTACGCGTTCGTGTTGCTGTGCACCCACTTCGCCGACACCGGCGTGGTCGCCAGCCTCGACGGCGCCATCGTCGGCTACGCGCTCGGCTATCGGCCGCCGGCCTACCCGCGCGACATGTTCGTGTGGCAGTTCGGCACGGCGATCGGCGCGCCCGAGGACCTCGGCGTGCGCCTGCTCGAGGAGCTGCTCACGCGGCCCGCGTGCGCGGAGGTCCGCTTCCTGTGCATGACGCGGGGGCCGCGCGATCTGCCGCTGCGCGACCTGCTGGCCGCGGTGAGCCGGCGCTGCGGGGTCGGGTTGCGCGAGGAGCCGTGCTTCTCGCACACGCTGTTCGCCCGGCCGCACGCGGACGAGGTGCTGTGCCGCGTCGGGCCGCTGCGCTGATCGCCGCCGCGGCGGGGCTCAGGTGCCGTCGCCGAGCAGGCCGCCGAGCTCGCTGGCGGCGCCGCCGGCGCCGAGCTGGCGCAGGGCGTCGAGGTGGTGCAGCAGCAGCGCGCGGTTGTCGCCGACCGACAGGTTCTGCAGCTCGAGGGCGCCGATCCGATCCTCGGGCGTGAACGCCGGCTCCTCGACGCGCTCCATCGACAGCTTGTCGGGCGCGTAGGCCATGTACGCGGCGCGGGTGTCGAGCAGCGTGTAGTCGTCGCCGCGGCGCAGCTCGACGGTGACCGAGCCGGTGACCGCCGGCGCGACCCAGCGGGCCAGGCCGTCCTTGAGCAGGCACGCCTCGGGGTCGTACCAGCGGCCCTCGTACAGCAGGCGGCCCAGGCGGCGGCCCAAGGTCGCGTACAGCTCCATCGTGTTCTCGTTGTGGATCGCCGACAGCAGCCGCTCGTAGCCGAGGTGGATCAGCGCCATGCCCGGCGCCTCGTAGCAGCCGCGGCTCTTGGCGTCGATCACGCGGTTCTCGATCTGATCGCTCATGCCCAGGCCGTGGCGGCCGCCGATCCGGTTGGCCTCCATGAACAGCTCGACCCGCGACGCGAATCGCTGGCCGTTGATCGAGGTCGGCACGCCCTGCTCGAAGCCGAGCGTGATCTCCTCGGCGGCGATCGCCTGGTCGGCGCGCCACGGCGCGACGCCCATGATCGGGTTGACGATGCGCATGCCGGTGTCGAGCCGCTCGAGGTCCTTGGCCTCGTGGGTCGCGCCCAGCAGGTTGGCGTCGGTCGAGTACGCCTTCTCGACGCCCATCTTGTACGGCTTGCCGATCCGGTTCAGGTACTCGGACATCTCGGTGCGGCCGCCGAACGCGCGCACGAACGCGTTGTCGAGCCACGGCTTGTAGATCTTGAGCGTCGGATCGACCAGCACGCCGTAGCGGTAGAAGCGCTGGATGTCGTTGCCCTTGTGGGTCGAGCCGTCGCCGAAGACGTGGACGTCGTCGGCCATCATCGCGCGGACGATCGCGGTGGTCGTGACCGCGCGGCCCAGCGGCGTGGTGTTGAAGTACGCCTTGCCGGCGGTGCGCAGGTGGAACGCGCCGCACTGGATCGCGATCAGGCCCTCGCGGACCAGCGCGTCCCGGCAGTCGAGCAGGCCGGCGGCCTTGGCGCCGTGCTCGAGCGCGATCGGCGGGATGTCGGCCGGGTTGGCCTCGTCGGGCTGGGCCAGGTCGGCGGTGTAGGCGTAGACCTCCTGGCCTTGCTCGGCCAGCCAGGCGACGGCGCAGCGGGTGTCGAGGCCACCGGAGAACGCGATGCCCAGGCGCGTGCCGGCGGGCGGCAGCGAGCGATAGATACGGCTCATGGCGCGGGCGTATCACGATCGGCGGGCGCGAGTCGTCGCTGCCAGAAGCCGACGTCGTGCCACGCGTCGAACTTCCAGCCGACCTCGCGGAAGACGCCGACCGGGGTGAACCCGGCACGCTCGAACAGCGCCACCGAGGCCGGGTTGGGCAGGGCGATGCCGGCGATGGCCAGGTGGAAGTCGGCGGCGGCCAGCCGCGCGATCAGCGCGGCGATCAGCTGCCGCCCGACGCCGCGCCCGGTGTGATCGGGCGCGAGGTAGACGCCGAGCTCCGCCGATCGATCGTAGGCGGCGCGGGCGCGGAAGCGGTCGCTCTTGGCGTAGCCGATCACCGCGCCGTCGGCGGCGGTGGCCACCAGCCAGGCGTGGCGATCGCGCGCGGCCCAGGCCGCGGCGAGCTCGGCGACGGTCGGCGGCTGGTATCCGAAATGGATCGCGGTGTGCTCGACGTAGTACGCGGTGATCGCGGCGATGGCGGGCAGGTCGGCGGCGGTGGCGTCGCGCAGCATGCGTCGACGATGGCACGCCGCGCCGCCGCGTGGCAGGGTGGGCGCGTGGTCCCCGCCCCGTGCCCGCACCGCGATCGCGTCGACGGCGTCTGCGCCGCGTGCGGCCACTGCGAGCACGACGTCATCCTCAACGGCGCGTGCCTGGCGTGCGGCTCGACGGCGATCGATCCGGTGGCGCGCTCGCCGCGGCCCGAGCTGGTGCCGGCCGACGCGCTGGTGCGGCGGCCGCCGCGGTGAGCCCGGCGCGGCGTCGGTGGGCCGCGGTCGCGGTGGCGGCGGTGGCGCTCGCCGCGGCGCTGGCGGTGATCGTGGCGCGGCGTCGCGCGGCGTCGCCGGGGCCTGCCGTCGTGCGCGCGCCGACGCTGGTGAGCTTTCCGCCCGAGGAGGCCTGGCTCGACGCCGCCGGCCGGCGGTTGCTGGCGCGGGTGCCGTGCGAGGACGACGACCGCGACGACGCGACCGCGGTGTTCGATCCCGCCGCCGCCGCGCCGGCGCTGCGCTGCCCGCGCGCCGCGTGCCTGCCCGGGTGCGTGGTCGGCGCGCCGCCGGCCGAGCGCGCCGGCCCGCCGCGCTACGACCCGAGCGGCCTGACCTGGGCGGTCGAGCTGGCCCCCGACCTCGACGACGCGCTGGCGCCGGCGGCGGTGCTGCCGCCCGGCGACGAGCCCGCGGTGGCGATCCGCTGGGCCCCGGCGCGCGGGCTGGACCCGGCGTGGCGGGCGCAGGCGCAGCGAGGCACCGCGAGCCGCGTGGTGTTCACGTACCGCAGCCCGCGCGGTGCGGTCGCCCGGTTCGCGGTGGCGCCGACGATCACCCGCGGCTACGCCGCGACGCTGGTCACGATCGTGCCGCTGGCCGACGGCGCGATCGCGTGGATCCTGTCGGGCAACCAGCGCGACGACGACGATCGCCAGGCCACCGCCTGGCTGGCGATGCCACCGTGAGCTGGCCGACAGTCGTAACGCCGCCCGTGCGGCGGTGCTTGTGAGGCTGCGGGCCCGGGTGTATTTAGCCCGCCGATGAGGAACCTGGCCTACTTCGCCCTGATCGCGGCGGCGGCGTGCGGCGGCGCGCCCGCGGGCAACGGCGACGACATCCTGCTGATCGACGCGCGGAGCACCGGTGGTGACGGCGGCGGCGCCGGCGACGGCGATGGCGGCGCGCCGATCGACGCGCCGGGCAACGGCGTGCCGGCGCTGCGCCACTGCACCGGGCGCGCGTTCACGCCGACGCCGGCGGCCGGGTTCGCCACCGTCGGCGGCACGCTGGTCGCGCTGGGCGGCGCCGCCAACCACGGCGGCGAGGACATCGTGACCCCGCCGGGCACGCCGGTGTCGGCGCGCGCCCGCTTCACCTACGGCACCACCGCGACCGCGCTCGATCAGGAGCCGGTGGCGGTGTGGCTCGACGACTGCAACGGCTGGCACGCGCTGGGCACGCACACCACCGCGGCCGGCCAGCTCGACGTGCCGGTCGACGTCACGCTCGCGCCCGGCATCTACGAGGCGCGGTTCGAGGTGCTGGGCGACGCCAGCGTCACCGTCAGCTACCTGTGGATCCTGCCGACCGGCAGCCACATCGCGGTGACCGACATCGACGGCACGCTCACCACCAGCGACACCGAGCTGTTCGTGCAGATCCTGCTCAACAGCTACGTGCCGACGGCGTACCCGAGCGCGGCCGCGCTGACTACCACCCACGCCGCCAAGCACCACGTCGTCGCGTACATCACCGGGCGGCCGACGTTCCTGGCGATCGCCAGCCGGCAGTGGCTGGCCGACCTCGGCTTCGCGCCGGGGCCGCTGCACCTGACGACCACCACCGCCGAGGGCCTGCCCACCAACACCGGCGTCGGCGACTACAAGAAGGCGTGGCTGCAATCGCTGACGGCCAAGGGCTACGTCCTCGACCTGGCCTACGGCAACGCCACCACCGACATCTACGCGTACGAGGGCGCCGGCATCGCCGACACCAAGCAGTGGATCATCGGCACGAACGCCGGGATGAACGGCACCAACGCGGTGATGGACAGCTGGGCGGCGCGGGTGGCCGAGGTGCAGGCGATGCCGGTGGTCGCGCAGCCGTTCTCGCCCTGACGGCGGGGCGGGCGCTCACGCGCTCACAGATCGATCGCGTCGAGGTCGGCGTCGGCGAAGGCGCGCGGGGGCGACGGCGGCGCGGGCGCGGCGGGCGGCGGGCTCGCCGGTGCGGGCGTGCTGGCGACGGCCCGGCACAGCGAGCAGCTCGCCGGCAGGTGCGGCGCGTCCCGGCGATGCAGGTCGAGCACCGCGCGCGACAGCTGGGCTAGCTCGCGGCGCACCTCGCGGCGGCGGCCGGCCACGCGCTCGATCCGCATGTCGTCGTAGCCGGTGGTCTGGTGCCGCATCCACGCGATCACCGCGGCGGCGGCGCGCTCGTCGATGCTGATGCGCTGGGTGCGGGCGACGGTGCCGCTGCCGACCGGCGTGGCGTGGGCCGCGACCCGGGCCGCCACCGCGTCGCCCAGCGCCCCCCACCGCGGCGCGAACCGCAGGAACGCCCGCACCTCCTGCTCGAACGACACGGCGTACGCGGCCTGCGCGCGATCGCGGCGATCGCGATCGCTGGCGCGGCGGCGCGCGTAGCCCTCGGTCGCGCGCTCGGCCTCGATCGCCACCCGCGCCGCGTCGATGTGCGCGCGCGGCGCCCACAGCCCGCGGGAGAACTGCTTGCGCCCGCGCTGCTCGATCACCGCCCACGACGGGCCCGCGGCCTTGACCCGGCGGGTCAGGCCGGCGTCGCCGGGCGGCAGGCAGGCCCAGTCGGCGGGCGGCGTCAGGCGGCGGCCGTCGGGGTGGACGAACACCCGCGGGTCGGCGGTCGGTGCGAGGACGAGCGATTCCGGCATCGGCGTGGCGCGACCATGCCGCAGCCGGCGGCGGCGGGCGAGCGGGCCGTCGGTGATCCGGCCCCGGGATCGCGCGCGCGCCATCGACGGCCGCCTCGCGGTAGCATCGGCGCATGGGCGCCTGGGGCTCCGGCCCGTTCGAGAACGACGACGCGTGTGACTGGCTCGACGAGCTCGCCGACGGCGGCGTCGCGGCGCTGCGCGAGGCGCTGGCGCTCGCCGACGACGCCGAGTACCTCGAGGCGCCCGACGGCTCGGTGGTGGTCGCCGCCGCCGAGGTGGTCGCGCGGATGGCCGCGGCCGCCAGCGACGACGAGCCCGAGGAGGCCGACGCCGACGCCGAGCTGCCCGACGAGGTGACCGCGTTCCTCGCCAGCTGCGGGCCGCCGGCCACCACGCTGATCGCCGCCGCCCGGGCCGCCCTCGATCGCGTCACCGCCGACGACTCCGAGCTGCGCGAGCTGTGGCAGGACGCCGAGGGCGGCGCGTGGCAGGCGGCGATCGACGATCTCAAGCGCCGGCTGGCGCAGCGCTGACCTGCCGAGTTCCAGCCCGCCGAGGGAGGTGCGGCGACGCACCTCCGGAACCTCAGTGCTCGTAAGTCTTTCGGCCGAGCACCGACCCATGCGCCAGGCGTTTCGCGTCTTGGGAGGGGGCCCCGTCGGGGCATGACCCGACGGGGGAGGGCGTGGCGACACGCCCTCGAGGAACTCAGTGCTGGTTGTCGAACTTGATGCCCAGCTCGACCTCGTCGATCGCCTGCTTGAGCAGCACGATCGCCTTGGCGCGGTGGCCGCCCTTGTCGGGCGTCGCCTGATCGAGCTGGGCGCGGGCCTTCTTCATGTCGACCAGCGCGCCGCGCATGTGCGGCTGGCGATCGGCGATGGCGGGGGCGATCACCGTGGTGGTGACCAGGCCGGCGAGGAGTGCGAAGGAGGTGAGCTTCCAGGGGTTGGTGCGCATGTGGCTCTGACCGCACCGGCGCCCGAAGGTTAGGCGGAGGCTCCGAAATCGTCGGGCGCTACGGCTCGTCCTTGCGCCAGCAGGTGACCTTGCCGTGATCCGGCGACCCCTTCACCACCTGGCAGAAGTACCCGGCGCTGCGGCCCGGCCCGGCGGCCGGGGTGTCGGGGCGCGGCCCCCAGTGCTCGCCGTCGCCTTGCAGATCGCACCACACGCCGGTCGGCGACGGCGGCATGCCGTCGGGCGTGTCGGCGCGGCGCAGCAGGTTGCGCTGCTCCCAGCCGGTCGGCGTCGCGGTGCAGCGCACGTCGGCGGGCGCGACCCGGTTGGGCACCGGTGGTGGCGGTGGGCGGCGATCGCAGACGAACACCGCCGGATCGGTGGTGCGGTGGCACACCGCGGTCGGTCGGCCGCAGCCGACGGTGTCGGCCACGACCAGCAGCGCCTCGCCGGCGGGGCAGCCCGGGGCGCCGACGCAGGCGCAGGGGCAGTCGGTGGAATCGGCCACGCACGGCGCGCAGCCCCACGTCTGTCCGGCGCGGCACTCGCCCACCATCGGCACCGAGCGCGGGGCCTCGGTCGGGTCCGGGGTGCCGGCGGCGTCGGTCGTGGTCGCCGTGCCGGTCGCCGTCGTGCCAGTCGTCGCCGCGCCGGTCGCCGTCGTGCCGGTCGTCGTCGCGCCGGTCCCGCCGGCGCGCGCGAGGGGACCGGTCGGCGGTGGCGTGCACGCGGCGAGCGCGGCGGCGGTGCACAGCGAGGCCCAGGCGATGCGGAGGCGCATCGGCCGATGATACCGCCGCGATCAGGCCTTGCGCAGGAACTCGGGCTTGAGCATCACGCTGAGGTTGTCGACCTTGCAGTCGACCGCGTGGTCGCCGTCGGCGAGGCGGATGTTGGTGATCTTGGTGCCCTGCTTGAGCGTCACCGACGAGCCCTTCACCTTCAGGCTCTTGATCAGCACCACCGCGTCGCCGTTGGCGAGCGGCACGCCGTTGACGTCGCGCACCACGCCGTCGTCCTCGGGCGCGGCCTCCGCGGCGGGCGCGGCCCCGAGCGACCACTCGTGGCCGCAGTCGGCGCACACCCAGCGCTCGCCATCCGGGTACACGTTGGGCTGCGCGCAGCGCGGGCAGGTCGACGGCTCGTCCATCGCGGGCTTGTCGCAGAACCGCGGGCCGCGCGCAACGGCCGCGGCCCCGACACGTCGTCGCGGCCCCGCCTCACAGCGCCGCCCAGGCCCGCATGGCCCGGACGCCGGCGGCGCGCCCGCGCTGGTAGTCGGCGAGCAGCACGTCGACGTCGCGGGTGATCCGGCTGGTGCGCAGGCCGTCGGGCGCGACGTGGACCACGCGACAGTCAACGGGCGGCCGCGCGATGAAGGCGCGGGCGCGCGAGTAGATCGCGCGGTAGCGCCGGAACGCGGCCACCAGCGCCGGGTGCTCGCGCAACAGCCGCGCCGCCAGCGCGCACTCGACGCGCGACGGCCCCGGGAAGTCCGATGGCCGCGAGCGGATCACCAGGATGCGGCGGGCGCCGCGCTGGTACGCCTCCTCGACCGGGATCGGCGCGCCGAGGCCGCCGTCGGTGAACGCGCGGCCGTCGACCTCGACGAAGCGGCGGAACAGCACCGGCACCGCCGACGACGCCTGGAGCACCTGCGACATCGACGCCGCGTCGGGCTCGAACCACACCGGCGCGCCGGTGTCGACCGCGGTGGCCGCCACCACCAGCCGCGTCGGGCCGGCGACGATCGCCGCGGCGTCGAGCGGGTCCTCGCGCTCGAACGCGTCCCACAGGTAGTCGATGTCCAGCCAGTGGCCCCCGCGCAGGAAGCGGCCGGCGTCGACGAACTCGCGGCGGCGCATCTGGTTGAAGAAGCAGCGGCGGTTCCGGCCGTGCTGGCGGGCCAGGTGCGACGACAGGTTGCAGGCGCCGGCCGAGCTGCCGATCGCCAGGTCGAACGGCGCGAAGTCCTGCTCGAGGAACACGTCGAGCACGCCGGCCGCGAAGACGCCGCGCATGGCGCCTCCTTCGACGACGATCGCGGCGTGCGACATGAGGCCGCGCAGTCTCGCAGGTTTGGCGGGCCGTGGCGACGCCGGTTGACGCGCGCGCGGTCGTGGCCACCGTGGACGACAGGAGGTTGTCATGACGACCCCGACCCGCCCCGGTCACGCGCACGGCGAGCATGTGATCCCGCGCTCCTACGACGAGCTCGTCCGGGAGACCATGGTGCTGCCCGACGGCTCGCACCGGCCGACCCTGGCCGAGGAGCAGGAAGCGCTGCGGCGGGCGCCGCCCCCGTTCGCGCCCGGGGCGCGGCTGACGCCGATCCGGTGGGCGCTGGGCGCGCTCGACGACATCGATCTCCACGGGCTCGAGCTCGCGCTCGCGGGCGGTCGGGTCGTCCTGACCGGCACCGTGGCCAGCCGCGCCGATCGCGAGCGCGTCGTCGCGGCGATCGAGGCGGTCCCGGGCGTCGAGGGTATCGACGATCGGCTGCGGATCCTGGGCGGCTGAGGTCCCGGGGCTACCGCCGGAAGTACGAGGTCTGCTGGAAGCGCAGGCCGGCGACGATCTGGTCGACGCGGGCCTGCGACAGCGCGCCGATGCGCGCGCCGAGCCGGGCCTTGGGGATCGACGACACCTGCGAGACCACGACGACGCTCTGCGTCGGGAGGTCGCCCTCGCCCGGCGCGAGCAACACGTTGCCGGGCTCGCTGGCGCGGTGCAGGTTCGTGGTCAGCGCGCAGACGATGACGGTGGTCACGCGCGCGTGGTTGAAGACGTCGTCCTGCACCACGACGTGGGGGTGGGCGTAGGGCGGCGCGGGGCCGCGCGTGTCGTCGCCGGGGACCCAGTACACCTCGCCGCGGTAGATCGGCGCGCCGCCGGGGCGGTCGGGTGGGGCGTCCATGGCCGAGGATACTGCGCCAACCGGCGATCGGTCCGATACGAAGTCGGCGCAGCGCGCTCTACCCGGGCATGTCGCACCTCACTCGCTCATCGCTCTTGCTCGGCGCCCTGGTCGCGGTCGCCGGAACGTCAGGCTCCGCCGCTGCCGCGCCCGCCGTCGGCGACGGCACCGTGCTGGCCCCCATCCCCGCCGCCGCCCGCTACTGCGCCGGCCAGGCCGGCTGCAACGGCGGCTTCCCCGAGGGCGTCGCCGTGGTCGGCGACCGCGTCTACGTGGCCGGCCCGGCCACCTTCGGCACGGCGGGCAAGGGGCCGAGCGTCGTCACCGTCCTCAACCGCGCCAACGGCGCCTTGATCACCGAGATCCCGATCGCCGGCGAGCAGCTGGCGTTCGAGCACGCGCTCAGCGGCATCGCGGTCGACGCCGCCGGCGACGTGTTCGTGGTGTCGACGCAGCTCGGCGTGATCCGCCTGCACCGCCACGGCCACCAGTACGCGCAGTCGTCGTACGCGCCGCCGCTGCCCGATCTGCCGGCGTGCGCGCCGGGCGGTCCGACCCCGTGCGCGCCCACGTTCGTCGATCTGCCGCCGCTGTCCAACGAGATGACCTTCGACGCCGCCGGCAACCTGTACGTCACCGACTCGCTGCAGGCGACGATCTTCCGGATCCCGGCCGGCGGCGGCGCGATCGCGCCGTGGTTCGCCAGCCCGCTCCTGGCCGGCAACCTCGCCGCGCCGCTGCCGTTCGGCGCCAACGGCATCAAGCTCGGCCCCGATCGCGCGTTCCTCTACGTCGTCGAGACCTTCGATCCGGTCGATCCCAGCCTCGGCCACGTCTACCGCGTGCCGGTGGTCGACGCGCCCGCGCCCGACAGCATCGAGCACGTCGCGACGTTCGGCGGCGGCGCCATCCCCGACAGCCTGACCTTCGGCGCGTCGGGCACGATCTACGTGACGCTGGCGGGCGCCAGCCAGATCGCGGTGCTCGAGCCCGACGGCACCGAGCGGAGCCGGATCACCGGACCCGCGGGCAGCCCGATCCCGTTCGACAACCCGGCGACGATGGCCTTCGACGACGCGCGCAAGTCGCTGCTCGTGACCAACCACGCCATCTTCGGCGACCCGGCGCACTTCGCGGTGCTGCGGGTGTTCGTCGGCGAGCGCGGCGACCCGCGCCCGGGCGACGACGACGACGACGGCGACGACGGCGACCACGGCGACGAGTGACCGCGTCGTTGGCCCGAGGTTCGCTAGGCTCGCGGCCATGGCTGTCTTCGCGCGTGCAAGTCTGGTGATCGCGGCGCTGGGGGTGGGGTGTGCGGCGCCGCGTGCGACCGTGGTCGCGACACCCCCTGCGACGGTCGCGGTCGCGGTCGCGCCGCCGGCCGCGGCCCCGCCGCCACCCGACGCGGCCCCCGTGCCGCCCGCGCTGCCGGTCGCGGTCACGTTCCTCGTGCGCGCCGATCGCGCGAGCCCGTGGCGGCCGATCGACGATCCGGCGCGGCTGGCCGCGCTGCGCGCCGCGATCGACAACGAGCCGGCGCGGTTCGCGCTGGTGCTGTACGCGCTGGCGTGGGAGCTGGCGCCGCCGCCGGCGCCGGCGCCCGCCGCGCCGACCTTGTTCATCGGCGTCGAGGAGGGCGGCAACCACGCCGAGGTCGGGCTGACGGTGATCGACGGCGACGCGACGCTCGCGTTGCCGCAGCTGCCGTACCTGCGGCTGGCCGACGACCGCGAGACGCTGCGCGGGACGTTGCTGCACGAGACCGGCCACGCCGCCCACGCGCTGCTCGCCCGCGCGCGCGCCGACGCCGCGCCGCTCGCCGACGGCGGGGTCGCGCCGATCCCGCACTCGACCGCGGCGGTGACCGATCGGCGCACCGCGCTGGCCGAGGGCCTGGCGATCAGCCTCGAGACGATCGCCGCGCACTGCGGCCGCGATCCCGACGTGCGGCGGTTCTACGACCACGCGTCGCCGCGCCACGGCCCGACCGGCGACAAGGCCGGCGAGTACTTCTTCGCGGCGCGCGACCTGATGACCTACGCGCAGACCTTCGCCCGCTACCAGGCGGTGCGCGACGGCGCGTTCGGGTTCGAGCCGGCGCTGCGCCGCGACTACCTGCGGGTGCAGCTCGACCCGGCGCGCGATCTGCGCACGCTGCGCGACCCCGGCTCGCTGGTGGCGTCCGAGGGCTTCGTCGCCAGCGTGCTCTTTCAGCTGATCGCCGCCGACGGCTGCGGCGACGACCTCGCCGCGCTCGCGCCGCGCTACCGCGCGCTGTGGCAGGCGCTGGCGACCGCCGAGACCACCGCCGGCCCCCTCGACGCGGCGCCGCTGCTCGACGTGGTCGCCGCCCGGGGCGCGCCGGCCATCGCGGCGTTCCTCGACCTGTCCCACGGCGCGACCGTCGACCCCGACGCCGCGGCGCAGTGGGCGGCGCTGTACGACGCCGCGCTCACCGTCGACATCGCGACGCGCAAGCGGCTGATGACCGAGTCCGAGCCGCGGCGGGCGCGGTGGCTGGCCGACGCGATCGCCGACCCCGCGATCCTGGCGCGCCGGCTCGGCCCGGTGGTGCCGGTCGAGGTCGCCGCGGTCGCGGTGCGGCTGGCAGCGTTCGGCGACGCGCAGCCGCTACGCTTCGACGTCAACGCCTGCGGCGCGGCGATGCTCGAGCTGGTGCCGGGCTGGGACCGCGCGGCGGTGGCGACGATCCTGGCCGAGCGAGCCCGGGCGCCGTTCGCCAGCTACGCCGATCTGATCCAGCGGCTGCGCGCCCGGCGGGTGAAGGTCGCCGCTCTGGCGGCAGGCTGACCGGCGGCGGCGCCGGCGCGGGCCGGTCGATTTCGTCTGACGTCGCGCCGGCCGGGGCTGTTTCCGGGTGCATGTCCCTGCTCCCGAACACTGCCGGCGCGGTCCGCTGGTCGCTCGTCGCCGTCGTCGCCCTCGTCGCCGGGTGCGGCATCGGCTACGGGCAGAAGGTCCAGTCGAGCACGATCGGCCGCTACGACGGTGACTACAACATCGACGGCGACCCCGGCTACGAGGGCACGACCGCGTACGCGACCACCGGCCATTCGGTCACGCTCTACGACACCAGCGGGATCCTGCTGTCGGTGGCCAGCGGCGCTGGCGCGGCCTACACCGCGCGCCAGAAGGCCGAGGCCGCGGCGATCGAGCGCGGCGGCAAGGCCGGCGACCGGTTCTCGTACTCGTACCAGGTGTACATGCCGGTGCCCGACAAGCTGACCACGCTCAGCTACGCGTGGGGCGACACCACCGGCGTCGACAACTCGCGGGCCGACGGCGCCGCGGCGACCGGCTCGTACTTCGAGTTCGACCTGACCGCGCGGCCCAAGACCTGGTTCATCGGCGGCGATCAGCTCACGCTGGTGATGAGCGCCAACTGGCAGAACTGGACCGTGACCGGCATCCCCGGCGCGCTGTTCCCGGTCGACGTCGACCGCATCGGCATGCCGGTCGGGCTGTCCTACGGGCACCTGCTGGTGCCGCACGTGCAGGTCGAGGGCCGGGTGGCGTGGGATCCGCTGTCGCTCGCGACGTTCATCAACGGCGCGCACCACGCCGACTACAGCGCCGGCGTCCACGCCTCGGCGCTGATCGCCTCGTGGCTGCGGGTCGAGGCCGACGGCTCGTACCAGCGGATGCCGCTCGACTTCGGCAAGCGCGACCTGCGGGAGCTCACCGCCAACGTCAACCTGGTGCTGTGGTGGGACGGCCCGGAGTTCTGGCGCGCCACGCACAAGTAGGCGCGGTCAGCGCCCGGTCAGCGCGCGCAGCTCCTCGCGGCGCGCGCGCGCCTGCGCCAGCTTGCGGGCGCGCTCGGCGGGCTCGAACTGGTCCAGCGGATCGCCGGCGCCGTCCTCGAGCGCCGCGACGTACGCCTCGATCGCGGCCAGCGCGCGGTCGTAGCGCCGGGCCCGCGCCCAGGCCTGGGCCTGGTCGCCGAGCATCGACGGCCAGGCGACCTCGCAGTGCGCGCGCTGGAAGTCGAGGGCGGCGCGCTCGAAGTCGTCGGCCGTGTACGCCGCGGTCGCGCGATCGTACAGCTCCCCGCCGAGCCGCTTGCGCTCCTCGGCGGTCGCCGCGGGCGGCGTGTCGCAGCGCAGCGGGTCGTACCCGGCGGCGTCGGGGGCCGTCGCGATCGCCGTCGCCGCGTCCTCGCCGACGGCCGCCGCGCCGTCGCGGCGCGCGCGGCCGCCGCGGTTGAGCGCGAGCGTCACGGCGACGCTGGCGGCGAGCAGCGCCGCGATCACGACCACCCCGCGCGTCGCGCGCCGCCGCCGGGGCGGTGCCGTCGCCGCGAGGGCTTCGCCGGCCAGCAGCGCGGCGAGGTCCGCCGCGAACGTGGCCATGTCGGGGTAGCGCGCGGCGCGGTCCTTGGCCATCGCGCGGGCGATGATCGCCTCCACGTCGGCGCTCAGCCCCGGCCGCACGACCCGCGGCGGCGTCGGCTCGTCGCTGAGCACCCGCGCCAGCACCGCCATCGGCGAGGCGGCGGGGTGCGGCAGGCGCCCGGTCACGAGCTCGTACAGCACCGCGCCGAGCGCGTAGACGTCGGCGCGGTGATCGACCTCGTCGCCGCGCGCCTGCTCGGGGGCCATGTACGCCGGGCTGCCGATCACCGCGCCGTCGGCAGTGGTGACCGCGTCGCGGGCGTCGCCGGCGAGCTGCTTCGACACGCCGAAGTCGACGATCTTCACGTGCTCGCCGTCGGGCCGCGTCGCCACCATCAGGTTGGCCGGCTTGACGTCGCGGTGGATGATGCCGCGGGCGTGCGCGGCGCCGAGCCCGCGGGCGATCTGCAGCGCGAGGCGGACCGCGCGGCGCTCGTCGAGCGCGCCCTCGGCGTCGAGCACCCGCGCCAGCGACTCGCCGGGGCACAGCTCCATCGCGATGAACAGGCGGCCGTCGTCGAGCGCGCCGGCGTCGTACACCGCCGCGACGTGCTCGTGGGTCAGCGCCGCGGCCAGCCGCGCCTCGCGCCGGAACCGCGCGGCCACCCCGCCGCGCTGGCCGCCCAGCAGCTTCACCGCGACCCGGCGCCCGAGCTCGCGGTCCTCCATCTCGTAGACCCGCCCGTGCGCGCCCTGGCCGAGCGCCCGCACGACGCGGTAGCGGCCGGCCAGCTCGTCGCCGGCGCGCAGCTCGTCGGCCCGCGGGGCCGGCCAGGAGGCGACCTCGTCGCCGCTGGCCTCGGTCGGCGCGTCGCCCGCGACGGCCCCGCGCGCGCCGGGGGAGCCGGGAGGCGACGACGCGGTCACGGCGCCGAGTCTAGCCGCGGCGGCGGCGCGCCGTCGAGGGCGGCGCGGCGGTCGGCGGCGCGGCGGGCGGTCGCTGGCCTACGGGCAGGCGACGCCGGCCGACGACTCGGCGAGCTTGTCCTGGACCATCACGCTGCCGGCGGGGGCCGCGGCCAGCGCGTGCGACCACGCGCACCCCGGCGGCGCCATGCCGACGCCGTCGTAGTCCTGCGGGGTGGCGACGTTGATCACCAGCGCGGCGCCGCTGGCGCCGGTCGCCGCCTGGGCCGGCGCGATCGCCGTGCGCGCGGCCGTGGCGTCGCTGAAGTAGTAGTCGTCGTCGGGGATGGTGTTGGACGCGCGCCGGGCCTGCACCCCGGCGACCGGCTGGCCGTGGTAGCGGAACGTCAGCATCACCGCGCCGCGCGCGGCGAAGCCCGTCGTCAGCCCGGCGGTCGTGCTCCAGGCCTGCTCGCTGACGCGCTGCAGGCTGTACGCCGGCGCCGGCGGCGCGGGCACGCCGCTGGTCGTCGGCAGCGCCACCACCGTCGGGACGCGCGCGTCAGTGGCCGCGGGCGCGTCGTCCACCACCAGCGCCGCGAAGCCGAAGGGGGGCGGGGTCGCGTCGGTGACGACGAACCGACCGCAGGTGTCGATCGTCGTGGTCGCGCCGGCCAGCGGGATCGCGCCGGTCGGCGCCTGGAGGTAGTCGATCACGTCGTAGGCCGTCAGCCGCACCGCGCACGGCCCGGTCGCGGTGGGCTGCGCCGGATCGCAGGCGCTGCCGTCGGCGCCAGGCAAGGTCAGCGCCGTCACCGTGGCGGCGTCCAGGATCGTCCCGCACAGCGTGATCCGCCCCGGCGCGGGCGCCGGACACGGCGGCTGTGATCCGCAGGCGAGCGGGGCCGCGTCGATCGGGACGCGCGCGTCGATCGGCGCGTCGATGGCGGGCGCGTCGATGGCGGGCGCGTCGATGGCAGGCGCGTCGATGGCGGGCGCGTCGATGGCGGGCGCGTCGATGGCGGGCGCGTCGATGGCCGCCGGCGATCCGTCGCTGCACGCGGTCACCATGGCCAGGCCGCACGCGATCATCCATCGCATGGAGGGAGGCGTCATCGCCCGAGCTAACCACGCGCGGCGCGGCGTCGGTGGCGCGGCGGCGGGGCGGCCGCCGCGACCGTGATCTAGCTCGCGTCGCGGCCGCCGCGGTCACCGCGCTCGGGTGAGCTACTTCGCCGACAGCGTCGCGTCTTCGACGATCACCGGGTAGCTGTAGCCGGCGCCGAAGTCCTTGTTGAGCGCGAGCGTGCCGCGAGCGACGACGACGTCGCCGACCGCGACCGGCGCCGCGGTGTCGGCGGTGGTGATCGTCAGGTCGCCGGTGCCGTCCTGCAGGTGCAGCCAGTTGTGGCCGAGGATCTGCGCGTTGAACTTGACCACCTTGCCGCGGATCGCGATCGGCTTGCCCGCCAGCGGCGCCGGCGCCGCCAGCACCGCGGCGATCGTCGGCCCGCCGTCGACCGGCTCGATCTTCTCGGTCGGCGTGGCCGGCGCCGCCGGGGGCATCGCGCCGCCGTGGGCCGCCGCGACCGCGCCCGCGCCGGCCGCGCCGCCGGTGCCGGCCGGCGGCAGCGCGTTGACGAAGTAGATGCGGTCGAACGTGCGGTTGAGCGTGTTGCTGGTGAAGTTGGTCATCAGCGTGCCGCCCATCATGTCGACCTTGTCGCCGACCGCGAGCTTGGTCTCGGGCCCGGCGACCCACACCTGCTCGCTGCCGAGGTCGAGCTTGGCGTACGTGTAGCCGCCGGAGTTCATCGTCTCGAGCACCGCGCCGGCGGTCGCCGCCGCCACCGCGGGCGGGGCCGGCATCGGCGGTCGCCCCACCAGGTTCGGCGTCGCGGCCGCGGCGCTCGGCGCGGCGGGCTGCGCCGCCGTCGTCGGCGGCGTGCCGCTGGCGGCCGGCTCCTTCTTGCAGCCGGTGAGCAGGCCAGCCGTCAGGCTGGCGCCGAGGAGGACGCGCGTCGCGATCGAAGGCCGGGGGTGCATGCCGGTGGTCTACCACGCCCGGGCGGCCCGTCGCGTGGCGCATCCGCGGCGGGGCGTCGCGGCGGGGACGCGATCAGGCCGGGGCGGGGTCGCCCGCCTCGGCGTCGCCCGCCGGTGCGCGGCCCGCGACCGCCACCGCGATCGCCAGATCGCCGGCGACGTTGACGGTGGTGCGGCACATGTCGAGCACGCGATCGACGCCGAGGATCAGCGCCAGGCCCTGCGCCGGCACGTCGACCATCTCGAGCATCATCGCGATCACCGGCAGCGTCGCGCCGGGGATGCCGGCGGTGCCGATGCCGCCCAGCACGCAGATCAGCATGATCACGAGCTGCTGCCCGAGGCTGAGGTCGACGCCGTAGACCTGGGCCAGGAACAGCACGGTCACGCCCTCGAACAGCGCCGAGCCGTTCTGGTTCATCGACGCGCCGGCGGTGAGCACGAACCGCGCGACCGACCGCGGCAGGCCGAGCTCGGTCTCGGCGACCCGCAGCGTCGTCGGCAGGGTCGCGGCCGACGACGCGGTCGCGAACGCGGTGGTGAGCGCCAGCCGCGATCCGGAGAAGAACCGGCGCGGCCCCATGCCGCCCAGCACCCGCACGAAGACCGGGTACACGACGAACGTGTGCACCAGCAGCGCCGCCAGCACCGTCGCGACGTAGCCGCCGATCGTCGTGAACAGATCGAGCCCCAGCGTCGCGAAGCTACCGAACAGGAGCGCCGCGACGCCCACCGGCGCGAGGCGCATCACCTGCTGGATGAGCCACATCGACACCTCGGCCAGGCCGGCGATCGTCGTGCGCAGCGCGCGCGGCGCCTCGCCCTTGGCCACCGCCAGGCCGACGCCCAGCACCAGCGCGAAGATGATCAGCCCGAGCATGTCGCCGGTCGCCGCGGCGGCCACCGGGTTGGTCGGGATCATCTGGACGACGCCGCCGAGCCCGGGCCGCTCGGCGACCTGGATGTCGGGCCCCTTCAGGTGGCTGGCCTGCGCCATCAGCTCGGCGCGGTTCCAGGTGCCGGGCGCGATCACGTTGACCAGCAGCAGCCCGAGGCCGACCGCGATCGCCGACAGGATCGCGGTGTACGCCAGCGTCCGCACGCCGATCCGGCCCAGCGCCTTGGGATCGAGCTCGGCGACGCCGGTGACCAGCGCG
The DNA here is from genome assembly GCA_016794525.1 of Myxococcales bacterium. Lineage (GTDB taxonomy): Bacteria > Myxococcota_A > Polyangia > Haliangiales > Haliangiaceae > UBA2376. Next base: position 42,408 of record JAEUJY010000166.1, read on the forward strand.
GCGAAGATCAGCGGCACCGCCAGCATGAACATCAGCCGCAGGAACACCTGCCCCAGCGGCAGCGTGATCCACCGGATGATCCACTGCACGTCGGCGGCGCCCAGCACGTCGGCGCTGACCAGGCCGCTGGCGGTGAGGCCGAGCGCGCTGCCGGCGAGCACGCCGTAGAGGATCGCGTGGTGGGGCTTGGGCTTGGCCGCGGCCGGGCGGGGCGCGTCGTCGACGGTCATGCGCCATCGTGAGGGCACCCGCGCGACGGCGCAAGCCGCTACCGCGACGGCGCGCCCAGCGCGACGGTCGGGCGACCGAGATCGTGCAGGTAGCCGGCGCACTGGCCGAGCGCCGACCAGAACCCGCGGTAGTCGCGGTACGGCAGGCCGAACTCGGCGCAGGTCGCGCGCACGACCGGCGAGATCGTCGGGTACAGGTAGATCGACATGCTGGGGAACAGGTGGTGCTCGATCTGGTGGTTGAGCCCGCCCGAGATCCAGTTGGCGACGCGCGAGCCGGCGCGCCAGTTGGCGCTGCCCTGCACCTGCTGCGTCGCCCAGTGCGCGTCGGGCCGCGGCACCAGCCCGCGCTGCAGGTGGTTCACGATGAAGATCGTCTCCATGTAGTACGCGCCGACCGCCATCATCACCAGCGTCGTCAGCACGCCGTGCAGCGGCCCGAGCACGACGATCGGGGCGACGACGTGCATCGCGACCCACAGCGCCTTGAACGCGATCACCTTGAGCCACGCGCCGCGCGACACGTGGAACGCGGCGTGGGTGACGCGGCCGCGGCGCAGGTGCGCGAGGTCGGAGATCAGCCACTTCACCAGCCCGATGCTCATGCCGACGCCGAGGATCACCGTCTGGACGCGGTGGATCGCGCGCCGGCGCAGCGCCGGGTGGAAGCGCAGGAACGGCGCGCCGATCTCGGCGTCGTTGTCGTGGCCGCTGACGTTGGGCCGGCCGTGGTGCGAGACCTGGTGCGACGCCTGCCACACCAGGCTCGAGCCGCCGACGAAGTCCATGATCGTGCCGAGCAGGCGGTTGGCGACGCTGCGCCGCGCGACCGCGGCGTGGTTGCCGCTGTGCATCGCGAAGCCCAGCCGCGCGACGACCAGCCCGCCGAGCACCGCCGCCAGGTACGAGCCGGTCGCCAGCCGCCACGCCCACGCGCCGACGAACAGCGCCAGCAGCACGACCGCCTCGAGCACCAGCGCCCAGCCGAAGCTGCGGTAGTCGCGGCCGCGGCGGCGCAGCTCGTCGTCGACGCGGGTGCGCACGGCGTCGAAGAACGCCGGGTCGCCGTAGGGCTCGCGCTCGCCCGGCGCCAGCGTGCCCACCAGGCGCCCCTGCTTGCCGAGCGCGCGGCGCGCCCGATCGAGCGAGGGCCCGGGGTGGTACGACTCGAACAGCGTCGTCGCGTGGCGCCCGGCGCCCAGCGTCGCCAGCCCGCCGCCGGGGTGGCGCGGCACGAAGTCGGTCACGTCGTAGACCGCGTCCTGGACCTCGATCCAGTAGCTACCGTCGCGCCCGTCGTGGCGCGCGACCTCGTCCATGGTCAGCTCGGCGGGCGGCTCGGCGGGCGTCGACACGTGGGCGGCAGTGTAGAGAGCCGCGCCGTGGCGATTGCCACGGCTTGGTCACGGCTGGCGCAGCGCCGTGCCAGCGACGTGGCGCCGGGGAGACGCGGCCGGTACGCTCGCGGCGATGAGGTCGTCGTCGATCGCCGCGCTGCTCGGGCTGCTCGTCGGCGGGACGGCGTGCGACCGCCGGGACGGGCCGCCCCAGGTCCAGCCGTTCACGATCACCTACGGCGCGACGTGCCTGGTCGAGTACGCCTGCGCGCCAGGGCAGCGCTGCCCGGCGCCGTACGAGTACGACTGCGGGTACACGATGCGGCCCGACGGCTACGGCTTCACCGATGCCGTGCCGATGGCGCGGCTCGGCGACACCTGTTACCTGCGCGAGGCCGGCTGCACGACCGCGAGCTGCCTGACCCGCACCTGGCGCTGTCCGCCGCCGCCGCCGAAGGGCCCGCTGCCGGTGGTCGCCTGGACGCTCACGCGCGACCGCACCGGGTGCACCGCGCAGCCGGCGTCACGCAGCCGGCTGGCGCCGGCGCTGCCGTCGTTCCCGGTCGCGTGCATCCGGGCCTATCCCGAGGGCGTGACCGAGATCGTGCGCGATCGCGACACCGGCGCCTGCGCGATCCCCGACGAGCCGTGCCCCGAGGGCGCGCGCTGCGAGCCGGGCGAGGACACGCCGGTGCCGTGCCCCGAGCCGGCGGGGCGGTGACGGTGACCGAGGCCCAGTACCCAGCTCGCTACCAGGACGCCCACGGCAGCGAGCCGACGACGATCACCAACGACGGCGCGTGCCTGCGGATGGTCGTGCGCGGCGTGGCGTGGGTGGGCCGTGACTTCGATCAGCTCGAGCCCGAGGACGGCACGCCGCCCGCGCGCCTCGCGACGTTCACGCTCGCCCATGGCGCGCTGTGCGACTGCGCGCTGACGTTCGAGATGCCGGCGGTGGTGGTCGGACCCGGAGGCGCGTCACCCGCGACGATCGCGGTCGCGCTCACGCTCGGGCGCCCGCGGCCGAGCGGCGGCATCGACGCCGAGGTGGTGCGCTGCGCGCTCACCTGGGCCGGCGGCCGGGTCGAGGGGACTGGCGCCAGCGGCTGGTTCGAGGACGAGCTGCTCGAGCTCCAGCGCCAGCTCCCGCCGGACGTGTACCTGCGGAGCTGCATCAACTGCCAGTACTCCGACTACAGCCCGGGTGGCCACGGGCTGTTCGGTGACCTGCTGTGCTTCCGCAACGTCAAGGCCGCGTACGCCCAGGTCCACTCGAAGGCGACGTTCTGGCCGGTGCTGCCCCTCGCGGAGCGCGCGGTGCAGGAGACCGACCACTGCGAGCAGTTCGCGCGGCGCGTCCCCGGCACCGGCTACCGCGGCTGAGCGACTACGCGACCTGCGCCGCGAGCGCGAGCGCCAGCTCGACCATCTGCGCGAAGCCGCGCTGCCGCTCGTCGGCGGTGGTGTGCGCGCCGGTGAGGACGTGATCGCTCACCGTCAGGATCGACAGCGCGCGCGCGCCGGCGTGGGCGGCCAGCGTGTACAGCGCCGCGGTCTCCATCTCGGCGGCCAGCACGCCGTGCGCGGCCCACCGCTTCCACCAGTCGTCGTCGCGGGCGTAGAAGGTGTCGCTGGTCAGCACCGGCCCGACCCGCGGCGGGCGCGGCAGGCCGGCGCCGAGGTCGGCGGCGCGGCGCAAGAGGTCGAAGCTCGCGGTCGGCGCGTAGTCCATGCCGGCGAAGCGGTGGCGGATCATCGCCGAGTCGGTCGACGCGCTCATCGCCAGCACGACGTCGCCGAGCTCGAGGTCGGGCTGGATCGCGCCGCAGGTGCCGATCCGGATCAGCACCTTGGCGCCGTAGCCAGCCAGCAGCTCGTGGACGTAGATCGCGCACGACGGCATGCCCATGCCGGTGCTCTGCACCGACACCCGGTGCGCGCCGACGCGCCCGGTGTAGCCCAGCGCGCCGCGCACGCGGTTGTGGCAGGTGGCGTCGGTCAGGAACTGCTCGGCGACGAACTGCGCGCGGAGCGGGTCGCCGGGCAGGAGCACCACCGGCGCGACGTCGCCGGGCGCGGCCTCGAGATGGACGGTCATCCCCGCACAGTACCGGAGCCGGCGGCGGCGGGGCTCACCCGAGCCGGACCTCGCGCGCGCCTTCCCGGGCGAGGTGGCGGATCACGACGCGCGCGTTCTGGGCCATCGGCGCCGCGCGCAAGACCGGCTCGATGGTGGCGAACAGCTGGTCGGCGTCGAGGCCGTAGAAGTACATCGCGGTCTCGCGCGGACCTTGCCACGCGCCGCGGAAGTCGAGGTCGTCGCCGAGCGCGGCCGCCAGCTGCTCGAGCAGCTCCTCCAGGCACGTCGGCGTGTAGACCTCCGGGGGCAGGCTCACGCCGTCGAGGTAGATCGCGACGCCCTCGGTGATGCCGACCGGCTCCTCGACGTCCTCGCCGTCGCGCTGGTAGCGCAACGTCGAGCCCTTGGCCGCGCCGGTCTCGGCGAGGAACCGCCGGATCACCGCCAGCGCCGCGAACGACGTGATCTCGACGTCGAAGTCGGCCTCCTGGACCTCGCCGTCCTGGCTGCACAGCGTGCCGCCGCCGTCGCCGGGACCGCCGAGCCCGCCGGCCTCGAGCAGCTCGAACAGCGGATCCTCGTAGCGCTCGCTGCGCTCGCTCGGCGGCAGCGGCTCGACGAGCGTGATGTTGACGGCGATGGGCGTGGCCGTGGCCTTCGGCTTCCGCGTGGCCTTCGGCGTCGGCCTGGCCTTGGCTTTCGGCGTCGGCTTCCGCGTGGCCTTGGGCTTCGTCTTCGGCGGGGCCTTCTTCGGCGTGGCCTTCGGCTTCGGCTTCGGCTTCGGCGTGGCCTTGGCCTTGGCCTTGGGCTTGGGCTTCGCCGCCGGCTTGGCGGCGGGTGTGCGCGTGGCCTTGGGCTTCGCCTTCGTCGGCTTGGTCGGCATGCCGCGATCTGAGCCGCGCGTGGCGCGCCGGTCAACCCGCGCGAAATACCATCGCGCGATCGCCGCGCGCCGCGGCGCTGTGTGACGCTCGGCGCATGTCGTTGACGTTCGTCGATCTCGAGACCGCCAAGACCGCCACCGACCCGGTGCTGGTCACGTCGAGCCTGGTGCCGAGCCCGTGGTCCGAGGCCGCGAAGGGGCTGTTCCGGCTGGCCCGGGTGCCGGTGCTGGTGGTGCGCCGCGGCCTCGACAAGACCGCCATCGACGCGTGGACCGGCGTCGACAACGTGCCGGCGCTGCGGTTCGGCATCGAGCCGGTGCGCACCAACTGGGCGCCGATCACCGCGCTGGTGGCGCGGCTCGGCGCGGGCCGCGGTGGGCCGCCGCTGGTGCCCGAGGCGCCGGCCGCGCGCGCCGCGGCGTACGGGACGCTGCACGAGATCGCCGGCGAGGGCGGCATCGGCTGGAACGCGCGGCTGGCGATGATCGACGCCGGGCGCACCAGCGACGGCGCCCGCGGCTTCCCGGCGCCGGTGTCGAAGTTCCTCGGCCGCCGCTACGGCTACGCGCCGGCCGAGATCGAGGCCAGCCGCGCGCGGATGGCGGCGCAGCTGGCGTTCCTCGACGAGCAGCTCGCGGCGCAGCGCCGCGCCGGGCACGCCTACTTCGGCGGCGCCGCGCCGTCGGCGATCGACGTCTACGTCGCGACCTTCCTGACGCCGGTCGCCGCGCCGATCAGCGAGGCCGACTGCCCGGGGCTGACGCCGCTCCTGCGCCAGGCGTTCGCGACCGCCCACGAGGCGCTCGGCGGGCTGGTGCCGCCGGCGTTGCTCGCGCACCGCGCCCACATGTTCGCCACCCACCTGGCGTGGCCGATCGAGCTGTAGGCGTCGCGCGCCCGCGCGTCACAAGCAGACGTCGCCGTCGGCGGCGGGGAGGCCGCAGGCCGCGCAGCAGGCGTCGGCCTCGGCGCTGCAGGTCGCGCAGGTGCCGAGCGCCCAGCCGGCCAGGCACGCGCCGTCGCAGCCGCAGCAGACCGCGGCCTGCGGCGCGGTGCCCATCACGATCGCCGGCCGGGTCATGGTCGCGGGCAGCGTGGCCAGCGTCGGCGCGGCGCGCAGCACCAGCGTCGTCGTCGCGGTCGCGGCGTCGACGCGGATGGCCTCGAGCTCGTGCGCGCTGGCGAACGCGCGGCCGTCGCCGTCGGTGGCGGCGACCGAGACGCTGGTCGGGACCGTCGCGTCGCCGCGCGCGGCGCTCGCCTCGTCGTGCAGCGCGGCCAGCTCGGCCGGCGTCGTGGTGTAGATCACCTCGCCGCGGGCGTCGCGCACGTCGATGGTGGCCAGGCCGGCGAGCCGCAGCGCTCGCGTCGTGGCGTCGAAGGTCGCGGTCGCGGCCTGCGCGCGCAGGCGCGGCGCGGTGACGGCGGCGGCGACGTCGGCCGGCGCGGTGGGCGCGCGCACCGCGGCGCGGTGCTCGGCGGGCGGGTCGTCCTTGCAGCCGGGGCCGCCGAGGCCCAGCGCGAGCGCGATCAAGACGGCGGGTCGCATGGGGCCAGCATCCGCGGCGCGCCAGCCGCTGCCGATATCAAGCCGATGTCAGCGCGACGACGTGCGGGGACGGTCGGGCCAACTCCGGCGGCGCGGCGGTTGCCCGCGGCGGCGCGCGTGTCGATAGTGCCGCGATGGCTCGAGTCGCGACCGTGCGCCTGGTGATCCTCCTCGTCCTCGGCGCGTGTGGCGGCACGCGCGACGACCCGGCCGCCTCCAAGGCCGGCGCGGGCTCGGCGGCCGCCGCGCCGCGGCCCGCCGCCAGGCCCGCCGACGATCCGTTCACGCCCCGCGACGTCAGCGGGGTGGCGCTGGTGCGCGTCGAGGACGCCGTGCCGGGCGCGCCGTTCTCGATCGAGCTGCCGGCCGGGCTGGTGCGCGAGGCCAAGGACGCCTACGTCAACTGGACCTGGCCCGACGGCACCTTCAACGCGCCGTCGATCACCGTCATGGCGGCCGAGCTGCCGCCGGCGACGCTCGAGGCGGCGGTGGCCGCGGCCAAGCTCACCAGCGACCCCGCGCTGGTGGTCGCGACCCAGCAGCAGGTCCACGACGGCTTCCTGGTCAGCGTGCACCGGCCCGACGACCACTACCTGGCGACCGAGCTGACGCGCACGTTCGGCGGCAAGGCGCTGCGATGCTCGGTTGTCTATCGCACCACCGCCAAGCAAGGGCCGATCCCGGCGCGCGCCCAGACGATCACGCTGGCCGAGACGATCTGCGTGTCGCTCGCCCCGCGCTGACCGACCGCGCGACGAGATGCCGCGCGGCGCGGCGGCGGCGGCGGGGTAGCGTGGTGAGGCCGCGGCGGTCGCCCCGGCACCACCGCGATGTCCAGCTCCGAACCGCCCGTCGCCATCGACGACGTCGCGATCGTCGACGCCCTGCCGGCCGCCGTCGTCGTCATCGACGATCACGGCACGATCATCCGGGCCAACCCGCGCGCGTGCGAGGTGCTCGATCGCCCGACGCTGCTCGGCCTGTCGATCCACGCCGTGCTGGGGCCGTGGCCGCTGCCGCCGCTGGCCGAGCCGCTGCGCGCCGAGCGCAACGTCGTGCGGCCCGACGGGACCCCGCGCACCGTCGGCCTGGCCGCGTCGCCGATCCCGGGCGGCGGCATGGTGATCGTGTTCCAGGATCTGGCGCGGTGGCAGCGGCTGCGCGACGAGCGCGATCGGCTGATGCGCCTGGCGATGGTGGGCGAGGCGCTGCCGACGATCCTCCACGAGCTCAAGAACCCGCTCGCCGCGCTGATCGCCGCCGGCGAGATCCTGATCGAGGACACCGCCCCGGGCGCGGTGCAGGACCAGCTGCACGCGATCCTCGGCGAGGCCCGACGGCTGCGGCTCGGGCTCGACGGCATCGGCTCGGTCGGGCGGGCGCTGGCGTCGCCGCGCTACCAGGTCATCGACCAGGCGTGCCGCGAGGCGTTCAAGGTGCTCGAGTTGCGCGCCAACCGCGCCGGCATCGCCACCCGCTGCGACGTGCGCGACCTGCCGCTGTTGCCGCTCGAGGCGGCGGTGGTGCGGGCGATGGTGTTCAACCTGGTCAACAACGCCATCCACGCGTGCTCGGCCGGCGCGGCGATCAACCTCCACGCGCGCCTGGTCGAGGACGGCCGGTGGTTCGAGCTGACCGTCGTCGACACTGGCGCCGGCATGACCCACGACGTGCTGGCACGCTGCACCGAGCTGTTCTACTCGACCAAGCGCAACGGCTCGGGCATCGGCCTCGCGGTCGTGCGGCAGGCCGTCGTCGACGCGGGGGGCCGCCTCGACGTCGAGTCGGTGCCGGGGTTCGGCACCGGCATCACCGCGCGGATCCCGGTGGCGCCCGCGGCGCGCCCGGCGGCGTGAGCGCTCACGGGCCGTCGACGTCGTCGGGCAGGATCTCGGTGACGCCGCCCGCGAGGACGACGGTGCGGGGCGGTGACGTCCGTGCGCCGACCCGCAGCGCCCAGGTGTGGCGGCCGGCCGCCACCGCCCGCTGGAACCGGCCGGGGCCGGTGAAGACGTCCTCGCCGTCGAGGATCAGGGTCCGGCCGGCGACCTGGGTCGCGAACTCGAGCTGGGTGACCTGCTTGGCGACCAGGCTCGCCAGCGCCTGCGCGCGCGCGAACTTGTCCTCGTCGAGGGGCGCCGCGCCGTAGCGCATCGCTGCCGCGAGCGCGCGCTGCAGCTCGACCGGCTGGTCCTCGTCGACCAGGGCCAGCGCCAGGTTGAACTGGATCGCGGGGTGGTCCCAGCGCGGCAGCGCCGCCCGGTAGCGCGCGGCGGCCTCACGGTACTCGCCCGCGCGCAGCAGCGTGTTGCCCTCATTGAACAGCGCCAGGGCGGCGCGCTGATCGTCGGCGGAGACCCCGCGCGCCCACGGGCGCTCCGCCGGGGCGGTGGGCGCGGGCTGGAGCGAGGTGGCGATCTGGACCGCGGCCGCCTCGACGGCGCGCGCGGCCGCGGCCCGCACGCCGGGATCGGCGTCGCCGCGCATCGCCGCCATCAGCGCCTGGCCGGCGCGCTCGTCGGTCGACGCCGCCAGCGCGGCCACGGCTGCGACCCGCCGCGCGCGGTCGGCCGTCGGGTCACGCAGCGCGGCGATCTCGCCGTCGAGCGCGTCGCGCGGGCGCGCGGGCGCGCCGCGGCCCGCGCCGATCACCAGCGCGGTCGTCGCTACCGCGGCGACGCCGCCGGCGACGAGCCCGAGCCGCCACGGCCAGCGGCGGCGGCGCGGCGCGGCGGACGGGGTGGCGGTCGGCTCGACGAGCGCCGCCAGCAGCTCCTGCATCGACGCGAACCGCGCGTCGCGCTGGCGCTGCAGCCCGCGCAGGACGGCGTCGCGCAGCGCCGCGGGGACCTCGGCCGACGCCGGCACCGGGCGCACCTCGCCGGCCAGCACGTTCGCCAGCAGCGCCTCGTAGCTGTGGCCGGCGAACGGCGGGTGCTGGTACCACGCCTCGTACAGCGCGACGCAGAACGCGAACTGATCGGCGCGCGCGTCGACCAGCTCGCCGCGGTGCTGCTCGGGCGCCATGTAGCGGGGCGTGCCGAGGATCGTGCCGGTGCGGGTCATCGACACCGCCAGGTCCAGCTCGCCGCGCAGCGTCGCCGCGTCGTGGGAGAGATCGAGCCCGAGCTCGTCGACCGCGGCCACCAGGCCGAAGTCGGTGACGCGGACCCGGCCGTCGTCGCCGACCAGCACGTTGTCGGGCTTGAAGTCGCGGTGGACCAAGCCCACCGCGTGCGCGGCGTGGAGGCCCTGGCCGGCGCGGCGGTACATCGCCAGCACCTCGCGCCAGCCGCGCCCGACCTGCCACGCCTTCAGCGTCGTGCCCGGCACGTACTCCATCGCGAGGAACACGTGCTCCTCGTGGGTGCCGACCTCGTGGACGACGACGACGTGCTCGTGCGCGAGCTGCGCCGTGCCCTGGGCCTCGCGCAGCAGCCGGCGGCGCGCCGCCGCGGGATCGCCGCCGTCGCGGTGCAGGATCTTGATCGCCACGCGCCGGCCGAGCGTCGGATCGGTCGCGAGGTAGACCACGCCCATCCCGCCCTCGCCGAGCTTGCGCTGGATCTCGAAGCGGCCGATCGCGGTGAGGCCGTCGACCGACGGTCGGGGGGCGTCCCCTGGCGCGGTCGTCGTCGCTGGGCGCGCGGTGCGGTGGGACGCCGACGGCAGCGTCGCGTCGAGCGGGTCGGCGGGCGCCTGGGTCGCGTCGAGCGGGTCGGCGGACGCCTGGGTTGCGTCGAGCGCGCTCACCGGCGCGCTCGCCGTCTCGCCGTCGTCGTCCGGGCGCGCCACCGCGGCGATGGTACCCCGGCGCCCGGCGGCCCCGCTACCGCGGCGGGACCTGGCGGGCCGATCACGCGGCGGCGAGGGCGGCGGCCCGGGCGCGCCGCGGCCCGCGGCGGGCGTCGCGCGCGGCGAGGGTGGCGATCCGCGCGAGCCAGCGATCCCGCGCCGCGGCGTCGAGTTGGCGCGTCCGGTGGATCGTCGTGACGTCGACCGGCGCCAGCCCGCAGAACGCCAGCGTGCCGCGGCCGAAGCTCGCGTGCAGCGTCCGCCGCAGCGCCAGGCGGTACCACCAGCCGGGGCTGTCCATCGTCGTGATGACGCGGCTGGCGCGGCCGGCGAGCAGGCCGGTGGGCAGCGCGTGGCCCTCGAAGCGGAACGCCCAGCCCGGCAGGAACACGCGGTCGACGAAGCCGCGCACCACCGCCGGCGGCGCCGCCCAGTAGGTCGGGAACACCCAGATCAGGTGATCGGCGCGCTCGATCGCCGCGCGGGCCGCGCGCAGGTCGGGCTCGAGCGGCTGGTCGGCGCGGTAGCCGTGGCGGAGCACCGGGTCGAACCGCAGCGCGGTCAGATCGAGGCGCTCGACGGCGCCGCCGGTCGCGGCGAAGCCGTCGGCGTAGGCCTGCGCGAGGCGGTGGTTGAACGAGCCAGGGTCGGCGTGGCCGAGCAGCACGAGGGCGTTGGGCATGGCCTCATCCTGGGCGCCGCAGCGATGCGAAAAAAGCGGTACGATTGCATCGCAGTCATGCGACATCGCATCGCAGCTCGCCCGCCGCCCGTGCCCGGCCCGTCGCTCGGCCGGGCCGCGTGGGACGACGTCCGCGTGCTGCTCGCGGTGCTGCGGCACGGCAGCTTCACCGCCGCCGCCCGGGCGCTGGCCACCGAGCAGTCGACGGTCAGCCGGCGGATCGCCGCGCTCGAGGCGGCGCTGGGCGTGGCGCTGTTCGAGCGCGGGCGGCGCGCGCCGACGCCGACCGAGGCCGCGCGGCGCCTGCGGCCGGCGGCCGAGCGCGTCGAGGCCGAGGTCGGGCAGCTGATCGACGCCGCCGCCGACCCGCGGCCCGACGCCGTGCGCGGCCGGGTCCGCGTGGCCACCACCGACGAGCTGGCCGCCCACGTGCTGGTCCCGCAGGCGCTGCCCGGCCTGCGCGCGGCCCACCCGGAGCTCACCGTCGAGCTGATCACCAGCTACGCCGCCGCCGACCTGATCGGGCACCAGGCCGACGTCGCCGTGCGGTTCTTCCCGACCACCCGCGGCGAGCTGGTCGGCCGCCGGATCGCGCGGCTGCCGACGGCGATCTTGTGCGCGCGCGGCAAGGCCGCGGCGTGGCGCCGCCGCCCGCTGACCGAGCTCGACTGGATCGAGGTCGAGCTGGCCGGGCTGGCGACGCCGGAGTCGGCGTGGCTCGCCGCCCACGTCGCGCGCCCGCCGAGCCTGGTGTGCACCAGCTACCAGGTCCAGCTGGCGGCGATCCGCAGCGGGCTCGGCGTCGGCGTCGGCCCGCGGGCCTACGCGCGGTTCGATCGCGGGCTCGACGTCCTCGACGGCGCCGACCTGCCGGCGCTCGACGTCTACCTCGTCACGCGCCGCGCGATCCGCCACCAGCCGCGGATCGCGGTCGTGCTCGACGCGGTGGCGGCGGCGATCGGCGCGCTGGTGGCGTGATCGCGCCGGCCCGCCGCAGGCCGTGCTACGAGCGCGGCATGGGCGAACCGCTGCCGGCGCACGCCGGGTTCCTGGGCACCTGGGTGCTGCTGCCCGAGACCTGCGTCTACGAGCAGGGCCTGCCGCCGCGCGCGGGCACCTACCGCATCGAGGAGGACGGCGCCGCGCTGCGGTTCACGATCGACTGGATCGCCGCCGATGGCACCGCCCACGCGGTGACGTTCGCCGGGCGCCCCGACGGCGTCGCGGTCCCGTTCGCCGGCGGCGACGCCGTCGACGCGATGTCGATCACGCTGGTGTCGCCCCGCGACCTGCGGTCGGCGGCGTTCTGGCGCGGCCAGGAGCGGATGGTCGCGCAGCGCCAGCTCGACGCCCGCGGCGACGCGATGCGCGTGACCCAGCTGGTGCGGTTCGCCGACGGCACCAGCGCCGCGAACGTGGCGGTGTATCGCCGCCACGCGCCGTCGTGACCCGCCGCGGCGGGGCTCACTCGAGATCGAGCAGCGTGGGGCAGCTGGTCTCGGCGCCGACCGCGGCCGCGTAGCTCGCCTGGTCGGCCTCGGACTTGGCCGCGCAGCGGCTCGCGCACTCGGCGCGGTCGCCCTCGGCGTCGGCCTGGCCGTACTGCGCCTGCCAGCACTGCGCGACCCGATCGCAGGCGCCGGCGCAGTCGGTGACGGTGGCCGCCGGGAGCGTCGCGGCGGCGTGGGCGGTGCCCTTGGGCGGACCGCCACAGCTGGCGAGGAGCGCGCAGGCGAGGAGAGCGGCGACGCGGTGCATGGCGCGACGCTACCACGCCCCCTGGCAGGTCACGGCGCGCGCACGGTCTCGACCTGGACGAACTGGTCGGCGTAGCTCTCGAGGATCGCGCAGCCGCGCGGCGTCTCGAGGCGCGCCTGGTGGTGGACCTCGATCCACGCGTTCTCGATGTACGTGCCGATGCCGGTCTCGCCGGCGAGGATCAGCCGGTCGAGGATCGCCGCCGGGATCGTGACCTGGCCGGCGGCGGCCGGCGCCGCGCACTCGACGTACGCGCGCACGCCGTGGTGATCGCTGTCGAAGTGGAGGAGCACCTCGGCGTCGGCCGGCGCGGTGATCGGGGTCCACGCGACGTCCATCGGCGCGTGCTCGCGGGCGATCAGCGCGGTGGTCGGCAGCGCCAGCGGCGGCACGCCGCGCACCGTCGCCGCCAGCGCCGCGACCGGGCCGTCGCCGGCCAGCGCCAGGGTCAAGACGTCGTCGGCGCGGAACAGGCCGGGGTAGCCCTGCTCGGCGTAGTAGCCGTTGCCGGCGCGCGGCGTGAGCGTCACCGGCGGGGTCGTGCCGGTGACGGTGAACGCGCCGGCCGGCAGCGCCTCGGGGTAGTCGACGCAGCGCCCCTCGACGTCGCACACCTGGGCGCCGGCGCAGGCTGGCTCGCACAGCGCCGGGCGCGCGCCGACGAACCAGCAGCTCCCCTCGGTGAGCAGCGTCGCCTCGAGCCGCGGGCGCGGGAACGCCAGCAGCTGGCCGCCGACCTGGCTGCCGATGCGCGCGCTCGCGCCCGGCTCGGCGACGACCGAGAAGCGGGCGCTGGGTTCGCGATCGCGGGCGCAGGTAGGATCGATCGGCGGGCCGTCGGCGCCGGCGTCGAGTCCGCCGGCGTCACCGCCGCAGCGCGCGAGGGCGCCCAGCAACGCGAGCGACCAGGCGGCGCGGGCCATCGACGGCGGCATCGGCGCAGCGTAGCAGGGGCGCGCCCGCGTTCGCCGCGATGGCGACGGCCGTCACGGCGGCGTAGAGTCGCGCGGTGCCGCCCGTCCGCCGCGTCCGCCGCGTCCGCCGCGTGATCGCCGTGCTGATCGGCGTCGCGGCCAGCGGGTGCGGCGGCGCTCGCGTCCGGCCGCCGGCCCCGGCCAACACCTCCGCCACGCCGGCGCCGCTGGGGCCGCCGCCGCCCGAGCCGTGGTTCCACGACAAGCCCGAGGCGTTCGCCGAGTGCGCCGCCCCGTCGGGGGCGCCGGCGGTGCCGCTGCCGGCGCCGTACCAGCGCTGCGATGGCGCCGAGGAGGCGTGGGCCAGCCCGCCGGGCGGCAACGAGCTGCACTTCCACTACCGCGCGTTCTCCGCCGCGGTCACCGCCGCGCGTCGCGCCCGCGATCCCGACCTGTGCTGCTACCTGGTCTGGGAGTTCCCGCACTTCGGCGGCGACGACGGATCGTAGGGCGGCCGATGCGGCGCCCGGTGACGCTCGTCGTGCGCGCGGTGCTCGTCGCGGCCGTGACGGTCGCGTCCGGCGGGCTGCTGGCGCTGGCGTGGCGCGGGCTCGGCGGCGCCAGCGTCGGGTTCGCGATCGCGGTCGTGTGGCTGCCGATGACCTGGCTCGGGACTGTCAGCCACGTCGTGCCGTTCCGCTTGCCGGCGACCGTCCACGCGCTGCGCGGCTGGGAGCGCGACGGGCGGGCGTACGAGCGCCTGGGCGTCGCGGCGGTCAAGCGCGCGCTGCGGCGCGGCCCGGTCACGTGGTTCAACCCCGGCCTGCGGCTGCCGCCCGAGCCCACCGCGGCGGGCGTCGCCGCGCTCGAGCGGCGCATGTGCACCGCCGAGGCTAGCCACGGCGTCCTGCTGGTGCTCACGCTGGGTGTCGTCGGTCACGCCGCGGCGCGCGGCTGGTGGCTGGCCGCCGCGCTGACGCTCGGCCTCGACGTGTTGATCAACGGCTACCCGGTGATGCTGCAGCGCTACAACCGGGCCCGGCTGCGCGCGCGCTTCGGCGCCGCCGGCTAGCCGAGCGCGCGCGAGGCTCCGCGCGGGGCCACGCGGTCGAGCTGTCAGGTCGTCGCGATCAGCAGCTCCTCGGAGTTGGCCGGCGGCCGCAGCCCGTCGGCGCGATCGGCAAAGTAGCGCGTGGCCAGCGCGTCGGCCGACACGTGCTCGACCGCGCGGAAGCCGGCGCTGCGCGCCATCGCCAGCATCTCGGCGGGCGTGAAGAAGGTGATGAACGGCGTGCCGCTGGCCCGGGCGCCGCGGGCGGCGGCCTCGATGCCGGGGCGCACGGCGGGGTCGGCGAGCTCGATCGGCAGCATGAACGACATCACCAGCGTCGAGCCCGGCGCGAGCCCGGCGATCTGCCGCAGCGTGGCGGCGATCGCCTCGGTCGTCAGGTACATGCTCACGCCGGTCGAGGCCACCACCGCCGGGCGCGCGCGATCGAAGCCGGCCGCGAGCAGCTGCGCGAGCCACGCGTCGCCGCGCTCGAAGTCGACCGGCACCAGCCGCAGGTGCGCCGGGACGCCGAGCCCGAGCGCGTCGAGGCGCGCGCGCTTCCACGCCTGGGGGCCGGGCTGATCGACCTCGAACACCGTCAGGCGGGCGGCCAGATCGGCGCGGCGCTGCGCGAAGGTGTCGAGCCCGGCGCCGAGGATCACGTACTGGCCGACGCCGGCGGCAACCCGCGCCTCGACCAGATCTTCGACCGCCCGCGCCCGGGCGACGATCGACGCGCGGAACGGCCGCGTGAACGCGCTCATGTCCGGGCGATCCCGCCAGCCGGCGTCGGGCTGCGCCAGCGCGAGCCCGACCTCGTCGACGAACACGTGCGGCGGGGCGTCGGCCAGGACGTGCAGCGCGCGCCACAGCGCCACGCGGACGGCGGTGTTCTCGGGGCCGGAGGCGGTCGGCATCGCGCGACGTTCGCACGCGGGGGCGCGCCGGACTACCCGGGGCCGGCCGCGCGTTGATCACGCGGTCATGCGCGCCCTGCCGCTCGCCGTGTTGCTCGTCGCCGCGGGCCTCGCCGCCGGGGCGCCGGCGGCGGGCGCCGACCGCTTCCGCGCGCCGGCGACCGCGACCGGCGGCAACCCTGCCTGGGTGCGGACCCGGGTCGGCGCCGGCGCCGCGCGCGCCGCCGAGATGGACGAGGTGACGTTCCGCTACGACCTGCGGACCGCGCCCGCGTGGCAAGGCGTCGAGCACGTCGAGCGCACCGCGCGCCTCCACGAGGTCGACGGCTGGTTGCGGACGCTGCTGGCGACGATGGCGGTCGGCGAGCGGCGCCGCGCGTGGGTCCGCGAGGTCGACCCCGACAGCTGCGACCACGTCGATTGCAGCGCGATCCTCCGCGAGGTGGTCGACCTCGAGCTGGTCGCGCTGCGCGCGTTCCACGACCCGCTGCCGGGCGGGCAGGTGATCGCCAGCGACGGCGGGCGCCGGGTGGCGATCCGCCGCGGGGCGACCGTCGCGTGGGTGCCGGTGCCGTTCGCGATCGAGGCGCTCGACGAGGTGCGGTCGTCGCCCGGCGGCGTCGAGGTGACGGTCGCGCCGGCGTGCGGCACGGGCGACGTGCGCCTGACCTTCACCCTCGCCCAGCTCGACGCGCGCCTCGAGGTCGCGGCGGCGCGTCGGCTCGAGCGCCGCCGCCCCGCCGCCGCGATCGCCGGCTACCGGCGGGCGATCGTCTTCGACGCCAGCCTCGACGAGGCCCACCTCGGGCTGGCGCGCGCGCTGCTGCGGCTGGGGCGGTCGCGCGATGCGGTCGCGGCGGTGGCGCCGGTCCTGGCCCGCAACCCGGTGTGGCTCGACTGGCGCACGCTGGTCGAGCCCGGGCTGGCGGCGCTGCGGCGCGAGCCGGAGCTGCAGGCGCTGCGCGCGGTCGCGCCGGGCAGCTTCGACGTCGCGGGCTTCCGGGTCGGCTACGGCGACGGCGGCGTCACCTACGGCGTCGAGCCTCGCGGCCGCTACCTGGCCGCCCACACGGTCTACGACTGGCGGGCCGAGCGCTTCGCGCAGGACGCGGTGTCGATCATCGATCGCCGCAGCGGCGCGGTGGCGGCGGTGCTGCCGCTGCGGCTGGTCGGCGGCACCCGCGACCAGGTCGCGAGCGTCCAGCGCGCGCTGCGCGAGCTGGGCTTCAGCCCGGCGGCCGGCGAGGTCGCGACGATCACGTCGCTCGATCCCGGCCGGGTCTGGCCGATCGACAACCGGCTGACGTTCGCGCGCGCCGGCGTCGAGGCGATCCAGTCGCGGCGCGGGGTGGCGATCGCCGGCGCGGCGATCGTCGACGCGACGGCGCCGCCCGTGGCCGGTCCGATCACCGACGCTCGCCTCCTGCCCGACGCGCTGGTCTTCCACGTCGAGGATCGCCTGGCGTGCTGGGCCGACCCGCACGCGACCGCCGTCGTGGTGCCGCTGACCGCGCGCCCGCCGCTGCCGGCATCACCGCCCACGGCGCCGCCGCCCGCGGCCCCGCCACCCGACGTGCGCGGGCCTCCATCGGGGTCGACCGCGGGTTGCGCCGCGGGTGGCCCGGGCGCGGCGCTCATCCTCGGCCTCATCGGCGTCGGGGCCGCTCACCGCCGGCGGAAGACGACGTAGAGCGCGCAATGGCGGAGCACGGCGGGGCCGGCCACGTCCCCGAACGCCACCTCCATCGTGGTCGCGGCCTCGGCCAGGCGACGTCGTCCATCGTCGCTTGCGTGCCCGCGCCGTCGACGTCGCCCCGGAGGTCGCTGTCGAGCTACGCGCGAGTCGTCCGGGGCGTCGGCCAGCGGCAGCGCGGCGGGGGGCGCGTATGATCGCGGCATGCGCATCGTCGCGGTCGCCGACACGCACCTGTTCCACGACGCGCGCTACGACGTGCCCGACGGTGACGTCTTCGTCCACGCCGGCGACCTGTGCCGGCGCGGCGATCTCGACGAGCTGGCCGAGGCGGCGCGCTGGATCGCCGCGCTGCCGCACCGCCACAAGCTGATCGTGGCCGGCAACCACGACTGGGCCTTCGCCCGGCCGGCCGAGGCGGCGCGGGCGCGCGCGCTCCTGGGCACGGCGATCTACCTCGAGGACAGCGGCGTCGAGCTCGACGGGCTGCGCTGCTGGGGCAGCCCGTGGCAGCCGGCGTTCAACGGCTGGGCGTTCAACCTGCCGCGCGGCGAGGCGCTGCGCGCGGTGTGGGCGCGCATCCCCGCCGGCCTCGACCTGCTGATCACCCACAGCCCGCCCGCCGGCATCGGCGATCACGCCGGCTGGGACGACGACGCGCGCGCCGGCTGCGCCGACCTGCGGGCGCGCCTCGCCGAGGTGGCGCCGCGCCTGCACCTGTTCGGCCACATCCACCAGGACGGCGGCCTGTGGCGCATCGGCGCGACCGTCCACGCCAACGTGACGTCGTGGGAGTGCACGCGGGCGCCGACGGTGATCGATCTCGAGCCCGGCGGCGTCACGCCGATCGCGGTGCCGCCGGCGCGCCCCGACGTGCCGTGATCAGCGCGCGCGCTTGTCACCCGACCGGGACGCGGCGGTCGCCGGCGGCGGCTATCACCGACGCCATGGACGCATGCATCCGCTACGCCGGGCGCTACCGGTTCGCGCGTCGCGCCGAGCTCGACCGCGCGCTCGGGCGGGCGCGCGACCAGCTCGACCTCGAGGACGAGCTGCCGGCGTCGGCCGCGTGGCTGCGCGGCCTGGTCGTCGATGGCGCGACCGTCACGGTGGCGCTCGCGATCCCGGCGAGCGCCGAGTTGCGGTTCGCGGCCGCCGCGCTGTTCGAGGCGCTGGCGCAGACCGCGGTCGACGGCCTGGTCGAGGGCACGCTCGACGGGCGGCCGGTCGACTTCTACCCGCCGGGCGCCGCCGACGACTGACCCGCGACCGGCGGCCCAGCACACGCCGCGACACCGTGCGAGGAGCGCGCGCGGCGCGCCGCGAGCCGCTGTCAGCGCCGCCCACCGGCGCGCCCGCCCCCGCCGTGGGACGCTCGTCGCGATGGCGCGCGCGAAGTTGTCGCTGGTGGCGGTGGCGCTGGGCGCGTGCGCGCACCCGCGGCCGGCGGCCGGCCCGCCGCCACCCGGCGCGGTGGTGGAGGTCGTCGATCCCGGCGCGGCCCCGCGGCGGGCGCTGCGCTACCGGCCGGTCCGGGGGCTCGATCACCCCGTCGCGCTCACCTGGGGTGGCGGGTGGCGATCGAGCGGCGCCTCGTGCCTGGGCGCCTTCGACACGCGGGCGCAGTTCGACGACGTGGTGCTCGTCGGGGCCGTGGCCGGCGACCTGCCGGCGGACGCCGCGCTGGCGCTGCGGGGCGGCACGACGACCCACCAGGACAACCCGTTCGTCGCCCGCCACGAGATCGAGCTGCGCGCCGTGCTGCCGGCGCGCTACGCGCTGGTCGGCGACGCGAGCGCGGTGACCGCGGCGGCGGGTGGCGACGAGCGCTTCGGGCAGGTCGTCCGCGCCGCGCTCCCGCGGTTCCCGCGCCAGGCGATCGGCGTCGGCGCGCGCTGGACCGTCACCGAGGCGCGCGACGGCGGCACGCGTCGCGTCACCTGGACCCTGCGCGCGATCACCGGCGATCGCGTGACGCTCGCGGCCACGATCGGCGAGCACGCCGCGCCGCCGGCGTACGCCGCGCCCGGCGACGGCGTCGGGCCGTGGAGCGGGTCGACGGTCGACGTCACGATCGACCTGGCCCGCTTCACCGTCGAGGCCGCGGTGACCCGCCGGGCCGGTTCCGGCGGCACGTACGAGGACACCGCGGCGACGCTGGTCATCGGCGCGCGCCGCTGACGCCGCGGCTCACCCGCGCGGGCGCAGCTCGACCTGGACGACGTCGCCGTCGCCCTTGGTGCCGCGGATCTTCTTGGGCACCGCCAGCAGCGTGCCGTGCTGCTTGTCGCGCCAGACGCTGGTCGCCCAGCTCACGCCGTCGACGGTGGCGAGCACCGGCGTCCGGCCCCAGGCGTGGGTCGCCGGTGGCGCGTGGCGCGCCGGCACCTTGGCGAACGTCCAGCCGCCGGCGCCGGGGTAGCGGAACAGCTTCGCGCGGAACGTCACGGGCCGATCATCGCGCAGCCGGCCCCGGCGCCGCCAGCTCGCGCTCGATCAACGCCGCCGCGATCTGCAGCGCCCTGATCCGCCGCGCCAGCAGCGTGTGCTGCGCCGTGCCCGGCCGCAGCTTGGGCTGGACCTTCTCGCACTTGCCGATCGTCGAGACGATCGCCCGCAGCGCCTCCTCGAGTTCGTCCTTCGCGAACGGCTCGGCCGCTGGTGCCACGGCGGCGATCGTACCGCGCGGGGCGCGGTTCTGGGGCCCGCGGCGGCACGCGGGCCCCGAACGGGCTAGGGTGTGCCCACATGAGTTCCATCCGAGACGTGCTGCGGGCCGCGAAGCAGCGAGATCAGAAGGCCTTCGAGGTCTCGCCGTTCGCCCCGGTGGTCGTCGCCGACTACAAGGCGGCGCTCGCCGCCGGCCTCACGCTCGGCGATCCCGCCGCGATGGGCCTCAAGCCGCTGGTCGTCGACCGCGCGGGCGGCTACTTCTTGATCTGGGAGCGCGGGCCGATCGCGGGGTGCATCGTCTACCTCGGCTCCGAGGGGCAGCGGTACGTCGCCGCCAGCAGCGAGGACGAGTTCATCGCGATGCTGCCGTACGGCGACGCGGTGATCGACGCGATGGCGTACTGGGCGCAGCGCCTCACCACGCCGACGGCCACGGTGGCAGCGCCCGCCGGCCTGACCCCGGCGGACGTCGACGCGCGGCGCGCCGCCGCCGCTCCGGCCGACGCCTGGCTGGTCAAGCTGCTGCCGGCGATGACCTCCGCCGGCGTCGCGATCGCGCCCGACCCGCTCGCGACGATCGAGGCCGCGAACCGCGCGGTGCTCGTCGAGTGGCGCGCGGTGTGCGAGCGCCGGTTCGAGACCCAGGCCGTGAAGGCCGACCTCGCGGTGGCGCCGCGCCCCTACCAGGCCACCGCGTTGTTCCAGATCGGCGAGCGGATCCAGCACCCGACCTTCGGCGAGGGCGTCGTCGAGGCGCGGCCGGATCCCGGCAAGATGACCGTGTTCTTCAAGTCCGGCCGCAAGGTGCTCGTACAGGCCAAGGAGGCCCCGCCGGCGCCCGTCGTCAAGGCCCGCGGCCGCCGGCGCTGATCGCGCCGACCTCGGCGCCCCCGGCCGGCGTGAAGCTGCAGCCGGTCGCCAGCCCGAGGATCACCGACGCGCGCCACATGGACGACCAGTGTACCCCAGGCGCGGGGCCTGGCGCACCGGCGTCGCGCCAGCGCGAGCGCGACGGTCAATCGAAGATGTCCCACCACGAGCGCTTGCGACCCGGGTAGCGGCCGCGGTCGTCGTCGTCGTCGTCGCGGCGGCGGTAGCGGCGGTCGTCGTCGCCAGACCGGCGGTCGTCGTCGCCAGGCCGGCGGTCGTCGTCGTCGTCGTCGACCCGGGCGCCGGCGGCGCGCGGCGGGGCCTCGCGGAGATCGCGGGGACCGGCCTCGGCGTCGCGCGCGCGCGCGATCAGCTTCTCGAGTTCGCCGCGATCGAGCCAGATGCCGCGGCAGCGGTCGCAGCGGTCGATGGTGACGCCGTCGCGGTCAAGCTCGAGCAGCGGGGCGTCGTGGCAGCGGGGACAGTGCATGGACTTCTCCTGGTGGGCGGGGGCGGCCACCGGGGTGGCGCGCCGCGCGTGGGCCGTGGTGGTCATGGCCCCAACCTGGGGCGTCGCGCGCCCTTCGTCGAATCGAAAGTTCGCATCGAAGACTGCGAGAAAAGCGACATGAAGGCCGAGCGCGGCGAGCGCGGTCGAGCGTCGCCGTCACCCGGCGGGCAGACACCTGCGGCGGCGCCGACGCGCACGGCTGCGGCCGTGGCGTCGGGATCCCGCGCACTTGCGCGCGGCTGTCACGCTTGGGCGGCCGCCGACTCTATCTGGGCATGGGAACCCCGGCCCTGCAGGCGCACGACCGCGAACCGGATGGAGCATCGCAGGAGGCCGCGCTCGCCGGCGGGCACGCCGAGCGCCCGGCGGCCCCCGCGGCGCTCGAGGCCCGCGCGATCCTGGCCGGCGGCGGCGGCGCCAAGGCGCTGGCGGCGTTGCTCCACCAGCACCCCGACCAGCGCGAGCCGATCGTCGCCGAGATCCAGCAGCACCCGGCCGGCGGCAACGCGATGTGCGGCGAGGTGCTCGACGAGATGGCCGTGCCCAAGGGCCCCGAGCCGCTCCTGCGCGTCGGGTCGCGCGGCGAGCCGGTGGTGCGCCTCCAGCAGGGCCTCATCAAGCACGGCGCGACGATCACCGCCGACGGCGCGTTCGGCCCGCAGACCGCCGGCGCGGTGATGGCGTTCCAGCTGCAGAACGACCTGGTCGCCGACGGAGTCGTCGGGCCGAAGACCTGGGGCGCGCTCGACGGCGCGCCGGTCAACGAGCAAGCGGCCGAGCCGAAGGCGCCGGCGTCGCAGCCGGTGCAAGACGATCACCCGACGCCGGCCACCCCGACGCCCACGACGGCGCCGGGCAGCGGCGCGGGCGGCGCGGGCGGCGCGACGACCGCCGGCGAGAAGTACCGCGAGCAGTACGTCTCGCAGCTGCTCTACTTCGAGGGCGCGCAGGAGGGCGACGCCAAGTTCGAGTCGATCATGTCGCACGAGGGCCTCGAGGCGCAGCGCAAGGCCGCCGACGGCAAGACCTTCAGCACCTGCAACTCGTTCTCGGGGATCATGCAGACGATGGCCGAGCAGAAGTCGGGCGTGAAGATGAAGGCCAAGATCAACCTGTACGTGATGGACCCCAAGTGGCGCGAGAAGAACCTGCCCGAGGGCGCGTTCCATCCCGGCGGCGGCAGCGACCGGCCCAAGCCGGGCGACATCCTGATCTTCTCGCAGCTCGACGGGCGGACCTTCGCGCACATGGGCAACTTCATCGAGGGCCCGATCGCCACCGACGACGGCCTCGAGGAGTGGCAGTGCATCGACGGCGGCCAGGGGCAGGCCGGCAAGTACGTCGACGGCGTCTGCGTGCAGCAGGGCCACGAGATGATCGGGCGCACCCACATCAAGTACAACCCGGCCAACAACCAGACGGTGCCGAAGTGGGGCAACCCGCGGATGGTCTACGGCTGGGTCGACATCGCGATGCTCGCGGCCGAGTGATCGCCGCGACCGGGTTGCCGCCTCAGGGCTCGACGGGCTCGAGGTCGCACTGCGCCCGACAGCGCGCGTCGACCTCGTCGTACTCGCCGTCCTCGGTCATCAGGCAATCCTCGAGGCAGCGCAGCGCCTCCTGGTACACGGGGTCGGGAGGCTCCTCGGGCTTGGGCGTGGCCGAGGCGGCCGTGGCCGAGGCGGGCGGCGCCGCCGGGGGCGTCGCGGTCGGCGCCGGCGCACCACCGCACGCGATCACCAGCACGAGCGCGAGCGTGGAGGTTCGGATCATCGCCCCATCGTACGAGATCCGGGGCCGCGTGGCGGCGATCCGCGGCGGCGTCCTGCGTTCAGCGCGCGCTGGCGATCCAGATGAGGTAGTCGCGCAGCCGCGCCCAGTACAGGTGGCGCACGCGGGGCAGGCGGCGCAAGAGCGGCGGCTGGCAGCGCGGGTTGAGCCACATCGCGGTGGCCCGCCCTGGCACCTCGGCGAACCGCGCGCGGGCGTCGGCGACCAGCCGATCGATCAGCAGGTCGACGTCGATCACGTCGGCGGCGTGGCGCAAGAGCGCGCCCTCGAGCCGGTGGTCGGCGAGCCCGATCGCGGCGCAGTACGCGCGCACGCCGTCGTCCGAGATCGCCGCGGGGCGCGCGGCGTCGCGCAGCCGTCGCCCGAGCGTCCACAGCGTCCGATCGACGTCGGCAGGGAGAGACGCAGATTGAGCCAGCATGGCTGAGGTCGTTTCAACCGGCGTGCCAGTCCGCAAGTTGCCGTCGGGACACGCGGGCGCGGCGCGCCGCCGTTGCCAAACGCAACCGACGACGTCGCGCGCGCAGCGTGGGATGCTCGGCTGATGACCACCACCGCCCCGGCGCCGGTCCCGTTCGAGGTGTGGACCGACAGCGACGGCACCCCGCGCTACCTCCACGGGACCAAGGCCGCGCTCGCGCCCGGCGATCTGATCGAGGCCGGCCGCACGTCGAACTTCGGCAAGCGATCGGCCGCCGCGTTCGTGTACCTGACCGCGACGCTCGACGCCGCGACCTGGGGCGCCGAGCTGGCGATCGGCGACGGCCCCGGGCGCATCTACATCGTCGAGCCGACCGGCCCGATCGAGGACGACCCCAACCTCACCGACAAGAAGTTCCCCGGCAACCCCACGCGATCGTACCGGTCGCGGGCGCCGCTGCGGGTCGTCGGAGAGCTCCGCGACTGGCGCGGCCACGCCCCCGAGCAGCTCGCGGCGATGAAGGACGGGCTGGCGCGGCTCGCGGCGCAGGGCGTCGAGGCGATCGAGGACTGATCGTCCGGCGACCAGGACCGCGGGATACGAATCGCGCCCGCCGCCGAGGCCCGGCGCGGGGCGGGGCGCTACAACCGCCGCGATGGCGTCGGTCTACATCGCAGGCGCGGGTGGCCGGGTCGGCCGCGCGGCCGCCGCACAGGCGGGCGCGGTCGGCCTCGACGTCGCGGCGTCACCGGACGCCGCCGCGGCGTGGTTGATCGCCTTGCCGCGGACCGTCGTCGAGGCCGACCTGGCGCACTGGACCACGGCGCGCGACGTCGCGGTCGTGGATCTGTCGGGCGCGTTCAAGGCCCGCGGCGTCGGGAGCTACGCCTTGCTCGCGGACGACCGCCGCGTGTGGTCGGGGGAGCCGGTCGGCGCCGGCCGGCTGTTCGCCAACCCCGGGTGCATCGCCGGCGCGGTGATCGCCGGGCTCGCGCACAGCGGCCTGCGCGCGCACGTGACCGGCGGCGTGCACGTCACGGCGGTGACCGCCGGCAGCGCCGCGAAGGCCTCGACCCGCGGGACCGTGCGCACCGGGCACCTGTGGTGGACGCACCCGCACGTCGCGGAGATCGAGCAGGCGCTGGGGCTCGCGTGCGCCAGCTTCGTGCCGGTCGTCGACTACGGGCTGACGACCGGCATCGTCGCGACGATCAGCGGCACGGCCAGCGCCGAGGCGCTCGCGCTGCCGGCCGACGCCGGCGACGCGATCGACGTCGCGCAGGTGCAGCACACCGCCGCGGTGCGCTGGCACCGCCGCGTGCGCGCGCACCCGACCTTGGGCGTGACGTTCACGCTGGTCGTCGCGCTCGACAACCTGGTGTTCCCGGCCGCCAACGCCGTCGCGGTGGCCGCCGCGTGGCTGACCGCGCGAGGCCGGCGGTGAGCCCGCCTCGCCCGACGCTGATCGTCACGCTCGGCGGCACGGTCGAGGCCGTCGACGCGGTCCGCGTGCTGACCAACCTGAGCCGCGGCGGGCTGGGCCGGGAGATCGTCCTGGCGGCGCTGGCGCGCGGGCTCCGCGTCCACGCCCTGGTCTCGGTCCTGGCGGTCGCGCCGCCGCCGCACCGGCGCCTGGTGGTCGAGCGCTTCACCTCCGCGCGCGACCTGGCGACGCGGCTCCGGACGCAGCTGCGGCGCCGCGGGCCGGTGGCGGTGGCGATGGCCGCCGCGGTCGCGGACTACCGGCCGGCGCGGGTCACCCCCGGCAAGCTGTCGTCGGCGCCGGCGACGCGGACGCTCAGGCTGGTCCGCAACCCGAAGCTGATCGACGCGATCGCGCGCTGGCGCCGGGACGCCGTGCTGGTCAGCTTCAAGCTGGGCGCGGTCGCCGCCGCCGCGCCGGCGCTGATCGCGCGCGCCGATCGGCAGCGGGTGCGGACGCGGTCGCGCGCCGTCGTCGCGAACCGGTGGCCGACCGGCGGCGCGCACCGCGCCTGGCTGGTGACCGCCGCCGGCGTCCGCGCGCTGCACGGTCGCCGCGCGATCGCGCGCGCCGTCGTCGACGAGGTCGTCGCCGCCGCCCGAGGCGCCACGCGATGAGCAGCGACCTGATCGCGATCGTCGTCGCGGGTGGCCGCGCCCGCGGCGCCTGGAGCCGGTGGGGCGCGCTGTCGCTGGCGCGCGATCTGCTGCAGGGCGAGGCGGCGTTCGTCGCGTACCTGGGGACGCTGCAGCCGATCGATCCGATCGAGCTGGTGCGATGGATGTGCGGGCTGGTGGTCGTCGACCACGACGCGCGGACGCTCGGCCTGTGGCGCGAGGCCCGCGGCCTGTGGCGGAGCGCGCTGCGTGCGTTGATCGAGCTGCGCTGGCCCGGCTGGCGGGTCGTTCCCCTCGACGATCTGCGCGCGCTGCCGGGCGCCGCGCCGCGCCCGGTCGAGCCGGCTCGCGTCGAGGACGTGATCGCCGCGCAGGCCCGCGCGTGGGCCGAGGTGTGCGCCGACCGCAGCTACGACGCGTGGATCGCCGAGGCCGGCGAGGCGTCCGTGCGCGAGGCGATGGAGGCGACGACGCACGCGCTGTGGGTGGCGGTCCGCGCGGGCGACGCGATCCGCCACGACCTGTGGTGCGACGACGGCGAGGTGGCCGGCGCGGCGCTCACGATCGGGCGCGCGGGGATCGACGCGGTGCTGGCGACGCGCCCCGCGGGCACGCTGCCGCTGGCGTGGGACGGGCTCCTCCGCGCGGCCGCGGTGATCGACGTCGCCGCGCGCGTGTTGACGCTGTGGCAGGACGACCCGCCGTACGCCGACCTGATCGGCGCGCTCGAGCGCGCCTGGCCGGGCTGGCGGATCGAGCGCAGCCTCGATCTGCCGGCGCACCTCGCGGCGCTCGGCCTGGATCCCACGCGCAGCTGGGGCCCCGACACGCAGCGCGACCTCGACGCGGCGTTCGCGCGGACGCTGGGGGAGCGCGAGACCGGCGCGGCGCTGCTGGCCCGGGTGATCCCGGCGATCACCCGGCCGGGCGAGCGCGTCACGATCACCGACCCCGGATCGAGCCTGGGGCCGGCCGAGCAACCCGCCGACGCGCTGGCGGTCGCGTTCGCCCGCTGGTGCGCCGCGCGGACGCCCAGCGAGGCGCAGCGGATCGAGTGGCCGCCGCCCCGAGTTCCTTGAGGGCGTGTCGCCACGCCTCCCCCGTCGGGGCACGCCCCGGCCGGGCCCCCTCCCAAGACCTGAGCATTCATCACATCTCCCCGGCGCCCTGGTGCCGGCGATCGCCCCACAGCCTGCAGCCGGCCGCCCTCGCCGCGCCGTTCTTCAAGGCGGTGTGGGCAACCGCGCGACGCTCCCGCCGCGAGCCGGCCGGCGCGCGG
>JAEUJY010000032.1 GCA_016794525.1 Myxococcales bacterium
CGGGTAGACGCGGACGTGGCGCGCCGCCGAGCGCAGGCCGAGCAGCAGCACGAGGCGCCCGTCGTCGGCCGAGCCGCACGCCTGGGCGAACGCGTCGGCGAGGGGTCGGATCGAGGGCGTCGCGCCGAGGTCCAGCGCGGCGGTGCGCTCGAGGATCGGGCAGGTGACGATCAGCTGATCGCGGTGCCTGCCGACGATCGTCAGCGCCGCGAAGCCGCCGACCTCGACGCCGTCGGCGCCGGCGCGCACGATCCGGATCGCGTCGGTGTCGATCGGCGCGGGCTTCGCCGTCGCTGCAACCTTCGCCTTCGCCGCGGGCCGCGCCTTCACCTTCGACCGCGCCTTCACCTTCGACCGCGCCTTCGCCTTCGCGGGCTTGCGCGTGGTCGGGGGCGCCTTGCCGGTTCGCGTCGGCATCGCCGTGATCGTACCCGACACGCCGGCCCCCGCGCGGTTGCTCTCGAGATCGCGGTACATTTTCGCCGTCGCCCGCTGTCACGATCGCCCGCCGGCCTCGTTATGGCGTCCGAGACCCCGAACGAAAGGCCCGACGATGCGCTCCTTCCTCCTCCTGTCCACGCTGCTCGCTCCCCTCGCCCTGGCCGCCTGCGGCGGCGCCGACGCCTCCCCCGCGCCGCGCACCAGCGCCACGCCGACCGCCAGCGCTCCTGCCGACCCGGCGCTGCTGGCCCAGTGCGAGGCGTTCTTCGCCCGTGCCCGCACCTGCACCGACGACTACATCCCGGCGCTGGTCGACGTGCGCATCGAGCTCGACAAGCCGGCAGGCATCGCCGCCGAGGCGCAGCAGCCGGGCGGCCGCGACAGCGTCATCGCGCAGGCCAAGACCGAGTGGGCCAACGACTCGCAGCCCGCCGCGGTGACCGCGATGTGCAACCAGGTCATCGCCTCGATGCCGTCGGGTCAGTACGACGGGATGCGCGCCCAGGCCGAGACCTGCATGGCCGCGGCGGACTGCGCCACGTTCTCGACCTGCACCAAGGACATGCACCGCGCGATGATCGGCAGCCACTGAGGTTGCTGGCGGTGGCACGCTCGTGGGCGTGCCGGTCGATCCGCTGACCTTGCGCTTGCCGCCGTGGCTGGTCGATCGCTTCGACCTGCCCCGCGTGATCGCCGAAGCCGGCAGCTACACGCGCAGCGAGGCCTACCGCCTGCTCGAGCGGTTCGCGATGAGCGGCCCCGAGCAGGCGTTCGTCCAGACCGTGCTGGCCCGCCGCACCAACCTGTGGCTGTACCGCTGCAACCAGCGCGCGGCCTGCGGCGACTTCCTGGTCGTCGACGTCTCGTCGCCCGCGCCTGCCGATCGCGCCGCGGTGGCGATCGAACTCAAGGCCGGCGCGCCGCTGGCGCTCGGCGGCGCCCGCCTGCAACTCGCCAACGTCGACGCCGCGCTCGGCGAGCTGATCGCCGCCGGCGTGCTCGCCACCACCGCCGTCACCCACGCCCACGGCGACGAGGCCGCGGTGCTCGCGTACCTGCGCGCCGCGCCGCCTTGATCAGCGCGTCGGCGCGCGTCACACGCCGAGGAACAGGTAGTCGAGGGCCGCGACGATCTCGTCGCGGTACGCGGTCAGCTGGCCCCGCAGCTCGCGCAGCTCGGCGGCCGGCAACGCAGCGAGGCTCGGCACCAGCAGCACATGGTCGACGTTGGCCACCTTCACGTGTGGCGTCAGGCGACCCGCGGTGCCGCTCAGCCGGGCGCGTGGCGCGAGCGGCGCGACGATCCGCTCACGCCCGGTGTCGGCGAGGTCGGCCTGGAGCACGACGACGAACGGATAGGCGCGCCGCGCCCGCGCGATCGGATTCTCGAAGACGTCGAACTGGCTCATTCGTCGTCGCGACCGTAGTGCGCGCGGACCATCTCGGCGAATGACCCGTGCTTGGCCATGTACGCGTTCGACGCCTCGAGATCCTCGCGGATCTCGGCCTGGATCCGCTCCGCCTGCCGTCGGGCGAGCTCGGCCGCGATCGCCTCCTCGGCGATCTGCGAGGCGTTGAGACCGAGGCCCTTGGCTTGCGTGTAGAGATCGGAGTTGATCGTCAGGCTCACGGTCTGCTTGGGGGCCTTGACGTTGTAGGTGGCCTGCTTGGGTGCCATCGCACGGGTCCTTTACCCGTGTAGGGTACCCGTGTACGGCACAGGGTCAAGCCAGCCGAGGAGGCCTGCCGCCGTGATTACTCCGGGCGCCCGCCGTCGAACCACACCTTCCAGCCGGTCGCGGCGTCCTTGCGCCACACGGTGCAGTAGCTGCCGCCGCCGGCCGCGGCGCCGGTCTTGCGATCGCTGACGGTGAAGCCGCCCACCGCGAACGCGACGTTCCCGCGCACCCGCGTCGCGATCGGCGCCCAGTCGAGCTTCACCGCCTCGAGCACCGGCGTCATCGCGGCGCCGACCGCGGCGTTGCCGGCCACCAGCCCCGCGTCGTTCAGCTCGCCACCCTCGGGCGCGAACCACTCGGCCCACGCCGCGCCGCCGCGGTCGTTGGAGTCCTTGTAGAACAGCGCCTCGAGCGCGGCGATCTCGGCGGCCTCCGCCCCGGGGCCGACCAGGCTCGCCTCCCACTGCAGTCCCGGCGGCGCCGCGCCGACCAGCGCGCCGGCGTCGTTCACGCGCAGCGCCAGCGTCGCGGACTCGGCGGCCGTCGACCACATCGCCAGGTTGGCCTCGATCTGCACCGGCGCCAGCTCGACGACCATCGGCTCGTGGCCGGGCGCGAGCCGCACGTCCCACACCCGCGGCCGCGGATCGTCGGCGCTGACCTCGTCGAAGATCCACACCCGCGCCGCGCCGTCGTCGCCCAGCCACACGCCGTACTTCGCGCCGCGGTGGCCGACGAACGTCAGCTGGCCGCCGGCCGGCATGCCGAGCGTGCGGTCCCCGGTCAGCCACGGCAGCAGCTCGCCCGCCGCCGGCGCCGGCGGGGTCGGCTTGGCCGGCGGCGGCGCCGACGATCCACACGCGACCAGCGAACCCACGAGCGCGAGCGAGGCGAGCTTCATGCGCGTAGCCTACGCCACGCGCGTGCGCCTCGCCGCCGCGGCGCGCTACTCGTCGCTGCCGCCGCCCATCGCCGCCGCCATCGCGATGTCGGCCGCCTTGACCTTCGACGGGTCGAACGCCTTGGCGCCGGCCAGCATCTTGGTCATCACCGCGTCGAAGTCGCCGCGCACCGGCTGCCCGGGCTTGGCCTGCACGAAGCGCAGCGGGTTGATCCGCGCGACGACGACCGGCTTCAGGTAGCCGCTGGCGAAGCCCGAGTCCTTGAGCCGCTGCACCGCCTCGTTGACCGCCTCGTCGAGAGCGAGCAGCTGCGTCGCGTGGGCCTCGCGCTCGGCCAGCACCTCGCGCAGCGGCCGATCACTCCACGCCTCGCACCGGCTCACCACCGGCATGTACGCGCCGCCCGAGAACCGGCCGTTCTGCTCGTAGCACACGCCGATCGTCAGGAAGCCGGGCTGCTCGAGCTCGAGCTGCAGCTCGCTCTCGGGGCGATCGCGGGTCGCGGCGTCGGCCACCAGCGCGCGCACCATGCGCACCACCTCGAGCGACTTGTCCTTGAGGTTGTGGGCCTTCTCGGTGTTGAGCGCGAGGATGCGGAACGCCACCTCGGGCTCGGGCACCACCAGCGCGGTGATCGCCTGGGCGCCGAGCCGCCGCATCGCCGCGAGCCGGTGCATGCCGTTGGGCGAGTGGAAGCCGTCGCCCGACGGCACCGCGACGATCGGATCGAGGAAGCGCCCGACCTTGGGGATCACCGTCGCCAGCCGCTCGGCGTGGGTCGGCGACAGCTCGCGCTGGTACGGCGTCGCCTCGACCTTCTCGATCGGCAGCACCGCCAGCGCGACCCAGTGGCCGCCCAGCGGCTCGCGGTAGCGCGCCGCCACGACGCCGCCCAGCCGCTCGACCAGCTCGCACGCCGCGGTCAGCGCCGCCGACGGCGTCCCGGTCAGGCACGCCGCCGCCGCGATCCCCGCGCTGCCCGGCGCGGCCGCGGCCTTCTTCTTGCGCGGCGTCGCGGCCTTGGGCTTGGCGGCCTTGGCCTTGGGCGTCTTCGGCGCGGCGGTCTTCTTCGGCGGCATGCCCGCGACTGTACTACCGCCGCGCGCGCCGGCGGCGGAGCGCGGCCAGCACCATCAGCCCCAGCGGCCAGGTGGTACCGCTCCGGCCGCTCTGGCAGCACCCGCCGCCGTCGGCGGCGAGCGACGGGTCGCCCTCGACGTAGAGGTGGCTGGTGACCGTCAGCCGGCCGCCCAGGCCGGTCAGCTCGACGCGGTAGCGCTCGCGCGCGCCGGTCACCGGTCGCGTGAACGTCGCGACGCCGCCGGCCACGGTCGCCGCCTCGACCAGCACGCCGTCCTTCCACAGCTCCGCCGAGTCGCCGTCGGCCTCGGGCGCGCGCACCTCGAGGCGGACCTGTCCGACGTCGGTCAGCGTCTCGCCCAGGCCGGCCACCCGCGTCGCGGCGGCCGGGTCGACCGCGGTCAGCTCGACCATCGGATCGTCGGGGCCGCGCATCTTCACGACCGTGCGCCCCGCCGCGACCGCCGCGACGATCGCCGCCTCCGACAGCTCGTCGGCCAGCACCATCGTCGTCGGCCCGCCGATCTGCGCCGGGGTCGCGCCGCCTTCGGTGCCGGCGCGGTGATCGTCGCTGCCGCCGATCGCCGCCAGGGTGTTGCCGGCGTCGAGCAGCCGGTCCCACAGCGCGATCGCCTTGGGCGTGAACAGCCCGCCGGTCAGCTCGGCGTTGCCGGTCTGGATCTCCAGGCCGCTGACCATCGCCCACGGCGTGTCGGCGTGGTCCCAGCCGCAGCCGATGCACGCCTCGCCCAGCCGCAGCTCGGGGTGGTTGACGATGAACCGCCCGCCCTGCGCGACGACGTCGGCGACGATCGTCGGCGCGCCGACGCCGCCCAGCCCGACGCGGTGGTCGACGTAGCGATCGATGCCGATCGCGTTGCCGTGGCCGCCGTAGGTCGTGATCTCGGCGCCGCGCACCAGCAAGAGGTCGGTGAGCCCGGCCTGGGCCGCCGCCTGGTGCGGGTACTGCGCGCTGGTGTTGTGATCGGACAGCACGACGAAGTCGAGGCCACGGCCGCGCGCGTAGGCGGCGATCTCGGCCAGCGTCGCCGACGCGTCGCCCGAGTCGCGCGAGTGCACGTGGAAGTCGCCGGCGTACCAGCGGCGCTGGGCGCTGAGCACCACCGGCGTCCACGCCGCCGCCGGCTCGGGCGTCAGCGTCGCGGCGTCGTGGAACACCAGGTCGACGGTGTACTGTCCGGGATCCGGACCGAGCTTGGCCTTGCCGATCACCAGCTGCCAGGTGCCGGCCGCGATCGGGCCGGCCAGGTAGCCGCGCGACGAGCCGGCCACGCCGATCACCATCGGCTCGGTGAGCCCGCCGCCCCAGCCGCGGAAGCCGTCGGGCCCCCACAGCCCCCAGTCGAGGATCTGGAAGTCCGAGCCGTCGTCGTGGGCCAGCGAGAACTCGACGGTGCCGGCCGGCACGTCGAACGGGACCAGCAGGTAGTCGCCGCCGGCCTGCGGCACCGCGCCGGTCAGGTGCAAGGTCGAGATCACCGCGGTCAGCGCCAGCATCCAGGCAGCGTAGCCAACCCGGCGCGCGATCGGTGTGCAAACGGGTAGTCGCCGGTGCGGCGATCACCGCGGGCCTGTATCCTGCCGCCATGAAGTGGGAACGCGGACACAAGTCGCAGTACGTCGAAGATGTCCGCGGCCAGCGCGCCAGCGGCCGCGGGGCCGCGCTCAAGGTGGGCGGCGGCGGCGCCGCGCTGCTCACGGTGATCGCGCTGATCGCTCAAGCGCTCGGCGTCGATCTCGGGATCGGCAGCGGCACCACGACCACCGGCGGCGGCGGCAACCAGGCGGCGTCCGGCGGCGGTGGCGGCCCGCCCCCCCCGATGTCCAAGGAGGACGCCGAGCTCTACGACTTCATCAACTTCGTCGTCGACGACATCCAGGGCGCGTTCGATCGCGCGATGACCGCCGCCGGCCAGCGCTACACGCCGGCGACGCTGAAGGTCTTCGCCGAGGCGGTCGACACCGCGTGCGGCGCGGCCGACTCGGCGGTCGGCCCGTTCTACTGCCCCGGCGACTCGAACGCGTACATCGACCTGACCTTCTACCGCGACCTGCGCGAACGGTTCGGCGCCGGCGGTGACTTCGCCCAGGCCTACGTGCTGGCCCACGAGTACGGCCACCACCTGCAGAACCTGCTCGGCACCGACGATCGCGTGCGCCAGCAGGTCGCGGGCGACAAGTCGCTCGAGAACCCGCTGTCGGTGCGCCAGGAGCTGCAGGCCGACTGCTACGCCGGCGTGTGGGCCAACGACACCGGCAAGCGCAAGCGCATCGAGATCGGCGACATCGAGGAGGCCGTCACCGCGGCCCAGGCCATCGGCGACGATCGCCTGCAGAAGATGGCCGGCCGTCGGGTCAACCCCGAGACCTTCACCCACGGCTCGTCGGCGCAGCGCGTGAAGTGGTTCAAGCGCGGGCTCGAGGCCGGCCGCCTCGACGCGTGCGACACGTTCAACGCCCGCGATCTGTAGCGGCGGGCGCGGGGGCGGGACTCACCCGAACATCTTGGCGACGACCGCGGTCGGATCGGGCGCCTCGGCGTCGGCGGCCGGCGGCTCGCCCTTGGGCGTCATGTGGTCGATCGCGTGCGGCAGCACCTCCGCCAGCGTGTGGGTCGCCTTCTCGGTCGAGATGCCGAGCTTCGCGGCGATCGACGCGATCGGCCCGCTGCCGAGCACCTTGGTGATCTGATCGGGCGAGATGGGCAGGTTCTTGCCGAGGCCGACCCACGACGACGCGACGTCGCCCAGGCCGCTCGAGCCGAGCTTCTTGACGATGTCCGCGGCGCCGCCGCCCTTGAGGAGATCGCCGATGGCACCGGCGGCTTGCGTAGCTTGAGCCTTTGGGTCCGACATGGCGCGGAAGATAGCAGGTCGCGGCGCGGCGACGCACCGCCCCGGGGTAGCGCCGGGGGACGCGGACGCGGGCCGCGTCAGAACTCGCGGGCGGTGCGGCCGAAGTCGACGCCAGCGCCGGTGACGGTGCCGGCGCGCTCGGTGGGCGCGGTGCCGGGCGTGAACCACAGCGCCAGGCTGGCGGCGGTCGGCGAGGCGAGCAGGCCGGTCTCGCGATCGATGCGGACGCGCTCGAGGCCGGGCGGCGGCGGGCCGGGCACGGGCTCGGCGGGGCGCGTGCCCTCGGCGGCGGCGATCAGCCGCATCCAGATCGGGAGGGCGACGTGGGCGCCGTCGGCGCGCGGGCCCAGCGATCGCGTCGGGCTGTCGTGGCCGATCCACACCGCGGCGGTGACGCGGCCGGTGAAGCCGACGAACCACGCGTCGCTGTTGCGGTTGGTGGTGCCGGTCTTGCCGGCGGCGGGGCGATCGAGCGCGCGGGCCGCGGTGGCGGTGCCGCGGGTCACGACGCCGGTCATCAGATCGCGCAGCACGAACGCGGTGCGCGCGTCGACGATCTGGCCGCGGGTCGCGCCGGCGCGCACGGCGGGGTCGCGCCCGGCGACGGCGGCCAGGCGATCGAGGCGGCGCGCCGGATCGATCCACGGATCGGCGGGGTCGGCCGCGTCGAACAGCACGTGATCGCCGTGGCGCACGCGCACGATGACGCGCACCGCGACGTCCCAGCCGTCGCGCGCGACGATCGCGTAGGCGCGGGCCAGCTCCAGCGGGATCACGCACGACGCGCCCAGCGCCATCGGCGCCAGCTCGCTGATCGCGGTGGTGATACCGAGGCGACGGGCCAGGTCGATCACGGCCGGCGCGCCGACGTGCTCGAGCACGTCGATCGCCGCGGTGTTGAGCGAGTACGCTAGCGCGTCGGCGGCCAGCGCCACGCCGCGGAACGCGCGCCCCGAGCGCGGCTTCCAGTGCACCGCGGTGGCCTCGTCGTACTCGGCGATCGGCGCGTCGCGCAGCGGCGTGCCCGCGGTGATCGCGCCGCGCTCGAGCGCCGCCCCGTAGACGATCGGCTTCCACGCCGAGCCCGGCTGGCGGCAGGCCTGGGTCAGCCGGCTGTACGCGTCGAGCTGCCAGGCCCGGCCGCCGGTCATCGCCAGCACGTAGCCGCGCCGGTGGTCCCACACGATCGCCGCGCCCTCCGGCACCTCGCCGTCGGCGGCGAACGCCGCGGTGCCGTCGGCGATCGCCTGATCGCTGATCGCGGCCAGCGCCGGATCGGCCGCGGTCTCGACGACCAACCCGCCGGCCGCGGCCTCGAGCGGGATCGATTCCTCGAGCAGCCGGCGGACGTAGTCGGCGTACCACGGCGCGATCACCGGCGGCGCCGCCGGCGGGCGGGTCACGACCGGCCGCGCGATCGCCGCGTCGCGCGCGGCGGTATCGATGAACCCGGCGCGGGCCATCCGCCGCAGCACCTCGTCGCGGCGCGCCTTGGCCGCCGCCGGATCGTTGCGCGGGTCGAGCCGGCCCGGCGCCTGGATCAGCCCGGCCAGCAGCGCGGCCTCCTCGAGCGCGAGCGCCGCTGGCGGCCGGCCGAAGTACGCGTCGGCGCCGGCCGCCATGCCGTAGGCGCCGCGCCCGACGAAGACGAAGTTCAGGTACGCCTCGAGGATCGCCGCCTTGCCGTGGCGACGCTCGAGCTGCCGCGCCACCAGCGCCTCGCGCACCTTGCGCTCGAACGATCGCGCCTTGCCGATCTCCGGCGACAGGTTGCGCGCCAGCTGCTGGGTGATCGTCGACGCGCCCTCGACCGTGCGCGCGGCGCGCCAGTTGATCCACGCCGCCCGCGCCACCGCCGCGTAGTCGACGCCGCGGTGAGTGAAGTAGCGCACGTCCTCGGCCGCCAGCACCGCGTCGATCAGCACCCGCGGTAGCGCCGCCAGCGGCACGACCTGGCGGTTGCCGACGACCGCGCCGTCGAGGAACGGCAGCGTCGTCAGCGTCGTGCCGTCGCGGGCGACGAGCGTCGACGTGCGCGGCGCGCCGGCCTGCCACGCGGCCAGGTCGGGCGGCGGCGGCAGCGACCGCGCGATCGCGCGCACCCGCAGCGTCACCGTCACCACCGCGATCGTCGGCGCCGCGATCGCCAGCCACGCGATCAGCACCAGCGCGAGTCGCCACCAGCCCCCGCCATGACGGCGGTTGCCGACGACGATCGTCACGACGCGAACAGCGCCATCTGCTGGGGCGGGCCCAGCACCCGCGCGCGCGGCCCCACCGCCGCGGCGATCGCCGCCGCGCACGGGCCCGTCACCGCCACCGCCGCCGCGCCGCTCTGCGCGATGAAGCGCAGCAGGCCCTCGCGATCGGCCGCGCCGCTCCACGCCACCGCCGCGTCGACGCCCAGCGCGCGCACCTGCTCGCGCTCGCACGCCAGCCCCGACGCCAGCAGCGTCCGCGCCGGCCGCGCGCCCAGCGCCGCCGCCATCCGCGCGCGCTCGGCGATCGGCCACACCAGCACGTCGGCCCGCGCCACGCTGCGGCTCACCGCCGGGCCCGGCAGGCCGGCCGCGGTCAGCCGCTGGGACGCGTCGACGATGCGGCGGTGTCCCGCGACCACCAGCCCGGCCGCCGCCAGCCGTTCGGCCACCGCCAGCCCGCGCAGCGGGTTGCTCACCAGCACCGCGGCCACCGCGCGATCGGCGGCGATCTGCTGGCACAGCGCCACGCCGCGCGCCTCGGCGTCGGCGGCGAAGGCGTGGTGCCGCTCGCCGTACGGCGCGGCGATCACCAGCGTCTCGCACGGCACCAGATCGGCGCGCCGCGGCTCGACCGCGCCGGCGTACAGCACGCGCCCGGCGCCGGCGTCGACCAGCAGCGCCGCGGCCCCCGGCCCGTAGCCGCTGGGCAAGAGCGTCAGCCGGGTCGTGCCCAGCGAGAACGGCCGGTGCAGCGGCGCGGCCAGGTGGGCGTCGGCGCGCGCGCCCAGCAGCGCCAGCGTCGGCGCGGTCGCGATCAGCTGGCCGTGGCCGGCGCGCGCCGTGCGATCGGCCGCCGACACGAAGCACACCGCGCGGGTCCGCCGCGCGTCGCACCAGATCGCGGTGCCGAGCACGTGCACGCCGTCGCGCCAGGCGACAGCGTGAGGTGTCGGTGCGCGCGGGCGCCGCTTCATCGCGGCACACTGCCACGGGGCCGCGCGGCCCGCAATTTCACCCGCGCCTGGCTTCGCGTTACGATCCCCCGATGCGGATCCTCGTCGGCGCCTGCGTCGTGCTCTTGCCTTCGGTCGCCGCGGCGGTGCCGGTCGCGCCGCCCCCGGCGCCGCCCGAGCGCCCGGTCGCGATCACGCTCTCGCCGCTGCACCTGCTGTCGCCGATCGTCGAGCTCACCGGCGAGTACCGGGTCCAGCCCCGGCTCGGCGTCGCCGCGACGGTCGGCGCCGGCTCGGTCACGGCCAAGGACGCGGCCGGCCAGGAGCACCGCTTCACCGTGGGCGAGCTCGGCGCCAGCGCGCGCTACTACGTCACCGGCTCGTTCGCCCGCGGGCTGCAGGTCGGCGGCGAGCTGATGTACTTGCTGGTCAAGCTCGACGACACGATGACCACCGTGCGCGCGACCGGCGACGGCCTCAGCGTCAGCCCGTTCATCGGCTACAAGTGGACCGCGGCCGGCGGGTTCACCGCCGAGGCCCAGGGCGGCCTGTCGGTGCTGGTGGCCCAGGCCCACGCCACCGACGGCACCACCACCGCCGACAGCGAGCAGAGCCGGGTCTACCCCCTGATCAACCTCAACCTCGGCTGGAGCTTCTAGCCGCGCGCGGTCACCGCGGCCGCGGCGGCAGCTTGCACGCGTGGCCCATCACCACCGGCCCGTCCACGGTGCCGGTCGGCGTGGGCTGCCAGCCCGCCGCGACGCGCGCGGCCAGCAGCTCGTCGGCGCTGGGTCGGTGGTCCCACCCGGAGACCGCGTCGACGCGCCCCAGTCACGTGCAGTCGAGGACGATCGCCGCCGGGTCGCCGCCGTCGGGAGCGAACACCACGTCGTGGGTGAACTCGTCCTGCACGACCACGTCGACCACCGACCACGGCGGCGCCAGCCGGAGCCCGCCGACGATCGCGTCGGCGAGCGTCGGGCAGCCACGGAGCGCGGCCTCGGCGGCGGCGCGATCCGCCACGATCAGAAGAAGTAATAGTGGGCGCCGGCGAGCGCGGTCGGCTGCGCGGTGACGGCCACGCCCTCGGCGTCGGCCGTGCCCAGGGTCAGCCCGCCGGTGAAGCTGAGCGCCACGTTCGACGCGATGAACGCGCGCATCTGGAAGCCGGGCTCGATGTAGACGCGCGTCTGGTTGTTGTCGCCCGGCGCGCGATCGCCGATGAACCCGACGCCGAAGCTGCCGCCGACGCCGAAGTCGGCCATCGCGCTCGAGTGCAGGTGGTAGTAGAAGCGGGCGCCCAGCGCGACGTCGGTGTCGTCGTCGCCGCCGTCGTCCGAGAACCCAAGGAAGCCGCCGACGTGGAACTCGCCAGCGTCGTAGTTGGCCGAGAGACCGCCGAGCTCCCCGTTGAGCTGCAGCTCACCACCGATACCGATCGAGCCCTTCGAGCCACCCGCCGACGCGACGCCGGCACCGAGGAGGAGGACCGCGAGACCCGAGACCACAGCGATGTTCTTCTTCATGGCCGCCAGCGTACCCGGCCTCCGGCGACTATCAAGTATTCGAACGAACGGTTAGCCTGCACACATGCTGGCCACTACCCTGGCCCTCACCGACGTCGACCCGCGGCACTGGCGCGCGTGGATCGAGCTGCTGGTGCCGCCGCCGCTGCGCGATCGCCCCCGCTACGCGCTGGCGATCGTCGACGGCGAGCGCGTGCTGCGCGTCGTGATCGGCGGGGTCGACGCCACCGGCGCCGCCGATCCCGCGGCGCTGACCTGGCCGCCGACGCCGGCCAACCTGCGCGCGGCGACGCGGCAGCTCGGCGTCGGCGCGATCGTCGTCCTCGACGTCGCGGTCGTCCGCGACCTGGCGGCCGAGGTCGAGCGCCACCTCGGCGTCGACGACGATCTCGCCGCCGCCGGCCTCGCCGTGCTGCGCGCGCTCAAGGCCCGGAGCGGCAAGGGCGTGTGGAGCGAGCCGGCGCTGCTCGACCTCTTGCCGGCGCCGCACTACGAGCCGCTGCAGCGCACCTTCGATCTGCTCGTCCCCGACGACAGCGCGCTGGCCGCCTACGTCGTCGCCGACGATCGCCGCTCGATCCTGGCGTCGATCATCGCGGTGAAGCGCGGCGGCCACATCGCCCAGGTCACGACCCACGCGGCGATCGCCGACCTGGTGCCCGAGGCCGCGGTGGCCCGCGACTGGGCCACCGCGCACAAGCGCGTCACCAAGGCCATCGGCGAGCGGCTGGCCCGCCCGTCGCTGGCGGTGTTCCTCGAGCGCGCCACGATCGACAAGCTGATCGTCGGCCCGCCCGACACGCTGGGCCGCGAGGTCAACGCCAGGCGGATCGTCCTCGAGCCGGCCCCGGCGTGGCTGCTGGGCCTGCTCGGCAGCGCCACCGTCGCCGCGGTCGCGCAGCGCGGCGCCAGCGCGCTGGTCGCGATGCTGCCCCAGGCCGCCCGCGAGCGCGCCGCCGGGCTGGCCGATCGCGCGCGCACCGCGGTCCGCGAGTCGGGCGCGCACCCGTTCGCGCTGCTCGGGTTCGATCCGATCGCGCTGTGGATGGCGGTGCGCGACTACTACCGCCCGCGCGGCCCGGCCCCGCGCGCCCCCGCGCCCCGCCCCGCGCGCTAGTCGACGGCGAGCTCGATGCCGGCGCCGACGCTCTTGTAGCGGTCGCCGCAGCGCGCGCAGGTCGCGACGCCGCTGGCGAACCCCGGCAGGCGCTCGCCGCAGCGGCAGGCCCAGCCGATCCACCGCGCCGGCACGCCCACCACCAGCGCGTGCGGCTGGACGTCGGACGCCACCGCCGCGCCGGCGCCGATGAACGCGTAGGCGCCGATCGTCACGCCGCACACCACCGTCGCGTTGGCGCCGATCGTCGCGCCGCGGCCGACCTGCGTCGGCGCGAACTCTTCCTTGCGCGACACGTGCGCGCGCGGGTGCTTGACGTTGGTGAACACGCACGACGGCCCCAGCAGCACCTCGTCCTCGAGGGTCACGCCGTCGAACACCGAGACGTGGTTCTGGATGCGGCAGCGGTCGCCGATCGTCACGTTGCCGACGTAGCAGGCGTGGCCGACGACGCAGTCGTCGCCGATCTTGGCTCCCGGCATCACGTGCGCGAAGTGCCAGATCCTCGTGCCTGCGCCGATCTGCGCGCCGCGCTCGACCACCGCGGTCGGGTGGATCAGCGGCGCCTCGGTGATCTCGACGTCGTCGGACATGCCCGGCACTTTGCCCAACCTCGGGCGCGCGCGTCTACCGCCCGCGGGCGATTCGACAATCGGTCGGACCGATGTATCGTAGCGCCCATGCGCATGGTCGTCTTCGTGGGTGCGTTCGTCGCCGCGGCGGCGGGGCTCGCCGCCGCCGGTCCGCTCGACAAGCCCGCCTTCACCGCAACCCCCGCCGAGCTGCTCGCCGAGGCCCGCGCCGCCAACGCCGCCGGGCACGACG
The DNA here is from genome assembly GCA_016794525.1 of Myxococcales bacterium. GTDB lineage: Bacteria > Myxococcota_A > Polyangia > Haliangiales > Haliangiaceae > UBA2376. The sequence goes on from JAEUJY010000032.1 coordinate 13,601, forward strand.
TCGTCGTGCTGCGCGAGGACGTCGACGTCACCTTCGACGCCCGCGGGCGCTCGGTGCGCCGCAACCGCGTCGTGTTCGCGATCGTCGCCGCCAGCGCCGTCGACGGCTGGGGCACGCTGCGGGTCGACTGGAGCCCGTTCTACCAGGAGCGCCCGCTCGTCCGCGCCCGCGTCATCGGCGCCGACGGCACCAGCACCGACTTCGATCCGAAGCTGATGCAGGACGCGCCGACGGTCTCGGAGTCGCCGACGGTGTTCTCCGATCGGCGCGATCTGTCGGTGCCGCTGCCGCGGCTGGCCGTCGGCGCGGTGGTCGAGGAGGAGCTGACGTTCACCGACCGCGAGCCGCTGCTGGCGGCTGGCACGCAGCAGTGGGTGCCCCTCGCGCGCCCGGTGCCGAAGGTGCGCCAGGTCGTGACGATCTCTGCGCCGACCGCGCTCAAGGCGCGCGTCGCGCTGCGCGGACCGGCGGTCACCAGCAAGCCGCAGACCCGCCGGGTCGGCGACCGCACGATCGTCTCGCTCGACCTGCGCGACGTCGCCCCGAGCGAACCCGGCGTCGAGGACGCTGGCCCCGACTACCTGGCCGTGCCGTACCTCGGCATCGGCACCGCGCCGTCGTGGGCGGCGGTCGCCAGCGACTACCGCGCGCTGGTCGAGGAACGCCTCGCCGCCGGCGTCGCGTTGCCACCCGACCTCAAGGGCGCGACCCCGCGCGCGACCGTCGATCGCGTCGTCGCGTGGCTGCACGCGCGGGTCCGCTACACCGGCATCGAGCTATCGCAGTCGGCGATCGTGCCGTTCGCGCCGGCCGAGACGCTGGCCCGCGGGTTCGGTGACTGCAAGGACAAGGCGACGCTGCTGGTCGCGCTCCTGCGCGCCGCGGGCATCACCGCCGACGTCGCGCTGCTGGCGACCGGGCCGGGCTTCGACGTCGACGCCGGGCTGCCGGGCATGGGCGGCTTCGACCACGCGATCGTGCGCGCCGTCGTCGGGGGCAAGGACCTGTGGATCGACGCGACCGAGGAGCTGCTGCCGGCCGGGCAGCTGCCGGTGCGCGATCAGGGCCGCCGCGCGCTGATCATCGCCGCCGGCACCAAGGCCCTGACCCCGACCCCGCTCGGCGCCGCGGCCGACAACCTGATCCGCGAGGTCCGCACGTTCCACCTGGTCGAGCAGGGCGCGGGCACCGTCAGCGAGGCCTCGGAGCAACGCGGCGTGTGGAGCGACGACCTGCGCGGCTGGATCCGCAGCAGCACGCACAAGGACGTCGACGAGCGGCTGCGCGCCTACATCAAGAAGGAGTACGTCGCCGAGCTCACCGCGTTCCGCCACAGCGATCCGGGCGACATCGCGACGCCGTTCACGCTGACCATCGACGCCACGGACGTCGGGCGGGTCGAGCCCAACGGCGACGAGCTGGTGGCCTGGATCTACGGGACCGACACGTTCGATCGGCTGCCGCCGGCGCTGACCGACAGCAGCGCCGACGCCGAAGACGAAGCCAAGGCGCGCACCGTGGACTTCTTCTGGGCGGCGCCGCACGTCTACGAGGTCGTCAACCGCTTCGAGCTGCCGCCCGGCTACACCGCCCCCGACCTGCCGGCCCAGGAGCAGCGCAGCCTGGGCGCGGTCACGCTGACGATCCGGCGCGAGCGGACGCCGGGCGCGCTGACCGTCACCTACCGCCTCGACACCGGCAAGCCGCGGATCACCGCCGACGCGGTGCGCGCGACCCGCGCCGCGCTCAAGGCGTTCCATGCCGAGTCGGCCAGCCGCGTCGTCATCGAGCTCGAGGCGGCCCGGCTCAAGAACGCCGGCAAGCACATCGAGGCGGTCGCCGAGTATCGCCGGCTGATCGCGCTGCACCCGAAGGAGGGCCTGCACCACGCGCAGCTGGCGTTCCTGCTGTCCGAGTCGGGCCTGGGCGACGCCGCCCGCCGCGAGGCCAAGCTCGCGACCACGCTGTCGCCCGACGACGCGCGCGGCTGGGTCGCGCTGGCGTGGGCGCTCAAGCACGACTCGGTCAGCCGGGAGCACCGCCCGGGCGTCGACCGCGCCGGCTCGATCGCGGCGTACAAGAAGGCGCTCGCGCTGTTCCCGGCCCACGCCGGCGCCAAGCGCGGCCTGGCCGAGACCCTGGCCAGCGACGACCGCGGCCGCATCGCCAGCGCCGCCGACCTCGCGGCGGCGGCCACGCTGCGGCTCGAGCTGCGCGCCGACGGCGACGACCTCAACCCCACGCGGATCATCTACCCGCTGGCGATCGCTGGCGACGCCAAGCGCCTGGAGGAGTTCGCGCGCGGCCTGCCCGCGTCGCGCGACCGGCGCGTCGCCGAGGTGATGGTGGCGCTGCTCCGCGGGACCGTCGCCGACGCGGTGCGCGTCGCCGACGCGGTCAGCTCGGGCGACGAGCGGCGCGACGTGCTGATGACGCTGTCGTCGCTGCTGATGGCCACCCGCCGCTACCAGGACGCGCGGCGCGCGCAAGAGGCGATCACCGGCAGCCTGAGCGCGCCCGACGCGGCGTCGTTCGATCGACTCGCGGCGATCGACCTGACGCGCCTGCCGCCGCGCGATCCGACCACGCCGGTCAAGGTGATGTTCGCGCGCCTGCTGCTGGGCCCGGTGGCGCGCCCGCCGTGGAACCCGGCCGTCGAGGCGACGCTCGTCGAGCGGGCGCGGACGACGCGCTTCCCGGCCAGCGTGCGCAACATGCCGATGGCGGCCTCGCTCGACCTCGCGATCGGCACCGCGAGCTTCGTGGCCGAGGGGAGCGACAAGCTCGGCTGGCGCGTGCGCATCGAGGGCAACGGCGCGACCGCGAACGCCTACGTCGCGCTCGAGGGTGGGCGCGCGGTGCTGCTCGGCACCGACGAGGCCACCGGCCCGCTCGGCGCGATGATGCTCGACCGGCTCGCCCGCAAGGACCTGGAGGCCCCGCGCCGCTGGCTCGCGCGGGTCGCCGAGGACCTCGGCCGCGGCTCGAGCCGCACGGGCATGGCCGGCTTCGCGGCACGCCACAAGGCCGCGCTGGCGACCGCCGACACGCCGCTCCTCGAGCTGTTCGCGGCGCTGCTGCTGACCGACGACGACGCCAAGCGGACGGCGCCGATCTTGCGCCGCTGCGCCGGCCTGACCGACACGGCCGACGTCACGCTATGCCGCCAGGCGACCCGCGGGGCGCTCGCGCGCAGCGGCGATCTCGCAGGCGCCGCGGCGGTCGCACGGGAGCTGGTCGACACCGACCCCGACAACATCACCGCGCTCGATCGTCTGGTCGGCCTGCTGGCCGATGATGGCCACGGCGCCGACGCGATCGCGGTGCTCACGCCCTACCTCGATCGCCGCCCCGACGACCCAGTGCTGCTGGAGAGCCGCGCCTACGCGGCGCTGTCGATCGGCTGGACCGAGGCCGAGCCGTGGTTCGCGCGCACGACCGCGCCGGCGGATGCCTCGGTCGACGCCCTCAACAACGCGGCATGGAGCCGCCTGTACTTCGAGCCGACGCCCGCGGCCGCGCGCGCGCTGATGGAGCGGGCCGCGGCGCGCTCCTCGTCACTGGATCGCGGCGCCGACAACACCTACGCCGCGATCCTCGCCGAGGCCGGCGAACCGGCCGCGGCCTGGGCGCGCCTGGTCGAACACATCGACGAGACCGAGGAGGTCGCCAACGCCGACTGGTACGTGATCGGCCGCTGCGCCGAGCAGCTGGGGATGCGCGACGACGCGATCGCGATCTACCGCCGGGTCGCCAAGCCGAAGCGCCACCAGACCTTCCCGTCGCCGTGGGACTTCGCGCAGCGCCGCCTCAAGGCGATGGGCGTGACGCCGTGATCGCCGCGCGGCTGGCCGGCGCGCTGGTGGTGTTGGTGGCGGCGGGCGCCGCGGCCGCCGATCCGCTCGACGAGCCGGCGTTCACCGCCAACCCGGCCGCGCTGCTCGCGGCCGCCGCGCAGGCGCCGGGCAGCGATGACGTGGTGGTGCTGCGCGAAGACGTCGGCTTCACGATCGGTCGCGATGGCGGGATCGAGCGACGGCTGCGGCGGGTGCTGCTGGTGCGGCGGCCCGACGCCGCCGCGCTGCCCCAGCTGATCCCGACGCCGGGCTGGCAGCCTAGCTACCAGACCCGCCCGGTCGTGCGGGTCCGGATCATCGCGCCCGACGGCCGGGCGTCCGAGCTCCCGTCGAGCGCGATCACCGACGCGCCAGCGTTCGTCCTCGGCCCCACCGTCCGTTCCGAGGGCCGCCAGATCACGGTCGCGCTGCCGCGGCTCCCCGCCGGCGCGGTGGTCGAGGAGGAGTTGACGATCGGCGCGCGTGCCCCGGTGGCCGGCGCGGGCGACGCGCTCCTCGCCGAGCTCCGCGGACCGGCGCCGATCCTGCACTCGTCGGTCGTCGTCTCCCGCCCGTCCGCGACGCGCGCGGTGGTCGCCCTGCGCGGGCCGAGCCTGGGCGCGAAGCCGCGCGAGCAGCGGGTCGGCGATCGCACGATCACGACGATCGAGGCGCACGGGCTGGATCCGCGCCCGGCCGCGCCGGTCGCGGCGCCCGCCGATCACCTCGCGGCCCCGGTGGTGATCGTCGCGACCGGCGTGAGCTGGGCCGCGGTCGCCACCGCGTACCGCGCGGTCATCGAGGCGCGCCTCGACGCGCCGCTGGCCATCCCGCCGGACCTGCGCGCCGCGACACCGCGCGCCACCGTCGACCGTGTGCTCGCCTGGATGCAGGCTCGGGTCGGGCCCGACGGGCTGCCCTTCATCACCAGCGGTTTCGAGCCGATGCCGCCGGCCGACACGGCGATCCGCACCACCGCGGGCATCCGCGATCGCGCGGTCATGCTGGTCGCCGCGCTGCGCGCCGCCGGGCTCACGGCTGACGTGGCGCTGGTGACGAGCGCCGAGAGCGTCGACGCCGACCCGGCGACGCCCGGCCTCGGCGTGTTCGATCACATGCTGGTGCGCGTGCAGCTCAAGCGCCAGGAGCTGTGGATCGACCCCGCGGTGAAGTACCTGCCCGCGGGCGAGCTGCGGAGCGCCCTGCAGGGGCGCCACGCGCTGGTCCTGGCGCGCGGCACGCGCCGCCTGGTGACGACGCCGGCGGCCACCTCGGCGAGCACCCAGGTCACCGAACGCCGCACCTACCACCTCGCGACCAGTCCACCGACGATCGACGTCACCTACTGCACCACCGGCATGTACGGCCGCGTGCTCCGCGAGGCCATCGCGTCGCAACCGACCGCCGTGCTGCGCGCCGGCCTCGAGCGCGCGGTCGCCGCCACGTTCCACGGCGGGATCGGCGCGCTGACGTTCGGCAACCCCGCCGATCTCGGCCAGCCGTGCGACATCACGCTCCGCGTCGATCACCCAGGGACGATCGCGGTCACCGATGACGGCGCGACCGTGATGGTCACGCTGGGCGAGTTGCTCAACTGGGTCGACGAGCCGCTGCTCGCGCCCGGCGACGCGCACGATCAGGCCTTCGCCGCGCGGACCGTCGACTACGTGTGGCAGACCCCACAGCGCGCGGAGCTGACGCTGCGGATCGAGCTGCCGCCGGGGCACCTCGCGAAGGCGGTGCCGCTGCCCCCGCGGCGCGCGCTCGGCGCGATGACGCTGACCACCACGATCGCTCGCGAGGCCGACGCGCTCACTGTCACTCTGCGCCTCGACACCGGCGCGCCGCGCATCACCGCGGCCGACGCCCGCACGACCCGGGCCGCGCTGGTCGCGCTGCGGTCCGCGCCGGCCGTCGCGCTGACGACCACCAGCGAGATCGCGCTGCTGGTGCAACAAGGCAAGCGCCGCGAGGCGATCGCTCGGGTCCGGGCACAGCTCGCACAAGCCCCTGGCGACGCCGACGCCCACGCGCGGCTGGCGCGCCTGTACGGGGACGTCGGCATGGACCTGGCCGCGCGCCGCGAGGCGCGGACCGCCACGACGCTCGCGCCGGCCAGCGCGCGCGCCTGGTACGCGCTGGGCGTCGCCCTCGAGCGCGACGAGCTCGGGCGCGTGTTCGAAGGAGGCGGCGATCGCGCCGGCGCCGAGGCCGCCTACCGCAAGGCGCTGGCGCTCGACCCCCACGACGGCGACGCGCGCTGGCGGCTGAGCGAGCTCCTCGCGGCCGACGGCTACGGTCGGTGGTTCGTCGACGCAAAGCGCCTGCGCGAGGGCGTGGAGCTGATCGCCGCGATGCCGCCCACCGACGAGCGTACGCGGCTCTTGACGCTGCTGCTCGCGTTGCTCGAGGACGTGCCGGGCCTGGAGGCCCACGCGCGCACGCTGGCCGGCGCAGCTCACGACGAGGCGCTGGTCGTCGCCGCGGCGATCCGCGACGGCGCCGACGCCGCCGCCCGCGTCGCCCGCGAGCTCGCCGCCGGCGCGACACCGGATCCGCTGCTGCAGGTCGCCGTCGAGCACATGCTCGAAGGCCGGCGCTACGACGACGCGCGCGCGCTCGATCGCGCCAAGGACCGGCCGACCGGGCCGCCGTGGCTGGCGACGCTCGCGCCGTTCGACCCCGCCGCCGCCCCCGCCGATCCGCGATCGCCGGTTCGGGCCTGGTTGGCGGCGGTGCTGCGCGTGCCGGTGGCCGCGCCAGCGTGGAGCGCGGCGGCCGCGCAGGGGCTGGCGAAGCTGCTCGCCTGGGAGCAGCTCCCGAGGGCGCGCTGGGCGGCGGTCACCGTGCGCGACATGGTCGTCTCCTCCGCGGTGCTGACCGTCGACGGCGACGCGCGCCTGGGCTGGCGCGTGCACCTCCCGAGCGGGATCACGGACACGTTCTACGTCGCGCTGCGCGGCGGCCGCGCGATGTTGATCGGCGGTAGTCGGCTCCCGGGTGCGCTGGCCGGCGAGCTCCAAGCCGCGATTGCTGGCGGTGCGCTCGACCAGGCGAGGCAATGGCTGCGCTGGTACCAGGAGGACACCGCCACCGCGACCGGCGCCCGCGCCGCGTGGCTGACGCGCCACAAGGCGGCGCTCGCCGCGATGCCCGCCGAGGAGCTGACGCTCGCGGTGGCGCTGCTGCGCATCGACGACGCGCCGGCCGCCGCGATCCCCGTGCTCGACCGCTGCCCCGGCGCCGCCACCGCCGCCGATCGCGGCGACTGTCGCCTCGCGGCGACCATGGCGCGCCGCTACCGCGGGGATCTCGCCGGCGCGGTCGCCGACGCGCGCGCCGCGGTCGCGCTCGAGCCGATGCGCTTCGACGCCGCGATCGCGCTCGCCACCGCGCTCGCGCTGAGCGGCGATCGGGTCGCCGCAGCGGCGGCCCTCGACGGGCCGCTCGCCGCCAGCCCCGACGATCCCAAGCTGGTGTGGACACGCGCGGAGATCGCGATGGCCGACGGCTGGGCGGCGGCGGCGCCGTGGGTCGATCGATACCTCGCGACGCCGACGCCCTCGACGCTGAACACCGCTGCCTGGGCCAAGACGTTCATCGAGCCCGGCGCGCCGGCCGCGCGCACCTGGGTCGACACCGCGTTGCAAGGCAACCCGACGCCGGGCTACCCGCTGCTCAACACCCAGGCCGTCGTGCTCGCCGAAGCCGACCAGCCCGAGGCGGCCTGGGAGGCGGTGCGCAAGTCGATCGAGGGCCGACCGCCGGGCCCCGAGGACTTCTACCCGCTCGGCCGCATCGCCGAGGCCTACGGCCTGCGCGACGAGGCGATCACATGGTACCGCCGGAGCGCGCCGCCGCCGATCCGCACGCTGGGGCCGACCGGCTGGGACTTCGCACAGCAGCGCCTCAAGGCGCTGGGCGTCACGGCGACGCCAGCGCCCGCGACGCCAGCGCCCGCGACGCCGTGACAGCGGCGCCTCGCGTCGGGTAGCGTCCGCGCGTGCCGAAGCGCCCGCCGCGGGTGACCGCCGAGCTGCCGCTGCCCGCCGACCTGCGGAGCAAGCAGCCGACCCGTGCGCTGGCCCACGCCGCCGGTGAGCTGTGGCGCGCCGACGTGCTCGAGCTGCTGGCCCGCATCCCCACCGGCACCGCCGATCTGGTCGTCACCGATCCGCCGTACGCGATCGGCAAGGCGGCGTGGGACGTGTTCCCGTCGGAGGCCGCCTACGTCGACTGGTGCGACGCGTGGCTGGCCGAGGTCCGCCGCGCGCTCGCCCCCACCGGCTCGGCCTACGTGTGCGGCTTCTCGGAGATCCTGGCCGAGGTCAAGGCCCGCTCCGCGCGCCGCTTCGCCGACTGCCGCTGGCTGATCTGGACCTACCGCAACAAGGCCAACCTCGGCTCCGACTGGGGCCGCTCGCACGAGTCGATCTTGCACCTGCGCTGCGCGCGCGGCCGCGGCATCGACGTCGACGCCGTCCGCGTCCCGTACAACGCGCACACGACCCGCTACCCCGAGCGCGTGCAGGCCGTCTCGTCGCAGTACGGCCGCGGCGTGCGCCGCGACAAGTGGCAGCCGCACCCCGGCGGCGCCAAGCCGCGCGACGTCTTCGAGCTGCCGGTGCTGTGCAACGGCATGGCCGAGAAGACCGCCCACGCCACGCAAAAGCCCGAGGCGCTGATCGAGAAGTTCATCCTCGCCTCGTCGGCGCCCGGCGACCTCGTCGTCGATCCCTTCGTCGGTAGCGGCACCACCGCCGTCGTCGCCGCCCGCCTCGGCCGCCGCTTCCTGTGCGGCGACGCCGACGCCCGCTACGTCGGCCTCACGCGCACGCGCCTCGGCGGCTGAGCGTCACAGACACGGCCCGTGGTTGTGGCCGCTGTCGGCGCCGTGCGCCGCGCAGACCCGCCGGCACAGCGCCGGCGACGTCGCGTCGGTGCACATCCCGTCGAGGCAGTGGCACGGCCGACGCGGGACGGTGACGGCGACGAGAGACCAGCACAGGTAGTTGTCGCGCCACGCGTCGGGATCGCCGGGCTCGTCCCATTGCAGGCAGTCCATGCCGGCGATCGGGCCGGCCTGGCTCCACCGCACCGTCAGCTTGGTCCCGGGGCGCTGCCACGCCGAGTTGCGCCAGCACAGGTAGTTGTCGTTCCAGGTCTCGTTCGGCGCCTCCGCGTCCTCGAACACCCGCACGCACTGCTTGCCGGCGATCGGCCCCGCCGACGACCACTGCAGCGCCAGCGCCGCCGGGCCGCACAGCGAGTTGTCGTCCCACACCGCGCGCTCGTCGTCGGCCGGCTCGCGGATCGCGATGCAGCGCTCCCGCGGGGGCCGGCCAACCGGCTGCGCGTGGCGCTTGCACTGCCACGCCAGCGGCGGCGTCCGATGATCGCACTCGACCTCGGGCGGCGCGCACGTCAGGCCGTCGTCGACGACGCCGTCGCAGTCGTCGTCGAGCCCGTTGCAGACCTCGTCGACGCCGGGGTTGGCGCCGGCCTGCGCGTCGCAGCTCGCGCGCTCGAAGACCCCGCAGTCGGCGCGCCAGCGCGGCGGCGACGCGGGCCCGGGCGCGGCCATCACCTGGCAGCCGTCGTCGATGCAGTAGCCGTCCTCGTCAGCGTCGCGGCAGTACGTGAACGTCGGCGGCGGCTCGGGCGGTCGCTCCACGCACACGTGGGTCGCGTCGCAGGCGAAGCCGGCGGGGCAGTCGACGTCGCCAGCGCACGCCACCATGCGCGGCAGGCATCGCCCCTGCGCGCAGTAGTACGCCGGCAGCGGAGGGTCGACCCGGTCCGACGTCGCGGCGCAGTGGCTGTCGTCGCCGCACGCCCGCCCGAGCGGATCGAGCGCGGCGCACGCGTCGCCCGCGACAGTCTTGGCGCACGCCTCGTCGGCGGCGCAGATCGCGCCCTGGCACGTGGCGAGACACAGCGACGGCGGCGCCCCCAGCGGCTTCTCGTCGGGCGTGCACACGTAGACCTGGCCGTCGACCGTGCCGGCGATGTCGGTCAGCCGCGGCCAGCAGACGTGCGCCCCGGCCTGCTGCGGATCGTCCACGCACTCGTAGCCTGGCCCGCAGGCCGCGCTGGCGCTGCACGCGCGACCGCGCCGCTGCGACGCGACGCACGCGCCGTCGAGCAGCACCTCGCCCGGCGCGCACCGGACGCCGTTGGCTTCGTAGACGCAGACCTCGAGCGTCGTCCCGTCCATCGGCGCGCAGACCATGCCGGTGGGACACGTCGTCGTGCACACCTGCACCACGTTCTGCGGCGGCGCCGGGCATCCCGCGGCGACCACCAGGGCGCTCACCACCAACCATCCTCGCATGCGCATCCTCATCCTCCACTCCGTCGCGAGATCACCAGCGACACGCGTCGATGGGATCGTGGTTGCGGATCACGCGGAGGCCGAGCTGGCGCGTGCAGTGCCACGACGCGTCGTGCCCCCAGGTGTGCTTGAACACGCCGACCGTATCACCGGGGTCGCAGCGCAGCGGGATCATCTCCTGGGACTCCCACTCGCGATCGGCGACGTCGCGGCCCCAGCCCAGGCCGCCATCGCCGTGCACGCAGCCCACCCACGCCGAGACGTGGTCGCCCTTGCCGCAGTGGTTGCCGCCGCCGCCGGCCGGCGGCGTGCTCCACTGCTCGAGGTGCACCTCGACGTAGATCGGCGCCGGCGCGCCGCCGGGCGCCGGGAAGCCGATCGGCCCGGTGTTGGCGATCGCCTCGTTGGCGGCGCGGTGCGGGTAGTACTTCACGAACGACGGGACGAACGGTGACGTCCACTCGCACGCGCTGCCGTTCCAGCCCCACCCGTCGGGGCAGCGGCGCGGCGCCTGGCACGGCCCCGCCGGCTGGCCGCCGAAGCAGGCCTGCGTGCCGGCGCACCCGTCGACCTCGCAGGCGAGCGGCGCGCATGGCTGGGGGCCGGGATCGGGCTGCGGCTCCGGGCCCGGGTCGGGCTGCGGCGTGGGCGGTGGCGCGACCTTGACGCACAGGCGCTCGCCGCCGCAGTCGAAGCCCGACGGACAGTCGGTGGCGTCCGCGCACGCCATCATGCGCGGCAGGCAACGGCTGCGCGCGCAATAGTAGGTGGGCAGGGGCGGATCGACACGGCTGCCGTCCGAAGCGCAGTCGCCATCGCCCGCGCAGGCGCGCAAGAGCGGATCGATCGGCGCGCACGCACCGCCGGCACACGCCTGGGCTGGTCGACAGGTCTCGCCGTTGCACGACGCCAGACACATCGCCGGCGGGTCGCCCAGCGCCACCTCGCCGCCGTCGCATATGTACGTGCTGCCGTCGACGGTCCCGCTGATGTCGGTCAGCGCGGGCCAGCACACGCTGGCCCCCGCCGCGGTGGGATCGGCCCGGCACTGATAGCCGGCGCCGCAGTCGGCGTCGCCCGCGCAGGCCCGGCCGCGGCGTTGCGCCGCCGCGCACGCGCCGTTGACGACCACCTCGCCCGGCTTACAGGCGACGCCGTTGGCCGTGTACACGCAGACGTTCAGGGCCGGGTCGCTGAGCTGTCCGCACACCATGCCGCTGGGACACGTGTCGTTGCAGGCCTGCGGGTTCTGGACAGTGGTCCCGCCAGGACACGCGAGCATCGCCGCGACGACGGCGACGAACAGGACGACGCGCGCGTGGGTCATTGGGCCACCAGGAGGTAGTAGTTGAGCTTGCGCGCGCCGCTGGTCGAAGCGCCGCCAAACGGGTCGGCGAGCGCGGCGGTCGTCGCGCGCGGCGCGAACTTGGTCGTGACGTTGCTGGTCGGGCTGCGCCGGATCGGCGCCGTCGCGGTGAAGTCGCCGAACAACCAGTAGGTCGAGGTCGCCGCGAGCGGCACCGGCTGTGGCAGCCGGAACTCCTTGACCCCGGTCGAGATCGCCTCGACCGCCGTCGACGCGGCCAGCGCGAACGGCTCCCCGCCGACGTCGGTGTAGAGCGCCATGCGCCCGCTGTAGCCGGGCCCGTGCGAGATCAACGCGACGCGCATCAGGATGACCGAGCCCGCCGGCGTCGTGACGGCCTGGCCGTAGAGCGTGTCGGCCGCGACCAGCAGCCCCGCGTTGTCGGTGAACGACGTGCTCTCGCCGACCGCCACCAGCGCCCGGACCTTGGTCTCGAACGGCGTCGTCGAGGTGGCGCCGGCCGTCAACTGGAGCTGGTGGCCGAGGTCGCCAGGCAGCGCCGGCGCGACGTAGCTCGTGCTGAGGATCGCGACGCCTGCGCCGTTGGTCGCGACCGACCCGGACGCCGGCGTGAACGAGCCGCCGCCACTCGCGGCCTGGATCGACCACGCGACCGAGGTCGATGGCGAACCAGCGATCGTGAAGGTCACCGTGACCACATCGTTCACGGCGACCCGCAGCGGGATCGCCGACGCCGTGACCGTCGGCCCGACCGCCGCATCGATCGGCGTCGCGTCCGCCGCGTCGATCGGTGGCGCGTCCGTCGCGTCCGGCGCGTCGATCGGTGGCGCGTCGGTCGCGTCGATCGGCGTCGCGTCCGCCGCGTCGGGCGCATCGGTGGCGTCCGGCGCCGGCGCGTCGGCCGCATCGACCTCGACCGCGTCCGGCGACGCATCGATCAACGGCGGCGGCGGGTCGAAGCCGCACGCCGCCAGCGCCACCAGCGCGAGCGCGGCCTTCACAGCCCACCGCCGATCGCCAGCCCGACGTAGCCGCCGTCGGCGGTCACCGCCACCGCCGGCCGCACCGCCGCGCGCCCGCCGCGCCACACCAGCCAGCCGGCGACGCCCGCCACCGCGAGCGCGCCGACGCCCACGCCGAGCGCGCCACGCCGCCGCGCCACCGCGCTGTCGTAGAGCTCGTCGCGCGCGATCGGATCCATCGACGCCAGCGCGTCGTCGTAGCGGCCGCGCGCCGACACCTCGAGGCCCAGCGCCACCCCGCCCAGCGCCACCGCGGTCGCACCGAGCACGCCCGGCCACACCCACGACCGCTCGGTCGACCGCGGCGACGCCCCCGCGTCCACCTCCCGCGCCCCCGTCGCGGCCCCGTCCATCGCGCGCTCCGTCACCTCGAACCGCGGCACCTCGATCGTCCGTTCCTCGCCATCGCCCGCGATCGTCACGCTGGTCGTCCACGCCCGGTGCCCCGGCGCGCGCGCCGTCACCGTGTACGCGCCGCGGTCGACCGGGATCGCCCGGTTCCACAGCCCCGGATCGATCGCGACGCCGTCGCGCATCACCACCAGCCCCTCGACCCGGCTGCCCTCCGGCACGCTGATCGTCAGGTGCGGCAGCCGCACCTCCAGCGCCGCCGCGCGCTGCTCGGCCACCGCGCGCTCCGCCTGCCGCGCCGGATCCTCGCGGGTCAGGCTCGCCACGTCGAGGAACGTCGCCCACGCCGTCGCCAGCCGCCCCCGCTTCTCCTCGCAGTCCGCCAGCTTCATCTTCGCGCCGATCGACGGCCCCACCCGATCGCTCGCCGCGAACGCCTCGCACGCCTCCGCGTACCGCTTCTCCGTCATCAGCCGCATGCCATCCCGGAACGCCGCCTCGGCCGGCGGGTTGGGCTGGGCCGTGGCGCTGGCGGCGAGCGCGAGGGCGAGCGCCGGAAGGAGCCGCAGGGGCGTCATCGTCGTCCGCCAGTTGCACCACTCGTTCCAACCGCGCCCCGCGCGCCGTGCGCCGCCGCGCGCGGCCGGCGTCCATTCGAGGCGACGGCGCGCCATGTGCTGTACAGACGAATGGACACTGTCCACGTGCTCAGGGCTCGACCCAGCCGACGCCGTCGAAGACCTGCGCTCCGCCACCGAGACGGCTCGGAGTCAGCACGTGTAGCGGCGAGGGCGGCGTCAGCGCCGGCGAGCGCGTGATCGCGGCGCGCGGCCCCGCCAACGTCGCGTTCATTCGCTCGACCTGCCCCCGCGTGAACAGGACCATCGTGTCGTCATCGACGTAGTCCATGTAGTTCATGAACATGTCGCCCGCGTTGCCGCAGCTCGGGCGCGGGTGGACGGGCTTGCCGGTGTTGGCACCAGCCTGGTTGGGGGTGTCCGCGACTGCATCAGAGCGCGTGCATCCGTGGCCGTCATCACCCCAGATGTGGAGCAGGTTCAGCCAGTGCCCGACCTCGTGCGTGGCGGTCCGGCCCAGGTCGAAGGGCGCCGCGGCCGTGCCCTCCGTGCCGAACGCGCGGTGCCAGATCACGACGCCGTCGGTCGCCGCCCCGCCACCCGGAAACTGCGCGTAGCCGAGCAGGCCGCCAGCCAGCTCACAGACCCAGATGTTGAGGTACGCATCGCGCGGCCAGGCAGGGTGCCCGGTCGGTGCGAACTTGATCGCCTCGTCGAGTTGGCCGGGGTCACCCGCGAACGCCGGCACGGGCGTGTGCGTGCGAGTGATGCCGGTGGTGGGCGCCCCGTCAGGATCGAACTTCGCGAGCGCGAACTCGATCAGCGCGTCGGTGGCGAGCGGCTGCCAGGCTGCGGGGAGCTTCGCCCGATCGGTGTTCGCGAGGCGGTAGTCGCGGTTGAGCGCGGCGATCTGGCTGTCGATCTGCGCGGCGCTGATGTTCTGGGCCTCGGTGTGATGCAGGACGTGCACCACCACGGGGATGGTGACGACGGTGGTGCGGGCGGCTACGCGGACGCCTGCGGTGAACGTCTCGATCAGGCGCCGTGCGTCGCGGTAGCGCTCGTCGGTACGGACGTAGTAGTCGTGCGCCGGCATCATGGCGCAGGTGCGGATGAGAGGCATGTCAGTCCCTCCGGATCGGCTCGATGGGTGACGCCGGCGGGAACATGAACGCCCCCACCAGCGGTATCAGAACGACGGCGAGCCCGGGCAGCCAGCGCGCGACCGGCGCGGCGGGAGCCAGGGGGTTGGACAGCACGAACGTCCACGCGACGAAGGCGAGGGTCCTGACCACGTGCTGAGCGGGCCCCGCGCGCCGGCGGACGTGGCGCCCGTAGGCGCTCAGGGTCGCTACAGTCGCGGCCACGCCGACCACCACGGCGATCCATAGCTGGCGCGCGGATGGAGCCGCCGCGGCGATCGCCGCGTAGGTGCTGACGACCTCGATGGGCACGAGCGCGACGACGCGATCGAGGAGCGTCCGCCCACCGCGCCGGCGCTCGTGGGGCTCCGGCGTGAGGATCAGCGACATGGCGCCGCGAGTTGCACCTGGGGTGCCAGGCGCAGGACCGCGGCTAGCGACGGCGCGGCGCGCTGACGGCGTCCACTCGCGTTGACGGAGGGCGGCGCGTGTCCCGCCCGCTGGACGACCGCGCCCCGGCGCGCCCTTTGCTAGCTCGTGTATGCTGCATGTGGACGATGACTGCGACCGGGGGGACGTTGGCCGATGTGCTCACCGAGCGCGACTTCTATCGCCGCCTGCTCGAGCTCAATGGCCAGGAGGCGCTCGAGCCGCTGCTCGCGAGCGCGCTCGCGCTGATCGTCGAGGTGACCCGGGCCAGCGTCGCGTACCTCGAGCTGTCGGACGACGACGGCGGCGAGCCTCGCTACTGGAAGGGCCATCGGGTCACCGCCGACGACCTGTCGACCATTCGCACGTCCATCTCGCGCGGGATCATCGCGCGTACGCTGGCCGAAGGTCGGACGGTGACCACCGACTCTGCGCTGGACGACGATCGCTTCGCCGATCAGGGCAGCGTCCGCCAGCACGCGATCCAGGCGGTGCTGTGCGCGCCGATCGGGAGCCCCCCGGTCGGAGTGGTCTACCTGCAGGGCCGCGCGACGCCCGGCGGATTCGGCGACGCGGATCGCGAGCGCGCCGAGCTGTTCGCGCGCCACCTGGCGCCGCTGACCGACCGCCTCCGTACGCGAGATCGCGGTGCGGCCGGCCACGACCACACCCGCGAGGTACGTGCGCGCTTCCGCTGCCCACAGCTGGTCGGCACCTCCCGCGGCCTGGCGCAGGTGCTGCAACAGGCCGCGCTGGTGGCCCCGCTCGACATCGACGTGCTGATCACCGGGCCGTCGGGCACCGGCAAGACGGCGCTCGCGCGCGCGCTCCACGACAACAGCCGGCGGGCCGGCGGGGCGTTCGTGGCAGTCAACTGCGCGGCCATCCCCGACACGCTGCTCGAGTCCGAGCTGTTCGGCGCCGAGCGCGGCGCGCACTCGACCGCCACGCGCAAGATCGTGGGGAAGGTCGCGGCCGCCGAGGGAGGCACGCTGTTCCTCGACGAGATCGGCGACCTCTCGCCCAGCGCGCAGGCCAAGCTGTTGCACCTCTTGCAGTCGCGCGAGTATCACGCGCTCGGCGCCAACGAGGTCACGCGCGCGGACATCCGGGTGATCGCCGCGACCAACGCGAACCTCAAGGAGCGGGTCGCCGCCAAGCAGTTTCGCGAAGACCTGTACTTCCGCCTCCACGTCTTGCCGCTGACGATGCCCGGGCTCGCCGATCGCCGCGAGGACATCCCCGCGTTGGTCGAGCACGTCTGCGCCGAGACCTGCCGCCGCCACGGCTTGCCGACGATCGCGATCTCGCAGCGCGCCATCGTCGCCTGCCGCGAGGCCGCCTGGCCCGGCCACGTCCGCGAGCTGGCCCACGCGGTCGAGGCCGCGGTCATCCGCGCGCACGGTGACGCCACCCCGGTCGTCCACATCCACCACCTGTTTCCCGACGCCGCCGTCGACACCTCGCCCGGCCCCGCGACCTGGCGAGAAGCGACGCGCGCCTTCGAGCGCCAGAGTTCATACCGGCTCTGACGAACTGATCGGATGACGCGGGGTTGCGCGGCGCCGATCGGATCTCCGGGAAGTGGGAATCCGGAGGCGCTGGCGATGGTTGCCGAGGTGATGGAAGCTGCATCGCTGATCGTGGATCC
>JAEUJY010000071.1 GCA_016794525.1 Myxococcales bacterium
CCGCGCCAGGCGCGCCACGCGCTCGCCTACGTGCTCAACAACTGGCGCCGCCACCGCGAGGATCACGCCGGCGTCGGCCAGCGCCGCGCGCCCCTCGATCGCTACGCCAGCGGCGTCGCCTTCGCCGGCTGGGCCGAGCGCGACGGCCTGCCGTTCGCGTGGCCCACGGACTTCGAGCCGATGCCGACGGCGGCGCCTCAGACCTGGCTCATGCAGGGCGGCTGGAAGCGCGGCGGCCCGCCGCCCAGCCTGTGGGAGCGCCCCGGCCCGCTGGCGTGACGGGGAGGCGCGCAGGATGCGCGCGGCGGTCCATCGCGCGATGGCCGTTCGAGACCCTGGCGCGTGGGCCGGTGCTGGACGCGAGACTCCCGACGCCAGCGTCGGTGCGCGATCTCCTGGATCCGATCGAGCCCCGCGGGGCGCGCTCGGACGGCGCGCCGATCCAGCGCGGGCATGGCGGCGCGCGAGCCGAATCGGCGTGGGCCGGCCTGACT
This sequence comes from Myxococcales bacterium, assembly GCA_016794525.1. Taxonomy (GTDB): domain Bacteria; phylum Myxococcota_A; class Polyangia; order Haliangiales; family Haliangiaceae; genus UBA2376. The sequence goes on from JAEUJY010000071.1 coordinate 495, forward strand.
TCGCGCAGATCGGCGAGGCACGACGGTTGCTGAACCGTCGGCCATGCAGCTCCGCACCGTCGCCGCGTTCTCGCTCGCCCTCGCCGCCGCCGCCCCGGCCGCGCGCGCCAACGATCCGATGCCGCGGTTCCCGTGGATCGGCCACGGCGAGGGCTACAAGCTGTCGGACGAGGCCCCCAAGGCCGCCGAGCTGGGCTGCCCGCTCGACGACACCGCGGCCAAGCGCGCGCGGCTGGCGACGTTCGCGGCGCACGCCAAGGCCACCACCGATCCGGAGGCGATGCAGGTGTTCCCGGCCTACGCGCCGCAGCTGCAGGCGTGGTTCGAGCGCTGGGTCGCGGGCGTCCCCGGCTACGGCACGTGGGACCAGGCCAAGGCGACGTTCGATCAGGCCACCCGGCTGGTGGCGGTGGCCAAGGAGAGCCAGGACCCGCAGTACGTGATCGATCACATCGCCGAGTACGGCGCGGCGGTGGCGCTCGAGCGCGACTTCGAGAAGCTGGCGACGATCATGGACAACGGGCCGTGCGCCGAGCGGCTGGGCAAGACCGGCGACCTGCGCTGGCGGCTCGGCGTCGCGAGCAACTCGGCGAAGCGCGCGGCGACCGACGTGATGCCGATGCTGGCCGCGTACAACTTCCCGCCGCGGCCCGAGGCGACGCCGCCGCCGACGACGTACTGGAAGCACGTCGAGTGGGTGAAGGCCCGCGTCGACTACGCCGGCGGCCAGGGCAAGATGCGCGCGACCGTCGATCAGCTGCGGCCGCTGGCGCCGATGTCGACGACGCTGGCCGCGCGGCTGGCCGAGCTCGACGCCGAGCTGGCCGCGGCCGACGCGGTGGTCGCCGAGGCGGTCGCGCAGCTGCAGCTGGTGAAGATGCCGCGGCAGAAGGTCGACAAGGCCCGCGCCAAGGTGGTCGCGAAGTCGTTCGTCGGCTGGACCCAGGGCGAGCAGATCGGGCTGGTGGTGGGGGCGCCCGGCGTGGCCAAGGCCAGCTGGAAGGAGGAGGTCGAGGTGCGCCGCACCTCCGACAAGATCTACTACCGGGTCTACCCGACCGCGCGCGAGAGCTACGTCGTCCACGAGGGCTACCGCCCGACGCCGGCGACCGCGACCGCGCCGGCGCTGCCCGGCCTCGCGGCGGCCGACATCTGCGAGATCCGCGCGCAGGAGTTCACCCGCTTCACCAAGGGGCCGCCGTCGTTCGGCCGCAGCTGGCACGAGACGTTCTTCGGCGTCACCGGCTACATCCCGTGCGCCAACGTCGGCGTGCTGACGACGATGAAGATGGAGTAGCGGCGCGGCGGGTCAGCGCGCGATCCGCGTGACCGCGTAGCCGCGGGCCGCGAGCCGCGCGACGACGCCGTCGGCGCCGACGAGGTGCGCGCAGCCGATCGCCACGAAGGCGTCGCCGCGGTCGACGGCGGCGACGATCGCCGCCAGCCAGTCGTCGTTGAGCTGATCGACGAGGCCGGCGCCGCTCACCGAGGCGCAGCCCTGGGGGCCGCCGTCGGCGTAGGCGCGCACGATCCGCCGCAGCCCGGCGCGCAGCGCCTGCGGCTGGGCGATCGCCTGCCGCAGCTGCGCGAGCACGGTCGCTTCGCTGATCACCGCCTGATCGTCGGCGGTGGTGATCGCGGTCAGGTCGCGGTCCTCGAGGAACACCACCGCCTTGCGCGCCGCCGTGGCCCGCGCCTGGATGCCGCGGTCCATCGGCTCGATACGCCGGGTCTGCGCCGCCAGGACGCCGCCGAGCAGCTTCGACGACGTCACGCCGACCAGCGCCGCCTCGGGGACCTCGGTCAGCCGCGCCAGGCGCGCCCACTCGTCGGCGGTGAGTCGATCGCGGCCGCCCGGCGCGTCCGGCGGCGCGTCCGGCGACGCGGGAGGCGGCGCGGGGCGCGCCGGCTGCAGCAGATCGCTCTCGACCACCACCGTCGTCGCGCCGGCGAACGCCGCGTGCACCGAGGCCGGCAGATCGTCGAAGCCGTACTCGACGTGCACGGTGCCGAGCAGGTAGCTCGGGTGCGCGCCGTCGACGCGCCACAGGTACGGCCGCTCGATCGGCGGAGGGTACGGCGCCGGCCGCTGGGAGCGCCACAGCGCGCCGGCCGCCGCGGCCACGAGCAGCGCGCCGACGCCGGCGATCAGCAACGCGCGCCGCCGCAGCCGGCGTTGCGCCACCGCCAGCTCGGTCACCAGATCGTCCGTGCGCATCGACGCCGCCGACGGTAGCAGCCGACGCCTCAGAACGGCGCCGGCCAGGTGAGCGCGATCGTCGCGCCGGTCCTCGGGTGGACGAAGGTCAGCGCCTCGGCGTGCAGCATCAGCCGCGGCGCGGCGGCGCGGCCGTACAGCCGATCGCCGACGATCGGCGCGCCCAGGCCGACGGCGCAGTGCACGCGCAGCTGGTGGGTGCGCCCGGTGTGCGGGATCAGCGCCAGCCGGGTGCGGCCGTCGCCCCGGGCCAGCACCTCCCAGGTCGTGTGCGCCGGCTTGCCGTGCCGGGCGTCGACCACCTGGCGCGGCCGGTCTTCGGGGTCGAGCCGCAGCGGCAGGTCGATCGCGCCGCGCTCGCCCGCGACCTCGCCGTCGACGATCGCGACGTAGCGCTTGGCCACCTCGCGGCGCGCGAACTGCGCCTGCAGCGCGCGGTAGGTGTCGAGATCGCGCGCGCACAGCAGCAACCCCGACGTGTCGAGGTCGAGGCGGTGGACGACGATCGGCCCGTCGCACGCCGGATCGCGCGCGCGCAGCCGCGCCGCCACGCAGTCGCGCAGCGCGCCCGAGCGCCCGGGCACCGACAGCAGCCCGACCGGCTTGGCGACGACGATCACCTGCGCGTCGGCGTAGCGGACGCGCGGCTCGTCGGGCGCCACCGCGTCGGCCCCGGGCTCGGGCGGCGGCTCGACGTCGAGCCCGGCCAGCATCGCCGGCAACAGCGGCCCGCACTTGCCGCGGCACGCCGGGTAGAAGTGGCCGGCGTGCCGGCCGTCGCGCGCCGGCCCCCACCACAGCTCGGCCAGAGCCAGCGGCCGCAGCCCGCGGCGGTACGCCTCGGCGATCAGCTTCGGCGCGGCGCAATCGCCCGCGCCGCCCGGCGGCGGCCCGGCGTACAGGCTGGCCAGCGAAGCGACCGCGCCGCGCGCGTCGCGCACCGCGTAGCCGTCGCAGACCTCGGTCCACAGCGCCCGCGATCGCGCCGCCCGCGCGTCGACCCGGCGATCGTGCGCGGCCCGCGCGGCCGCGACCGTCGCCGCCGCGACCTCCGCCTCGGCCCGCTGCGCGGCCACCAGCTCCCGGCGCGCGCGGCCGTCGGCGCGGCTCTGCGCGTCGAGCTCGGCCGCCGTCGGCGCGTCGACGCCCGCGGCCCGCCGCTGCCCACGCTCGCGCTTGCGTGCGGCCTGCGCCGCGTCGAGCGCGGCCCGCGCCGCGCGATGGGTCTCGGCCAGCGCGGCGGCATCGACCTGCGCCGCCGCCAGCGCCGCCGCGGCCGCCGCGACCGCCGCGGAGTCCGCCGCCAGCGCCGCCTCGCCGGCCGGCCAGAACCGATCGCGCGCGTCCGGATCGAACAGCGGCGGCGCGAAGCCGTCGACGAACCACGCGCCGCGCAGCATGCCCGAGAACGCGCGCAGCCAGCCGACCCGCCCGACCGCGTCGGCCACCACCAGCACGCCGAACATCTTGCCGCCGCCGTCGTCGTCGAGCGACCGCGGGTCCGCGCGCAGCTCGGCCACCAGCGCCGCCGCCGCGCGCGCCGCCAGCGGGTGCGGCGCCGCGATCGCGAACGGGCTCGGCATCGCCGCCGGCAGCTCGGCCGCCGCCGGCGGCGGCTCGAACCAGCGCAGGTCGTCCACGCGCGAGCCTTATCACGAGCGGAGTGCTAGCGTGCGCGGTCCATGGGTCAGCTCGACGAGCCTGCGTTCGCGCGCCACCTGCAGGCCTGTCGTGGCTGCGGCGGCACCAGCTTCGACGTCGCCACCTACCTCGACCGCCACGTCGAGGTGATGCTGGGCGACGCCAACAACGACGGCAAGTGGGTCCACGACGGCGAGAAGTTCGTCGACGGCGTCTACCGCATCACCTGCGCCACCTGCCGCGTCGACGCGTTCAGCAGCGACGCGTGCCCGCGCTGCCACGCGCCCGGCACCCTGCCGGCGACGCTGGCCGCGCCGTCGCACCTCGAGGTGCCCAAGCGCTGCCCGGCGTGCAGCGGCATGCAGCTGGCGCTGATCGGCTTCGCCCCGGCCACCGTGCGCACCACCGGCGCCAAGCCACCGACGCCCACGCCGCGCGCGCTGTTCGGCGAGCCCGGCTTCCACGTCATCGCGATGGCGTGCGACGACTGCGACTGGGCCGCCACCGCGCCCGGCTGTCCGCTGTGCGCCGGGCCGGGGCCGCTGCGCCCGCGGCCGTGATCGCGGCTACTCCTCGCGCTCGAACACCGCGGTGACCTCGGTGGTCAGCCCGCCGGTCGCCGGATCGCGATCGATCTGCCCGAGCACCACCGCGTCGGCCCAGCCGTACAGGCCGTCGGGGCTCTCGAGCACGCCGTACAGCGCCGACAGATCGGCCTCGGCGCCCGCCGCGATCGACAGCCGGCACTGCGTGGCGCGGCACTCGGCCGCGACCACGTCGACCTTCGCGCCGCGATCGCTCAGCAGCTCGCGGACGTGGGTCATGCGCACCTTCAGCTCGCGCTCTTGATCGACCGCCCAGCTGGGATCGCGCGCCTCGCGATCGAACGGCAGCGAATCGGCGCCGGCCGCCGGCGCCGGGTCGGGCCCGGGCGGCGCGGGCGTCCCCGGCTGGGCCGGCACCGGCAGCGAGGGCGACGGCGCGACGGCGACGCCCCCGGCGTCGACCGCCGGCGCGGGCGGGGCCGGCGTCGCGGTCCCGCTGGCCGCCGGCGCGTCAGGTCGCGCCGCGGGCGCCCGATCGCGGCCCCGCCACACCCACACGCCCGCTGCGATCGCGCCGATCGTCGCGAAGATCCACACGTACTTCACGCGGCGAGTCTAGCAGCTCGCTTTTGCCGCGTCGGCGCGTCGACCATCTGCTAGATTGCGCGGCCTCCGTGGAGCCAGCCGCCGAAGTCCCCAGCGCGCCGAGCCCGTCCGCGGCCGGGCGCCAGCGCGTCGTGGTCGCCAACCCCGCCGGCGGCGGCGTGCTCCTGTGGGTCGGCCGGCTGTACCTGTTCCTCGCGCTGATCGTGCTGGCCAGCGCGGTCGTGGCCACGCTGGGCGCCTACCGCTACTTCGCGGTGTCGACGCCGCCGGCGCCCGACCTGTCGAGCTACACCCGGGTCGCGCCCGCGGTCACCCGGGTCTACGCCGCCGACGGCACCAAGCTCGGCGAGTTCGCGGAGGAGTTCCGCGAGATCGTCCCCTACGAGCAGATCCCGAAGCAGCTGATCGACGCGGTGGTCGCGATCGAGGACCACCAGTTCTTCGAGCACGGCGGCATCTACTGGAAGGGCATCGCCCGCGCCGCGTGGCGCAACGTCACCGCCGGCGACTTCGCCCAGGGCGGCTCGACGATCACCCAGCAGGTCGCCAAGCAGTTCCTCACCGCCGACAAGTCGCTGGCGCGCAAGGCGCGCGAGGCGATCCTCGCGCGGCGGATCGAGTCGCGCTACTCGAAGCGCGCGATCCTGTCGCTGTACCTCAACCACATCTTCCTCGGCGCCGGCGCCTACGGCGTGGGCGCCGCCGCCCACCGCTACTTCCAGAAGGACCTCGCGCAGCTGACGCTGGCCGAGATGGCGCTGATCGCCGGGCTGCCCAAGGCGCCGTCGACGTTCTCGCCGATCGCCCACCCCGATCGCGCGATCGAGCGGCGCAACGTCGTGCTCGACCAGATGGTCAAGTGGGGCAAGATCGACGCCGCGACCGCCGAGGCCGCCAAGGCCGAGCCGCTCAAGCTCAACGTCTACAAGGACGTCTTCCCCGAGCGGATGCCGTACTTCGCCGAGCACGTCCGCCGCTACCTGGTGAACCACCCCGGCATCGGCAAGGACGGCCTGATGCGCGGCGGCCTCCTCGTCGAGACCACCGCCGAGCCGTCGTTCGAGGCCGGCGCCTACGAGAACGTCGACTACGGCACCCGCAAGCAGGACAAGCGCCAGGGCTGGCGCGGCCCCGAGTGGTACGTCGACGGCCCGGCCAAGGACACGCTGATCGCGCGGCAGAAGCAGCTGTACGGCGACGGCCCGCTCGATCCGGCGCGCCGCTACCTGGCGGTGGTCGAGGACGTCGCCTGCGACGGCGCCCACGTCACCGTCGGCGATCGCCGGCTGACCTTGCCGCTGCGCAACCTCGACTGGGCGTCGCCGTGGAGCGCCACCGACTCGCACAACGACAAGAAGATCACCTGCGCGACGCGGGCGCTCAAGCGCGGCGACGTGGTCTGGGTGCGGCGCGAGCTGCGCACGTTCGGCCGCTACCGCGAGTTCTTCATGCCCGACGACGTCAACCCGTCGTGGCGCCACAGCCAGGACCAGCCCGACTGGGACGCCAAGAACGCCGACGTCGTCCAGCTCGAGCAGGTGCCGCACCCGCAGGGCGCGCTGTTCATGGCCGACCACCGCACCGGCTACGTCACCGCGATGGTCGGCGGCTACGACTACGCGCGCAGCGAGCTCAACCGCGCGGTGCAGTCGTGCCGGCAGCCCGGCTCGACCTACAAGCCGATCTACTACTCGGCGGCGCTCGACGACGGCTTCGGCTTCGACTCGATGTTCTACGACCGGCCGGTGTCGATCGTCGACCCGGTGACCGGCGAGGTGTGGACGCCGACCAACCTGCACGGCTCGGTCGACAACGACGTCACGCTCGAGTACGCGCTGGTGTTCTCGAAGAACATCCCGTCGGTGGCGATCTTCTCCGAGGTCGGCGCCGACCGCGTCGAGCAGTGGGCCCGCCGGCTGGGCTTCACCTCGGAGATCATCGCCGACAAGGCGCTGGCGCTGGGCGCGTCGTGCACCTACCTCGATCAGATGTCGCGGGCGTTCTCGATCTTCGCCCGCAACGGCCGGTGGATCGACTGGGCCTACGTGCGTCGCATCAAGGATCGCGACGGCAACGTGATCGAGGACCGCACCGTCTACCACGACCCGATGCTGGCCCCCGCCGACCGCCTCGACCGGCTGGCCGCCACCGCCGGCGCGCGCCCGCCCCAGGCCATCCCGGCGCGCACCGCGTTCCTGACCTCGAAGCTGCTGTCGCAGATGGTCAACTACGGCTTCACCAAGACGCTGCGCGCGACCGACCTCCACGCCGCCGGCAAGACCGGCACCTCGAGCGCGACGATGGACACGTCGTTCGTGGCCTACACGTCGCGGTTCACGACGACGATCTGGCTGGGCGACGACAAGCGCGAGCGCGAGCTGGGCAAGCAGGACGCCGCGTACATGACCGTCGTCCCGATGTGGGCGCGCTTCATGTTCGAGGTGGCCCACGACTTCCCGAACCCCGAGATCCCGTGGCAGGTGCCGCCGGGCGTCGATCCCAAGGACCGCGGCGACCACAGCAAGGGCCGGCGCGGCGGGGCGATGAGCCTGATCTACCGCCACGCCGAGAAGCCGCCCGACGACGGCGTCGGCGAAGACGGCGCCGCGCCGCCCGGCCAGCCGCCGGCGTGACCCCGATCGCGCGCCGCGCGCTGCTGGTGGGGCTGCTCGCGGCGGCGGCGTGCGGGCATCGCGACCCGCCGTGGCGCCTGACCAGCGCGCAGCCCGGCGACGTCGCGATCGTCGGCGCCACCGTGATCCCGATGGATCGCGACGGCGTCCTGCGCGATCACGCCGTGCTGGTGCGCGGCGACCGCATCGTCGCGGTGGTGGCGACCCGCGCGCTCGACGCCCGCGCGGCGACGGTGATCGACGGCCGCGGTCGCTGGGTGACGCCGGGCCTGGCCGACATGCACGTGCACTTCTGGGATCGCCACGATCTCGATCTGTTCTTGCTCAACGGCGTGACCACGGTGCGCAACCTGTTCGGCAGCCCGACGCACCTGCGCTGGCGCGCGGCGGTGGCCCGCGGCGAGCTGGCCGGGCCGACGATCGTCACCGCCGGGCCGATCATCGACGGCGATCCGCCGACCTGGCCGGGCTCGGCGGTCGTCACCACCGCGGCCGAGGCCACCGCCGCGGTCCAGGCCCAGCACGCCGCCGGCTACGACTGGATCAAGGTCTACGGCGGCCTGTCGGTCGAGGCCTACCGGGCGGCGCTGGCCGAGGCCGCGCGCCTCCACCTGCCGGTCGCCGGCCACGTGCCGCACGCGGTCGGCGTGGCCGCGGCGATCGCGTCGGGCCAGCGCTCGATCGAGCACCTCGACGGCTACGTGCCGTTCCTGGGCGACGCGCCGCGCGGCGACCTGGTGACGCCGACGGTGGCCGCCGGCGTCTGGAACTGCCCGACGCTGGTGGTGACCGACCGCTTCGGACGGCTCGACGATCCCGCGCAGCTGGCCGACACGCGCGGCCTCGCGCTGGTGGCGCCGGCGGTGCGCGCGGCGTGGGATCCGCAGCGCGACTTCCGGCTGCGCACGTTCACGCCCGCGAAGTTCGCGACGGTGCGCGCCAAGAACCTGCAGCGGCAGGCGCTGGTGCGGGCGCTGGCCGACGCCGGCGCGCCGCTGGTGCTCGGCACCGACACCGGCAACCCGTACGTCGTGCCCGGGTTCGCGGTGGTCGACGAACTCCGCCTGCTGGTGGCGGCGGGGCTCACCCCGCGGCAGGCGCTGCGCATGGCCACGGTCGCGGCCGGCGAGCTCCTGGGCACGCCGGGCGAGGTGGGCGTGATCGCGCCGGGCGCCCGCGCCGATCTGCTGGTGCTCGACGCCGACCCGCTGGCCGACGTGGCCAACGTCGCCGATCCCGCGATCGTCGTCGCCCGCGGCGTCGCCCACCCGCGGGCCGCGCTGCTGGCAGCCGCCGCGCTGCCGGCCGCCGACGCCGATCCCTTCGCCGCGCAGCCAGCGCTGCCCACCGAGGGCGCGCCGATCGCGGCCGCGCGCTACCAGGTGGCGATGCTCGATCAGGTCATCGGCCACGAGCGGATCGCGGTGCGCGAGCTCGGCGGCCAGCGGATCGTGCATGGCCAGGCGGTGTACGGCGCGCCCCAGGCGCTGGTGATGCGGTACCGCGCGACCGCGGACCAGCTCGACCTCACGTGCGACTGCGTCGCGCCGCCCCACCTCGCCGTGACCCGCACCCCGACCGGCGTCGCCGCCACGCCCGACGGCCGCCCGGCCGTGGCGCTGGCCGCCGCGGCCGACGCGGTGCTGGCGCCCCAGGCGGTGGCCGAGTTCGTCTGGTACGCGGCGGCCCTGGCCGACCTGCCGGTGGGCGCGGCGCGGACCCTGACGGCGGCCGAGGTCATGACCGACGGCGAGGTCGCGCTGCACCCGGGCCGGTTCCAGTTCACCCGGGGCGCCGACGTCGACGGCCGTCGCAGCTACGCCATCGTCGGCCAGCACGGCGAGCTGGCGCTCACCGGCCACCTGCGGGTCGCCCCCGACGGCCTGCCGCACGAGGTCTCGGTCACGGTCAGCTTCGGGACGTTCACGACCCGCCGGCTAGAATGACGCGGCCTCGGGGACGCGACCGGCGGGCTGGTGCGTTGCATCGGGAGGCTCCCCATGTTGAATGGCCGCAACTGCCCGGCCGTCGGACCGGTCGGCGTTTGCTAAGCTCATGCTCCCCGTGCGCCCGGATCCCGCGACCGACACGCTGATCGGCACCGTCATCGGCGGGCGCTATCAGCTGCTGCGTCGGATCGGCAAGGGCGGCATGGGCCTGGTCTACGAGGCCGACCACCTGGGCATCGGCAAGCGGGTGGCGGTCAAGGTCCTGCTCGACAAGTACAGCGACGACCCCGAGGTGGTGGCGCGGTTCCAGCGCGAGGCCCGCACCGCCAGCTCGATCGGCGACGAGCACATCGTCGAGGTGTTCGACGCCGGCGTCACCGACGACGGCCGCAGCTACCTGGTGATGGAGCTGCTGATCGGCCTGAGCCTGTCCGACGTCGCCGAGGCCACCGGGCCGATGCCCGCGGCGCGCGCGGTGCCGATCGTGCGCCAGGTGCTGCGCGGGCTGGCCGCCGCCCACGCCAAGGGCATCGTCCACCGCGACATGAAGCCCGAGAACGTGTTCCTGGTGCAGAAGCCCGATCGCCACGACTTCGTGAAGATCATGGACTTCGGCATCTCGAAGTTCTTGCAGGACCGCGAGAGCAAGGTGCGGCTCACCGCCACCGGCGCGGTCATCGGCACGCCGGTGTACATGGCGCCCGAGCAGGCGATGGGCACCGGCGAGATCGACGCCCGCGTCGACCTGTACGCGGTGGGCGTGATGCTCTACGAGCTGCTGGCCGGCCGGCCGCCGTTCCAGGCGCCGACCTACATCGCGCTGGTGACCCAGCACCTGCAGATGCCGCCGCCGCCGCTGCAGCAGGCGCGCCCCGATCTGCCGACCGCGCTGGTGGTCGCGGTGCACAAGGCGCTCGAGAAGGAGCCGCGCCACCGGTTCGCGTCGGCGGCCGAGATGGCGGCGGCGCTGCCGTCGGACGCCGCGGTCGCCAACCTCGATCGGGTCGCGACGCTGACCGGGCCGACGCTGCCCGACGCCGGCGGCACCGCGGCCGAGTCGCCGCGCGGCAAGAAGGCCAAGGCCGCGATCACGCCCGGCGGCGCGGCGGTGCCGACCACGTCGCGGCGCCCGGCGCCGTCGTCGGTGGGCACGACCCGGCGACGCTGGCCATGGATGGCGGCGATCGTCGCGCTGGCGGCGACGCTGGGCGCGGGCATCGTCGTCGTCGCGCTGCGGCCGAGCGGCAAGCGCCCCGCGGCGACCGCGGCCCCGCCGCCGCCGCCGCCGGTGGTGACCGGCTCGCTCGAGGTCGTGACCGATCCCGCGGGCGCCACCGTCGAGATCGACGGCTCGCCGCGCGGCACGACGCCGGTGGTGGTCGCGGGGCTGCCGGCCGGCATCCACGAGGTGCGGCTGACCCGCGACGGCTACGCGCCGGTGGTGCTGCGCAAGGCGGTGCGCGAGGGCCGCGACGAGACGCTGTCGGCGGTGATGGCCAAGGTCGACACGCCGGCGGCCGGCAGCGGCGGCAAGCCGCCCCACGGCGGCGCCGGCGGCGGCGGGGGCCGCCCCGTGGTCGGCAAGGGCAGCGGCAGCGCGGCCCCGGCGCCGGGCGGCGGCTCGAGCAAGCCGGGCGCCGGCACCGGGTCGAGCGCGCCCGGCGGCGGCAGCGACAAGGGCCCGAAGAACCCGTACGGCGATCACGATCCGCCGCCGCCGCCCGATCGGAAGGACAACCCATTCGGCACCTGAGCCACACCGCACGCCGACCGATCGCGGCGCTGATCGCGACGAGCCTGGCGCTCGCCGTCGGCGTCGCGCGCGCCCAGCCCACCGACGAGGCCCGCGCCGCCGCCGGCGCCGCGTTCAAGCGCGCGGTCGCCGCCGAGAAGCGCCAGGACTGGCGCGCGGCGATCCGCGAGTACCAGACGGCGTACGACCTGTCGCCACACCCCGACGTCCTCTACAACATCGCCGCGGTGCACGAGCGGATCGGCGAGGCCCGCGCCGCCGCCGGCTTCTACCAGCGCTACCTCGACGGCAGCCCCGCCGCGCCCGATCGCGCCAAGGTCATCGGCAAGCTCGCCGAGCTGAAGGCCCGGCCCGCCGAGGTGGAGATCACCAGCGATCCGGTCGGCGCCGACGTCGCGATCGACGGCCAGCCGCGCGGCCAGGCGCCGCTGAGGGTGACGCTCGACGGCGGCAGCCACCAGGTCGTCGTCGTCGCCGGCGCCGCGCGCCGGTCGATGGTCGTCGCGGTCGAGTACGGCGAGCGCCAGGACCTGGCGCTGACGCTGCGCGCGGGCGAGGGCACGCTGGTCGTCGACTCCAACGCGCCGCACGCGACCGTCATGATCGACGGGCAGCCGGTCGGCACGACGCCGTGGCGCGGCGCGGTCGGCGCCGGCACCCACACGCTGGTGGTCAGCGCGCCGGGCTTCACCACCACCGAGCGCGCGGTCGAGGTCCCGGCCGACGGCACCGCGCAGATCCAGGCCGCGCTCGGAAGACCGGTCGGCTGGGTCGAGCCGACGCCGGCGAGCCGCGCGACGACGCCGGTGCTGCTCGAGTCGGGGGCGTACCTCGGCCGCGGCTGGACGATCGGGCTGATGGTCGGCTATCGCACCGCCGGCCAGCACCTCGAGGTGGCCAGCGGCATCGCGTTCGGCAGCGTCGGCTTCGGCTGGGCGCTGCGCGGTCGCGCGTTCGCGCTGACCGGGCGGGTGCGGCCGTACCTCGTCGGCGGCGTCAACTACGGCTTCGCCGGCGACGCGACCGGGCTGATCGGCGGCGGCCTGCTGTTCGCCGGCGCGCGCTCGGGCCCGCTGCGCATCGACTACTTCCTCGAGAGCGGCTACGGCGTCGGCAAGGACGCCGCCGGCGGCTACGAGTTCGTGCCGATCATCGGCGGCCTCACGTACAGCGTCTCAAAGCCGTGACACGACGCCGCTGGTGACGGTCCAGCGGCCGGCCACCCGCTGCTCGAGCGCGGTCAGCCCGGCGCACAGCGCGCGCCGCGACAGCTCGACCGCGGCCGCGCGATCGACCAGCACCAGGCCGCCGCCGTCGACCACCGCGGTCGCCCAGGTGGCCAGGGTCGGCGCCCAGTCGTCGCGATCGCCGGCGCCCACCGCGACCACCGCCGCGAACGTCGACGGCGCCAGCGCCGCCTCGGCCGCGACCTCGGTGACCGCGCGACCGCGGGCGGTCAGCGCGCGCGCCAGCCGCGGGTTGGCGATCACTGCCACGGCGCCTGCCGGCAGCCCGGCCAGCGCGGCCTCGACCGCGGGGGCGGCGCTGGCGATCCACAGGCCGTCGAGCATCGAGCGGCACCCTACCCGCTGCCCCGGCGCCAGGGCAAGGCGTCGCGGGCGTTCGGCCAGCAGCGCGTACCGCGTAGCCCCAGAGCACAGCCTCGCTGACGCTCGGCTGGCTAGCCGTTGCGCAGGTACTGGCAGCGCGGCGCCTCGAGGTACGGCGTCACCCAGTTGACGCCCCAGATCTCCTGCAGCAGCGTGCGGAAGTTGCCGTAGCTGACGACGAAGAAGTCGAGCTTGTGCACCTTGATGCCGCCGCCGGTGTCGTCGGCGCGGACGCAGCCGTCGTGGACGGTGCCGTCGGGCAGACGCAGCCCGTCGAACTCCGGCACGTACAGCGGCTCGCCCAGCGGCACGACGCGCGGATCGACCGCCACCGACTTGAACGGCGTCAGCGTGCGCCGGCGCGCGCCGCGGCCGAACGGGTACTCCTTGGGGTCGAGCAGCTGGTAGCAGGTGCCGGTGCCGAACTTGCACGCGCCGGCGTAGTTGATCACGCGGCCGTCGGCGAGGAGCCCCGAGCCCTCCATGTGCAGGTGCCAGATGAACTTCTCCGAGAACGTGCCGACGTAGAAGCCGCGGCGATCGTAGACGTCGAGCGCGTCGACGTCGCCGTACTCGATCTCGTCGGGCTCGTCGAAGTCCTCCTCGCGCGCCAGCCAGTAGAAGCGCAGCGCCCACTGCAGCTCGGGCACCAGCGGGTAGCCGCAGCACAGCTTGTTCTTGCCGACCGCCGGCGCCCGCGGCGCGACCGCCTCGCCCACCAGCGCCAGCTTGGAGTCGTCGGCGCGCGCGATCGCCGGCGCCGCGCACCACGCGAAGACCAGCAGCGCGAGCGCTCGCACGATGACGACTATAGCGCGTGGTAGCGTGCGTGCGTGGCGCGCCTCCTCGACCTGGCCGACGCCGGCGCCGACGCCGGCGGCAAGGCCCACGGCCTGGCGCGCCTGATCGCCGCGGGCGTGCCGACGCCGCCCGGCTTCGTCATCGCCCCGGCGGCGTTCACCGCGCTGGTCGGCGCGCTGCCCGATCCGGCCCAGGTCGATCACGGCCACGCGCTCGGCGCGCTGGCCGAGGCCGCGCGCCACGCCGAGCCGCCCGCGGCGCTGGCCGCCGAGGTCGCGGCCCGCGCCGCCGCGCTGGGCCCGCGGATCGCGGTGCGCTCGTCGCTGGCGATCGAAGATCGCGCCGGCGGCGCGGCGCCCGGCGTCGGCACCAGCGTCGTCGCGATCGCGCCGGCCGAGGTGTGGCCGGCGATCCGCCACGTGTGGAGCGCCGCGATGCTGCCGCTGGTCGCGGCCTACGCCGCGCGCCGGGGCGCGGCGACGACGGCGCCGCCGGCGGTGATCGTGCAGCGGTTCGTCGCCGGCTTCCGCGCGACGATCTACACGCGCCCGCCCGGCCAACCGGCCGGCGCCGAGGCGTGGATCGCGTGCGGGCCGGGCGCGCCGGTGCGGGTCGCGCGCGACGGCGCGGCGTGGCGCGAGGCGCTCGACCTGGCGCTGGCCGCCGAGCGCGCGATCGCCGCGCCCGACGGCGCCGACGTCGAGCTGGTGTGGGCGATGGCCGAGCGCGCGTGGGTCGTGGTGCAGGCGCGGCCGCTCGTCCATCCGCCGCCCGCGCCACGCCGATCGCCGCCGCCGCCGATCGTGCTGGCGCCGCTGCGCGCGCTGCCGCGGCGCTGGCGCCGCGACGTCACGCACAACCCGGGGCCGCTGTCGGTGGCGCAGGCCGAGCTGTGCGCGCGGGTCGAGGCCGCCGCGATCGCGCCGTTCCACCTGCGGGTCGTCGCGCACCACCTGTACTGGGCGCCGCGCCCCGACGCGCCGCCGGCGCCGACGGTCACCGACGCCGCCGCGCTGGCCCACGCGATCGCCGACGACGAGGCGCGGATCGCCGCCGCGCTGGCCGCGCCGGCCGCCAGCCTCGACGACGCGCTGGCGATCTACCTGCGCGCGTACCAGCTCCTGGCCGGCGGGATGGGCCCGCGGGTCCACGCGGCGCTCGCGGTGCTGCCGGCGGCGCTGGCGGCGGCCGGCCACCCACCAGCGCTGGCGGCGCGCCTGGCGCCGGCGCGGCCGTCGTCGATCGCCAGCCAGCTGGCCGCGTGCGCCCGCGGCGAGCTCGATCGCGCGGCGCTCCTGGCCGCGATCGGCGACGCCGCGCCGCGCTGGGACGTCGACGCCCCGACCTTCGCCGAGACGCCCGCGCTGATCGAGCACGCGCTGGCCACCGCGCCGCGCCGCCCGCCGCCGCAGCCGATCGCCGCGCCGGGGCCCGGGCTCGACGAGGCGATCGCGATCGCGCGGATCGCCGTCGACGCCGCCGAGCGCGACGACCTGTGGTACTGGCGCGCGCAGGCGGTCGTGCGCCGCGCGCTGCGCGCGCTCGCGGCCCAGCGGGGCCTCGATCCCGACGACGCGTGCTGGCTGCCGTTCGCGCGCCTGCTCGACGACGCGCCGCTGTCGGCCGAGACCGCGCGCGGCCACGCCAGCGCCGCCCGCGCCGCCGCCGCCCGCGCCGCCGCCTGGGAGCTGCCGCTGTCGCTCGACGATCCCGAGGCCCCGCCCGCGGCGACGACGATCTACCGCGGCGCCGGGATCGGCGGCGTGGTCGCCGGCCCGGTCCACCACGCGGACGACGACGACGGGCCGGTGCCGCCGGGCGCGGTGGTCGTGACCCGCGCGGTCACGCCGGCGCTCGCGCTGCTCATCGGCGGCGCCGCCGCGATCGTCAGCGAGCACGGCAGCCCGCTCGATCACGGCGCCGCGATGGCGCGCGAGCTGGGCATCCCGTGCGTCGTCGGGTGCCCGGGCGTCACGCTCGGCCTGGCGCCGCGGACCTGGGTCGAGGTCGACGGCGACGCCGGCACGGTCAGCGTCCGCTGACGGCGCGTCGCGGGCGGCGACTACTCGTCGTCGCCGTCGTCGTCTTGCTCGAGCTCGGGATCATCGGCGAGGTCGTCGTCGTGATCCGGACTCGAGTCGACCGGCAGCGGCGTGCCCGCCCCGGCGTTGACCTTCTCGCGCAGGTCCTTGCCAACCTTGAAGAACGGCAGCCGCTTGGGGGCGACGTGCACGGTCTCGCCGGTCCGGGGGTTGCGCCCCTCGTAGGCCTTGTACTCGCGCACCGTGAAGCTGCCAAAGCCCCGGATCTCGATGCCTTCGCCCCGCTCGAGGGCCTTGACCATCGAGTCGAAGACGCAGTTCACGATGGCCTCGGCCTTACCGGCGGGCAGCTTCAGGCTCTCTGAGATCTTTTCGATCAACTCTGACTTGGTCACGGCGGCCGTAACTCCGCGGAATCTTGTCAGAGGCTACTCGACTACCGGATCGATGTGCAAGCCTAACGTGGCGGAACGTTTGATCGACGTTCCGACCCGGCTCAGTCGCTCGCCGGCAGCGGCCGCTCGCCGTCCCTCACAAACGCTCGGTATTGCAACGGAAACTGGTACGTGTCGCAGCGGTGGCGCGCGTAGAAATCGACGAGATCCCGCCACTGAATCGCGCCGGTATCGAGCCCCGAGCGGAGCGCCTGGGATACCGCGATGTTGCAGACCTGGCCGCCGCCGGGCAGCTCGGGCTCGTGGCCAACCGCCAGCCGTGCGTCGGCGCCCAGCGCGCGCGGCGGCACCTTCGAGACGTAGTACGCCGACAGGGGCGAAAGCTCGATCGACTCGACGCGCGAGATCTCGAGCGACATGCCATCGCGGTACGCGCACTCGCTGCGGATCTCGCGCCCCCCGCGCGCCACCACGTTGGCGTTGTACGGCTCGACGTCGCGGCGCGCGCAGCCGCTGTCCGGCCGCACGCGCGTGACCACGCGATAGGCGAGGTCGGCGGTCGCGCGGTTCTCGATCACCAGCGCGAGCGTCCCGCCGGTCGCGACCGCCGACAGCCGCAGCCCGGCCGCGTCGATCGGCGGCTCGCCCGGCGCGAGCGTGCGCGTGCCCTCGTCGGCGCGCATCACCAGCTTCTGGCTCATCGCCGCCGCGGTCGGCGGCTCGACGCCGGCGGCGAGCGCGTCCTTGTCGAGGTACGCGACCCACCCCGACTCGGTCTGGGTCGCCTTGCGCAGCGTGTCCTGCGACGACGCCAGCGTGTCGGCGGGCGGCGGCGGCTTGGCGGGCAACGTCACCGAGCCGCAGAACTGCAGCGTCGAGATCGCGAGCCCGAGGCCGACGACGCCGGCGGTGACGCCAATCCGGACCGGCGCGCTCAGCTCCACCGTCGACCTCGATCGTGGCGACCTCGTACCGCGTGTACGCGCTCGCACACATCATGCGTCAGCCGCTTCACCATTCAACCTTACACTGCCGATCTCCAGGAGCGGAAGCGTTAGCGATGGTCAGCACGACAGCGCCCCGAAACAAATTGACGTGACGATCGGCGCCAGGCCTAATCGCCAACATCCCATGGGGGGCTTTGCGCAACTTCGTCGTGAACCGCGCCGTCGCTGGCTCGCGGCCCTCTGCGTGATCGCCACCTGCGCGGTCGCCACGCTGGGCGACGCGGCCCCGGCCCGCGCCGACGAGGCCGAGCGGATCGCGCAACTCACGGCGACCCTGGGCGACGGCCACACCGAGCGCGAGCGGATCGCCGCGGTCACCGCGCTCGCGCGCATCACCAGCAAGACCGCGCTGCGGCCGCTGGTCGACGCGCTCCGCGATCCCAGCCCCGCGGTGCGCGGCATCGCCGCCGCCGGGCTCGGCAAGCTCGGCCACCGCGCCGCGCTGCCGGCGCTGCGCCAGGCCCAGGGCGACGCCGACGCCGTCGTGCAGAAGCGCGCCGCCGAGGCGATCGTCGCGGTGTGCACGGCCAACAACCTGCCGGTCGAGACGGCCGCCGCCGGTGGCGCCACGGCCAAGGCCAAGCCCGGCTTCGGCAACCAGCCGCGCGCGGTCGCGCCGCGGCCCGATCTGTACGTCGTCATCAAGTCGTCGTCGGACGACTCGCCCGGCAAGCACGACAAGAAGGCCCGCAAGGTCCACGCCGACGCGCTGCGCGCGGCGATGACGACCGAGCTGTCGAGCGCCAACCTGGTCACGCTGACCGCCGCCGACGCCAAGAAGTACGGGCTCGACGCGCGCAACCTCGACATCTCGCTGGTCGGCCTCGAGTTCCGCCAGGACGGCGCCTTCGTCGAGGTCGAGGCCCAGGTGCGGCTCGCGATCTCCAACGACGCCGGCAAGATGATCTCGTTCGTGTCGGGCGGCGCCAAGATGCAGGTGCCGCGGCGCGGGTACGACGCCAGCTACCTGCCGCAGCTGCGGCGCGACGCGATCGAGAACGCCGTGCGCGGCCTGTTCACCAAGCTCATCGATCAGCTGCGCCGGTCGCTGACATCGTGAGCGGCTGGCGGCCGGTGTCGGCCGCGACCGCCCAGCCCAGCCCGACCCCGACGCCCAGCATGATCGCGCTGACCGCGAGCAGCGGGCCGAGCAGCCGGCGGCGCCGCGGCGGCACCCACTGGTCGCGCACCGGCTCGCTGGCGTGCGCGATGGCCGCGGCCACCGCCTCGGCCGAGCCCTGATCGCCGTCGCACCCGGGGCAGCGCCGCTCGGCCGGAAACACCGCCGCGCACTGCCGACAGATCGAATACGCCACCACGGTCATGCACCGTCCAACGCACGAGCCGCGGGATCGATTTCTCGGGCGCGGCGGCGGTGACGTCGCCGCCCGTCCGCGCGTGCCGCGGTGCCTCACACCAGCGGGCCGGGACGCTCCCAGAGGCTGGGCGGCGGGCCGCCGCGCTTCCAGCCGCCCTGCATGAGCCCGGTCTGCGGCGCCGCCGTGGGCATCGGCTCGAAGTCCTTGGGCCAGGCGAACGGCACGCCGTCGCGCTCGGCCCAGCCGGCGAAGGCGATGCCGCTGGCGTAGCGATCGAGCGGCGCGCGGCGCTGGCCGACGCCGGCGTGATCCTCGCGGTGGCGGCGCCAGTTGTTGAGCACGTAGGCCAGCGCATGGCGCGCCTGGCGCGGCTTCGCCAGCGTCGTCGCGTGGTAGCG
>JAEUJY010000091.1 GCA_016794525.1 Myxococcales bacterium
GCCGTCGCCGTCGCCGCGGCGCACCGCGGTGGCCGCGACCTCGGCGGCCAGCGTCGGCTGTGCGGCCCGCAGCGCGTCGGCGACGCCGGGCCGCAGCGCGCCGTCGTCGGCCAGCGCGCCCAGCCGATCGAGCGCGGCGCACGCCGCGGCCACCGCGTCGGCGCCGTGGCCGTGGGGCGCCGCCACCGCCGCGACGAACTCGAGGTCGAGGCGCGCGCCGGTGACCGCGAGGATCAGCGCGACGGTCGTCAGCGTCGCGCCGCCAGCGGCGATCGTCGTCGCCAGCGCCGCCGCGGTGGCCGCGACCTCGGCCGGATCGCGCGTCGTCGGATCGGCGCCGTCGGCCGCCAGCGCGGCGATCGTCGCCCGCGCCACCGTCGGCAGGCCGCGGCTGGTGCGGTACAGCGCCTCGAGCCACGCCGCCGGCGGCGGCCGATCGCACCACGCGCCG
Source organism: Myxococcales bacterium (assembly GCA_016794525.1). Lineage (GTDB taxonomy): Bacteria > Myxococcota_A > Polyangia > Haliangiales > Haliangiaceae > UBA2376. The sequence continues at coordinate 452 of JAEUJY010000091.1, forward strand.
ACGATCGCCGCGAACTCGGCGCGATCGACCGCCCCGATCGCCACCCGCGGCGCGGTCGTGATCGGCTCGGCGTCGGCCTCGATGACGACGAACACCGCGGCCGGGCCGACGGCGCCGTCGACGGCGGCGGCCAGCGCCGCGGCGCGCTCGTCGCCGGTGGCGTCGATCACCACCACCGCGGCCGGCGATGCGACCGCGGCCCGCACCGCGCGCTCGGCCCGCGCGCGGGCCCGCTGCTCGTCGGCCCCGGTCGCCCCGCCGTCGTCGAGGGCGGCGTCGTCGAGCGCCACCGCGCGCAGCGCCAGCTCGGGCAGCCCGGCCAGCGCCGCGGCGATCTGATCGCGGCGGACGCCGTGGGCCACCACCGCGCGCGCGCCGGCGCCAGGCGGGGCGTGCACGACCAGCGGCGGACCGGCCACGCCAGCGCGCGCCTCGCCGACCCGCCGCGCGATCGCGGCCAGCGCCGGCTCGAGGCTGGGCCAGGCGTCGGCCCGGGCCAGCATCGGCCGCCCGCGGCTCGGCGCCGCGCGATCCGGCACCGCGTCGGGCAGCGCCGCCCGCGCGACGCGCGCGCGCTCGAACACCGCCAGCGCCGACGCCGGGCGCCGCGCCGGATCGAGCGCGAGCAGCTCGGCGATCAGGCCGGCCAGCCCCGGCGCCTCGGCGTCGGTCAGCGTCGGACGCGGCGCGCGCGCGATCGCCTCCCACAGCGCCGGCCCGCGGCCCGCGACCGGCGCCACGCCGCGCGCCGCGAACACCAGGCACGCGCCGAGCCCGTAGAGATCGCCGGCCGGGTGGACGCGCCCGGTCAGCGCCTCGGGCGGCAGGTAGGCCGGCGTCCCGCGCACCGCGCCGTCGAGGCCGGCGCTGCCCGCCAGCCCGAGGTCGAGCAGCACCCCGCGGCGCGCGGCGCCCTCGCCGACGATCATCACGTTGCCCGGGCTGACGTCGCAGTGCACGAGCCCCGCGGCGTGCAGCGCGACCAGCGCCGCGGCGACGTCGATCGCCACCGCCCACACGCCGACGGCGTCGAGGGGCGCGCTGGCGGCGAGCGGCCGGCCGACGATCTCCTCGGCGGTGTAATACGGTGTGCCGGCGGCGATCGGGCCGAGGTCGGCGGCGAGGGTGCCCAGGTCGTACGCGCGCGGGACGCTGGGGTGATCGATCGACGCCAGCCGCGCGAACTCGCGCACCAGCGTGGCGCGGGCGCTTGTGGGCACCGCCTTGAGCGCCACCACCGCGTCGCGTTCGCGGTCGCGGACCCGCACCACACGCCCCTGGGCGCCCTCGCCGAGATCGGCCAGAAGCTCGTACCGCGTGGCCGACATCGCCACCTTCATTGGCACTCGCAGGCAGCGAGTTGTCAACCAGGTATGCGCATGACAACCACGGAGGCTCGCCAGCGCGCGATTTCGGGCCTGCAGATCTGCGTGATATGGTGTGGAGGTGGGAGAGAAGGATCCGACGCGACGCGCCAGCGACGACACGCGCGGTCGGATCGATCAGCTCGCGGGCGGCTGGGATCTCGGCGATCGGCCCCCGGCCGAGCCCGATCCTGCCCCGGCCGAGCCGGCGCCCCCCGCGCCGGCGCCGGTGCGAAGCAAGGGCCCGACCCAGCCGCCCCCGGTGCCACCGCGCCGCGATCGCCCCTCGGCGCCACCACCGCCGCCGCCCGCCGCCGCCGCGCCCGCGCCGCCGCCCGCGCCGCCGCCGCCGATCATCATCGGCGGCGACGACGACGCCACCGACGCCGACCGGGACGCCACGCGGGTCGATCCGCGCAGCGACGCCACGGTCATGGCCGCCGCCGAGCGCGCGACCCTGGCCGCCGGCGCGACGCTACCGGTGCGCGCCGCGTTCCGCCGCCGCCGCGGCCTCGGCGGCGACGTCGTCTACGTCGCGACCGTGCTGTTCCGCGGCGCCGCCACCCGGCGCGAGCTGCGGCGCATCGAGGCCGCCGTCGACGAGCGCGCCCAGGCCCGGGCCGCCGCGCTGATCGCGCTCGGCGCCGACGGCATCGGCGACCCCGCGCTCGACGGCGCCGCGATCGACGCCGCCCGCGATCAGCTGGCCGCCCTCGAGGAGGAGCGCGCCGCGCGGGCCGGCGAGGTCGCGGCCGCCGACGCCGACGCCGCCACCATCGAGCGCAACCGCAAGGGCGAGCTCGACAAGCAGGCCGAGGCGCAGAAGGCCGCCGAGGCCGAGTTGGCCGCGATCGCCGGGCGCCTGGCGCCGCTGGTCAAGGAGGCCGAGGCGGTGCGCAAGAAGGGCGACGAGCTGCGCGCGACGCTGGCCCGCCAGGACGATCTGCTGCGGGCCCAGGACGCCAAGGCGGTCGCGATGCGCGGCAAGGCCGAGCGCGCCGCCGTCGACGCCGAGATCGCCACGCTGCGCGCCGACCGCGTCGCGATCGCCAAGGACGAGCCGGCGCTCGCCGCCCAGCTCGCCGAGCTGGCGCCGCGCATCGCCGCGCTGGAGGCCGAGCGCGCCGCGGCCCAGGGCCGCCAGGCCGACGCCCGCGCCGCCGCCGCCGCCGCCGGCGAGCGCGCCGTCGACGAGCAGGCCGCCGTGACCGCGCGCAAGAAGGTCATCGAGCGGGGCGTCGCCGAGCTCGAGAAGCGCCGCGACCGCGCGCTGCGCCAGGTCGGCGAGGCGCTGGCGATCGCGCGGCCCCCCAGCCAGGCCGCCGCGCTGGCCCGCCTCGACGAGGTCGAGCTCGCCGCCGCCGGCGAGGAGCGCCGGGCCATGGAGCTGCGCGAGATGCTGGCCACCGTCGACAAGCCGGCGCTGGCCCGGGGCCTGGCGGTGATGCTGCTCCTGGCCGCCGTCGTCGGCGCCGCGCTGTGGTTCGCGCTCTTGCGCTGAGCCGGGCGCCGCGGGCTACCCGAGCATCGCGACCAGCCGGTCGAGCGCGACCAGCGTCACCGCGTAGCGCGCCACCGCCAGCAGCGTCCCGATCAGCGCCAGCGCCGCCGCCAGCGCGTGGGTCAGCCGGGCCGCGCCGGTGCGGCGGGCGCCGCGCAGCCCGAGGCCGAGCCCGGCGATACCCAGGCCCATGGCCACGAACATGCCCGGCGCGGGCAGGGCGACCGCCGCGAGGCAGCCGAGCGCCAGGAGCAAGGGCAGCACGGGCCTAGCCTCGGTGAGGCTCGCAGCGCAGTCCAGTTTTCGGCGACTTGTGCCGGCGAGGCGCCCGCGCTATACGCGGCCTCCCATGACCGACGAAGCCGCCTCCGTCCGCGCCGGTAGCTGCGCGATCGTCGGGCTGCCCAACGTCGGCAAGTCGACGCTGCTCAACCGCCTCGTCGGTCGCCGCCTGGTCGCGGTCTCGCCCAAGCCGCAGACGACGCGCAACCGCATCCTCGGCATCCACCGCGGCCCCGACGTCGAGATCTGCTTCGTCGACACGCCCGGCATCCAGCACGGCAAGGGCGCGCTGCGCCGCTTCATGCGCGACGAGGCGCTGGCCGCCGCCGCCGACGGCGACGTCACGCTGCTGGTGATCGACGCCAGCGAGCGCAAGGCGGCGACGCCGCGCCGGCTGGCCGAGCCCGACGCCGCCGAGCTGCTCGCGGCGATCACCGACGCGCGGCTGATCGTCGCGCTCAACAAGGTCGACCGCGTCAACAAGCCCGAGCTCTTGCCGCTGATCGAGGCGTGGGTGGCGTGGGGCGGCGAGCGCGCGAGCGGCCTCGAGGTGGTGCCGATCGCGGCCAGCACCGGCGACAACGTCGAGCGCCTGGTCGCGACGATCGCCCAGCGCCTGCCGCTGTCGCCGCCGATGTTCCCGCCCGACATGGTCACCGATCGCGCCGAGCCGTTCCTGGCCTCGGAGCTGATCCGCGAGCAGCTGTTCCACCAGCTCGGCCAGGAGCTGCCGTACTCGGCGGCGGTCGTGGTCGAGCGCTTCGAGGAGCACGACTCCGGCGCGCTGTCGATCGGCGCGTACATCGCCGTCGAGCGCGAGTCGCAGAAGGCGATCGTGATCGGCCGCGGCGGCCAGCGCATCAAGGAGCTGGGCGTCGCCGCCCGGGTCGCGCTGGGCGAGCTGTTCGGCTGCGCCGTGCACCTCAGCCTCCTGGTGAAGATCGCGCCGGCGTGGACCACCGCCGACGCCGCCATCCGGCGCTTCGGCTACCGGGGAGAGTCATGACCGCCACCATCGCCCTGGTCGGCCGACCCAACGTCGGCAAGTCCACGCTCTACAACCGCATGATCGGCGGCCGCCCGGCGCTGGTCCACGACACCCCCGGCCTGACCCGCGATCGTCGCTACGGCGAGCTCGACTACTTCGGCCGCGTGGTCCGGGTCATCGACACCGGCGGCCTCGACCCCGCCGCCGAGGGCGACGCGATCGGCCGCGGCATCCACCGCCAGGCGTGGCGGGCGATCGAGGAGGCCGACGCGCTGGTGCTGGTCGTCGACGGCGCCGCCGGGCTGGCTCCGCTCGACGCCGAGGTCGCGCGCAACATCCGCGCGACCGGCAAGCCGGTGATCCTCGCGGTCAACAAGATCGACTCGCCCAAGCGCGACGTCGAGATCGCCGACTTCTACGGGCTCGGCCTCGGCGAGCCGTACCCGGTGTCGGCCGCCCACGGCCGCGGCTTCGACAAGCTGCTCGAGCAGATCGTCACGGTGCTCGGCGTGGCGCCGCCGCCGCCGCCGGTCGAGGACGAGGCCGTCGACGCGGACGACGACGACGACGAGAACGACGACGACCTCGACGAGGACGAGGCCGGCGAGGCCGACGAGGCCGCCGCCGACGCCGAGGATCCCGACGCGCCGGCGCGCCCGTCGAAGCGCCGCCGGCCCCACCGCGCCGACGCCGACGCCGGCCCGGTCCGGATCGCGCTCCTGGGCAAGCCCAACGCCGGCAAGTCGTCGCTGTGCAACCGCCTGCTCGGCGAGGAGCGCTCGCTGGTCCACCACCAGCCCGGCACCACCACCGACCCGGTCGACAGCCCGCTCCGCTTCGCCGGCAAGGACTACATCCTCGTCGACACCGCCGGCATCCGCCGCAAGGCGCGCGTCGAGGAGGACGTCGAGAAGCTCGCGGTGACGATGGCGCTCGGCCAGATCGAGCGCGCCGACGTCGTCGTGCTGGTGATCGACGCGGCGCTCGGGCCGAGCGAGCAGGACGCCCGCCTGCTGGGCGCCGCCGAGGACGCCGGCAAGGCGATCGTCATCGCGCTCAACAAGAGCGACCTCCTGCGCGGCGCGGCCGCGGTCGAGGCGGTGCGCACCGCCACCACCGACAACTTCCACTTCCTGACCTGGGCGCCGTCGGTGCTGGTGTCGGCCGAGCGCGGCGACGGCGTCGACAAGCTGATGGACACCGTGGCCAAGGTCGCGATCCAGCACCAGCGCCGCATCACCACCGCCGAGCTCAACCGCTTCTTCGCCGAGGTGTGCGAGACCGTGCCGCCGCCGATCTGGCACGGCAAGTCGGTGCGGGTCTACTACCTGACCCAGGCCGCGGTCGGCCCGCCGACGTTCGTGCTCAAGGCCAGCGCGCCCGACGGCATCTCGCCGGCGTACCGCCGCTTCCTGACCAACCAGCTGCGCAAGCGCTACGGCTTCAAGGGCACGCCGCTGCGGGTGTTCGTCCGCGCCAAGGACGGCAAGCCCAAGAAGGGCTAGCCGCGGCGGCCCGCTCCCGGGCCGCGCTCACCGCGGCGTGAACGCGACCGCGGCGACCCGGGCCCGGGCGTCGGGCAGCGCGCCGACGGTGGTCCAGGCGTCGCCGTCGACCGAGGCCAGCACCTCGGTGCCGCCGCCGACGATCAGCAGCCGCGCGCCGTCGTCGACCATGCCCGGCGCCTCGCGCGGCGCGCCCGGCAGCGGCGCGACCGGCGCCCACGTCGCCAGGTCGCTCGAGCGCTCCATCGCGACGCCGAAGCCGCCGCCGCGCAGCACGTAGGGCCCGCGCCAACCTGCGGACGCGAAGTCCTGGCCGATCGTCAGCGCGCCGCGCGTGGTCCAGGTCGCGCCGTCGGGCGAGGTCAGCACGTCGGTCAGGTAGCCGGCCGCGTCGTGGCCGCCGAGCGCGACCAGCGCGCCGTCGGCGCTCAGCAGGTCGAGCTCGTGGCGCGCGGTCGGCAGCTGGCCGACCTGCGTCCACGCGACGGCGTCGGTCGAGCGGTAGACCTGATCGTAGCTGCCGGCCTCGTAGCCGCCGGCGATCCACAGCGCGCGCGCGTGGACGGTCGCGCCGAGGCTGCCGGCGCGGTTCGGCAAGGCGCCGACGGCGGTCCACGCGACGCCGTCGGTCGACGCCCAGACGTTGTCCTGCGACGCGCCGCCGGCGTCGATGCCGCCGAGGTAGTAGATCCGATCGTTCCACACCAGCGCGGCGCCGCTGTCGCGCGGCGCCGGCAGGTGGCCGACCAGCGCCCACGTGACGCCGTCGTCGGAGGCCAGCACCTCGTCGAGCGCGGCGCCGCCGCGCTGCCCGCCGATCAGGAACAGCCGCGCGCCGCGGTGGGTGATCGTCGCGCTGGCCAGCGCGCCGGCGGCGTCGGCGACGGTCACGACGGTCTGGCCGACCCGGGCCGGCGCGACGAAGCCGCCGTCGACGTCGACCTCGCCGGCGCCCGCGGTCACCGCGAAGCCGTAGGGCGGGGTGCCGCCGCGCGCGGTCAGCTGCAGCGGCGACGACAGGTTGATCGTCGCACTCGGCGGATCGATCGCGAGGCCGTCGCCGCCGTCGACGACCGGGTCGTAGCCGATCCGGCCGCAGCCAGCGCCCAGCAGCGCCGCGAAGAGCAGGAGCCGGCCCATGGCCCCAGGATACGGGCCTGGCAACGGGGAAGTCGATCGGTCCCGGGGCCGATGCAGCCCCGCTCGTGACGTCGCCGGCTTCGGACGAGCACCGGTCCGCGCGCCGGGCGTCTCGCGTCCTGGTGGGAGGCTCGGCGGGGACCCGGCCCCGCCGAGGAGGTGCGGCGACGCACCTCCTGGAACTCAGCGCTTGTCAGTGTTTCGGCCGAGCACCGACCCATGCGCCAGGCGTTTCGCGTCTTGGGAGGGGGCCCCGTCGGGGCATGACCCGACGGGGGAGGGCGTGGCGACACGCCCTCCAGGAATCAGAGCGCGGGCCGCGGCAGCACGACCGCGGCGGTGCCGACCTCGTCGGCCTCGCCGCGCCCGCGGACGACCGCGACGCCGGTCGAGCCCAGCGCCGAGACGCAGCTGGTGGTGTCGTCCAGCTGCTCGTAGATCGTCAGCGCGGCGTGGGCCACCGGGCCGTGATCGACCGACAGGATCAGGCCGCGCACGTGGGCGGCGTCGGGCAGGTCGAGGTCGCCGCCGACCTCGGGATCGCGGTCGGTGAAGGTCCACTCGGGGCGCGGATCGCCGCTCGACGGCCGGACCGTCACGTCGTAGGTCAGGTCGACGCCGGCGAGGTCGCCGTCGACGTACATCGTGAACTCGCCCTTGCCGTTGGTGCTGACCTGGATCGGCGCCTGCGACAGCGCGATCCGCGACGCCTCCGACGACAGCACGCACAGCGTCGCCTGGGCCACCGCCGCGGTGACGGTGGCGCCGGCGACGTTGCGGCCCTCGTGGTCGCGGACCCGCCCGACCAGCGCGACCCGGCGCGGCAGCGCCAGCGCCAGCGGGCCGACCTCGGGCACCAGCTCGGCGCCGTAGCGGGCGGCCAGGTCGCTGCCGGGCGCCGGCAGCACGTCGACCCGGTAGTGCAGCGGCAGGCTGTCGAGGATCGCGAACAGCGGCAAGACCGCGCGGCCGGCGATCGTGCGCGCCCGGGCCTCGACCGTCAGCTCGCCGCCGCTGGCGAGCGGCTCGTCGAGGCGGACCACCACGGTCGCGCCGTCGACCGCGATCGCGGCGCCGGCGCCGTCGACGCCGCGGACGTCGATCGCCGCCAGCTTGGGCTGGCCGAGGAGCGGGATCGCGATGTCGCGCATCGTCGTGCCCAGCACCTGATCGCGCAGCCGCACCGACGGCCGGTGGTCGGCGTCGGCCTCGGGCGGCGGCTGCACCAGCACGTCGGCGACCGTCGTGCTGGGCGGCACCAGCAGGTCGAACTCGCCGAGGTCGTCGGTCACGGCCAGCGTCGAGATCATCGACCGCGAGCCCAGCACCGGGTTGGTCACGACCTCGGCGGTGACCCGCCAGCCGGCGACCGGCCCGTCGGCGATCGGCCGGACGATGCGGCCGCGCACCCAGCGCTGCGCGGCCGGCTCGAAGCCGAAGTCGTGGACGATCGCGCCGCTGTCGGCGTCGATCTGGTCGGCGGTCAGCGTGACCTCGACCGCCACCGGCGGCAGCAGCGTCGCCGGCACCAGCGCGTCGGGCGCCGCCACCACCGCCGGCGTGAACGCCGCGGTGAACGTCCGCGGCGCGCCGGCGACGGGCCGCGCCAGCGCCACCTCGTAGCTGCCGTCGTCGCCGACCTCGGCGGTCTCGCTCAGCCGCGGCCCGCCGGGGAACGCCGGGTCGCGGTACCAGCGCAGCTGGCCGGCCAGGCCGAGGCGGTCGGTGCACACCGCCACCGGCGGGCACGGGATCGTCACCCGGCCGCGCACCAGCACCGCCTCGTCGAGGGTCAGCGCGTGATCGGTGCCGTTGCCGAGCGTGCCGTCGGCGTCCATCGACAGCGACGGGATCGCGGTCTTGACCAGCGTGCCGCGCAGCTCGGTCGGCGGCGCGATCACCGCGGCGTAGGTGCCGACCGGCGGATCGCCCCAGCACACGCCGACGTCGCACACCTCGCCGGCGGCGACGTTGCAATCGGCGGGCTGATCGCACTCGACGATCGGCGCCTCGTCGTCGACGCCCGGCAGGCAGGCGGCGAGCGAGGTCAACGCGAGCGCGAGCGCGCGGCGGCTCACGACGGCGACCTCACGCAGGTGATGTTCCACCAGTACGAGACGATCTCGCCGGGCGGGGTGACGTCGCGGTACAGGCGCGTCGTCGTGCTGGTCGGCAGCCGGTCCATCAGGTCCAGCTCGAAGACGTGGGTAGGGCCGTCGGCGATGTCGTCGGTGCACACGCCGATCAGCGAGCAGGTCGTCGTGCGCTCGGTGTCGCCGGACGGGCTGGGCCCGACCTGGCAGTCGGCGCGCACCTGGGTCGGCCCGGCCAGGCCGTAGTCGAGGTACATCCGGTAGTACAGCGTGTCGCCGGGATCGGTGTCCTCGGCGGTGATGCGCAGCTCGCCGGTGCCGACCGCGAACACGTGGGGCCCCGGCCGCACCAGCTCCTCGCCGGTGCCGTCCTTGACCGAGCGGAACGCCGGCGGGTGGTTGACCGCCGCGTCGGCGCCGTCGGTCTGCAGCGGTGGGGGGATCACGCACCCCGTCACCACGAGCGGCGACAGGAGGGCGGCGGCGGAGGTCACGGCCACAACCCCATGCACGCAGCGCGCCATGATGGCTTTCGCCAGGGATTGCGAGTAGTTGTCGCGGTGGGACGGGCGCGCAGCGGACCCCAGGTACGGCATCGATGTCAGGGTGCGCGCGCGCCGGGTCATTCCGGCATCCCCTCGTCGTAGCCGTCGCCGGCCTCCTTCTCGAGGTGGCGGAAGATCGTCCGCGGGTCGACGCCGAGATCGCGCGCGGTCTTGGTGCGGTTGCCGTTGTTCACCGCCAGCACCTCGTTGATGTACTCGCGCTGGAACTTGTCCTTGGCCTCGGCCAGCGTGAGGATCGCCGGCAGGTTGTCGGCCGACAGCCCGAGATCGTCGGGGCCGATCACCGTCGACTCGGCCAGCACGATCGCCTTCTTGATGCGGTTCTCGAGCTCGCGGATGTTGCCGGGCCAGGCGTGCTTGCGCATCGCGACGGTGGCGTTGGGCGAGAAGCCCTTCACCTTGGCGTCGAACTCGCGGGTGTAGCGCGACAGGAGGTAGCGGGCGATGACGATGACGTCCTCGCCGCGGGCCCGCAGCGGCGGCAGCTGCAGGTTGACGACGTTGAGCCGGTAGTAGAGGTCCTCGCGGAACCGGCCGCCGGCGATCTCCTTCTCGAGGTCGCGGTTGGTGGCGGTGAGGATGCGGATGTCGACCGACTCGCTGCGGGTGTCGCCGACCCGGACCACGACCCGCTCCTGGATCGCGCGCAAGAGCTTGACCTGCAGCTCGAGCGGCATCTCGCCGACCTCGTCGAGGAACAGCGTGCCGCCGTCGGCCGCCTGGAACTTGCCCAGCTTGTTGGCGACCGCGCCGGTGAACGCGCCCTTGACGTGGCCGAACAGCTCGCTCTCGAGGAGGTTCTCGGGGATGGCGCCGCAGTTGATCGTCACGAACGGCTTGCCGGCGCGCGGCGAGCGGGTGTGGATCTCGCGGGCGATCAGCTCCTTGCCGGTGCCGGTCTCGCCGGTGATCAACACCGAGATGTCGGTCGGCGCGATCTTTTCGACCTTGCGGTAGACCGCCTGCATCGGCGGCGAGGTGCCGACGATCTCGCCGAACCGCACCGCCTCCAGCCGCTCGGCCAGCTTCTTGTTGTCGACCTGCAGCTCGTTGAGCAGGAGCGCGTTGGCGACGATCAGCGACGCCTGGGCGGCGAACACCGTCAGCACCCGCATCGTCGCCTCCTGGAACAGGTCGACGATCGAGTCGTTGCCGACGTAGATGATGCCGAGCAGCCGGCCGCGATCGAGCAGCGGCACGCAGATCACGCTCGACAGCCGCAGCTGCATGACGCTCTTGGCCGCGGCGAACTCGGTGTCGTGCATCGCGTCGGAGATGATCACCGGCCGCCGCGACGCGACGACCTTGGCGACGATCGAGTCCGACAGCTGGCTGACCGCGTCGGCGATGTTCTCCTTGCGCAGGTTGCGGGCGATCTTGACGTCGAAGGTGTCGCCCTCCATCAGGATCAGGAAGCCCTTGTCGGCGCTGGTGATCTCGATGACCAGATCCATCAGCGTGTCGAGCAGCTCGCCCAGCTCGCGCTTCTGCATCAGCTTCTCGGAGAAGTCGTAGAGCTTGCCGTAGGCGTCGAGGTCGGCGACGGTCTGCGCGGCCTCGTCCTCGGCCGGCGGCGCCTCGTCGATCAGCGCGAACCGCAGCTCGCAGCTGCCGATCACCAGCTTGTCGTCGTGGCTGAGCTTGTGCTTGCCGCGCTTCTTGCCGTTGACGACGACCTCGGCTTTGCGCGCCAGCGTCGTGATCGTGTAGGTCTGGCCGTCGAAGTGGATCGACGCGTAGGTGTCGCCGATCAGCGGATCGGGCAGCACGACGTCGTTGTCGGGGCCGCTGCCGATCGACGTGATCTTCTTGTACAGGTGGTACACCGTCGGCGGACGGCCTGGGGCGGTGGTGCGGAGCGATGGCATGGGTCCTCGGAGCGATGGCTCAGAACTGGAAGCGCAGGGCGGCGCCGGCGCCGTCGCCGGTGATCACCGGCGCCAGCTCGAGGCGGGCCGCCGGCTTGGGCGGTGGGTCGGGCTTGCGGCGCAGCTCGGGGGGCAAGAGCGACTCGTCGGCCTTGCGCTGCACCGACGGCTGGTAGTGGCGGAGCGAGTCGACGATGCCCCACGCCATCAGGCCCAGGCAGGCGACGCCGGCGCCGATCTCGATCGCCTCGAGGCGGCGCACGAACTGGTTGTCCTCGTCGGGGACGACGCCGTTGATGCCGTAGGTGCCGGCCAGGTACAGCCAGATGCCGGCCGACACCGCGCCGGTCACGCCCTGGCTGGCCGCGAACGCGATGGCCTTGCCCGGCTGGCCGTTCTGGAACTGGCCGGCGCCGAACGGCACGAAGTTGATGTAGTAGGGGCGGGTCTCGATCACCACCATCGACGCCAAGAGCTGCTTGTAGCGCTCGTTCTCCTCGGCGATTCGCCGGCGCTCGGCGTCGAGCCGGTTGCGCTCGCGGACCGCCGCCTTCTGCTCCTCGAAGTAACGCACCGCCTCGGCCGAGAACAGCACGGTGTCGAGCGTCAGATCGGCCTCGAGGTACAGCGCCTCCTCGAACTCGCGGCTGGCGGTGGCGCGGTCGCCGGTCTCGAACGCGCACACCCCCAGCAGGACGTGGGCCTCGAGCAGGTCCTCGGCGCGGGCCAGCCGCGGCGACGGGTAGAGCAGGTAGCTGAGCAGCGGGATCGCCGCGGCGAACTCGCCCTGGCGGAACCCGGCGCGGGCCCGGGCCAGATCCTCGGCCGGGGTCGCGGCGTCGGCGCGCGCCACCAGCGCGGCCACCGCGCACGCGGCCACCAGCGCTACGGCGCGCACGTCACGTCCTTCGCCTCGGCGTAGCGCACGGTGATCTTCTGGGTGCTGATGGTGTCACCGATGAAGCGCACCGTCACCTGGCGCTGGGTCAGCGCGCCCGCGAACGTGATCAACGTCGGCTTGTCGAGGCGCGCCTTGGCGCCGTCGATCTCGACCTGGACGTTGCCGCCCGGACAGCGCGGCGTGATCTGCGCCGGCAAGAAGCCCAGCTCGATCGCGACGCGGCCGCCGGCGACGTCGGGGCCGATCGTCCGCTGGGTCGGCTCGCAGCAGTCGTCGCGCCGCACCGCGAGCACGATCGGCGCGCTGGGCGCTGGCAGATCGGCGTGGCCGCCGACGAAGCGCTGCCACGGCCCGTCACCGAGCTTGACCTCGGCGTCGGCCGGCGACACCGCCAGCGCGAACGTGCGCGCGGCGCCGGCGTCGGGCGTCGTCGCGGCCCGGGCGTCGGGGCGGCGGTCGGGGAGCACCGTCAGCGCGGCGGCGTCGATCGGCTCGGCGTCGGGCCCCGCGGCGTCGATCGCGGGCGGCGCGTCGACCGGCGCGCGGGCGTCGATCGGGCGGGCGTCGACCGGCGGGCGGGCGTCGATCGGCGGCGCGGCGTCGATCGGCGGCGCGGCCGCGCCGTCGGCGCGCATCGTCCGTCGCAGCGCCCAGCCGCCGCCGCCGGCCAGCGCCACCAGCCCGGCCACCGCCGCCGCGCGCCGCCAGCGGTGCTGTCGCTCGATCGAGGCCAAGAGCGCCTGCGCGCCCTCGTGCTGCGGCTCGATCTGCAGCACGCGATCGAGCAGCTCGAGCGCCTGGGCCCGGCGGGTCGGCAGCTCGGCCCGGGCCCGGCGCAGCAGGTGATCGATCAGCCGCGCGCCGAGCGCGAGCTCGTACGCCGTCGGCGCCGCGAAGTAGCGGGCCAGCTCGTCCTTGGCCGAGCCCAGCCCCGAGCCGGTCAGGTACGCCTCGAGGTCGGCCACCATCGCCGCCATCGTCGGGTAGCGATCGGCGGGCTCGGGCGCCATCGCCTTGGCGATGATCTTGGCCAGCTCGGCGCCGACCCGCGGATTGCTCTGGCGCGGATCGGCGTAGCGGCATTCGGCGATGCGTTTGAGGATCTCGTGCGGGTTCTTGCCCTCGAACGGCAGCTTGCCGACGGTGAGCTGGTACAGCACGATGCCGCACGCGAAGACGTCGGTGCGGAAGTCGAGCTCCTTGCCGAGGACGTGCTCGGGCGACATGTACGCCGGCGAGCCCAGCAGCTGGCCGGTGACGGTCATGCGCTGCGCGTCGACCATCTGCGAGATGCCGAAGTCGGTCAGCTTGACCACGCCGTCGGAGCGGATCATCACGTTCTCGGGCTTGACGTCGCGGTGCAGGATGCCGTGGCCGTGGGCGTGGGCCAGCGCCCGCCCGATCTCGGCCACCACCATCGCGCCGAACTCGGCGAACCGCGGCGGGTGATCGGTGATGAACTGCTTGAGCGTCGAGCCCTCGATGAACTCGGTGACGATGTAGCTCTCGGGCGACTCCTTGCCCGAGTAGGCGAAGATCTCGAGGATGTTCTCGTGGCGCAGCTTGGCCACCGCGTGGGCCTCGCGCTCGAAGCGGTCGCGGGCCTCGGCGTGCTCGGCCAGGTGGCGGTGCAGCACCTTGATCGCGACCTCGCGCTTGAGCGAGCGATCCATCCCGCGATAGACGACCGCCATCCCGCCCTGGCCCACGCGCGCCAGGAGCTCGTACTTGTCGAGGACCTGTCCGACGTCGATCACGGGCGGGGCACCGTGACAACCATGTCACGGCGAGGCTGGTTCGAGCTAGGACTGGCTGCAGGCCGCAGCGGTTGCCTAACCCGCGGCCATCGTAGGCGGAGCCTCCGGGCCACCGCAAGGCAGCGTGACATCGGCGTCGCGCCCGGGTGGCGGCGCCGGGTTCCGCGCTACGATGCGCCATGCGCTGGGTCGTGAGCCTGGTCGGCCTGGCGGTGGCCGCCGCGCCGGCCGCCGCCGATCTGGTCGACGTCCGCCTGTCCGAGGTCGCGACCGCGAGCGCCGTCGGCGATCCCGCGGCGCGCTACGTCGAGCTCGAGGCCACCGCCGCCGCGTGCGTGTTCCCGTCGACGCGGGTGGTCAGCTACGACGCCGCCGGCGCGGTCGTCGGCGACGTCGCGCCCTTCGCCAGCGCCACCTGCGTCGCCGCCGGCACGTTCCTGCTGCTCGCGACGCCGGCGGCCCGGACCGCGTTCGGCATCGCCGAGGTCGACGGCAGCCTGGTGCCGCCGATCGATCTCGACGCCGGCCAGCTGTGCCTGGTGTCGTCGGCGACCCGCTACGACTGCGTGCGCTGGGGGGCGATCGCGGCGCCGGTGCGCGACCTGTTCGGCCCCGACGACGCCACCGCGGCGATCCCGCCGCCGGCCGGCCTGGCGCTGGCGCGGATCGCCAACACCGACGTGATCGCGGTCGACTGGCGGGTCGAGACGCCGTCGCCGCGGCGGCCCAACGACGGCACGCCGTGGGATCCGGCCGACGCCGGCGTCGACGCGCCGCGCCCCGACGCGGGCACCGACGCCGCGCCGCCGATCGACGCCGCGCGCGCCGACGCCGCGGCCGACGCGCCGGTGGCCGACGCCAGCCAGGCGTTCCTCGATCTCGATCCCGGCGGTGGCGCGGCGTGCGGCTGCGCCAGCGGGCCGACGCCCGACGGCGCCGCGGCGCTGCTCGCGGTGGCCGCGCTGCTGGCGCGGCGCCGGCGGCGCTGACGCGTCACCAGGTCTCGAGGCCGTGGCAGGCCGGGTCGCAGCGCTTGGTCGCGGCGGTCCAGGTCCCGGCCTGGCGCAACGACACCTGCACGACGCCGTCGACGTGCAGCGGCAGCCCGACGATCGTGGCCGAGCCGCTGACCACCGTGGCGTGGCACTCCTGGCAGGCGATGCCGCGCGACTTCACGTGCAGCCGGTGTTCGCCCGACATGTTGAACGTCGTCGTCGGCGTGGTCGCGTCGTGGTGGCACGACGCGCAGGTGATGACCGGGTCGGTGGTCCAGGTCGCGGCGCCGCCGTCGGTGCGGCCGTCGCCGTGGCAGTGCATCGCCGCGCAGCCGGCGGTCGCCGGCGCGTAGGTCGCGGTCGGGTTGAGCGCGTCGAAGCGCACCTCGGCGCGGCCGTCGCCGTCGATGTGGCCGGGCGACAGCGCCGACGTCGGCGTGACGTGGCAGCGGGCGCAGGTCCACGGCGCGTGGATCGCGGTGGCGTCGAGGTGCAGCGTGTGGGCGCCGACCGCGATCGTGCTGCGCGCCAGCTCGCCGCCGACGCCGGCCGGCGGCGCGCCCGACGCGTTGTCGACGCCGCCGTGGCAGAACGTGCACCGGGTCTCCCAGTCGGCGTGGCACGACGTGCACGACACCGCGCTCATGCCGCCGCGCAGATCGGCGCCGTGGCAGGTCTGGCAGGCCGCGAGGCCGCCGTCGTTGGCCGCCGCGCCGTGGGCCGCCGGCGTGGCCCAGCCGGTCGGGTGGACCGCGGTGACCTCGACGACGCCGTCGACGTGCAGCGCCGGGCCGACGAACGCGCCGGCGAGCGACACCACGGCCGGGTGGCACATGCCGCAGGCCTGCGGCACCGGCGCGCCGACCGCCGGGTGCGCGCCGCCCGGCGGCAGGCCGTGGCACGTGCCGCACGCGGCCTGGGTGCCGTCGACGATGGTCCACTGCGGCGCGTGGTTGCTGCCGCCGGGTGCCAGCGTCGCGCCGTGGCAGTAGGCGCCGGCGCAGCGCGCGCCGTCGAAGCTCGGGGTGGCGCCGTCGGCGCGCGCGGTGGCGCCGAACCGCAGCTCGGCCGGCAGCGGCGTGTCGAAGTGGCCGGCGGCGAGGACGCTGCTCGGGACCACGTGGCATTCGCCGCAGGCGATCGGCGCGCGCCAGGTCGAGGCGCGCAGGTGGCTGCGGTGCGCGCCGACGCCGCGGGTGGTCGTGGCGAGGTTGCCGCCGACGTCGCGGGGCGGCGACGGATCGCCCGCGCCGCCGTGGCACGAGTCGCAGGTGAGGCTGCGGACCTCGACGACGCCGTCGACGTGCAGGGCGGCGTTGGCGAAGCTGCCGTCGGGAGCGATCACCGCGTCGTGGCAGGCGCTGCACGCGGCCGGGATCGCGCCGGTGACCGGCGGGTGGCCGCCGCCGGGTGGCAGGCCGTGGCACGCGCCGCACGCGGCCTGGGTGCCGTCGACGCGGGTCCACGTCGGCGCCGTGGTCGTGCCGCCCGGGCGCAGCGTCGCGCCGTGGCAGTAGACGCCGGCGCAGGTCGCGCCGCCGAAGCTGGGCGTCGCGCCGTCGGCGCGGGCCCGCGGGCCAAAGGTCAGCTCGGCGGGGAGCGCGGTGTCGCGGTGGCCGGGGCTGTCGACCGACGTCGGCACCAGGTGGCAGTCGGTGCACGCGATCGGCGCGCGCCACGTCGACGCGCGCAGGTGGCTGCGGTGGGCGCCGACGCCGCGGGCGGTGGTCGCGAGGTTGCCGGCGAGGTCGCGGGGCGGCGCGGGATCGCCGGCGCCGCCGTGGCACCCGTCGCACGCCGCGGCGGTGACCTCGACGACGCCGTCGATGTGCAGCGCGGCGTTGGCGAAGGTGCCGCCCGGGGCGATCACCGCGCCGTGGCACGGCGCGCACGACATCGGCGGCGCGCCGGACACGCTCGGGTGCGGCGCGCCCGGCGGCAGGCCGTGGCAGGTGCCGCACGCGTCCTGGCTGCCGTCGACCTGCGTCCACGTCGGCGTGGTGTCGGCGCCGCCGGGCGCCAGCGTCGCGCCGTGGCAGTACGCGCCCTGGCAGGTCACGCCGTCGAAGACCGGCGCCGCGCCGTCGGCGGTCGCCAGCGGCCCGAACGTCAGCTCGGCCGGGCGCGGCGAGTCGAGGTGGCCGACCGCGGTCGGCGTCGCCGGCACGCGGTGGCACTCCTCGCACGCGATCGGTGCGTGCCACGGCGACGGCGCCAGGTGCGCCTGGTGCGCGCCGACCGCGCGCGCGGTGGTCGCGGTCTCGCCGAGCAGACCGCGCGGCGGCGCCGGGCTCGCGCTCGAGCCGTGGCACGCGTCGCAGCTGGTGGCGACGACCTCGACGATGCCGTCGAGGTGCAGCGTCGGATCGGCGAAGCTGCCGTCGGCGGCGATCACCGCGCCGTGGCACGCGCTGCACGCCGCCGGCACCGCGCCGGTGACGGTCGGGTGGCTGCCGCCCGGCGGCAGGCCGTGGCAGGTGCCGCACGCGGCCTGGGTGCCGTCGACCCGGGTCCAGGTCGGCGTCGTGTCGCTGCCGCCGCCGAGCGTGGCGCCGTGGCAGTAAGCGCCGGCGCAGGTCACGCCGTCGAAGCTCGGCGTCGCGCCGGCCGCAGTCGCCAGCGGCCCGAACGTCAGCTCCGCGGGCAGCGCGGTGTCGGCGTGGCCGACCGCGCCGACGCTGGCAGGCACGGCGTGGCACTCGGCGCACGCGACCGGCGCGTGCCAGGTCGCCGCCCGCAGGTGGCTGCGGTGCGCGCCCACGCCGCGGGCGGTGGTCGAGACCTGGCCGCTGAGGCTGGTCGGCGGCGACGGATCGCCAGCCGAGCCGTGGCACGAGTCGCACGCCAGCTCGCGCAGCTCGACGACGCCGTCGATGTGGTTGGTCGCGTCGAGGAACGGCGTGCGCAGGTCGACCGACGGGTGACAGGGGCTGCAGAAGGTCGCCGCCGGGTGCGGCGGGCCGGGCGGCAGGCCGTGGCAGGTGCCGCACGCGGCCTGGCCGGGCTGGCCCGAGGCCCACCGCGGCGCCGGGTTGGTGCCGCCGGCCAGGCTGGCGCCGTGGCAGTAGGTCGTGCACTGCACGCCGTCGAAGGCCGGGGTGACGCCGCCGGCGCTGGCCAGCGGGCTCCACGTCAGCTCGGCCGGCAACGCGCTGTCGACGTGGCCGAGCGAGTCGCGGGTCGGCGGCACCACGTGGCAGTCGCCGCACGCCAGGTCGCGGTGCCAGAAGGCGCCGGTGGTCAGGTGGGCGCGGTGGGCGCCGACGCCGCGCAGGAGCGGGCTCACGCCGCCGGTGGTGTCGCGCGGCGGCGCCGCCGTGGTGGCGTCGCCGTGGCAGGTCTCGCAGGCCGGCTCGATCGCGGCGTCGACGTCGGCGTCGATGTCGGCGTCGACGTCGGCGTCGACCGCGACCGCCGCGTCGGTGGCGGCGTCGAGGTCGGGCGCGTCGACCGCGGCGTCCGGGGGGAGCGCTGCGCCGCCGCCACAGGCGGCGACCGCGAGCGTGACGACCAGCAGCGCGCGACGGAGCAGGCGCATGCCGCGAGCGCGTGCAACCAGGGCGCCGACGGCGCGGGTGAGTCAGGATGCCGCGCCTGCGCCCGCGCTGGCGCCGCCGTTCGCGCACGCTTTGCGGCGGCGGCGCGCGCCGCCGCGGTCCCTCGCAGAAACCGCGCGGCCGGGCGCGGCCCGGCGTGCCAGCGCGGCGCGCCGGCTGTGCAACGATCGGACAGCGTCGTCGCTACAGTCGCCCGGCGGCCTTGAGCGTCGCGAAGAACGGCAGCGCCTCGCGCATCAGGTCGAGGTCGGGATCGAGCTGCTTGCCGATGCCCTCGGTGACCGCGATGGCGACGTTGCACATCGTGTAGGTGGCGTTCACCCGCACCCGGTGGGTGCGCAGGATGTTCATCATGTCGAGCGCCACCGTCGACACCTGGACCTCGCCCAGCGCCTTGCCCAGGTAGCGGCCGACGAACGCGATCACGTCGGCCTCGTAGGCGGCGTAGTCGCGGACCTTGGCCGACGGCGAGAACTCGGCCATCAGCTTGGCCATCGTCTTGCCGTCGCCGGCGGCCCAGCTCGCGAACGACATCGCGAACGCGCGGCGGGCCCGCTCGTCGAGCTCGGCGGTCAGGCCGAGATCGAGCAGCACCACCTTGGCGTCGCGGTCGACCAGGATGTTGCCGGGGTGCAGGTCGGCGTGGACGAAGCCGTCGGCGAAGACCATCTGCAGGAGCGTGCGGAAGCCGATCTTGGCCAGCCGGGTGGCGTCGGCGCCCTGGGCCCGCGGCGCGTCGAGCACCTTGGCGCCGGTGATGAAGTCCATCGTCAGCACCCGCGGCGAGCACAGCGCCGGGTGCAGCCGCGGGAACGCGACGTCGGGATCGCTGGCGAAGTTCTTGGCGAAGCGCGCGTTGTTGCCGGCCTCGATCGACAGATCGATCTGCGCGCGGATCGCGCGGCCGAACTCGTCGACGCTCTCGACCGGGGCCAGGAGCCGCGCCGAGGGGACCAGCGCGATCACCCGCGCGACCAGCCGCATCACGGTCAGATCGAACGCGACCAGGTCGGGCAGGCCCGGCCGGCGCACCTTGACCGCGACCGGCGTGCCGTCGGCCAGCTCGGCCTTGTGCACCTGCGCCACCGACGCCGACGCCACCGGCGTCCGGTCGAAGCGCGCGAACAGCTCGTCGGGGCCCTTGCCGAAGTCCTCGCGGAACGCGCGCTCGACGTGGCGCCACGCGAACGCGCCGACGTCGTCCTGTAGCCGGGTCAGCGCGCCGATGATGTGCGGCGGGAACAGATCGGGGCGGGTCGACATGATCTGGCCGACCTTCACGAACGTCGCGCCCAGGCCGATCAGCAGCGCGGCCAGCCGCCGCCCGAACCACGCCTGCCGCGCGGCCTTGCCGCGGAAGCTCAGCAGCAGCGCGAGCCAGCCGACGAACCACACCAGGCCGTGACCCAGCAGCAGCAGCGCGATCCACAGCCCGCGACCGGTGAAGCGAAGCGCGCGCATCCGTCGCCGTGTAGTATCAGCGCGACGATGCAGCCACAACGGTGGAGTGGGGTCGCGGCGGCGCTGGCGCTCGGGTGGGCGGGGCCGGCGTCGGCCGGCGAGGCCGAGCGCGCGCCGCCGCCGATCGCGCTCACGTACGACGCGCCGGCCGCGTGCTCCGAGGAGCAGCTGCGCGACGCGCTCACCGCGCGCGTGCCGGAGGCGCGGATCGCGTCGGACGCTGCGGTGGTGGTGATCGCGCGCATCGCCGACAGCCGCGAGGGCTACCTCGCCGAGTTGACGGTGATCGCGCCGGGCGCGCCGGCCGATCGGCGGCTGTTCCCGCCGAGCGTGACCTGCGTCGACGCGACCGACGCGCTGGCCGGCGCGATCGCCGGGCACCTGGCCGCGCTGCCGCCGCCGGCGCTGGCGCCGGGCGAGCGGCCCGTGGCGTGGGTGCGGCGACCGGTCGCGCGGTTCGAGTTCGGCGCCGGCGGCGAGCTGCTCGGCGGCGACGGGGCCGGCCTGGCGATCGAGGCGGGGTACCTGCGGCTGCGCGGGCCGTGGTGGGCGGGCGGCATGTTGCGCCTGCAGACGCGCAGCGAGACGCTGGGGCCGGCCGAGAGCTCGGCGCGGACCTACGGTGCTGCCGACCTCGTGGGGCTGGCCCGCGTCTGCCGCCGCGGCGGGCCGATCGAACTCTGTGGCCTGGTCGGCGCAGGCCTCCGGCGGCTGAGCGAGACGGATCGCTTCTCGTCGTACTCGAGCCTGGGCGGTTTCGGGGCGGTCGGCGGGCGCGCCGCGCTCGTCATTCCGATCGGCCGGCGGGTGGAGATCGCCGTGTGGGGCGAGGCGCTGATGCTCGCCGGACAGCCGACGCTCTACACCTCGGACATCGGCAGCGGGGCGGGCAACGTGATCGTCGCTGGCAGCGTCGCCTTCGCGATCGAGCCCGCGCCATCAAAATCCCCGCGGCACCCTTGACTCAGGCCGCCAAGCCAGCTACCAGATGCACCTCGCGAATCCCACTTCGCGAGAAGACTGGTGTGTAGCTCAGTGGGAGAGCACTACCTTGACACGGTAGGGGTCCGCGGTTCAATCCCGCGCACACCAACTAGGAATGACGGAGGGTTAGGCGGGTGGCGGGGCAGGGTCGGGCAGGTCGGGCCCCACTTCGGGCCCCACCTCAGTTGCTCCCCATCGGGGCGGGCACGGCCATCGCCACCAGCGCCGAGAGGCCGGCAGCGATCTCGTGGTCGCGGGCGGTGCTGTAGTGCCGTTGCATCGCTTCGGTGGCGTGCCCCGAGATCGCCCGCGTGATCACGCCCTCGACCCGCGCCTCGCGCGCCATGTCCTGAAACGTCCGGCGCATCGCGCGCGGCGTCAGCTTGTAGGGTAGCCCCATCGCCGCCGCGCACTTCGCGAAGGGCTTATCGAACGCCTCGACCGGCAGGAACGCGCCCGTCGTGCTGGGGAACAACAGGTCCGACGCCGCGGCCTTCCCCTTCAACCCCGCGACGTGGTCGCGCAGGATCGCCACCAGCTCGGCCGGCATCTGGATCCGCTGGTCGCGGCCGGTCTTCGTCGCCGGCATCACCTCGGTGCCCCGCGTGTGCGACTGCCTGACGAGCAACAGACCATCGTCCCACTTCACGTCCGACGCCGGGCCGCGGCGTCGGAGCGGGCGCAGCGACGACGGGCGAAGGCCGGTCACGAACCCGAGCACCGTGGGCGCGTACATCCTCGGGAACATCTCGCGCATGGTGGCCAGGAACCGCGGCACGTCGGCGGGCGCGAGCGAGTTCGGCGCTTCGTCGGTGTAGGTCCGATGGCCGCGGGTGTCGAACGGCCGCACCCGCCGCATCGGATCCTTCAGGTCGTACTCGTCGGCCGCCGCCGCGGTGATGACCCGGAGCACCGACAGGATCGTGTTGCCGGTGGTGGGGCTGGCGTTGCCGGCGCGGACCTTCGCGGCGAACCGGGCCTTCCATGCCTCGACGTCGGCCGCGGTCAGGTGATCGATGTAGATCGACCCGAACGCGGGATCGAGGTGGGCGCGGAGGATCACCATCCATTTCTCGCGACCGGACGCCGACGCGATCCGGCCATCGGTGATCTTGCGCGCCATGATCGTGGCCGCGTACTCGGTGAACCGCGGCAACGCCTCCGCATCGCGCGCGCCTCCCTTCGCGCGCTCGAGCTCGGCGGCCAGAGCGGCGCTCGCCTCGCGCGCGCTCTTGGCATCGGGCAGGGCGCGGCGCACCTCGACCATGCGGCCGGTGCGCGGGTCGACGACACGCCCGCGGATGCGGTAGCCGCCGGCCTTGCGCTTGTAGACGCCGGGCGCCACGGGCTTGGGATCGATCTCGTCGTGCCAGCGTGACACCCACCGGCCGGCGCTCACGACACCACCCCCGACGCACCCCAGCGGGCGCGGGCGCGGGCGATGGCGTCGATGCTGGCAACCGGATCGGGCGCAGGCGTCTCGGGCGCTTCCTCGACGCCCTCCCCGTAGTCGGCCGCCCAGAGCTTTTCGACTTTCTCGAGCACGTGCTCTGAGAACAGGTAGAGGCGCGACGCCGTCGGCCCGTCAAACATCACGTCGCCCAGGTCGTCCCACGCCTCCACGGTCGCGAGCGGCACGTCGCAGTTGTAAACGTCGCCGATGAACTCCGCGACCATCGCGGCGACGCGGTCGCCATAGGCGGGTTCGTGCTTCGCGATGGCGGCACCGATGGCGCGCCAGCGGTCGCGAACCGCAAATGCCGGATGGGGATACGTCGAATCGGACGTCGGGCCGAGCACACCCACCATCACATCCACGCCATCGCTGCGACCCCGAAAGAAGCGCGTTCCGGGGCGTGGCGTCGCTCGTCGACACCACAACGGCGCCGGCGACGATGACGAGATCCAGGAGCTCCACCGCATGTGACGCGTCCACGGATCGAGCGGCACAAACAGACTCCGTTGGAGCCACGCCTCCATGGCCGTCGTCGCGTCGACGTGACCGGCGCCGATGTCCTGTGCCGTGTCGATCATGTCGTCGACGACGTCGGGCGCGTCGCTCTCGATCATCTGGCAGCAGACGTCACGCCACCCGGTCTTGGCCTCGCTGCCGGGCGGCAGTACGTGCGCGAGCCGACGACGCACCGTCTCGAGCATTGCAGCGAACACGCCCGACGACCGAGCGCGCTTGCCCACCGCCATGCCCGACAGCCGGCGCAGGGCGTCGCCGGCGGTCATCCATGCTTTGATCGCCTCGCCGTCGCTTCGGTTCGTCGGTGCGCACCGGCCAGCGTGCATGGCGCAGAACGTCGGGGCGGTGCTGGCGCGCGGCGCGGCCGGCGCTTCGGTTGTATCCATGGCTCGTTTCTCCCTCCGTCGCGTCGAGAGTGACCGGGGGCAGGCGGCGCGACGGCAACCGCCCGCCCCCCGGCGCTGCACTTAGTCGACGCGCGACAGGCGCCCGGCCTTGGTGACCCGGTACGTCGCGAGGTCGCCGCGCAGGTTGCGCAAGACAACGTGATCGCCTCGCACCTCGCACATGCCCTCCGAGGGTTGATCGGCGCCCGGTTCCCGCATGAACGCGGCGATGGCTCGCTTGATGATCTCGTCGTCGGTGTCGTTCGTGTTCTTCGTCATGGCTCGTGTCTCCCTCTGTCGCTGGGTTCGTTGCACCGGGCACCGCGGCGACAGCGCGCGGGCCGGTTGAGATAGTAACCGATTCGGTTACCGGTTCGATGGGTGAAGTTGTGGCGGTGGCGCGATCGCGGCGCCTGCTACTTGCGGCGGCGCTTGACCGCGGCGATCACGCGGTCGGGCTCGACGAGCGCGGCGGCGATCTCGTCGTCGGTGAGGCTGTCGGCCAGCTTGATCCAGGCGTGGTGCGCGCTCGACCGCACCGCGACGATCGGCGGCGGCATCGGGGCCGTGGTCGCGCCCTTCGCCCCCTCGACCTTCACCAGCGCCCGGCGGATGCGCTCGAGCTGGTCGGGGTTGACCCGGCGGCCCGACTCGCCCCGGATGGCGCGCCAGACCGTCTGCCGGGTCATCTTGGCGGCGGCGGCGACCGCCACCACGCCCGCCGCCTCGACCCGGACGCGCAGCGCCGCGACGTAGCGCGGGTCAGCGTTGACCGGATGGCGCGGCGGGTACGCGGGCACGTTGGCCGACGGTACCCGATCGGGCCGCCGCCGGTGCGAGCTGGCCAGCATGGCGAGGCGGAACGGCGGGATCGGGGCGGTCATGAGCGGCACTCCTGGGGTGCGAGGTCGGTGCGGATGCGGGTGATCCGCGGGTGCTTCGGTGTGGTGGTGCGCTCGTGCCAGCCGTCGATCGCCACCTCCACGATCTGGCCAGGCGTCAGCGCCGACCACCGGCCGCGCGCGCTGGCCAGGAACGGGAGGCCGCGCCAGTGCAGCGCCGCGACCCCGCCGCCGACCCGGATCACGGTGGCGTCGAGGTCGGCGCCGTCGCGGATCTTGAGCTTGGCGCCGCGACCGCCGATCGGGGCGTCGAGCCGGGCGGCCACCAGCCCTTCACCGCCGGCCCTGACAACGTGTTCTTGCCATGCCGCGGCGCCGGCGCCCGGCCCGCGATGGAGCGGCACCACGGGCACGCGGCGCAGGTCGCGGGGGATGGCCCGGGTGTAGCGGCCGGTCGTCGCGTCGTGTGCGTCGCCATGCACGTCACAGCGCCAGCCGCGGACCCGGCCGGCCCCGTCGCCCTCAACCCACCCGTGCGCGCGGTACAGCGCGCCGTGACGGGCCTCGAACGGCTCCCGCGTCAGGTCGCGGCCGTTCCACCGCTCGCAGTCCCACAGCCACGCCAGCCGGTACCCGCGGGCCGTCGCCGCCCGGTTGCCCGCTTCGGTGTGCGCTTCGAGCTCGGCCCAGAGGATCGAGTCGGGCGGGCCGGCCACGATGCCGTGTAGCTCGCGACCGGCGGCCAGCTCGCGACCGGCGCGCGAGAGGGTCGACGCGATCCGGCCGCGGTCGTCGAGCCGCATGCGTACACAGGCGCCGTCGATCTTGGGCATGTACGCCCACCGGCGCGGGGATAGCTCGAGTGCGGCGCCCGGCGCCCGGCGCAGGCGTGGCCCGGGGTAGCCGGCGATCACTGCGCCCCCCGACGGGCGTTCGCCAGCGCGACCGCGGTCACCTCCCAGGTGCGCACCATCGTGGCGAACAACTCCGAGTCGATGCTCTCGATGAGTCGGCCCACCTCGCGCCAGCGGGTGGCGAGGTCGTCGTCGGCGGCTTCCGCGCGGTTGGGCGTCAGTTGCGCAATTTGAGCACCTGCCGGCGGGCGGCGGCTCGCGCGGCTCACTGCGCCCCCCCGGTGCCGTTCGTGCGCTTCTCGGCGGTTGCGCTCAACTGCGGAAGTTCCGCAGTTGCCGGCGACCGCATCGCCGCGACGGTGCGCACCGCGTCCACGCGTCGCGTGTCGCCGCTCAGCGCCGCGTCACGTTGCACCCGACGCCACGCCCGCACGATCGCGGCGTCGATCCCTTGCAGGATGGTCGGCGGCTTCACGGGCACCACCCCGCGATCGCGGTGCCGTCGGCGCACTCGGCGGCGCAGGCGTCATAGGTCGCCCCGGCGCACCGCTGGCCGGTGCCGGGGTCGGTGTCCTGGCCGATGGCGCAGGCGCGCTTGCAGCCGGACAGGCGGTCCGCGGTGGGCGCGCACGTCGTCGCGGCGTCGGGCGTGGCGTCGAAGTCGCCACCAGAACAGGCGGCGGTGAGAGCGAAGGCGAGGAGCATGCGGTTCATCGGCGGTCCTTTCGGTTCGGTCGTGTCCTTCCCTTGTGCGGCCGTCGACGCGGGGAAGCAATGCAACGCCGGGAACGGGCGACGCCCGGATTCCCAAATGTTTTTGAGAAGTTGTGATGTGTGTTGCCGCGGTGGCGCCCCCTTTGTTCCCCGGTCGCGTCGGATCGGAAACACCCATGGAGCACACGCCACCGTAATGGTTACGTGTACTTGCGCGTCAACTGGGGAAGTTCCCCAGTTCCTCAGCCACCATCGCCCGAATTGTCACGATCGTGTCATCCGGTACAGACGGCACGACCGGCGTAACCGCTACACTCGGCCTGATCGTCACGAGCGGGCGCTCGTCGGCCCGGGTCGCAGCCTCCGCCATCGTGGCCACCGAGTCGCCGCGGGGCCGCGCCAGCACCATCCCCAGCGCCGCCAGCATCTCACGTTCGGCCGCCAGCTCGTCGCGGGTCGGTTGCTCGAACGCGTCGCAGGCGTTGCAGGTGAAGCCCTGCCACCCGCGCTTGGCCGCGACCATGAGGCAGTCGCGGCGCCTGGCGCAGAGCAGCCGTTGCACCGTGGGCGTGGCGTCGGCGTTCAGGATCTCGGGGTGCGGTTGCGGGTTGGGCATGGGCTCCTCACGCGTCGGGTTGGAGTGCCGCGGTCACCGTGACGACCGCGCCGGGGGGCAGCGGGTCGCCGGCCGTGATATCGAGGCGCGCGTCGTTTCCGCTGAACGTGACGCCGCGCGCCTCCAACGTGCATGGGCGCCCGAGGTAGACGCCCGCGAGGCGCCCCCGGTAGACGTTGCGGCCGGGCGAGTACGTCGGATCGGGCACCACCAGCACGAGGCGCCCGGCCTCGGTGCGCTCGAGTGTCGCGACGTGTGCGGTGATTTCGGACCCGGCCGACGGCTCGAACGTCGCGAGGGACACGCCATGCACCACCACGCATATGTTGCCGTCGACCATGCGCCGGCCGCGGATCGTCGTCGGGACGCCTTCGATGTTCAGGCGGTCACCGACCCGTGGCTCACCGAGTGCCGCATACCCGGCCGGCGTGAGATCGATCGCGAGCGTCCGACCGTCACGCCAGGCCACCACGCGACCGGCGGCGGTCATCGTGCGGCCTCGGGCGCGGGGCCGATCGGCACGCGGGCACCGACGCGCAGCGGGTCGCCCGAGGTGATCGCGTAGCCGGCGGTTGCCCCCGGCCGCGCCACCCATGCGAGCGTCAGATCGACATGCCGCCCAAGGTAGGTCGCAGCGACGACCGCCCGATCTCCGAGCGCGCCGTCGGGATCGACGATGACCGCCCGCCCCGACCCGTGCCCGACGCGGAAGGGGCGGCCGTCGATCGTGAGGTGGGCCAGCGCGTCGCCGGCCAGGCGCAGGCGAACGCCGGTCGCGGTGTTCCGCTCGTCGACGACGCGCGCGCGGGCGCCTCCGATCACGACGTCATCGCCGGCGCACGGGTTTCCGCACGCGATGTAGGCGCGGACCGGGGCGACCACGATCACGTCACCCGCGTCCCACCCGGTGACGACCGCGGAAGTCACCGCCGCCCCGAGTGCGGGCCGACGCGGACCGACGACAGCTCACGCTTGAGGCGAGAGCTGAACTCGATCGGCCCGAGCTTGGCCAACAGCGCGTTGCGATCAGCGATCGACATGTCGATGATCCGCATGTCGTCGCGGTAGGCGGAGGCCGGCGGTGGCGGCCCACCCGAGGTCACGGGCGCGCCGAGTTGCGGCCGGCTGGCTGGCGGCGGGGGCGGCGCGGAGATCGACAGGTCGCCGGCGTACCGGGCGATCTCGTCGGGGCCGTAGCCGGCGGCGGCGAAGGCGGCGGCGCGGGTCGCGACCACCGAACCGTCGGCGGCCGGGGCGTTGCTGCGCGTCGCGGGGGGTGTGGCCTTGCCTTTCGCGCCGGTGAAGGTGCGCCGCGCCGACGCGTACGCGGCGTTGCGCTCGTGGGCGATCCGATCCTCGACCACGCGGCGCAGGTCCGGCGGCAGCGTGGCCAGCGGGTCGGGGGCGCCGGGGTCGGCAGGGGGTGCGCCGTAGGCGGTCGGGTCGGTGTCGGTTTCGGGCGTGTCGCTCACAGGTAGCTCCTCAGTTGGGGGGAAAGGCGGTGTTCGGCATGAACGCCGCGGAAAACAAAGCGGCCGGCGCGAACGGCAGCGGCAAGGGTGGCGGGCCAGCACCGCCGCACGTCACGCGCGCGGCCCGGTAGAACAGCCAGCTCGCATCCTCAAGCCAGCCGGACGACACCGCGGCGTCGCGGTTCATCACGAGCGCGGCCATCGCCTCGACGACGGTGTCGGTCGCGAACGGCTCCGGCAGCATCGCGACGGCGCGCCACTGATCGATCCAGGCACGCAGCTCGTCGCGGATGTCGCTGGCGATCTGTGCGTTGCGCTCGTCGATGATCATGGCGTCCCCTCGCGGCGGGTCAGCACGCGGATCGATCGCGGTGAGCGGTGGCCGGACGCCCACAGGCACGCCACCTCCCCGCGGTCCTCGAGGCGACAGATCAGCTTGTAGATGAACGGAACGCTGACGCGCAGCTCGTCCGCGATCTCCTCGTAGACCGGGGCGATGCCGCGAACGGTCGAGTACGCGCGCACGAACGCGAGCAAGTGCAGCTCCCGAGCGCGGGTGCGGGACGGTCGCATCACGCCTCCCACTCGATCAGCGACGCGGCGTAGACGCTGATCGTGTTCGTGCCGTCGCCGGCGAATTTCAGATCGTACTTCGCCAGCGACGCGGGGAGACTCGCGGTCGCGGTGTACCAAGCGGGCGTCGCACTGTTGATCGTCGCGGTGGCCAGCGTCGTGCCGCCGCTATCCACCAGCACGACGGTGCCCGACCCGCTCGACATCGAGCCGTACACCGCCAGCTCAACCGGAACCGTGGCCACGCCTTCGGTGGCGCGATAGCTCAGGTCCAACTTCACCCCGGGCGTGGCGGTGGTCGGCGCGCCGGTGGTGGTGCCGTCGACGAGGTTGGCGGCCGTCGCGCTCGTCCGCGTGCGGGCCGACCCGTCGATCTGCGCCCAATGCGTCACGGTCCCGGCGTTGTGCCGATGGATCTCCGACAGCCCTTGCAGCAAGCGACCGTGGAACGCGTCGAAGATCGGGGCGCGCGCTTGCGGGATCGTCGACGAAAACCACTCGGTCGACTCGCTGATCGTCTCGGCGCCAAGCTCGTAGGCCACGATCGCCAGCACGCGGCCGTAGTCGATCGCCTCGAGTTTGCCCGTGTAGGCGGTGTCGGCGCTCACCGCGATCGTGCTCCCCACGATCGCCAGCTCGTCGGGGGCGTCGGTCGCCGCGACGGGCGACAACCCGTAGTAGAACGTCTCCGTCAGCGGCGGGGACCCGTCGATCGTGAACGTGACCCGCGGATCGGTCCCGGTGCCGCCGGTCGCGGTGCGGCCGAGGATCATCAGGATCCGGATCGCGCTCACCCCGTGCCCGGTGCGGAACCGGAACCGGCCAAGCGTGGTGGTGCCGCTGTAGCCGTAGCTGGAGTTCCCCAGCGCCCACGACCGCGCGTAGACCGGCCGGTGGCGGTACGCGGTGGCGTGGTTCATGACGCCCACCAGGCGCGCGTAGAACTGCGCGCTCGGCGTCATCCCATTCAGGCAGTCGCGTTGCCACTCGACGACACCGGGCCGCATGGCCAGCCCCGCCCCGCCGATCGCCGACTCCAGCGGCCCCACGTACTGAACCGGCACGCCGCAAACCTCCGCGTTCGCGCTCTCGCTCTCGACGACCAGCCACGCGACGCCGCCGAGCGGGCCGGGCGCGAGCGAGAGGTGGCCACACGACAACGCCTGCGCCGTCGGGATCGTGTAGCTCGTGCTGGACGTGGAGAAGGTCGCCGACTGGTAGGGCTCGACGAGCGTCACGTCTTGCAGCGTCCCGCCTTGCGGCATCACCCGACACAGCGAGACGCGCACGGACACCGACGCCCCGGTCTTGCTGCGAAGCATCGGCGCGACGTAGTAGGAAAACGACTGCGACGCGCTGAGCTGGCCGATCCCGACGAACACCGGCGCGACCTCGAGTAGCACCCGCGTTCCCGTCGGCGTACTGCTGCGCGCCTCGCTGTAGATCGTCGGCGCTTGCGGGGCGCTCTTGTAGCTGACGATGTTGTTCGCGAGCCGCGCCAAGTCGCGCGCCGCGCCGACATCGAACGCCACGCCATCCCCGATCTGATTCGTCGAGTAGCGGGCCGGCAGCTCGCTTGGCGACGCGTGGGTAAACGTCAGGGACTGCCCGGTCCCGCTCGACATCATCGCGTAGGGCTGGCGGGCGTTGGCCACCAGGCCGTCCGCGTCGTCAGCCTGGTAGGCGTTGACCCGCTGGGAACTGGCGGCGCTTCCGTAGCCGACCGAGGTGATCCGGTACTTCTTGGCGGTGTCCCACGCGGGTGCGCTCAGGGTCGACGTGAGAATGATCTCGTCGGTGGAGATCGACGCGACGGTGCGATCCCACGACAGCGCCGCCGCGGGGTCGGGCGGATCGATCTCGGTGATCCGCACTTCGTCGCCGGCCGTGAACCGCGACGCATCGACCGCCATGGACGCGGTGCTGTACTCGTGCGACTTGCACTTCAGCGTCTTGGTACCGGCGTCATATCCCGCGTTCGTGGCGGTGTGGTCGACCTGCGCGGCGGGGCAGTACGGGGCCTCCGAGACGCGGTCGAAGATCATGACCGACACCTCGCCGAACAGCGACCGGGCGCTCGGCGCCGCGCCGTCGACGCCGAACATCGGGCCGCCCCAGTCGTGGCGGTTGGCGACGACGACGCCCGGCCAGCCCGTGATGCCGCGGAGGCCCGTCTCGGGGTTGCGGATGTGCGAGTCGGTGATCGTCACGTAGGTCCCGACCGTCAGCGACTCGAACAGCTCCAGCCCGACCGTCCGCGTGATGATCTTGTGGGGGCGAGAGAACAGCGGCAGCGTCGCGGCGAAGCGAGCCACGAGCCCTTGCAGGTCGCCGATCGCGGACTGGCCGATGGTGTTCGCGGCGTCGAGGGTCAACCCACGCGAGCCATACGCCGCAACGCTATCCTTGTCGACGATCGGCACCGACGAGACGAGCGTCCCGTCAGCGTTGCGCCCATAGCGAACCGTGATCTGGTTTCGGATGAACTCGAACCGCTCCTCGCCCGCGCTGCGTTGCTTGTCGGACGCCGCGCGCTCGGTCGCGATCGCTTTGTTGCTCTCGGTCAGGGCCACCGTCGCAGCGCCGGCCGTTGGCGTGCCCCAGCTCTTGAGGTGAAGGCGGCCAGCGCCCCAGGTGAGAAAGCAGAACCGCAAGATGAAGTCGACGTTGAAGAGGTCGACAAAGCGCGTGGGCCGGTCGATGACCATGGCGAGCGTCGCGTCAGCCGCGGCAACGCCGGCGGCATCGTCGACAAAGGAATCGCTCAGGAGCGAATACGGGATCGCGCACCCCAGCTCGGCCGACAGCGTGTCGTAGGTCGCATGGTTGTGGCCGGTCGCGCCCGTCGACAACAGGAGCTTCAACAGGAGCGACTGAAAGTCAGACTCGATCAGGAGTACCTGTTGAACGGGAACCGCTTGATCGTCGTCGACCTCGATCGCGATCTCGCCCTGGCGCGGCGGCAGGTAGCGCGATAGCTGGCCGGTCGGGGTGAGTAGCCGGAAGTAGCCCGACAGCTTTTGCGCGACCGCGTAGCCGTCGCCGATCTTGATGATGCCTTCGGCGTCGCCGACGACCGTCGAGCGCAGGGGCGCGGGCATGATGTCGGCCTGATCGATCCAGGTGCCGCGGTCGTTCGCGGTGTACAGGCGCAACGCGTCGGCGGTCACCAGCGTGCGGAGCGGCGGGTGATCGCTGTAGCGGCGCCCCTCGCCGGCGGTCACGACGTCGGCCGCGTGGATGTTCGGATCGTCCCATCCGAGGAAGCGCGCGATCGTCGCGTCGGGCAGGTCAATGAAGTAGTCGAGGCCGACCGCGCCGCCCGAGTCGACGAACCGGATCACCGAGACGCCGCCCGGCCCGCCACCGACGCGCCAGAGCAGCGGGAACGAAATCTGTCCCGCGTTGTACTCGCTTTGAAGCCAGGCCATGATCGACTGCGCGAGCCGTTCGGCCGAGTACGGCCCCGCCTGGATCTCGTTTGCACTCGCAGGCGCGCCACTCACGACCACCAGCGGGGTGGCCGTCTTGGCGCTCGTGCCGCGGATCGTGCGGGCGTTGAACTCCATGCCCGTCGCGACGTAGACGCCATCCGCCACCGTCGAGGTGAACGGGTCGCCCATCAGCTTGGTTTCGAAGATCGACCGGAGCGCGTGCTCGCACTCGATCACCGTCTCGCCGTTCTCGCCCTCGGTGATGCCGGCGATCTTGCCGGCGAAGGCGAGGTGGCTTTGTTCGGACACCTCCACGGCGCCATCGACGACGCGGCACAGCCACACGCCCACCCACCGGCCGACGAACCCGCGCGGTTCATCCGTCACGAGCGGGGGCAACCCGACGCCGACCGGATCGCCGGTCGCGGTGGTGAGGTCGCGGACGATGTGAGAGCGCGCGAACCGTCCGCCACCGTCGGTGTGGTGGGGACAGTAGACGCCGCGGGTCGCGCCGGTGAAAGACGTTCCGGTCTTGCCCGAGTAGAAGATCGCTTCGGGGCCGACGTGGGCCACGCCCGACGACGCGAACGATCCAGCGGAGCGCACCGCCACGGTGGTGGCGTCGGGCGCCAGGGTGCCGGTTAGGTGCGTCTCGGTGCCGCCCGACCGCTTGAACACGTCGACGGCGAAGTCGTCGGACAGGTCGCCATTCGCGTCGATGTCGGCGATCACCGCCAGGCGGCAGATCGGGGGCTGACCGAACGGCTCCCACGGGCTGGCGGCGGTGTTCTGGTCGAAGATCACCGACAGGCCACCGAAGGCCCGGTTGACCTCGGAGTGCCCCGCGGCGTCGGAGGCTTGCCAGGCGGCCAGCGCGGCTGCGGCTCGGCCGGTCGCCAAGATCGCGTCGTAGCCCTCGATCTGGACGACGTAGACGACTTCGCAACCGCCCGCCTCGAGTGCGGTCAGGGTGTTCGTGGTCATGAAAGCTCCTCGGGGTTGATGGCGAGCGCAGAGGCCAGGCCGCGCAGCTCCTCGGACTCGAGGCGTTGGGCGACGGCGCGGGCCGCCGCGGCGCCGCGCAAGTGACTGGGCGTGAGATCGGACGGGTCGAACGCCAGCGCGGCGGCAAGCCCCTTCGGCTCTGGCCCACGCTTGATGGGCTTGGCGCCGTTCGCCTTACGCTCGGCGTCGATCAACTTGATGATGTCGGGGTTCGCAGCCTCACGCGCTGCCGCTTCCGCTGCCTCAGCGGCGCGCTTCGCAGCTTCCGCGGCCCGCTCCTCGGCCTGGCGCGCGATCAACTCCTCGCGGAGCTGATAGGCGATGGTGATCGCGGCCCGCCGCTCGGCGGGCGTCGGCTGGCGGCCATGCGCGGTCGCGAACTGGTCTACGACGTCGGCGGCGAGGCGGTAGTCGTAGCCGAATTCGAAGTACGCCTGTTCCGCGATCTCGCGTTCGGCGGTGGCGACCGCTTCGGCGTCGAGCGGGAACGGGATCGATGGCGTCGGTGTTGGCGGCGGCGAGCTAGGCAGCTCCAGGAAGTTCCGACGAGGCGGCGGCGGCGGTGGCGCGCCCACGAGCTTGTCGAAGTGCACCACCAGCGTCCCGAGGTCGGGCGCTCCCTCGAACCACTCGAGGCGACCGCCGAGCAGCGCGCCCATGCGGCGCGTCACCTCCGCGTGGCCATGCTCGCGACAGAGGCGCGTCAGGTTCGTGAGGTGCCCGACGTGCCGCGTGGGCTTGGCGCCGTGCACGTACTCGTAGCCGCGCCACCACGCGTCAACCGCCGGCTGGTGGTCGTGGGCGGGGTCGACTGCCTTGCGGGCCGTGGGCGCCTTCCTGGCGGCCGTGGCGACCTTCGGCGGCTGGTCTGGGTCCGGTTCCGGGTCAGATCCATGGGCACCAAAGAGCCGGGGCTGCGTAGCAGCCGCGGGGGTCCGGGGCTTCTTAGGATCCCGATCATGATCCGGATCCGGAGGAAGATCCGGAGCCAGATCCAGATCCAGATCCGCTGGCGGCTGGACGGCGCAGGCTGGACGCTCACCAGCCGCACGCTGGCCGTCACCAGCCTGACGCTGGTCGGTTGCCCCGAATCGGCCACCAGCCGCCCGCGGGGCGCTCGCAGCGCGGGCCTTTCCGCCGGCGACCGCGATCTCGTCGCGCCGGTTGAGGTAGCCGATTCGGTCCGTGATGCCGCGGACCCGCACCCGGTTGTCCCCCAGGTCGTCGGCCAGGTCGGCCCGCACCATGGCGGCGGCAAACCCGTCATGGTCGGCCGCGTCGTCAACGTCGAGCGCCGCCAGCTCGGCGGTGCGGCGGTCATGCGCGACGCCCCACACATAGAGCAGACGCCCGAGCACACCGAACGGACAGAGCCCCGTGTACCGCGGGAGCCGCTTGCAGATGCGCGGGTCGCGCAACGCCTGGTCGTCGACGTTGATACGCATCAGCCGGCGTCCCGCGGGTCGCGGATGACCTCGGTCGGCGGCCCCAGGGTCCCGAGCGGGGCGACGCTCTCGGGCCGCCAGGCGCGCAGGTGCGCCACCAGCATGCCGGCGATGGCCGCGACCTCGGCCGGGGCGTACCGCTCGAGCTCGGCCAGCTCGGCCAGGGCGTGTTGCAGGTCAGCGGTGGCGCGCTCGAGCCGCCGCGCCACGTCGTCGGTGCGGGTCACGGGCGGCCCCCGCGGCCCATCTCGACGATCTTGGCCAGCGCGTCGGACGTCGAGCCGTCAGCGCGGCGCCGGACGACCGGGGCGGGCAGGGGCGCGGGTGCCGGTGCGTTGCCGGTGGCGCCTGCGAGCCACCGCTCGACATCCTCGACCCGGTAGACGACCGGGCCCCGGCCACCACGCCGGCCAAACCGGACTAGGCGGCCGGCCAGCTCGTCGCGGTCAAGCGCGGACGCCGACGCGAGGCCGGCGGCGATGAGCTGGCGGCGGGTGACGTAGGGTGACGGCCAGGCGGTGGCGGTCGGTGCGGGGCGGGACATAGCCGCACCATGCCCAAGCTCGCGATCCCCATCGGTGAGGCTGTCGGATTCTTTTCCTCACCCTTGGCGCACGTCACCCGCGCTTGAGGCGTTCGGGCCGCGGCGCCGGACCGGCGGTGCCAAGCTTGGCCTTCGCACGACGACGCGCTTGCTTCACCGCGTCCCCCGAGGTGTCGCCTAGGACCGAAGCAACGTCTTGCGCGAGCGCGAACGCGGTTCCGTATCTCGCGACGTACTCCTGTGCCGACAGCTCGTCGTCCGGTGTCTCCGGGAGCATTTGCTCGATGTCGGCGCGCACCGCTTCGGACCATGCGCCGACACGCGCTACAGCGTCGACGTGATCGCGCTCCCACTCGGCAAGCGCGGCGGTGGCCCTGCTGAACTCTGCAAGCGCGCCGAGCAGCGCCTTCTTTGCCGCAACGGCATCGCGTCGGGCCTCGTGGGCGTTGCGCATGTTCGAGAGAAACGCGATCTCGGTGGAGCGGAAGAACTCCTTGTCCCCGATCTCGAACAAGACCTGTAGGCCGATTGCCGCGGCGTCCTCGCCCGTCATCGGCTTCTTCAGGCGAGCGAGATGCCGCATGCGCACCGATGCTGGGGTTCGCCCGTCGGGCGTCGCCATCGCCGCTTCCTCGCCGCATGCGTCACACAGCGGCGTGGTCGGTGTGCAGCCTTCGCGGCCGCGCTTGCACTTGTGCTTCTTCACGACTCACCTCCGGCGGTGAGGTCTGGCGAGTGAGAAAAGGGAGTCGGACCCGGGTGGCCAGGACACCCCCCGTTGCAAGCGGGTGGTCCGACTCGACGAAGATAGCGCACGGGTCCGACGGTGGCGCCGAGCAATTCGGGCCCCACTTCGGGCCCCACTTGGGCGGGGTGAGGTGGGGCCGCTCGGGGTAGGTCGCTCGCGATTCCTCGACGAGAAACGCACGCCGCGCGCGGTCGCAAGTCCCTTGACACGGTAGGGGTCCGCGGTTCAATCCCGCGCACACCAACGAGACGACAGGGCGGGGGAGGCGGCGGACACGGCGAGGCGCGACGCGCCGCGGCCGTGGTCACCGCGTGGCGCGCAGCGCGGCGCGCAGCGGCCGGGCCAGATCGCCGCGCGCGGCGGCGACGACGTCGGTCAGCGTGAGCCAGCCCGCCATGGCGCGTAGCTCGGCGGCCAGCGCGGCCGCCACCTCGGCGACGGCGACGCCTGGCTCGGCGAACGCGCCGTGGACCCGCAGCACGCCGGCGGCGCGATCGGCCTTGAGGTCGACCCGCGCGACCAGCCGATCGCCGAGCACGAACGGCAGCACGTAGTAGCCGTGGCGGCGCTTCGGCGCCGGCGTGTAGATCTCGAGCCGGTAGTGGAAGTCGAACAGGCGCAGCGCCCGGTCGCGGTGCCACACCAGCGGATCGAACGGGCCGACCAGCGCCCGGGCGTCGATCGCGCGCGGCAGCGCCGCGGCGGGATCGAGGTACGCCGGCTCGCGCCAGCCCTCGACCGCGACCGGCGCCAGCGCGCCCGCTTCGACCAGCTCGGCGAGCCGCGGCCGCGCCACCGGCCGCTTGATCCGGAAGTAGTCGGCGAGATCGGCGGCGGTGGCGACGCCGAGCGCGCGGGCGGCGCGCGCGAGCAGCTGGCGGTGGGCCTCGTCGACCGTCGGCGTCGGCGCCGCGAGGATCGCCGGCGGCAGCACGCGCTCGGGCAGGTCGTAGACGCGCTCGAAGCTCCCCTCGCGGCGCGTCGCGGTCAGCGCGCCGGCCCAGAACAGGTACTCGACCGCGCGCTTGCCGTCGCTCCACTCCCACCAGCCGCTCCGCGGGCGCGCGCCGCCGCCGTCGAGCTCGCCGGCCGCCAGCGGGCCGCGCGCGCCGATCTGCGCCAGCACCTCGTCGCAGAAGCCGCGCCGCTCGCGGGCGATGCGCGCGATGTTGCCCCAGACGTTCGCGCCGGCGCGGGCCGCGTCCATGCGCCAGCGCAGGAGCGGGTGCAGCGCGACCGGGCACAGGCTGGCCTCGTGGCCCCAGTACTCGAACAGCTCGCGGCGAGCCACCGCGGCGGGCAGCAGGTCGCGCGGGTGGGGGCCGAGCCGCGCCCACAGCGGCAGCTCCTGCGCGCGCACCAGCACGTTGACCGAGTCGATCTGCACCAGCTGGACGTGATCGAGCACGCGGCGCAGCGCGGCCGGCCCCGGGCGCGCCGGCCGGGCCCGCGCGAACCCCTGCGCCGCCAGCGCCGCCCGCCGCGCCGCGGCGGCGCTCAGGCGCTCGGGTCGACGCGCGCGCGGCATGAGCGCGCAGCGTACTACGCGCGCGGCTCAGTCGAAGCGGTGGAAGCCGTCGTCGCCCGCGGGATCCGCGGCGCGCGGCTTGCGCTTGCGCAGCTCGAAGCCCAGCGTGCGATCGCGATCGCGCGCGACGTCCTGGCGCACGGTGGCGTAGCCCGAGCGGCGGAGCTCGACGTGCACGGCCGGCCCGGGCGGC
>JAEUJY010000110.1 GCA_016794525.1 Myxococcales bacterium
CAGCGCGGGCGCGAGGCCGGCGTCGAGCAGCGCGGGGGCGGGGCCGGCGTCGCCCGGCAGCGCCGCGACCGGCGCGGGCGCGGCGTCGAGCGCGCCCGCCGGCACGGGTGGGCTCGCCGCGCCGGCGTCGAGGCCCTGCGCGCGCGCCCGCCCGGCGGCGGCGGCGATCAGGGCCAGGGCGACCGCGACGGCGATCGCGAAGGGCGCACGACCAAGCACGCGCGCAGCTTAGCCCAGGGGCGTCACCAGGCGCAGCGTTCGAGGGCGTCCATCGACGTGGCGGCCAGCACGCACAGCTCGAACGCGCGCGTCGGCACCTCGCTCTTGCAGCGCTCGATCAAGCGATCCGCGGGCGTCACCAGGTACGCGTCGACGCCGCTCTTGAGGCGCAGCTCGTCGGCGGCCTTGGTGATCTTCTTGCAATCGCCGAGGCCGATCGGGTGCGGGCACGCGTTGATGTCCTGCCGGGTCTTGGCCCGGCTCAGGCACTCGCCGTCCTCGCGGGTGAAGCTGGCGCTCTCGCACTCGCGGCGCACGTCGGCGGCGAAGCGATCGCGCTCCTCGCGCGGCGTGTAGTTGTCGAGAAAGATCGGGCCCAGCGCGTCGGCGACCTTGGCGCAGTCGGCCGGCGGCGGCCGCACGCACAGGTTCGACAGGCAGGTCAGGCCGGGATCACACGAGCGATCGGGCCGGCAGTCGCCGCGCTCCTGCCCGGCGACCGGCGCGGCGCTGCCGCCGGCCTTGCCGCCACCACCTCCGGCGCCCTTGCACGCCACCGCGCCGCTGGCCAGGGCCGCGACGATCACCACGACGAACGAACGGCGCACCGATGTCATCACGAACTCCTGTCACGGGACCCGCGCGAGGTGTCGCGCGGCGGTTGGACGACCCGGCGGCGAGCCGGCTTGGGTCACATGTTGTCGAACTTGGCCATCGCGGCCTGCACCGCAGGATCGCCGCCGCACTTCTCGAGGCCAGGCCGGAGCTTCCCGGTCGCGGCCTCGACGCGGTCCTTGTGCGCGTCCATGTACGCGTCGGCCTTGGCGTCGACCTCCTGGTTGCCCTCGAGCTGCTTGGCCTTCATCAACAGCGGCTGGTGCTTGTCGATCGCGGCGGTGATCGCCGTGGCCATCGCGCCGCAGCTGGCCTGGTTGGCGTCGACGGCGACGCTGAGCTCCTCGAGGAACACGACGGTCTGCTCGAACATGCTCTCGAGCTCGGCGTCGGTCGGCGTCGCCGCCGGCGGCGGCGTGGCCGGGTCGGTGCCGGCGTCGGTGACCGCCGGCTCGGTGGGGGCCGGCGGCGTGGTCGCGGCGGGCTTGGGCTTGCTGCAGCCGAGCGCGGCGACGGCGATCAGGGACGCGACGAACATACGCATGCCCCGACGATGGCACGGGCCGCGAGCGCTCGCCACCGCCGGCGCCGGTCGATCGCCGCCGGGGCGACGTCGAGGTTGGCTACAGGTCGGTGAGCCGCTTCATCGCCGCGTCGAAGGCGGGCTGCCCGGCGCAGGTCTGCCCGGCGTTGCTCACCTTCATCACGTGCGGCATCACGTCGTCCATGTGCGCCTGCATCCATACCTCGATCTTCTGATCCATCGCGGGGTTGTCCTTCCAGGTCCTGGAGACCGCGACGAACTCGCGGTTCGCGTCGATCGTGGCGTCGATGCCGGCGGCCAGCTTGCCGCAGTCGCTGCCGGCGGCGTCAACCGCGTCGCCTACCGCGATGAACATCGCCATCGCCTGGCGCATCACCGCCTCGACCTCGGCGTCGGTCGGCACGCGGGCGTCGGCCGGTGGCGGCGTCGGCTCGGCCGGCGGTGGCGCATCCTCAGCGGGCTTGTTGGCGAGTGTCGGTTGTCCCGCCGGCGGCTTCGACGAGCCACCGCACGCGATCACGGCCATCATCCCGAGCGCGACGAGCTGCTTCATAGGCCGCCGAGCATCGCACGCCCGCGCGCGGCGTGCGGCGCGCGATCAGAGCTCCTCGAACCGCTTCATCACTGCGTCGAAGGCGGGCTGCCCGGCGCAGGTCTGGCTGGCGGTGCCGACCTTCATCACGTGCGGCATGAGCTCGTTCATGTGGACCTGCATCCACGCCTCGGCCTTCTGGTCCATCGCGGCGTTGCCCTTCCACTGCTTGGCGGTGGCCAGGAACTCGCGGTTGGCGTCGAGCGTCGCGCTCAGGCCAGCCGCGATCTTGCCGCAGTCGCTGCCGGCGGCGTCGACCGCGTCGCCCATCGCGATGAACATCGTCATCGCCTGGGCCATCATCGCCTCGACCTCGGCGTCGGTCGGCCCGCCGGTGTCGGCGGCCGGCGGCGGCGCGGGCTCGGTCGGTGGCGGCGGCGCCTCCTCGGCCGGCTTGTTGGCCAAGGTCGGCTGTTCCGCCGGCGGCTTCGACGATCCGCCGCACGCGATCAGACACATCAACCCGGCCGCGACGAGCTGCTTCATATGCTGACCAGCATCGCACGCGATCCGGCGCGCGGCCACGGGTCGAGTCGCGCGCTACTCCAGCTCGTCGAAGCGCTTCATCACGGCCTGGAACTCGGCGTCGTCAGCGCACTTCTGACCGGCGGTGCCGATCTTGATCATCGCGGGCATCATCCCGTCCATGTGGACCTTCATCCACGCCTCGGTTCGCGCGTCCATGTCGGCGCTCCCCTTCCAGCGCTTGGCGGTGTCGATGAACGCGTGGTTGTCGTCGAGCACCCCGACGAACCCGACCGACAGCTTGTGGCAGTCGCCGGCGGCGGCGTCGGTGGCGGCGGCCATGGCGTCGAACATGGCGATGGCCTGGTTCATGGTCGCCTCGAACTCGGCGTCGGAGACGCTGCTGGCGTCGAAGGCGGGCGCGGGCTCGGGCGCCGGCGCGGGCTCGGGGACCGGCGGTGGCGCGTTGGTCACCGTCGGCTGCTGCGCCGGCTTGGACGATCCACCGCACGCGATCACGCACATCAACCCAACCGTGACGAGCTGCTTCATAGGCGGGTGAGCATCACACGCCGACAGGCCCGCTGCCACGGACTGGCACGCTCGCACGCGCGGGGCCCAAAACGCCGACGAGCCGACCGCGGGTGCGATCGGCTCGTGGTGAGCGTCGGCGCGTCGAGCGCGCGTCGGCTGGGAGGACCTACTTCAGGTCGTCCATGCGCTTCATCACCTCGGTGAACTTCGCGTCCGAGGCGCACTTCTGACCGGCGGCGCCGATCTTCATCATCGACGGCATCATCGCCTCCATCTTCCCCTTCATCCACTCCTCCGCCTTCTTGTCCATCTCGGGGTTGTCCTTCCACTTCTTGGCCGACTCGATGAAGTCCTTGTTGTCGTCCATCACCTTGGCCATGCCGTCGGCGAGCTTGCCGCAGTCATCGCCCGCGGCGTCGACCGCCTTGGCCATCCCGTCGAACATGGCGAGCGCCTTGTTCATCATCGCCTCGAACTCGGCGTCCGACGGCATCGCGGCGCCACCGGCGGGGGCGGCGGTGTCGCCAGCCGGAGCGGCGGTGCCCGCGGCCGGGTCAGCCGGAGCGGCGGTGCCCGCGGCCGGAGCGGCGGTGCCCGCGGCCGGAGCGGCGGTGCCCGCGGCGGGAGCAGCGGTGCCCGCGGCGGTGCCAGCGGCCGGCTTGTTCTCGGTGGTCGCGGGCTTGTTGCCCTCGTCCTTCTTCTTGCAGCCGGTGAAGGCGATGGCGGACGCGAGGAGGGCAATGACAGTCAGGCGCTTCATGTTCGGTTTGATCCTTTCGCGCGCGAGGCGCGTTCGTGCGCGGTCTATCCCATAGCCGCGCGCGGCCGGCAAGAACAACAATGTCATCGCGCGCTTACAGCCGCGATTACAAGTTGAGCGTCGGCATCCGCTCCATCGCGTCCATGACGGAGGGCTCGTCCTTGCAGCGCACCAGCCCGGGGCCCATCGCCTCGACCAGCGGGTCCACCTCGGCGGCGCGCGCATTCATGGCCGCGACCAACAGCTTGGACGACTCCGGATCGTGAGCCAGCGTCAGGGTCTGGTCGAACAGCGGCTGGCTCCGATCGAACAGCTGGCCCAGGGATGTACCCATCGCCTTACAATCGTAGCCCTGGGAGATCTGCACCATCGTCGCCAGCACCTCCACGAAGGCGTCGGCGACCTCTGCGGCCCCGGCCTCGTCCACCGCGGGGGTCGGCGCTGGCGCGGGCGGGGTCGGGGACGCGGGCGGGGGGGCCTTGCCGCCGCCCCCGCAGGCCGCGAGCGCACCGATCAGAAGGAGTCGGGGGGCGTTGGTCATGGTTGGGGCCTGGGGCGCGTGAGGTCGTAGGTGGCCAGGCCGTTGCTCCCGGTCACGAGCAGCTCCTGCTTGCCGCCGCCCGCGGCGGTGTCGACCAGCCGGATCGGGCGGAGGCTCTGGTCGGTCCCGACCACGTCGACGATGGTCATCGCCGACAGCTCGTCGCCAGCGACCCGGGCGCCCAGCGTCATCGACAGGCCGAGCGCGCCAGGGAGCGTCTCGATCGCCAGCGTGTCGACG
Source organism: Myxococcales bacterium (assembly GCA_016794525.1). GTDB lineage: Bacteria > Myxococcota_A > Polyangia > Haliangiales > Haliangiaceae > UBA2376. The sequence goes on from JAEUJY010000110.1 coordinate 4,511, forward strand.
TAGGGATCGCGGTTGGCGAGCATCGCCGCCAGCGCGCGCGGGACGTCGGGCAGGGCGTGGTCGATCACGCCGTCGGGGACCAGGCGCGGCGCGGCGCCGTCCTGGTATTTGAGCCGATACGACTGGACCCGGACCCCGGTCGCGGTGCGCACGCCGGCGACCAGCGCAGCGCCGACGTCGAGGGGCATCGCGCTGACAGCACCGACGAAGTCGGTGGCGATCGGGGCGACGTCGGGTGTCGTCAGGTAGATCTGCGCGCGTCCGGCGAGGGTCTGGCGCACGGCGACCACGGGCGTGGCCACGCCGACGCTGGTGACCATGCAGACCGCGCCGAGGGGCTCGAGCGTCGCGCCGCCGGCCGCGAGGCTGGTGAGGTCGGCGGCGAGCTTGGCGATCGGCGAGGTCGCGGCGGCCGCGGTGGCGACCAGGTCCTCGTAGCCCGTGAACACCGCGCCGGTGCCGACTAGCAGGCCGATGCTCGCCGCACCGCAGGGCGGGATCGCGAGGAGCTGGTCGGCCGCGGTGGTGGTCTCGGTGGTCAGGCGCATCGCGGTCGGCGGATCGGTCTGCCACGCCAGCTGGACCCAGCCGGTCGACACCCGGGCGACGATCGACGGGCGGAGCGTCGCATCGAGATCGCGGCGGAAGGTGGCGAGCGCCCGCACCTCCGGGGCCGGGACCGGAGGTTGCCGCACCAGCGTGTCGTCGGCGCCCTCGCGGATGACCACCAGCTGCGTGGTGCCGGCGGCGCCCTTGAACAGCGCGGCGGCGACCACCGCCGGTTGGTTGGCGGCGTCGCGGGTCTCCATCACCGCCCACGACGGCGCGATCGTGTTGGGCACGTCGGCCGGGCCGATCATGATGGTCTGGAGCTTCAGCGGCGGCACCGCGGCCGAGATCCGGTTGACCTGATCCGACCAGGCGCCGCGCACCACCAGCTCGATGGGGCCCACCGCGGAGACCGGCTGGTCGAGCCCGGTGATCGTGAACAGGCCGCTGGCCTGGTCGGCGGGGGTGGTCGGCGGGCTCACCGCACCGTAGGTCACCTCGCCGCCGATCCCGCGCAGCGTGGTGCGCAGGCTGCCGACCGGGACCAGATCGCCGCCGGCGCGTCGCTCGCGTGCGATCACCTGCACCGCGCCCAGCGCCTCCTCGGCGGGCGTCAACGGCAGCCGCAGGCTGGGCGAGGTCAGCGGGCCGGGCACCACCCGGGTGATCAGCGCGGGCTCGACCTGCACCTCGACGACGACGTCGCCCTCGATCGCGAGCACGTCCTCGCAGCCACCGGCGATCACCGCGCCGCTGGCGTCGTAGCCGGTGAGCACGAACACCTTCGGGTCGAGCCGCGGCACGTCGGTCAGGGCCACCGGCGTGAAGCCGTCGTCGCCGCGGTCCAGCCGGGCCGTCGTCCTTCGCCCCAGCGCGAGCTCGTCGGCGGTGACGGTGCCGTCGATGATCGCGGCGCAGGGCTTCGCGGTCAGCACCGCGACGGTCAGATCGATCCGCTGTAGGTCGTCGGCGAGGGCGGTGACCGCGCCCAGGCCCTTGGGTGGGAACACCAACGTCACGTCGACGCTGGGATCGGTGCACGCGCCCAGCGTGACCGCGCCGACCATCGCGAGCGTTCCGCGCATCGCCGCGATCCTACCATCGGTCATCGCGGCGCCCGCCACCGACGCGCGCGACGCGGATGCGTTATCCTCGCGCTCGTGATCGACCGCACCACCATGCTGACCACCGGCGTGGCGACCACCGCCACCCGGGGGCGCACCGCGCCCCGCAGCTGGATCGCCCGCCTGGCGTCGGGCGGCCAGGTCGCGCTGGGCGCGCGCACCGTCGTGCTCGGCGCCCACGCGTCGTGCGACCTCGTCATCGATCAGCCCAAGGTGTCGCGCCGCCACGCCGAGCTGACCGCGGTCGGCGGCGGCGTCCGGGTCAAGGACCTGGGCTCGACCAACGGCACCTGGTGGCAGGGCTCGCGCATCACCGAGCTGGTGGTGCCGGGCGGCTCGACGATCGAGATCGGCGGCGCGTCGGTGCGGATCGTCGCGGCCGACGCGCTGGTGCTGCCGCCGTCGACCAAGACCCGGTTCGGCGCGCTGGTCGGCCAGAGCATGGCGATGCGCGAGCTGTTCGCGGTGCTCGAGCTGGCGGCGCCGTCGGACGCCACCGTGCTGGTCGAGGGCGAGAGCGGCACCGGCAAGGAGCTGGTGGCGCGGGCGGTGCACGATCACTCGGCGCGCGCGCGCGGGCCGTTCGTCGTCGTCGACTGCTCGGCGATCGCCGAGCACCTGATCGACTCGCACCTGTTCGGCCACGTCCGCGGCGCGTTCACCGGCGCCGAGCGCGACCGCAAGGGCGCGTTCGTCGAGGCCTCGGGCGGGACGCTGTTCCTCGACGAGCTGGGCGAGCTGCCGCTGACGGTGCAGGCCAAGCTGCTGCGCGCGCTCGAGGCCCAGACCGTGCAGCCGGTGGGCGCCGACAAGCCGGTCTCGGTCGACACCCGCGTCGTCGCCGCGACCCACCGCGACCTGGCGCGGATGGTCGACGCCAAGGAGTTCCGGTTCGATCTGTTCTACCGGCTGGCGGTGGTGCACGTCGCGCTGCCGCCGCTGCGCGAGCGCCCCGACGATCTGCCGCTGCTGGTCGGCGCGTTCTACGCCGCCAAGCGCGCCGAGCCCGGGCCGATCGACGGCGACAACCTCGAGCGGCTGCGCCGCCACGCGTGGCCGGGCAACGTCCGCGAGCTGCGCAACGCGCTCGAGCGCGCCTGGGCGCTGTCGGGCGGCGCGGTGCCGTTCCGGCAGCTGCGGCTGTGGGTCGAGGCGGTCGCGGCGCCGGGCGGTGGTGGCGGCGGCGGCGAGCCGATCGACACCGCGCTGCCGTTCAAGGACGCCAAGGAGCGGTGGAACGACGTCTTCGAGAAGCGCTACCTCACCGCCGTCCACGCCGCGCACGGCGGCAACATCACCCACGCCGCCGAGCACGCCGGGATCAACCGCCGGCACTTCCGCGAGCTCCTGTACAAGCACGGCCTGCTCGAGCGTCCGCAGGCCGGCGACGACGAGTGATCGCCTGACCGGGGTCGCATGATCGGCACGCGCCTCGGCGACTACGAGATCCTGCACGCGCTCAAGTCGGGCGGCATGGGCGACGTGCTGCTGGCGCGGCGCCGCGGCGTGGCCGGCTTCGAGCAGCTGTGCGCGATCAAGACGGTGCGCGCCGAGCTGGCGGCGACCGAGGTGGCGCGGGCGATGTTCCTCGACGAGGCGCGCCTGCTGGCACGGCTCACCCACCCGGGCATCGCGCAGATCATCGACTTCGGCGACCTGGGCGGCACCGCGTACATGGTGATGGAGTACGTCCCGGGCATGAGCTTCCGCACGCTGGGCGAGCGGCGGCCGCCGCCGGCGGTGCTGTGCCAGGCGATGGCGGCGGCGTGCCGCGGGCTGCACGCCGCCCACGAGCTGCGCGATCTGGTCAGCGGCCAGCTGCTCGGCGTGGTCCACCGCGACATCAGCCCCGACAACCTGATGCTCGGCTACGACGCGCGGGTCAAGGTGCTCGACTTCGGCATCGCGCTGGTGCGCGGGCGGCAGGCGCCGGTCACCGAGTTCGGCACGCTCAAGGGCAAGCCGCCGTACATGTCGCCCGAGCAGATCAAGAACCAGCCGATCGATCGCCGCTCGGACGTGTTCTCGATGGCGGTGGTGCTGTGGGAGCTGGCGACCGGGCGCCACCTGTTCTCCGGCGACTCGATCTACGCGGTGGCCAAGGCGGTCGAGGAGCAGCCGATCGTGGCGCCGTCGACGATCGCCGGGCCGCTGCCCGACGGCCTCGACGACCTCGTGCTGGCCGCGCTGGCGCGCGACCCCGACGCGCGGCTGGCCACCGCGGCGGCGATGGCCGAGGTGCTCGAGCGCATCGCCGGCGCCGCCACCAGCGTCAGCCTCGAGGCGTGGGCCGAGCGCGCGCTGGCCGGCGAGCGCGAGCACCACCACCGCTGGCTGGCCCGCGTGCTCGGCGATGGCGGCGGCGGCGGCGCGGCGATCGGGCGGCCCAGCGGCGTCGCGACCGCGGTCGACCTCGCCGCGGCGGCCACCGGCGCGGGCCGGGTCCCGACCGGCATCGACACCCGCGGCGCGACCGTGCTGGCGACCGGCGAGCGCACCGCGCCGGCCGGCCCGTCGACGCGCATGGACGCGGTCACCCACGTCGACGACGGCGAGGCCGCGCCGCCGCGGTCGCGGCGCGGCGTGGTCGCGGCGCTGCTGTTCGTGGCGGTCGCGCTGGGCGGCGGCGGCGTGTGGCTGGCGACCCGCGGCGGTGGTGGCGCGGCGGCGGCGGGCGGCGACGTCGACGCGGCGATCGCGATCGACGCCGCGGTCGTCGTGAGCCTCGACGCCGCGCCGGCCGACGCGGCGGTGGTCGTGCCCGCGGTCGTCGACGCCGCGGTCCCGCGCGACGGCGGTGGGCGCGGCCGGGATGGCGGCGGGCGGGCCGTCGACGCGAGCCGGGCGCCGCTCCCGGTGGACGCCGCGCCGGCGAGCGCGCCGCCGGTCGACGCTGCGCCGGCCGCGGTCACCGCCACCGGCTTCCTCGCGGTCGGCGAGTGGACGCCGGCCGCGCTGGTCGTCGTCGACGGCGTCGCCTGGGGCGAGACGCCGATCCTCAAGCGCAAGCTGCCGGTCGGCAGCCACACGGTCGTGCTGCAGGACCCGCTCGATCGCGCGGTCGTGCACCGCGAGACCGTCGAGATCGTCGCCGGCGAGACCGCCCGCGTGCGGCCGCGCTGACGGCCGCGGCCACGTCACCGCGGCGGGACGATCCGGAACTCGATCCGGCGGTTGCGCCGGCGGCCGTCGGGGTCGCGATCGTCGGCGACCGGGCGGTCGGGACCGTAGCCGATCGCGGTGAGGCGGTCGGCGGCGACGCCGTGGGCGACCAGGTACGCGGCGACCGCCTCGGCGCGCGCCCGCGACAGCGCGAGGTTGTCGTCGCGGTCGCCGTCGCTCGACGTGTGGCCGCTGATCTCGACGTGCAGCGCTGGCGCGCGGGTGAGGATGTCGATCGTGCGGTCGAGGATCGGCCGCGACGCGCTGGTGATGCGCGCCGAGCCGCGCTCGAACTCGATGCCGGCCAGCTCGGCGAGGATCTCGTCGGGACAGCCGTCGTCGTCGTTCCAGCCGTTGATCGACTCGGCCACCAGCGGGCAGTGATCGACCAGGTCGGCGAGCTGGTCGCCGTCGTTGTCGGGCTCGGGGCAGCCGTCGGCGTCGTCGAAGGCGTCGAGGTCCTCGGCGTCGGCCGGGCAGCGGTCGTCGCCATCGATCAGGCCGTCGCCGTCGCGATCGCGGGCGACGACCGATGGCGGCGGCGCGGCGACGACGACCGCGCGGGCCGGCGGGGCGGCGCCGAACGTCCAGGTCAGCCCGAGCTGGATCTCGCCGTCGCTGGTGGCGCCACGGGTGGTCCGACCCGGGACGATCACGTGGCGCAGGTCGAGCCGGGCCGCCAGCGCGCGGGTCAGCCCGATCCGGACGCCGCCGCCCCAGTGCAGCGCGCGATCGACGTCGTCGTCGAGCTGCGGCGCGCCGCCGCGGACGCCGATCACGCCGGCGCCGGCGACCACGAACGGCCGCACGCGGCCGCGGGTCAGGTACGCGACGCCCTGCAGCCGCGCCGCGAACACCGTGGCGGCGTCGCCGACGACGTCGTCGGTGGTGGGCACGACGACCAGCTCGCCCTCGACGGCGAAGCGCCGCGCGACGGGCAGGCCGAGGCGGACGCCGAGCAGCGCCGACGACGCCGGGCCCGGCTCGGGCATCCAGTCCTCGACGCCCAGCTCGACGTCGTCGGCGAAGCCGTGGCCGCCGGTGACGACGCCGACCTCGATGGGGCCGGCGGCGGCCGCGCCGGCCAGCGCGGCGAGGACGAGCGCGATCCGCGCGGCGATCACAGGCACACCCCCCACTCGACGCTGGCGACCACCAGCGGCGTGTTGGTGAAGCCGTAGCAGGTGGTGCCGCCGGTGCAGTCGGCGGCGACGCCGACGCGGCACGAGCGCTCGCAGGTCGTCGCGCCGTGCGAGACGCAGTCGTGGCCGATCGCGCAGTCGAGCTGGTCGGTGCAGGCCGCGCCACGGGTGCCGCTGCCCGCCGGCAGGCACCGGGTGTAGTCGCCGCCGGCGTCGTCGAAGACGCCGCAGTTCCAGGTGGCCGGGCAGCCGGCGCCGGAGCGCGGCGCGCAGGCCTGGCTGCAGTAGCGGGCGCCGGGGATCGCGGCGCCGGTGCCGTCGAGGACCTGGATCACGCAGCGGCTGCCGCTCGCGGGCGCGCAGCCGCCATCGCCGAAGCACAGCGCCAGGCACGAGTCGCCGCTGGCCGTGCCGACGCAGCTGTAGCCCGCCGCGCACTGCGGCGCGCTGGCGCACGCGTCGTCCTCGACGCCGGCGGCGGTGATCTCGCGGCAGGCCGTGGTCCCGTCGGCCCGGACGTCGCAGGCGCGACCGCCGGCGCAGCCGCTCTGGGGTACCAGCGTGCACGCCACCGGCGGCGCGTCGGGGCCGGCGTCGACCGGCGGGCGCGCGTCCGGGGCGACCGCGGCGTCGGGGGAGGCGGCGTCGACGTCGTCGAGGCCGAGGTGAGGGGGATCGTCGCCGAACGCGCAGCCGGTGGCCGCCGCGGACGTGACCGCTGTCAGCAAGAGGAGTCGTCGCATCACGACGATCGATGCCGGCGGCGGGCCCGAGTCGCACGCCGACGCGACCGGCGGCGCGATCAGCGCGGCGCGCGGGGGGCGCCGACCAGCCCGGCGGCGGTGGCGGCGCGGCGCAACCGCGCCTTCAACCGCGAGAAGCGCTTGCGCACGACAGTGGCGGCGGTCGGCCCGCGCACGCCGAGCACGACCGCGACCTCGTCCCACGTCATGCCGCGATCCAGCCGCAGCACGAGCAGGGTCTGGTCCTCGGGCGCCAGGCTGGCGCGCAGCTCGTCGAGGCGGCGCGCCGCGGCGGTGTGATCGAACGACCGGCGCGCCGACGCGATCGTCGCCACCAGCTGGTGGTACTCGCTGTCGCGCAGCGGGCGGGTCCGCCGCCGGGCCCGGGATCGCTTCGCGCGCAGCGCGCAGCGGAACGCGATCGCGTAGGCCCAGCTCGTGACGCTGCTGGCGCGGGCGAACCGCGGCAGCGCCCGCCACAGCGCCTCGCCGAACGCCGAGAACGCGTCACGAGCGAGGTCGTCGTCGCGCAAGAGCGCGCCGAGGTAGCCGAGGATGCCGGGGCCGAGCCCGGTGATCACGCGGGTGGCCGCGGTCGCGCGGTCGCCGACGTCGAGCGCGGCCAGCACCTGGGCCTCGACCTCGGCGTGTCGCGTGCTCATCGTTCCGATAGCTTACGCGAGCACGACAGATCGTGCGGTCACACCGCGCGGCAGCGGGAACTACGGGGGCGGCGCCGCACGCCAGGAGCCCCCATGACCTCGATCGACGTCCCGACCTTCAGCTTCTTCGATCCCGCGTTTCGCCGCGATCCGCACCCGGTGCTGGCGCGGTTGCGCGCCCTCGACCCGGTCCACAAGACGCCGTTCGGCTGGATCGTGACCCGGCACGCCGACGTCGCGCGTCTCAACCGCGACCCGCGCTGCGGGCGCGACACCCGGACACTGCGCGGCGGCGGGCTGGCCAGCCGGGTGGCGGGGTTCGCCGGGCTGGCCGAGACGCTGGCGACCTGGATGTTCCACCTCGACGGCGCCGACCACGCGCGCATCCGCAAGCTGGTGGCGCACGCGTTCACGCCGCGCGCGATCGCGGAGATGGAGCCGGCGGTGACCGCGGTCGCCGCGCGCCTGCTCGACGCGCTGCCCGACGGCGACCTCGACCTGATGGCGGGCTTCGCGGTCCCGCTGCCGGTCACGGTGATCTGCGCGCTGCTCGACGTGCCGACCGCCGACTACCCGCAGATCGCGCGCTGGAGCCACGACCTCGCCGAGCAGGTCGAGCTGACCGCGTCACCGGCGCAGCTGGCCGCCGCCGACGCCGCCTACCACGCGTTCAAGGCGTACCTCGCCGAGTTCGTGGCGGGCCGGCGGCGTCAGCCGGGCGCCGGGCTGGTCGATCGGATGATCGCCGCCGAGGCCACCACCGACGCGCTGACGACCGACGAGCTGCTCGCCAACATCATCCTGTTGCTGGTGGCGGGCCACGAGACCACGACCAACCTGATCGGCAACGGCGTGTGGGCGCTGCTCGGGCACCCCGACCAGCTCGCGCTGTTGCGCGCGCGCCCGGCGCTGGCGGCGTCGGCGGTCGAGGAGTGCCTGCGCTTCGAGAGCCCGGCCAACACCAACGGCCGGTGCCCGCGCGAGGACGTCGAGGTCGGCGGCCACACGATCCGCGCCGGCCAGCTGATCGTGTGCATGCTGGGCGCTGCCAACCGCGACCCCGAGGTGTTCGCCGATCCCGATCGCCTCGACATCACCCGCGATCCCAACCCGCACCAGGCGTTCGGCGGCGGCCCGCACCACTGCATCGGCGCGGCGCTGGCGCGGCTCGAGGGGCGGGTGGCGCTGCGCGGCCTGCTCGAGCGGTTCGCCGCGCTCGAGCTCGATCCGGCGCGCGTGCGGTGGCGCGATCGCATCAACCTGCGCGGGCTCAGCGAGCTGGGGGTGCGGGCGCGGCGGTGAGCACGAAGTCGCGCAGCGCGGCCAGCGGGCCGTCGACGTCGCCGTGCCACGGCACGTGGTCGACGCCGTCGAACTCGAGGTAGCGCGCGCCCGGGATGTGGGCCGCCAGGTACCGGCCGTGGTCGACGGCGATCGTCGGATCGCCGCGGCGGTGGATCACCAGCGTCGGGCAGCGCACGCGCCCGAGCAGGTGGCGCACGTCCATCTCGAGCTGCAGCTTGAGCAGCCGGCGCACCGTGCCGGGGCTGGCGCACTGGCGCTCGTAGCGGTTGGCCCACTTCACGAACGCCGGATCGCGGGCGCGGCTGGCGACGAACAGCGGCAGCGACAGGCTCTGCGGCGTGCCCCACGACGCGACCCACCGCTCGATGATCGGATCGTACGCGGCCCGCGGCAGGCCGTGCGGGTAGCCGTCGCCGGTGGTCAGCCGCGCGAACGAGCCCATCAGCGCCAGGCCGCGCACGCGCTCGGGGTAGGCGGCGGCGAACGCCACCGCGATCGGGCCGCCCTCGGAGACCCCGAGCAGGAACGTCGAGGTCACGCCCTCGGCGTCCAGCACCGCCCGCAGATCGTCGACCCGCTCGTCGAGCGCCGACTCGGGCGCGATCGGATCGCTCATGCCGACGCCGCGGCGATCGTAGTGGATGAAGTGGGTGAACGCGGCCAGCGCCCGCAGCCACGCCGCCTCGGGCGGCGACTCCCACATCACCTCGAGGTTGGACACGAACGGAGGCGCGGCGAGCAGCGTGGGCGGCCCGGGCGGGCTGACCACCTGGTAGGCGATGTGGACGCCGCTCGACGTCGCGTAGCGGGTCTCGGGCACGGCGGTCGCGGCCGGCGCCGGCACCGCCGCGGCGCCCCCGTCGAGCGCGTCGCGCAGCTCGGCGGCGGTCGCGAAGCGCCGGGCCGCGTCCTTGTCCAGGCAGCGCAGCACGACGCCGAGCAGCCGCCGCGCCGCCGGCTCGGTCAGCAGCGCGGGCAGCGTGGCCGGCTGGTCGCGCAGCACCGCGGAGATCACGTCGGCCCGCGAGCGCCCGTCGAAGGCGCGCCGGCCGGCGACCGCCTCGTACAGGACCGCGCCCAGCGCGAAGTAGTCCGCGCGGTGGTCGACCCGCTCGCCGCGCACCTGCTCGGGCGCCATGTAGTGCGCGGTGCCGAGCAGCGTGCCGTCCTCGGTCGCGCCCAGCTCGGCGGTGGCGGCCGGGTCGCGCAGCAGCGCCAGCCCGAAGTCGACCAGCCGCGCCGCGCCGGCCTCGTCGATCAGGATGTTGTCGGGCTTGAGGTCGCGGTGGACGATCCCGACCGCGTGGGCCGCGTCGAGGCCGGCGATCAGCTCGTGGGCCAGCCGCGCGGCGTCGGGCACGGCCAGCGGACCGGTGGCCAGCCGCTGGCGCAAGCTCTGGCCGCGCACCAGCTCGAGCACGACGAACGGTAGGCCGGCGTCGACGCCGGCGTCGTGGACCGCGACGACGTGAGGGTGGCGCACCGCGGCCAGCGCCATCACCTCGCGGCGGAAGCGATCGACGCCGGCGGCGGCGGCGTCGACGCGCAGCACCTTGAGCGCGACGTCGCGCCCGAGCACCTCGTCGCGGGCGCGGTAGACCGCGCCCATGCCGCCCTGGCCGAGCAGCTCGCCGATCCGGTAGCGACCGACGCGGTGGCCGGCCGGCAGGCCGCGCTCGGGAGCGCCGGCGACCGCGCGCGCCGGCGCGCGGGCCAGCTCGCCCAGCAGCGCCTCGAACGTGCTCTCGTCCTGGGACTCGCGCCGCGTCACGCCGCCCGACTGTACCGCGGCGCGCCGCCGCGATGGTCAGAAGCTCGCCACCACCAGCTCGGCGCTGACGCCGCTGCCGGCGAGGCGGCCGCGGTCGGCGCCGACGGTGACCTCGGTCGTCGTGAACGCCGTGGCCTCGACGCGCAGCGTGAGGTCGATCGACGGCGTGCGGCGCAGCACCAGCGCCGCGCCGGCCAGCGCGCGCGGCTGGTGCGCGTCGGCGCTCGTGCTCGCGCCGCCGGCGTCGGGCGTCGCGGTGATCGTGCCGATCGTGGCGCCGACCCCGGCGTGGACCGCGAGCCGGCGGCGCAGGCCCCACGCGAACCGCAGGCTCGGCGCGACGCCGCGGTACGCGATCGTCGCGTCGTCGTACGGCAACGACTGGAACGCGTAGCCGAGGCTGGCGGTGAGGGCCCAGCGATCGCTGACCGGCACGAAGCCGAGGTCGAGGTGCGGCTCGCCGGCGAGGCCGACGACCGCGCCGCGGTCGCCCAGCGCGCCGCGCACGACGCCGAGCCGCGCACCGACCGCGACCTTGAGGCCGGGGCCGTCGCGCCGGATCAGCCCGTCGCGCAGCGACACCCGACACCAGCCGACGCAGCCGGGCTCGACGTAGGCGCCCGGGCCGCGCACCCGGATGACGCCGGCCGCGCCGGGGCCGGGGGCGCCGAACCCGGCGGCGCAGCCGGCGAGCGCGGTGAGCGCGACGCCGCCCGCGATGATCGCGCGCCGCATCACCGACCCACCAGCACCAGCTCGAGCATCAGCGCGCGCGCCGCGAGCCGGGTCGCGCGTCCGCCGAGCGCGACCTCGTCGACCCGCGCGCCCTGCAGCTCGGCGGTGACGACCAGGTCGTTGCCGTGGAGCCGGGGCCAGGCCCAGTCGAGGCCGGCGCTGGCGCGCCAGCCACCGACGCTGGCGCGGTCGTCGCCGCCGGCGGTGGCGAGGCGGGCCTGGCCGTAGAGCCGCCCGACGGCCCCGCGCACCGCCAGCGACGTCGTGAGCCCGACCGCGGCCGACAGCTCGCCGCCGGCGGCCAGGTAGCGCGCCGACGCCATCGTCTGGTCGTCGCCGCTGCCGTAGCCGACCGCGACGACGTTGCCGCCGAGCACGACGCGGTCGTCGAGCACGGCGTGGGTCAGGCCGGCGTGGCCTTCGAACGCGTACACCGCCGCGGACCACGCGCCGTCGTCGACGCGGGTCTGGCTGGCGCCCTGCTTGACGCCGAGGTACAGGCCGCCGTCGAACGCGTACATCGGGGCGGTCCCGCCGCCCAGCTCGGGCAGCGTGAGGCGCTTGGCCGTCTGGTGGGCGACGCGGCGATCCTGCTCGTCGAAGTGGAGGTCGGGGCGCGCGCCGCCGGCGGTGGCCCAGGCGTCGCGGCGCGGCTGGTACGGCCCGACCCCGGCGGCGCACGCGGTCAGCGCGACGAGCGCGAGGCCGGCGTGGGTCACCGACACACCGCGGGGTTGGGCGACTTGCCGACCTTGGCCAGGATGCCGGCGCGGCTGCCGAGCTCGAGCTTGACCAGCTGATCGACGTCGGGGGCGACCAGCATCAGCTCGAAGATGCACTGGCCCTGCTCGGCGACGATGATCTCGCCGATCACCGCGCCGTTGCTGGTCTGCTCCATGATCGTCGGCAGATCGAACGACGCGAACACGCCCTTGAAGTAGTCGGGCTTGCGGTGGACGTTGAGGTTGCGCAGCTCCTCGGCGATCAGCGTCTTGGCGGTCTCGCCGGGACGCTTGCGCCGCATCGTCAGCAAGAAGTCGCCGTTGATCGGATCGACCTGGCCCCCCTTGGTGCTGTCGACGATCAGCTGGTCGGCGGTCTCCGACACCGCGACGGTGCTGGGGTCGACCAGCAGCGTGACCTCCCAGGCGTCGTTGACCATCGTGCCGGTGCCGAAGACCTTGCCGTCGACCTCGGGCTTGGCGGGGGCGGACTTCTTGCCGCCGGTCCCCGGCATCGGGAACAGCGAGATGCACCCGGTCAGCGACAGGGTGGCGGCGAACAGAGCGAGCGAGCGTAGGTTGCGCATGCCTCCTCTCACGAGGCGGCGCGGCGAAGCGTCAGGCCGACGATCGCGCCTGACGGCGGGGCGGGGCGCCTCGTGATGGTCGGAGGAGGACCCGCATGGAAAAGACAGCTCACATCGTTCGTGCCGCGCTCGTCGCGGCGATCCTGGCGCCGGCCGCCGCCCAGGCTGGCCAGCCGCTGGTGTGCAAGGAGGCCGCGCTGGCCGAGGCGCCGACCCAGGACCAGCTCGACGCCTGCGTCGCGCCGGCGCCGGTCAGCGTCGAGGTCGCCGTCGGCTACGCGATCGGCGGCAGCCTCACCGGGTTCGCGCGCGTCGACAAGCAGCTGGGGCCGCTGTGGCTCGGTGGCCGCGCGCGCTACGACCTCGGCGGGACGTCGCAGCTCGACGCGCTGGCCGGGCTGGTGCTGTGGCACCGCCACGGCGTCGCCTGGGATACCTGGTCGACCGCGCCGTCGGGCGGGACCCGCACCGTGATCTCCAACAAGACGGTGATGCGCAAGGCGCTGATCCTCGCCGGCGGGATCAAGGGCGCGCTGGTGCCCGCGCCGAGCGATCCGATGTCGACCGAGCCCAGCGGGCTCACGCCGGTCGCCGCGGCGGGCCTCCAGTACCACTCGGTCGGTGGCTTCCGCGATCACGCGGTGCGCGAGCTGTACGTGCTCTACAACCTGGCCAGCGGCGACCTCGGTGGAGTGCTGTCGTGGGCACGAGGCGATCCCGCCGCTGGGCCCGTTCACGATCGGCATGGAGCTGGGGGGCGTCCCCACCGAGGGCTCGCACCCCGACTTCTACCTGGCGCTCGAGGTCGGCTACGCGCGCGACCTGTAAGCTGGGGATCGGCGATGGCCCACCCGACGCTCGATGATCTGCTGGCCGGCGATCCGGGCAGCATCGCGCACGTCGCGACCTGCGCCAGCTGTCGGCAGCTGTCGGCGCTCGCCGGGCTGGAGGTGCCGCCCGCGCCGACGACCCCGCCGCTGCCCGCGGTCGACCGCGCGGTCTACGACCAGTGGGCGCCGCTGGCCGACGCGCGCGGCGGGATGGGCAGCCTGTTCCAGGCCCGCGATCGCCGGCTGGGTCGGGTGGTGGCGATCAAGCAGATCCGCGGCGGCTCGCAGGGCGCGCGGGCCGCGCTGCGGGCGCGGTTCGAGCGCGAGGCGCGGCTGACGGCGCGGCTGCAGCACCCGGCGATCGTCGGCGTCCACGAGGCGGGGCGGTTCGACGACGGCGAGCCGTTCTACGCGATGCCGCTCCTGGCCGGCGCGCCGCTGGGCCGCGAGATCGCGCGGCGTCCGACGCTGGCTGCGCGGCTCGCGCTGCTGCCGCACGTGGTGGCGGTGGCCGAGGCGGTGGCGTTCGCGCACGCGCGCGGGATCGTCCACCGCGACATCAAGCCCGACAACATCCTGATCGGCAGCTTCGGCGAGACGGTGCTGATCGACTGGGGCCTGGCCAAGCAGCTCGACGATCCCGAGGGGGCGCCGCCGCTCGACGACGCGCCGCTCGACGAGCCGCCGCCCGCCGACGACGGGCTGACCCGGCTGGGGGCCGGGACCGCGCCGTACATGCCGCCCGAGCAAGGCGCGGGCGCGGCGCCCGACGCGCGCGTCGACGTCTACGCCGTGGGCGCGACGCTGTACCACCTGCTGGCCGGCGCGCCGCCGTACGGCGCGCGATCGGCGACCGCGGCGCGGCAGGCGTTGATCGACGGCCCGCCGACGCCGCTGGCCGAGCTGGCGCCCGAGGTGCCGGTCGAGCTGGCCGACATCGTCGCGCGGGCGATGGCCCGCGATCGCGACGTGCGGTTCGCGACCGCGCAGGAGCTGGCCGACGAGCTGCGCCGGTTCCAGACCGGCCAGCTGCTGCGGTCGCGGCGCTACCGGCCCGGCGAGCTGCTGCGGCACTTCGCGCGGCGCTACCGGACCGCCCTGCGGATCGGCGCGGTGGCCCTGCTGGTGCTGGCGGTCGGCGGCGTGCTGTCGCTGGTGCGGATCGCCCGCGAGCGCGATCGCGCGCAGGCCGCGCAGCGCCGCGCCGAGCTCGAGCTGCGCCGGGCCCGCGGCGTGATCGCGCAGCGGCTGGCGTCGGATCCGGCGACCCGCTACGACGCGCTGGTCACCGCGATCGGCGCGATCGGCCCCGACGTCACGGCCGGGCGGGCGCCGACCGACGAGGCGTTCCAGGGCGTGCTCGACGTGCTGAGCGCCGGCCCGATGCTGCGCCCGCTGCCACACCAGGGCCTGGTCAAGGGCACCGCGATCGCCGGCGACGTGGCGCTCGGGCTCGACGAGTCGCGGCGCCTGTTGATCTGGGACGCGCGGTCGGGCGCGCTGCGCGGGACGGTGCCGCTGGCGCAGGCCGAGCCCGAGACGCTCGCGGTGGCGCCCGACGGCCGCACCGCCGCGGTCTACGGCTTCACCGCCGGCGTCGAGCTGATCGATCTAGGGTCGCGCGCGGTGCGGCAGGTCGCCACCACCGCCAACCCGGTCGCGTGCTGGCTGACCGCCGACGGGCAGCTGGTGATCGTGGCCGAGGACCTCACCGTGCGCGACCTGGCGACGCTCGCGGTGATCGAGCGCCAGCCGCTGCCGGCGCCGGCGTCGGCCGCCGCGCGTGGCGCCGATGGCCAGATCGCCGTGGCCACGCTCGACGGCCGGCTGCTGCGCTGGGCGCCGGGGGCGCCGCCGGTGCTGGTCGCCGACGTCGGGGCCGCGGCGGTGGTGATGGGGTTCGGCGTCGACGGGACGCTCTACCACAACGGCGCCGATCACCAGGTGCGGGCGTGGGCCGGGGACGCGGCGCCGGGGACGCCGGGGCGGATCGTCCTGGGCGAGCAGCCGATGCTGTTCGGGTTGACGCCGATCAACCGGCGCACCGGGCTGCTCGCCGTGGGGTTGTTCGACGAGGCGCGCCGCCGGGCGACCGTGGTGATCGAGCCCCGATCGGGCGAGGTGCGGTGCGAGCTCGATGGCATCGCCGAGGACTGGCTCGACGACGCGTGGCTGCTCACCGAGCGCTGGGGGCCGCTCGACCTGATCGACGTGACCACCTGCCGGTCGACCCTGACGCTGGCGCTGCACCACGACGCGCTGACCGGCCGGCCGGCGTTCGATCCCGCCACGGCGCGGTTGGTGTCGGCCAGCCGCGACGGCACCGCGTTCGTGGTCGATCTGCGCAGCGGCCGGGCCAGCGGGACGTTGCTGGCGCACTCGGGCGAGCTGGTGGCGCTGGCGCCCGCGCCCGATGGCGCGCGCTTGCTGAGCGCGGGGCACGACGGCCACGCGGTGATCTGGCGGGCGACCGACGGCGCGCCGATGCGGACCGAGGCGTCGCCGCGCGAGCTGGTGGCGGCGGCCTGGCGCGACGCCGACACCGCGGTGATCGCCGACGTCGCGGGCGACGTGCGGGCGTTCGCGGCGACGACCGGCGAGGCGCGCGGGGCGTGGGCGCTGGGCGCGCCGGCGGCGGCGCTCGCGGTGTCCGCGCAGGGCGCGCTGGCGCTCGGCTCGCTCGAGGGGCGGTTGCTGATCATCCCGCCCGGCGGGGGTGCGCCGCGGGAGCTGCCGGCGTCCGGCGCGATCACCGCGCTGGCCTGGAGCCACGACGGGCGGCGGCTGGCGTCAGGGCACGCCGGCGGCTTGACCGCGCTGTGGGACGTCGAGGGCGGCGCGGCGATCGCGCGGCGCCCGGCCGAGCCCGGCGACGATCACCAGGACGGCCACGCGGCGCTGGCGTTCACCGCCGATGACGCCGCGCTGCTGGCCGGTCGCCCCGACGGCACCAGCCTGGTGCTCGACGGCCGCGATCTCGCGCCGCGCGGCGCGCCGCTGGCCGGTCGGGTGTGGGCGGTCGGCGGTGGGGACGCGCTCGTCACCACCGACGCCGGCGACGGCGCGATCGGCGTGCGCGGGGCTGGCGGCGCGATCGCGACCTTGCCCGGACGCCGGGGCGCGGCGCTGGCCGTCGCACGCTCGCCGTCGGGTGATCGCCTGGCGGTGGCCTACGCCGACGGCGGCGTCGACGTGTGGTCGCTCCGCCGCGCGGCGGTGCTGGCGCGGATCGGTGGAGCCGAGCGCGGCGCCGCGACCTCGGCGGCGTTCCTCGACGAGGATCACGTCGCGGTCGGCCACGCGTCGGGCGCGCTGAGGGTGTACCCGGTGACGCCGGCCGCGGCGCTGGCGCACGCGTGCGCGCTGGCCGAAGCGTTCGGTGGCGCGGCCGACGTGGCCGCTCACTGCGCCGGCAGCTCGCGGACCACGACCGACGCCACCCGCAGCGCGGAGCGGTAGCCGCCGGCGCCCTTGAGGCCGACGCCGACCTTGGTCGCGGCGCGCGCGGTGACCAGCGCTTGCCGCAGCACCTCGACCCCGTCGACCGACACCCGCACCTCGGCGGCGTCCTGCCGCACGCCGATCGTGTGCTCGCGGTGGGTGTCGAGCCCCGGCACCGCGGTCCACCCGCGCGCGGCCAGCGCGGCCTCGTCGTAGGTGTAGAGCGCGAGGCGACCCGACTGCACCAGCACGATGCCGCTGGCGATGATCACGTGCAGCGAGCGCCCGGCCTCGGGGCCGATCCGCCGCCAGCGCACGTCGAGCTGGAACGGCAGGCGGACGTCGGTGGTCGACAGCACGTCGCCCCAGGTGAACCGGCCCGGCACCGGATCGGTGGTGACCCAGAAGCTGCCCGGCGCGCGCCCGGGCTCGAGCGCGCCGTGGGTGGCGACCCAGCTGAGCACGAGCGCGATCACCGCGTTCATGGGAACAGCGGCGCGCGACCGCGGAAGCGATCGCGCAGGCGGGCCTGGCCGGCGCGCACCAGCGCCCGGGCGGCGTCGGCGTCGGCGAGGGTGAGCGCGGCCGCGATCTCGGCGAAGCCGTGATCGTCGAGCCACAGGTCGAGCGCGGCCTGCATCGGCGCGGGGAAGGTGGCCATGTGCGCGCGCACCTCGGCGACCAGCCGGCCGACGGTGAGGCGATCGGTCAGCGGCGGTCGCGCGCCGGCGTCGGCGACGCCGTCGAGCCGCGCCGCGTCAGTGCCGAGGTCGCGCTTGGTGGGGCCGGCGTCGGGCTCGGCCCACCCGAACCGCCGGCGCACGTGATCGCGCGCGACGTAGTCGAGCAGCCGCAGCAGCCACGCCTTGACCGGCGCGTCGTCGGGCGGCGCCTCGTCGGGCGGCGCCTCGGCATCGGCCTCGTCGAGCCGCCCCAGCCGGGCCAGATCGGCCATCAGCGCGTCGGCCTCGGCCTCGGCGGCGGCCTCGCGCGCGGCGAACGCGCGCAGGTTGGCATGGTCGCCGGCGGCCAGCCGCTCGAACACCGCGACCATGACCGCGCGGGCGTCGTCGTCGCCGGCCAGTCGACACCGCCGCAGCAGGCGGTTGCCGCGCGCCCACGCCTCGAGGTGCGGCGCCAGCAGCACCATCAGGCCGCGCCACGCGCCGACCCGCCCGTCGCCGCCCGCGAGCACGCCGTCGATCAGCGCGCGGGCGCGATCGTCGACCTCCCGGGGCCAGCGGCTCATCGCCCGCAGGATATCGCAGGCCCGGCGCGGCCGGGGCCGCGCGTCTCGCGTCGCGGGGGGAGGCTCGGCGGGGACCTGGCCCCGCCGAGGGAGGTGCGGCGACGCACCTCCTGGAACTCAGTTCGGCGCGCCGACCGGGGAGCCGCCGACGGTGCGGCCGTCGGCGATGGCGTCAGCGATCGCGGCCGGGCCGAGATCGAGCTCGCCGGCGGCGCGGCCGGTGGCGGGCGCGCAGCGGGCGTTGATGAACGCCTCGAGGATGATCCGGCGGCGCGGCAGGAACGCGGTGGTCAGCGCCGGCGACAGCCGGTGGTTCTCGTCGATGTGGGTGAACTCGAGGCTGGCCGGCCACACCAGGCCGCCGCCCAGCGCGACGTTGCTCGACTGCTGGTGGCAGCCGGCGCAGGTCTGGGTGGTGGCGCGGTTGAGGATGTCGGTCGCGCTGAGGCTCGAGCCCAGCTGCCGCAGCTTGGTCTGGACCTCCGACGGCAGCGGCTCGAACGCGAACATGTTGTAGTTGACCTCGGCCCGCGACGACACGCTCTCGTACTCGTTGAACTGATCGCCGGGCGCGATCGACAGCGCGTTGACCGACGCGCCGGTGAGCCGCGACACCTGCGCGACGAACTGCGAGCGGAACGACGCGCTCTTCGGGTGGCCGCCGGTGAACAGCTCCTCGGCGGGGTTGGCCTTGACCGTGACGTGCGCGAACGCCAGCCGGCACGTCGTCGGGTCGGCCGAGTTGGTGCAGGTGCGGCGCAGCTTGAACTCGCGCAGCTGCCACTCGATCGAGTCGATGAAGAAGTTGGTCCGCACCTGGCCGGCGCCGTGGGCCGCGGTCGCGCCCAGCGCCAGGCCGTAGCTGTGGGCGGCCACCACCGGCGGGAAGCCCGGCACCGCGGTGCCGTCGAAGTAGAACCGCTCGAGCTTGTCGGCGCGCGAGACCGGCGACGGATCGGTCGACAGCCCCTGCCAGAACCGCGCGACCGGCAGACACGCGTCGATGCCGGCGGCCGGCGTCGGGTTGGGCAGCGCGCCCTCGAAGATGATCAGCGCGCGGCCGGCGATCGACGGCGTGCGCGACTGCATGCCGAAGACGATCCGGTACTCGCCGCAGTTGCTGCCGTCGGCCGGCGCCAGGTCGAAGCGGTTGAACAGCCCGAGCGGCACGAACTCGATCGCGCCGCCGCCGGGCAGGAACGGATCGACGCTCGCGAGCTTGGCCTCGGGCTGCCGCGGGCACGCCAGGCCGTAGTGCTCGGGGTCGATGGTCGGGTCGTCGCAGTCGCCGGTCGCCGCGCTCGCGTCGAACGTGCGCATCCACTGCTGGTACAGCGCGCGCGAGGTCTGGCCGGCGCCGATGCTGGCGGTGGCGCGCAGCTGGTCCATGACCCGGGCGAAGCCGAACCGGGCCAGCGTCGTCGGATCGTTGACGACCAGCGACGGGTTGAACGCGGTGCCGCTGACCGGGCAGGTCTCGACCGGGCGGGCGTCGATCGGCGCGTCGACGATGACCGGCGTGTCGGGGGTGGCGTCGGGATCGCCGATGACGCCGGGATCGCAGGCGGCGAGGGTGAGCGCCAGGGCGGCGAGCGAGGTGCGGAGGAGGAGGTGCACGGGGAGCCTCGGGGACTCGGGGGATCTCGACGATCGCGCGATTCGCGGCGGCGGTGAAGCGAATCTGTCGACGAGCCGCCGCCGGCGTGGCGCCGGTCGCAGGCTGTCGAAAAGCTGATGCGGTGTGTCCGCGGTGACGCGGTGCGCGCCGGCGGCGGCTCGACGGTGGCGCGGCGCGCCGGCCGGGAGCGGCGCCAGCGTCGCCGAAAAACTGACAGGCCTAGAACACCGAGCGGTTCGAATGCCGTCGCGAGACGCGGACGTGCGAGGCGGATCCGGGCGCACGCCCGAAGCGCAGCGAGGAGCGTAGGGGCCTACGTGACGAGCGAGCATCGGACGTACGCCCGGAGGCGCCCGCAAGGTCGCGTCGCAGCAGGCACTTCGAACCGCTCGGTGTTCTGGCCACCTGGCGAGGTGACGCTGGCGGGCGCCGGGCGTAGCGTCGGGGCATGAAGATCGCAGTCCTCGGTTCGGGAACGGTCGGCGAGGTCCTCGCCGACGGCTTTCGCAAGCACGGCCACGACGTGGCCCGCGGGTCGCGCGACCCGGGCAAGCTCGCCGCGTGGGCCCAGCGCTCCGGCGGCCGCGCCGCGACCTTCGCCGACGCCGCGGCGGGCGCCGACGTGGTCGTGCTGGCGGTCAAGGGCAGCGCCGCCAGCGAGGCGCTGACGCTGGCCGGCGATCTCACCGGCAAGGTCGTCATCGACGCCACCAACCCGATCGCCGACGCGCCGCCCCAGGACGGCGTGCTGCGCTTCTTCACCAACCTCGACGAGTCGCTGATGGAGCGGCTGCAGGCGCAGGTACCGGGCGCGCGCTTCGTCAAGGCGTTCTCGTGCGTCGGCAACGCGTACATGGTCAACCCGTCGCTGCCGGGCGGCCCGCCGACGATGTTCATCTGCGGCAACGACGCCGACGCCAAGGCGGTGGTGCGGTCGATCCTCGATCAGTTCGGCTGGGACACCGCCGACATGGGCACCGCCACCGCGGCCCGCGCGATCGAGCCGCTGTGCATGCTGTGGTGCATCCCCGGCATGCGCGGCGGCGGCTGGACCCACGCGTTCAAGCTGCTGCGGGCGTAGCCGGGCGCCAGCGCGGCGACGCCGCGGTGAGGGCCTGGGAGCGCGACTGTGATCCGCGGTCGGCGATCGGGGCGCCGGCCCCCGTCGCCAGGTAGCTGATCGCACACGGGTCGCGGCTGGCACGCCGGGTGCTGAAGGCTGGGTGGTCCCCCACCGGAGCCCGCCATGCCCAAGCCCGCGTTCACCGCCATCGATCCCGCCGCCCTCGACGCCGTCACCGGCGGTCGCCGCTCGTCGACCTCGTCGCGGTCCACCTCCGACGACCAGCTGCTCGACGCGCTCAACGACATCAAGGGCGCGCTGGCCGACCTGGGCAAGCCGCCGGCGCAGTCCAGCAACGGGCTCGATCAGCTGCTGCCGATCTTGATGATGCAGCTGCTCAACCCCAACCGGGGTGGCGGCGGCAGCGGCCCGGGCTGCGGCGGCGGCAACGGCTGCGGCGGCGGGCGCTGGTAGCCCGGCCGCGCCGCGCTCACTCGCCGGTCGGCTCGTCGGCCGGCGCCGCGTCGGGCTTGGCCTCGACCGCGGCGGCGCACGCCTTCCACACCTTCAGCTCGCCGGAGTCGGTGGTGACGACGCCGATCGAGCCCGCCGACGGCGAGCCGGCGATCACCACCAGCTCGCCCGGACCGCCGCGCACCAGCGCCGACTCGCCGGGGTTGCCGTTGGCGCGGGTGCCGTCGGTCTTGTCGTCGCCGGCCCACAACGCGACCAGGTCGATCGTCTTGGCGACCGCGCCGGTGGCGACGTCCTGGATCGCGATCGTGCCGGCGCCTTCCTCGAGGAACGCCCACTGGGTGCCGTCGACCTGGACGCCGCTGGTGCCGAACGTGCCGAAGTCCTTGCCGCCGACGTCGGCGAGCTTCTTGCCCTTGGCGGTGTACAGCGCGCCGCGCGCGTCGGGGCCGGCGCACACGCTGGCGCTGATGTAGACGGTGTCGCCGAGCATCGCGGCGCTGCCGCACTTGTAGTCGCCCTTGGCGTACTTGATGGTCGCCAGCTTCCTCTTCTTGCCGACGTCCCACACCTCGGCGACGCCCTTGCCGGCCGCCGCGTCGCCCAGCATCGCGACGACGGTGGTGCCGGCGTCGTTGGTGACGGCGACGATCGGCTCGCTGGCGCCGCGGCCGACCTTGGGCTTGAGCGTCGTGCAGCTGGCGTCGCCGCTGTCGGCGGTGACGCACACCTTGACCTCGGTCGGCGTGGTCTGCAGGTAGGCCTTGCCGGCGGCGAGCGACGGGCTCTGGGGCGCGGGCGCCTCGGCCATCGCGGCGTACTTGCCGTCGGTGAGGCCGACCGAGAAGCACGCCGAGGCGTCGCCGCCGTCGGACGCACAGAACTGCGCGTCGGTGCCGTTCGAGGTCGCGCTGGCGATCAGCGCCGGCTCGGTGGCCGGCACACACACTGGCGGGGGCGGCGGCGGCGGTGGCTTGGGCGCCTCCACCACGACGGGCTTCTTCACCTCGGCCGGCTTGCCCTTGCCACCACAGGCGGCGGCGAGCCCGGCCACGGTCACCAGCATCGAACGGAGCTTCATGGGCGCGAAGCTAACACGGGGTCGTCGCGGACGAGCCGAGCGCCGGCGCGGCGATTGTCGCGTTCCACGCCGCGCGGACTACCCGGCGGCGCTGGTACGTTTCACCACCATGCAGCGAACCCTGGGACCATGGCTGGCCGTGCTGACCGTCGCGGCGTGCGGGCGCGGCGCGACGGCGCCGACGACGATCGGCGCGCGCGGCGGCGCCGCGCCGCGGGCGGCGGCGATCGTCTACTTCCCGTGGGGCCAGGACGCGGTCTTCGAGGCCGACTGCTGGGCGCCGGGCGCCGACGGCTGCGCCGCGCTGCGCGCGCAGGCCGAGGCCGGCGGCGAGCTCGTCGTCGGCCCGGCGCGGTTCACGCTGACCGGCCGCCGCGACGAGGAGTGCGGCGCCTCGGGCGACGTGGCCTCGGTGGTGGGCTACCGCCGGAGCGCCGGTCCCGACGACGCCTACCCGACGGTCACCATCTACCCGGCCGGCGCCGACGTCGGGCTGGTGATCCACCCGACCGACGACGCGAGCGTCACGCCGGCGCTGGCCGCCGGGCTCGCCGCGCGCGCGACCGCCGATCTGGCCGGCACCGAGCGCGCCCGGCCGATCGCCGCCGCCGAGGTGCGGGTGCGGCAGGCGCTCGAGCTGAACGTCACCGGCGGCCCGGCGCCGGACCTGCTGATCAGCGCCAACGTGCCGCTGCCCGAGGACAACGGCTCGGGCTACACGTGGTCGGCGCTGGTGCTGGCGGTCGACGGCGATCGCGAGCACCTGAGGTCGCTGTGGACCAGCGACCTCGAGCTGTGGAGCGTCGACGCGAGCTACGACCTCGACGGCGACGGCCGGTACGCGTTCATCTGGACCGCGGCCTACTACGAGGGCGCGGCGTCGGGAGCGGCCGAGATCACCGACGGCAAGCTGGTGCTCGGCGCGACCGTCGGCTGCGGCGCCTGAGCGGGCGCGGCGGGGCGCGGGTCAGCGCGGCGGCAGCGCGTCGAGGTGCGCGCCCAGCTCGATGCGCACCGCGGTGGCGTCGGCGATCGTGCGGGCGCGGGCGCGATCGATCGTCAGCACCGCCGGCGCGGCGTCGGCGGCGACCTGGCGGCCGACGAACAGCGCGGTGAGCACGTCGGACAGCGCGGCGCCCAGCGCGGCGTGGGTGTCGGTGGTCGAGTCGCGGATCGTCGCGACGACGTCGCCGAAGCACGGCTCGAGCCGATCGGGGCGCGGCGCGCAGGTGACGTCGAGGCCGGTCAGCTCGACGTCGGTGGCGATGCGGTCGTCGCCGACGAACGCCAGGCCGGCGCGGCCGACCGCGGTGGCCGGCGTGACCTGCGCGCGATCGCCGATCGCGACCGCCACGGCGACGTCGAGCCGCAGCCGATCGGGCGGCGCCGGCGCCACCGTCGGTGGCAGCGCCAGCCGCAGCGGCGACAGCCGCAACGTCAGGTAGGTCTCGACGACCGGGTGGTGGTTGAAGCGGCCGGCGAGGTCGAGCTGGTCGAGCTGGCGATCGAGGAAGCCGGCCCGCCACAGCTCGTAGAGCGCGCCGTTGATGCCGTCGAGGTCGAGGTCGATCGTGATGCGCGCGTCGGCGGCCGGCGGCGGGAACGCGACCGGGCCGCGGCGCGGCGGCAGGATCGGCAGCGCCGGCGCGACCGCCGGGACCGGCGGGGTCAGGCGCCAGCGCAGCGGCAGCGCGGCGTAGCGATCGGCGACCACCTCGACCGGGCGGTCGCCGCACACCTCGATGACCAGCTGGCCGCCGCCCGGCAGCGGCAGCGGCGGCGGCGGGCCCAGCGCGGCGAGCAGCGCGGTGTCGAGCTGGCCGCGCGCGAAGCGGGTGGCCAGGCGGTCGATGCCGACGCGATCGACCAGCCACGCCAGCGCGCGGTTGTCGACGTCGACGTGGGCGCGCAGGCCGATCGTGAAGCCGAGCTGGCCGCGATCGGTGCGCGGCATCGCGCCCAGCACGACGACGATCGCGAGCCGCTCGAAGACGACGCGGGCCTCGGCGCGCAGGTAGCCGGCGGGGCGCGGCGCGGCCAGCGCGGCCGCCGGGAACATGCCGCTCTCGAACGGCACGTCGAACACGCCGACCCAGCGCAGCGCGACGGTGTCGACCCGCTGGAACTTGCCGATGCCGAAGACGTCGAGCGTGCTCAGCTGCGCCGCCAGCTCGCTGCGGACGATCGCCGCGACCGTGCCGTCGCCGCCGTCGAGCAGGCGCTGGCCGACCGCGAGCCGCCCGGTGCACGGCGGCGCCGCCGGATCCTGGAACGGGCCGACCAGCGTCGGCACCGCGACCGTGCGCTCGATGCCGCCGCGGTAGCGCGCGGTGTAGCGGGTCACGACCAGCCCGGGCGCGGCGCCGTCGCGGGTGATCGTCGCCGGCACGCCGGCCGGCACCACGCCGGTCGGCGCGACGTCGGCCACCAGTGGCTGGGCGCCGTCGACGGCGAGCGCCGGGCGCGCGGTGTGGGCGATCCAGGTCGGCACCAGCGCGGCGTGGGCGATCACCAGCGCGACGCCCGCGGCCACCGCGATCGCGCCGCCGCGCGCGCTCATCGCGCCAGCACCCACACGACGGTGAGCAGCTCGAGCGCGACGACCCACAGCGTGCACGCGACCACCGACGCGGTCATGCCGCGGGTCACGGCGTCGGCGTCCGGCTTGGTCGCGGTGCCCTTGGCGACGACGTCGGCGGCGATGCCCCACGCGTACATCCACACCAGCAGGCCGGCGCGCGCCGCGTAGACCGCGCGCTCGGGCCGCGGGTCGATCAGATCGGCGGTGAGCAGCGCCCACGCGTCGGGCATGCCGAGCGAGCGGCACACCAGGTAGCCGCCGACGATCATGCCCAGCGCGAACAGGCTGGCGATCGCCAGGTACGCCAGCCCCAGCGCCAGCCACGCCGGCGCCCACAGGTACGCCTTCTGATCGATGCCGAGCGCCTCGAGCGCGAGCGTCTGGCGGCCCAGCGCCATCGAGCCCAGCCACGCGTTGGTGGCGCTGCCCGACGCCGCGACGAACAGGATCGCCGACAGCGCCGGCGCCAGCGCGATCACGTAGCTGCCGCCGATCTGGCGGATCAGCGCGTCGGGGCGCACGCCGGCGCCGCCGATGCGGCTGATGACGTACAGCACCGTGTAGCCGATCAGCGTCGACACGATCGCGTAGAACAGGAGCGGGCGGACCAGCGCCTGCGCGCCGACCCGGCTGGCGACGGTGACGCTGTCGCGCGGGCGGCGCAGCAGCTGTCCCGGCAGGTGGCGCAGCGCCCAGGCCGCGACCGCGAACGGGCGGGTCACCGGCTGCGCCACCTCGGCGGCGCGGTGCAGGAGCGCGCGGCCGCGCGGCGGGCGGCGCGGCGGCGGCCGATCGCCGTGGGTCTCGAGGTGATCGACCAGCGCGTCCTCGAGCGCGAGCAGCCAGCGGCCGCGGGTGGCGTCGTCGACGCCGTCACGCTCGACCGGGCCGGGCCAGGTGTCGGGGAACAGCCGGGTCAGCTTGCGGTCCTCGAGCGACAGCAGGTACAGCGCGTCGGCGACCCCGGCGGCCAGCGCGACGTCGTGGGTGACGACGATCGCCGCGGCGCCCAGCGCCTCGACCTGCTGGCGGATCAGCCGGGCCAGCTGGCGCACGCGGTGCGGGTCGAGCCCGACCGACGGCTCGTCGAGGAACAGCAGCCGGCGCCCCGACGCCAGCACCCGGGCCACGGCGACCCGCTGGGCCTGGCCGCCCGACAGCGAGCCGACCGCCACGCCGGGGCGCGCGACGTCGGCGCCCAACCCGACCCGCGACAGCCACGTCGCGGGATCGCCCTCGGGGGTGTCGGCGTAGCGCAGCGCCAGCGCGATGTTGCCGGCGACGTCGAGGTGATCGAACAGCGCGCCGCGCTGCGGCACCAGGCCCAGCTGGCCGCGGTCGAGCTCGACCACCTCCGACTCGACGTGGAAGCCGGCGGCGTCCAGCTCGGCGCGCTCGAACAAGACCCGCGCGAACGTGGACTTGCCGGCGCCCGAGCCGCCGAGCAGCACCGCGACCTCGCCCGGCGCCAGCGACAGCGACAGGTCGTCGATCAGCACCCGGCCATCCGGCAGCTCGACGCGCAGGCCGCGGACCTCGAGGCGCGCCGGAGCGGGAGCGGGTTCGGTCACCACGCGACACTACCCTGGAAGGGACCTTCGCAAAGCCCCTTCCCCTGCTGGCGCGGCGCTTGCTGGTGGTCGGCCCCATGCACGCCGCCGCCATGACCCAACCCCTCGCGTGTCCGTGGCGCCGCCTCGATCGCGCGACCCGGATGCGCATCACCCTCGAGCGGCGTGCCGCGCTGGTGGTGGAAGATGAACACACACCTGTGCCGCGGCTCGACGCTCGGGTGTTCGAGGTCGAGCGGGTCGCGCGGCTGGCGCTGGTCGGCGCCGACGGCGCGGTGGTCGAGCAGCGGCTGGTGGTCGCCGGCGAGCGCGACGCGTTCATCCACCGCGTGACCGAGGCCATCGAGTGGGCGACCGCGGTCGACGGCGCGCTGCGGCTCGAGCTGTGCCACGACGACGACCCGGCGTGGCAGTGGATGTGCGCCGCGGTGCGCGGCGCGTGGGCGCAGCTCGACGAGCAGGTGGGCCGCAGCGCGCTGCCGACGCGGCCGTCGGAGCTGGCGCTCGATCGCCGCCGCCGCGTGGCGTGACCGCCTTACGGCTGCGGGACCGGCTCGGGCACGCAGCGGACGTAGGCCAGCCCGCACTCGTCGGGATCGTCGGCGGTGCCGTCGCCGTCCTGGTCGAGCCCGTCGAAGCACGTCGCGGCGGTGCGGTAGGTGGCGCCGCACTGCTCGTGGCGGGAGCAGCTCCAGGCGTCGAGGCCGGCGCAGCCGGTCACGGTGTCGAGGTTGAGGTCGGTCGGGAAGCAGCCGAGGAACGGCGTCGGTCGGCTGCACGCGCCGATGCCAAAAAAGCAGTCGTGGTCGTAGGTGCCGCGACACGATGGCGCCGCCAGGCACGCCGGCTCGGCCAGGCCGATGCACGGGCTGGCGCACGCGCCCCACGACAGCGCCGACGGATCCCAGACGCAGGGATCGGCCGGCGCGTGGAACTCGCAGGTCAGGGTCGAGGGGTTGATCAGGCGATCGGGCGGCGGGTCGACGCCGCAGCCGGTGTCGTCCGCGAAGTCGAGGGTGCAGGCGGCGAGGGGGAGGGCCGCGAGGAGGGCGAGGAGGGCGCGCACGGTGGCTCGATTAGAGCAAGGGACAGGCCACGGGCACCACCACCGCGCGGGTGAGGCGTGATCAGCGCGACAGGCGTGCGGCAGGCTGCGGCAGCAACCGAGGCTCAGGTTTTCGCAGCTGTCAGGGGCGGTCCTGAGGAAAAACTGCCGGTCAGATCGAGGTGCTATCCAGGGCCCGTGCTGCGGGTCCTGCACACGTCGGATTGGCACCTCGGGCACGCGCTGCACGATCTGCCGCGCGATCGCGAGCACGCGGCGTTCCTCGACTGGCTGTGCGACACGATCGCCGCCGAGGCCATCGACGCGGTGCTGATCAGCGGCGACGTGTTCGACGCCGGTAACCCGCCGGCCCGGGCGCTGGCGGCCTGGTACGGGTTCGTCGCCGCGGCGCGCCGGCACCGGCCGCATCTGACCGTGGTGGCGATCGCCGGCAACCACGACTCGCCGGCGCGCCTGACCGCCCCGGCGCCGCTCCTGGCCGCGGCTGGCGTTCACGTGATCGGCACGGTCGGGCGCGACGCCGGCGGCGCGATCGACGCCGGGCCGCTGGTGGTGCCGCTGCGCGACGCCAGCGGCGCGATCGGCGCGCTGGTGGCGGCGGTGCCGTACCTGCGGCCGGGCGATCTCGACGCCGACGGCGATCGCGGCGACGCGGTGCGCGCGGTGTTCCGCGAGGTGCTGGTGGCGGCGCGGCAGCAGCGGCAGCCGGGCCAGGCGCTCTTGGCGATGGGCCACCTGCACCTCGCCGGCGGGCTGCCGTCGAAGTCCGAGCGCGGCATCGTGATCGCCGGCGAGGAGGTCATCGGCGGCGCCGCGTTCGCCGACGACGTGGCCTACGTCGCGCTCGGCCACCTGCACCGCGCGCAGCGGGTGGGCGCCGAGCACGTGCGCTACGCCGGCTCGCCGATCCCGCTGGCGATGGCCGAGGCCGACTACCACCACCAGGTCGTCGTGGTCGACCTGGCCGGCGCCCAGCTGTCCGGGATCCGGACGTTGCCGATCCCGCGGACGGTGCCGCTGGTGCGGGTGCCGCGGCGGGGCGCGTCGGCGCTGCCGCAGGTGCTGGCCGCGCTGGCCGAGCTGGCGCCGCTCGACGAGGGCGTCGACCCCGAGCTGCGGCCGTTCCTCGAGGTGCGGGTGCGGCTCGACGCGCCGGCGCCGCGGTTGCGCACCGACGTCGAGGCGGCGATGGCCGGCAAGCACCCGCGGCTGGTGAAGATCTCGGTCGAGGCCGGCGGCGCGCGCACCGCCGGCGCGCCGCGCCCGGCCGAGGTGCTGGCGCAGCTCGAGCCGCGCGAGGTGGTGGCGCGGCTGTGGCAGCGCGAGCACGGCGGCGAGCTGCCGCCGGCGATCGCCGCGGCGTTCGCGGCGCTGCACCGCGGGCTCACCGAGGACGCCGAGCCCGACGGTCGGCCTGGCCCTCGAGGAGCGGCGTCGTGAGGCTGCTGGCGATCCGCGGCGCCAACCTGGCCAGCCTGGCCGACGAGTTCGAGGTCGACCTGGCCGCCGAGCCGCTGGCCTCGGCCGGGCTGTTCGCGATCACCGGCGCGACCGGCGCCGGCAAGAGCACGCTGCTCGACGCGGTGTGCGCGGCGCTGTTCAACGTCACGCCGCGGCTCGAGGGCCGCAGCCGCTTCGAGGTCGGGCGCGACGGCGTCGCCGCGGTCGGCGCCGCCGACGTGCGGTCGCTCCTGCGCCGCGGCGCCGGCGCCGGCTGGGCCGAGGTCGACTTCGAGGGCCGCGACCAGCGGCGCTACCGCGCGCGCTGGTCGGTGCGGCGCGCCCACGGCAAGCCGACCGGCGCGTTCCAGGGCCAGGAGACGTCGCTGGTTCGCCTCGACGACGGCGTCCGGATGGGCGGCACGCGGCGCGAGACCCAGCGCGCGATCGAGGACGCGCTCGGGCTGACGTTCGATCAGTTCCGCCGCTCGGCGCTCTTGGCCCAGGGCGACTTCGCGGCGTTCCTGCGCGCGGCGCCGGGCGAGCGCTCGGCGCTGCTCGAGCGCATGACCGGGACGTCGCTGTACGGCGCGCTGTCGGTGGCCGCGCACCGCCGCGGCCAGGAGATCGCCAGCCAGCGCCGTGGCCTGGCGGCGGCCGGCGACCTGACGCCGGTGCTCGACGCCGACGCCCGCGCGGCGCTGATCGCGCGGCTGGCCGACGCCGACGCCGCGGTGGTGGCCTGCGCCGACGACGAGCAGCGGCTGCTGACCGCCGGCCGCTGGCGCGAGGCCGCGGCGCGGTGGCGCGCCGATCACGCCGAGGCGGCGACCGCGCAGGCCGCGGCCGACGCGACGGTGGCGGCGCTGGCCGACGTCGCGGCGCGGCTGGCGCTGGTCGATCGGCTGGCCGCGGTGCGCGCGCCGTGGGCCGACGCGGCGGCGGCGGCGGGCCGGGTCGAGGTCGCGGCGGCGGCGGCGGCGGCGGCGGCGGACGCGCAGGCGGCGGCGGTCGCGATCGCCCGCGACCGCGAGGCGGACGCGCAGGTGGCCGAGGCGGCGGCGCGATCGGCGCGCGAGGCCGAGGCGGGAGCGGCGGCGG